>CAKQMV010000008.1 GCA_934255135.1 uncultured Clostridia bacterium | reverse complement strand
AGCCGCTTCATCTCTTAGACTAGTTTCTACACTATGAAGTTTTCAAGGTTCTGCTGTCTTGCGACAGCTCATTTATAATAGCATTTACAAAAGTGTTTGTCAACAACTTTTTGCTATTATTTTTCGCTACACTTTTGCGGCTGTTCAAGTCGCTTAAGTGATAGCTTGTCAATAATACCGCTTTTGAGCATTCATGTCAACATATTTTTAATAATTTCTTTAATGTTTTTATTATTTATTTATATCATTTGTATTGCAGGTCTAAGCTTCTTCATCCTTGTACACCCTGAGAGGTTCTTTCTTCTCTGCAACAGCTTGGTAAAGTACAGTATTGCTGTACTCAGCTTCACCTTGAAGAAATGACCTGTATGCCTTCCTGAGCTTACTAAGGTTATTCTTGCCCATTGCCATTGATTGTCCTGATACGAAAAGCACTTCCTGAGAAGTTACCTCTTTGACTCTATCGAAGTTGACTATGATACTATTCATAGCTCTATAGAAATTTCTGTTTATTAGCAGTGGTGCAACCTTATCAATCCTCTCATAACATATATAATCATCCATGCCTGTTATGATGTGAAGTCTTCTTCCATCCTGTTCAATTGCTTCGATATCATCAATTGGCACCTTTGCACATCTTGTATTACTCATTATTGAAATTGCATCGGGTTTCTTCATTCCATCATGTCCGTGCGCTCTATATCCTCCAAATGCACCAATCCTGTTATTCCAATACATAATAATCCTCCATACCCATAAGATAATTAGTGTTTTCATAAGATTTAAAGCAGCTGCATTAATTTTGTGTCTAGACTCATTCTAATAATACATAAATAAGACTATGTTGTAACCTTTTATCGTTCGCCAAAATTTGTCGAACGATTTTGCTTGACATTCGTCCACAGCTATGAATCTCGAAATAAATAAAAAAGCCCCACGCGAACACGTGAAGCTCTGTATATATTACTACGATTATTATTCTATTACTTCATACATACCTGCAGCATCATCCTTCTTACAGGATTCAGTAAGTGCTACAGCTCGTACGCACAGCTCATTGGTACCGAATGTAATCTTAATTACGTCGCCAACCTTAATCTCAAGGCCCGGCTTGGCTATCTTGCCGTTTACCTCGACTCTACCCTGCTCACATGCATCCTTAGCTACTGTACGTCTCTTGATGATTCTTGAATTCTTAAGATACTTGTCTAGTCTCATTATTCTACCGCTCGTTTCAGGTTCTTACCCGCCCTGAAAACTGGTGCTGATTTCTCTGGCACTTCAAAAGTTTCTTCAGGATTGTGCGGATTGCGTCCCTGTCTCGCCTTTCTTTGTTTAGTTTCAAATGTACCGAAGCCTGTCAGCTGAACGGTCTCGCCCTCTGCAAGAACACTCTCTATCCCCATCAGCACAGCCATCAGATAATACTCAGCCTCTGATCTGGTCCAACCGTTCTGCTTAGCTAGGTATTCCGTAAAATCTTTTCTGTTCATTTCAGCAAATCTCTATTAATGCTTTGGTTTGTACTCTTCTCTTGTGAAGCCCACTTTATCAGTAAGCTTTACAAGAAGCTCTCCCTTAGGAAGCTTGAGAACATCTTCTCTATCCATTGTCTTTGTTACAAATACAGCTACTGCATATACGATAACCGCAATAATGATTGAAAGAAGTGTAGCAAGAGAGTTCTTGCCAATCACCATATAGAAGAGCTTGTATGAACCTACTGTTGCAGCACCCATAATAAGTGTTGAAACCAATGGTCCTGTGAATGTCTTAAATACATTGATATGTGTACCTGCATACTTTCTGATTGCAATGTAATTGAGAATACCTGCAACAAGGTATGCTGAAACACTTCCTATAGCCGCTCCGTTGATGTTAAGAGACGGAATACCTACAAGTGCGTATGACACGATGATTTTGACAATAGAACCGATGAAGAGGTTCACTACAGGAAGTACCATCCTGCCTATTCCCTGAAGCGCACTCGACAGAACTCTCATAAGGGAAAGTGTGATTACGCTCAGTGAAAGAATCTGGAGGTTAGGAACTGCCATAATTGCCTCTTCCATCTGCATTGGGTAAAGCATTGTCAGGATTGGCTTAGCAAGCGCAATAAGACCCATTGCGCACGGGAAAGCTACAATCATCATAAGCTTCATGCTTGACTGAATGCTCTTGTCAAGATCCTTCTTAATCTTCAGCGTGTACGCCGCAGTTACAGCAGGCATAAGGCTGATGCAGATTGCGTCAATGAAAACTCCAGGGAAACCAATCAGGGGATCACAGAATCCGCTGATGAGGCCGTAAAGAGTTTTGGCATTGGAATAAGACCATCCTGTCGCCTGTAGTCTGTTCATGATGATCATTGAATCGATAATCATCATAAGCGGCATGATAGTTGAACCGATTGTAATAGGAATTGATATTCTAAAAAGCTCCTTGAGGAGACTTCCGTTGGATTCTGTTCGTTCAATAGACTTTGCGAGGAGTGCTTCTCTCTTCTTTCTGTTTCTGATGTAAATGAATGAAAGCACAAGAAGCGAAGCGACCAGTCCAGCTGACGCACCGAATGTTGCTCCGGCTGATGCATATTCAAGACTTACCTTAACGAGTGCGAATGCGAGAACAAGTCCGACAACAACTCTCAGCATCTGCTCTGATACCTCAGAAACTGCTGTAGGCATCATATTCTGCTGACCCTGGAAGTATCCTCTGAATGATGAAACTATAGGCGCAAGAAGAAGTGCTGGTGCAATAGCCATAAGCGAAGCTTTGGCACCTGGATTACCCATCTTTGTTGCAATAACGTCTGCTCCAAAGAAGCATATCGCAAAAGATACGATTCCAATTGCAAACATAAGCGCAAATGAAACCTTGTATGATTTGTGTGCGTTTCTGTAATCACCTATTGCGGTTCTCTCTGAAACCATCCTTGAGATTGCAACAGGGATTCCCGCTGTAGCAAGAATAAGGAAGAACGAGTAAACAGGGTATGCAACTCCGTAGAATGACATTCCCTCTGCGCCGATCAGATTGGTAAGTGGTATTCTGAAGAATGCTCCAAACACCTTACTTATCAATCCTGCGACAGCAAGTATCGTTGCTCCCTTGATTATTCTCGCACCCGTAAGCTCTGATGCGTTAACCTGCGGTTTGTTTTCGTTCATCTATAAATTCCTTTGTCTGTAATATCCTATAGGCTTGCAAGAATCTTGTTCTTTGCAGCATTTGTATCAGCAATAACTTTCTCAATGTCGATAGTCTTGTATTCTCCATCACGATAGAGAACCTTACCGTCAACCATTGTAAGCACAACGTCCTTGCCACACGCTGAATACACAAGATTGTTAACCATGTTATGCACTGGCTGCATGTTAGGTACATCTGTGTCCACAACAATAAGATCAGCTCTGTAGCCCTCCTTAACAAGACCGGATGTCTTTCTTCCCTGTGCGATCGCGCCAGCTCTTGTAGCCGAATAGAGAACCTCCTTCGGAGTGAGGAATGACGGGTCGCCACTTCTGTATTTAGCTAGGAGTGCAAAAGTCTTCATCTCTTCGAAGAAATCAAGGCTGTTGTTGCTTGTTGAGCTGTCTGTTCCGATAGCTACCGGGATGCCGACTTCTTTAAGTGACTTTACATCACAGATTCCGCTGACAAGCTTCAGGTTGCTGATTGGATTGCTTGCAACTGTAACATTATTTCTCTTAAGAATCTCTCTGTCGTTATCGCTAAGCCATACGCAGTGAGCCGCAAGTACAGGCTGATCGAACATGCCAAAAGAATCAAAGTACTCTACCGGAGACATTCCGTTTCTTCGCTCCTTGCACTCGCGTACTTCCTTCTCTGTTTCTGATACGTGAACATGCATAATCAGGTCATGTCTCTTACTCTGATCAACAAGTGCTCTTACGCTGTCATCGTTATTAGTGTACTCAGCATGGATACTTGTATCCATGAGGATTCTACCCTCATCGAAGCCGTGGTACATAAGAATTGACTCCTCAGCCTCACGGAAACCAGCACTTTCGCTGATATCGCCACCGAAGTGTGTAACAGATCTCGAAATATTGGCCTTAGCTCCACTTGTTGTTACAGCTCTTACGATATCATCAATCCAGAAGTACATATCACTGGTTGAAGTGATTCCGTATCTGATTGACTCTGCCATTGTGAGGAGAGTTCCATTAAATACAGCATCAGGATATAGCTTATCCTCAAATGGGAATACGAGTTCATTAAGCCATCTGTCTAGTGGAAGATTCTCTCCATAGCCTCTCATAAGAGACATTGGTGAATGACCGTGAGCATTGACAAAACCAGGCATAAGAACCTTGCCTCTGCCATCATATGTCTCGTAATAATGCTCCTTTAGTTCATCGGATGGTGCTTCCTTGCCGATATATGTGATGAGATTACCAGAGATACCTACATACATATCCTCCTGATAATCAAAATTCTCATCGATAATGCCGATTTTTTCAAAAAGCATGACATTCCTCCTGTTTATAAGCGTTGTAATTATAATACAGCGAGCTGTTATTTTTGTGAAGATTGCTCATATATGCTGCTTCGATAGAGTGTTCTCATAAGCTGATGCAGCTTAGACAATCTGTCCTTACCGCCGGTGAACAGGCTAAGTCCTGTTCTGACGCCTGAAAGTATTGTAAGCTCATCCTTGAATTCGTCCTTGGCCATAATAACCATAAATGGAGTGATTCTTCCGCTATCTCCGCAGGTAATAACTGTTCTGTTCTTCTGTTGGTCAAGTGATTCGATGCCAAGTCTTCCTGCAAGAGCTCTGATTTCTGATATCTTGATGAGATTAATTGTCTCTTCAGGAATATCTCCGAATCTGTCAATAAGTTCCTCAATGAGATCCTCTGCATCTTCCTCACATGTGATTCCTGCAATCTTCTTATAAGCCTGGAGCTTAAGAGTCTGATCTTCAATAAATGAAGATGGAATATTAGCAGGTTCGTTGATTTCAATTTCGATATCAGCAGTTGATTCAATGATATCCTCACCCTTGAGTTTTCGTACAGCTCTGTCGATTTCCTTGCAGTAAAGCTCGTATCCGATGCCCTCAATGTGTCCGCTCTGTGCTTCGCCTAAGATATTTCCGGCACCGCGAAGCTCGAGATCTCGCATCGCAATTTTAAAGCCAGCTCCATACTCGGTGAATTCACGGATAGCTGCGAGTCTTTTGCGCGCGATATCGGTAAGAACCTTCTGCGGCTTATATGTCAGATATGCATACGCAATTCTGTTTGATCTTCCTACTCTTCCCCTAAGCTGATACAGCTGAGACAGTCCGAGCTGATCGGCATTAAGTACTATCATAGTGTTCGCGTTTGCGATATCGATTCCATTCTCAATAATAGTCGTCGCAACAAGCACATTGCTTCTACCCTCAACAAAATCAAGCATCGTATTCTCAAGCTCGTGCTCTGACATCCTGCCGTGTCCGACCGACACAACAGCTTCTGGGACAAGATCCTCGATTCTCTCAGCAATCTGTCTGATGCCTTTAACCCTGTTACTTACAACATAAGCCTGTCCGCCTCTGGCAAGCTCTCTTGTGATTACAGTTCTTAGAAGCTCATCATCCTCAGGAGTCACAAATGTCTGAACCGGGTACCTGTCTCCTGGCGGCTCATTGATTGTACTTATATCCTTGATTCCTGTAAGCGACATATTTAAGGTTCTCGGAATCGGAGTAGCAGAAAGTGTAAGAACGTCAACGCTATTCTTAAGCTTCTTCAGCTTCTCCTTGTGCTTAACGCCAAATCTCTGCTCCTCATCGATTATTACAAGTCCGAGATCCTTGAATTCTACATCATCTGACAAAAGTCTGTGCGTTCCGATAACAAGGTCCACCGTGCCTTCCTTAAGCTGCTTTATCGTCTTATTCTGTTCAGCCTCCGTCTTGAATCTTGAAAGCATTCTTATCTCAAACGGATAACTTCCGAATCTTTCGAGAATATTGTGATAGTGCTGATTTACAAGAAGCGTTGTTGGTGCAAGAAATGCTGCCTGCTTACCTTCTGAAATGCACTTGAAGATTGCTCTTGCTGCAACCTCAGTCTTACCGAAGCCTACATCTCCGCAAAGGAGTCTATCCATCGCTATAGGCTTCTCCATATCTTTCTTGATTTCCTCAATAGATCTAAGCTGATCATCTGTTTCTGTATATGGGAATTCCTCTTCGAACTCTCTCTGCCATAGACTGTCCTTAGGGAATGCATAGCCGCCAGCAGCCTCTCTCTGGGCATATAGCTTGACGAGATCCTCCGCAATCTCCATAACAGCCTTACGGACTCTGTCACGAGTCTTCTTCCAACTTCCACCTGATAGTCTTGAGAGACTCGGGGCCTCACCCTTGCTTCCGATATACTTCTGAATAATATCAAGCTGCTCAGTAGGAATATATAAAACGTCAGTTCCGGCATATTTGATCATAAGATAGTCTCTTGTCATACCATCTGTCGTCATACTCTTGATGCCACAGAATTTACCGATTCCGTGTACCTCATGTACAACATAATCGCCCTCGTGAAGATCGGAGAATGAGATTGAAGGAGCTGCTTTCTTTTTCTTTCTCGAAGTCTTCCTGTTGTTCGGAAAAATATCGGTCTCAGCAATATAACAGAGCTTATAATCATCGAATATCATTCCGGAGCTCAGCTGACCCACGGAATATGTCACCGGAACATGGCATTCCGCAACATCAAGATACTCCTTGATTCGCTCATTCTTCTCAGTTTGAGAGCTTACAATCTCAATACGAAATCCGTCGCGGTCAAGAAGCTCAATCTCTTTGACCAGAAGATCCATCTGTCCGTTGAATGCAGCAACCTGTCTGCATCTTACATTGAAAACGTGGTCAAGCCGCTCTGACCCCTTCACGTTCTCTGGAAATGGTGTGTAGAGCACGGTGTTCATCTTATATACCGGGTAGAAATCCTCAATATTCTGATATTCTGGCACCGTCTCAATTATTCTGTCCTGATCGCAGACGAGAATCATCGAATCTGCTGCGTAATCGTACAGAAAAGTTTTATCTATATCAAAAAGCTCGATGAATTCAGAATAAATCTGAACATCGGATCTGCTCTCGAAGATTTCTTTAAGTCTGTTATCCTTAAGCTTCTTCGAAGCCTTCTTAATTTCATCATCAGTTGGGATAAATTCTGCAGCTGGTGTAATGTCGGCATATTTAAGATTCTCAATTGATCTCTGAGAGTCGGGCTCAAAGGATCTTATCGAGTCGACCTCATCGCCCCAGAATTCGATTCTTACAGGGTATTCCATCGCAGGGGCAAAAATATCTATGATTCCGCCTCGTGCTGAGAATTCTCCGGCTGATTCACAGACTGATACTGCCTTGTATCCGCTCTCTACAAGTCTATTTCTGACATCTGAAGGATCAACGACATCGCCTGTGCTGATTCTGAACACAGATTTAAGCATTCTTGCAGGAGGACATGTTCTCCTGAGGACTGCCGATACCGGTGCAATTACAGCTCTTATCTCATCACGCTGTGACAGAAGAGCCTCTATTCCCTTAATTCTGTCTGCAAGTCTGCTCTTATCCCTTGCTTCATATACAACCTTTACATCATCCTCCTCAGGCATGATGCTAAATTCTGCTTCCGGCACAAAAAAAGCGAGGTCATCTCTGAGTCGCTTAGCTACACGCTCAGAGGAGACCACTATTAATGCTTTCTTGTGTTGTTTAAGCTCAGCTGCAGCAAAATACGCAATTCTGCTTCCGCTGACTCCCGTATAGTTAGTTAACATTATTTATCTCCGGGCTGCTTTCCATTGTGTTTGTTCATTGCATTGTCGATTCCAAGCTTGACAATGTCTATAGCTGCCTCTGCAGCAGCCTTGCATGACTGATCAAGAAGTGCCATCTCACTTCCTGAAACCTTACCGATTACATGATTTATAATATCTCCATCATGCTTCTCGGCACCAACGCCGACTCTGATTCTTGGAAAATCCTTGATTCCTAGCTGACTTACAACAGACTTCATTCCGTTGTGAGTTCCAGGGCCTCCTGACTTCCTGATTCTGATAGAGGTCACAGGAATATCCATATCGTCATAAATAACGATAAGATTCTCACGAGGAATATCATAATACATTGCAGCTTCTCTTACAGAGTTGCCGCTAAGATTCATATATGTCTGAGGCTTGAGAAGAAGAACCTTCTCTGTTCCAATCTTAGCCTCTCCGATGAGTCCCTGAAACTTGCCTCTCTTAACTTCTGTTCCAAGCATGTCTGCAATAGCATCAATTGTCTTGAAACCCATATTGTGTCTTGTATTCTCGTACTTGCTTCCCGGATTACCCAGGCCTGCTATAAGATACATATATTATTCTCCTTATATACAGTTGCAACGGACCCTAAAGGGTCCGTTGCATAAATCTTACTTATTTACGTCGAACATATCGCTGATTGCCACGTTAGTGTGAATTCTCTTGATAGTCTCAGCGAAAACAGGTCCTACTGAAAGTGTAGTGAACTTATCGCACTGCTTCTCCTCTGGAAGAGCAATTGTGTTAAGAAGTACAACCTCCTTGAAAGCACTGTCCTTAATTCTCTCAATAGCAGGGCCTGAAAGAACAGCATGTGTTGTTGCTCCGTATACACCCTTAGCACCAAGATCCATAAGAGCCTGTGCAGCATTGCAGATTGTTCCTGCAGTATCAATCATGTCGTCTACGATTACGCAATTCTTACCCTTAACGTCTCCAATAACGTTCATGATAACGCTCTTGTTTGCCTCAGGTCTTCTCTTATCGATGATAGCAATAGGTGCATTGAGAGGCTTAGCCATGTTTCTTGCTCTTGTTACTGAACCGTGGTCAGGTGAAACGATTACAAGATCCTCAAGATTCTTCTGTCTGAAGTACTCTGTGAGGAGTGGCTGTCCGATCATGTGATCTACAGGAATGTCGAAGTATCCCTGAATCTGAGCAGCATGAAGATCCATTGTAACAACTCTGTTAACGCCTGCAGCAACGAGCATGTTAGCAACAAGCTTTGAAGTGATAGGATCTCTTGACTTTGCCTTTCTGTCCTGACGAGCATATCCATAGTAAGGGATTACTGCAGTTACGCTGTGTGCAGATGCCCTCTTAAGAGCGTCGATCATGATAAGAAGCTCCATGAGATTATCATTAACAGGATCATTAGTTGACTGAATGATATAACAGTCCTTTCCTCTTACTGTCTCCCAGATGCTTACACTTACCTCTCCGTCACTGAACTTCTTTACGTCAGCCTTACCAAGCTCTACTCCGAGAATGTCCGCAATCTCCTGAGCAAGTGCCACATTGGAATTGCATGTAAAAAGTTTGAAATTACTGAAATCAGCTGCCATTGGTATTATCCTCCCTAATCCTCTTAATTCCTGCTAACCTGTAATATATATATAAGTTGTCGTGAGTCCTTGTCTACTTAACAAGGAGCTCTCCGATCTTATAAACGTCTCCTGCGCCCATTGTGATTACAATATCATCACGCTCGGCATTCTTCTCAATATACTCTGCAATCTCATAGAAGTCTCCGATGTAGTGGACCTCTCTCTCCGGATGCTTCTCCTTCATTGCATTATACAGCTTCTCTGATGAAATATTGTAAATATCCTTCTCTCTTGCTGCAAAAATATCTGTCAGAATAAGTACATCTGTATCCTCGAAGCACTCTACAAAGTCACCAAATAAAGCCTTAGTTCTTGTGTATGTATGTGGTTGGAAAACAACCCACAGTTTATTGTGCTTAACATTGCGAGCTGCTGAAAGAGTAGCTCTAACCTCTGTAGGATGATGTGCGTAGTCATCAATGACCTTAACACAGTTCTCGGTCACACCAGTGTAATCAAATCTTCTGTGAGTACCACCAAATGCTGCAAGTGTTGAGACAATAACATCAGTATCAACGCCGAGATGCTTAGCTGTAGCAAATGCAGCCATTGAATTAAGCACATTGTGCTCTCCAGGAACTGCAAGCTTAACCTCTGCAAGCTTCTCCCCGCCGCTTACGATGTCGTACTTCGGAAATCCTCTGTCATCAAACTCGATGTTGTCAGCGTAATAATCATTAGTCTCACTATATCCGTAAGTAATCTTGTTGTCATGATTCTTGAGAATCTCTTTGACAAAAGGATTATCTCCGTATGCCACGATTGTTCCGTCAGGTCCAACCTTCTCAACAAAGCTGCTAAACGATCTTACGATATGATCCATATCCTTGAAGTAATCAAGGTGGTCTGAATCAATGTTAAGAATAACTCCGATGCTTGGCTTAAGATTCAGGAAACTATCCATATACTCACATGCTTCAGTAACGAAATAATCGTTAGATCCGATCTCAACATTTCCGTTGATCTCAGGAAGATTACCACCTACAAGAATTGTAGGCTTGAACTTCGCATTCCTGAGGATAAGTGAAGTCATAGATGTTACTGTAGTCTTGCCGTGAGTTCCGCAGATAGCAATGCTGTTAGAATAATTCTCCATAAGCATGCCAAGAACCTCAGCTCTTGAGAACAGAGGTATTCCGAGCTCTCTTGCTCTTACTACCTCAGGGTTCTCGTCAGATACGGCTGCTGAATATACGATTGCATCAACGCCTTCAACGTTAGATGCCTCGTGCTTGTAGAACACATTGATTCCGATGCTCTCAAGATGTGTAGTAACATCTGAGCGCTTGATATCAGAACCACTTACTATATGTCCATTATCCTTAAGAATCTCAGCTACAGCGCTAAGGCCGATACCACCGATTCCAAGACAGTGAATTCTCTTGTAATTATCAATTTCAACCATAAAAAACCTCCACAGATTGAATTTCTGCCGTTTTATTATAAGGCATTCGCTGTGATATGTATAGTCTTATTCTCCTCATCAACCTCATCAATAGTGACAAGATTGATGTAATCAGTAACCTTCTTACGCTCCGGTTCCCTTGATGCAAGCGCCGTTCCGACACCTACAACCTCGACATCAAACTCTCCAAGAATCTCAGTAATTCCTTTAAGGCTTCCTCCGCCCCTCATGAAATCATCGAGGATAATGGCCTTCGTTCCAGGCCTTACCGACCTCTTAGCAATAGACATCTTCTGGATTCTCTCAGACGATCCTGAAAAATAGTTGATGCTGACAGTAGATCCTTCAGAGTACTTCGCCTCTCTTCTTATTACAACCAAAGGGAGATTAAGAAGCTCAGCCGTCTTTGCTGCCAACGGAATACCCTTAGTCTCAATGGTTACAACATAGTCAGCCTTCCTGTCATAGAATTCTCTTACAAAAACTCTCGCCATATCTCTCAGAAGGTTTCCGTCGAACATTATATCAGAAGTGTACAGAAATCCGCCGCCAAGAAGTCTCGCAGGATCTGAAAGCTTAGTAATCAGATCATTCTGAAGCCTTACAATCTCATCATCGCAGATATCCGGAATATATCTTATGCCACCACCTACACCTGAGGTGCTCTCTATTCTGCCGGTGCCATCCTCGCAAAGAACAGCATTGATCAGCTTCACATCTTCACTAAGGCTCGACTTGGCAATTCCAAACTTCTCGCAGAAATACTTTGATTCATACAGTCTGCATGGATTTCTCATCATCTCGTCCATAATCAGACCGATTCTCATATTTTTCTTCATAGGCTACACCCTTTCTGCCACGAGAGCTACCCACTCATCTGTCTCATTCCTGTCGATAACCTTCCACTCAGGATTACGTGCAAAAGCATCGAGCACTTCGTGCTCCCTCATCTTCGCAATTCCCGAGGTTACGAAGTATCCGCCTCTTCTAACGAGTGCATCGGCCTGACCCGGTCCTGCCAGTGTTGCTGTAACCGGTGCAAGTATGTTTGCGACAAGAATATCGAAATCAGAACCCGCAGCTGCTCTCATATCATCATCCTCAAGAATATTACCTATCTCAATCCTGAAGTCCTCAGGATTAATATCGTTAAGTATGAGATTCTCCTCCATAATGTGCTCGCAGGCAGGATCAAGCTCTACAGAATGAACATATGAGGCGCCATTTCTAAGGGCACTGAGTCCTAGGATTCCGCTTCCTGATCCGATATCGATAAGCTTGTCACCAGGCCTGATATACTTTCTGATTCCATCGATACAAAGTCTTGTAGTTCCATGACTTCCTGATCCGAATGCAGAACCAGGATTGAGCTTTACTATCTTAAGCTCACCGCTCTCGCACGCGGACCTGTGTTCTTCTGGGATCTCTTCCCAATATGGGATTATAAGTATATTACCAGCAATAAGAGGCTTGTAGTATTCCTTCCACTTGTCAATCCATTCTCTGGCTTCTGTATAATCAGTCGTAATTCTTCCTGCTCCAATATCAACATAGGCTGACATAGAGTCGAGTCCTCTTCTTATTACGCCGAGAAGCTCCGTAATTTCATCCTCTGTCCACAGTCTGTCATGGATTGTATATGAAGCATCTACAGTGCTTGAGCTTTCAAGCTCTTCTACCTTATCGTCCTCACCGTCAGGAATTCTCACATAGAAGCTGATTCTGGAGCCTTCGATATCAGGA
This sequence comes from uncultured Clostridia bacterium, assembly GCA_934255135.1. GTDB lineage: Bacteria > Bacillota > Clostridia > Peptostreptococcales > Anaerovoracaceae > Crickella. Next base: position 76,462 of record CAKQMV010000008.1, on the reverse strand, counting down.
ACTTCATCAGATCTCAGCTCCTTGGCATCAGGATCTACAAACATCGCTTCAAGCTCTTCATCTGAAAGCGGAATGCTGTCTTCAATCTCAACTCCTGTAACGCCTAGTTCCATAAGCATCGAGCTTATGATATCCTCTGCTTCAACACTTGATTCAATTGTATACTTGATCCACTTCACATTAAGCTCCTATCTCTCGTATGTTCCAATAAAATGTCTTGCTGCAGCAGTAAAATTCATTCTCATCTGCTTGATATCCTTATCAGTCGCATCCTTAAATTCTATTCCCGCAGTACATGAAACAGCCTCTCCAAAGCTGTCATTTATTATTCTTGCTACAGTAAGAGCCGCATCCTCGTCGAGATCACTTAATCCCTTATCAAGCTTTATAAGCTGCTCCTCACCTCTTCTTGACAGCAGCGCAACCGCCCCAACATGAGGCTTGTCACCACCGTAAACAAAGCAGGAAAATCCCTTGCCTGCTGTAGCATCCACTCTAAGAGTTACGTTATATCTTGTATCTTTACCGATCACAATCTCGGTTGATGTTACTGCCATACCATTCACCCGTCCCTTTCATAATTGGTATTATATTATTATAACTTAGTTTTATGTGATAATGAGATAATAAATACCATAGTAATAAATTTTTTTACTCATATATGTTAGAATATTTCATAGAATATATAATACTGTAAACAGGAGAGTATTAAGCAATGAAATCAATTTATTTAGACAACGGTGCTACAACATTTCCTAAGCCTAAGGAAGTTTCAGATGCCGTATATGAATATATGACAAGCATCGGCGCAAATGTCAACAGAGGAACATACAGCTCAGCGTTCAGCCTTGAAGAGCTTGTATATGATACAAGACAGATGCTCGCAGACATGTTCGGAGCAGAGAACTGCAAGAACGTTGTTTTTACAAAGAATATTACAGAGAGCCTTAACGTCGTTCTTAAGGGCTATCTTAAGCCTGGAGATCATGTTCTCACATCTTCAATGGAGCATAATGCTGTTATGAGACCACTTGTTCAGCTCGAGAAACAGGGAATCAAATTCGACAGAATCCCATGCAACAGAAAGGGTGAACTTGAGCTTGACAAGATGGAAGGACTCCTTAAGCCTAACACCAAGGCAGTTGTAATGCTTCATGCAAGCAATCTATGCGGCACAGTAATGCCATTTAAGGAAGTCGGAGAATTCTGTAAGGCGCACGGACTTAAGTTTTTTGCCGATGTAGCTCAGACTGCAGGTGTAATGCCAATCGACATGAATGAGATGAATATCGATGCACTATGCTTCACAGGACACAAGAGTCTGCTTGGACCTCAGGGCATTGGTGGTTTTATTCTTAAGGAAGATATGATAAGCGAAATTGAACCGCTTATCTCCGGAGGTACAGGAAGCCTCAGTAATTCAGAGGAGATTCCTGATTTCATGCCTGACCGTTTTGAGTCAGGTACAATGAACCTTCCTGGAATCGTTGGACTTCACGCAGCACTTGAGTGGATTAACAAGACAGGTATAGACAATATCAGAGATCACGAACTTAAGCTGACAGGCAGATTTATCGATGGCCTGATGCCAATGGTTGAATCAGGCGACATCATAATCGCAGGAAAGACGGAGCTTGAGGGACGTACAGGAGTTGTTTCAATCCAGCCACAGAATGTCGATCCGGCAGCCATCGCTTTTGCCCTTGACTCTGAGTATGGAATCATGACAAGAGTTGGGCTTCACTGCACACCTGCGGCTCACAAGTCTCTTGGAACTTATCCTACAGGAACCATCCGATTCTCGTTCGGTTACTGGAACACAGAGGAAGAGGTTGATATCGCACTTGATGCAATCAGAACACTTCTTGACGAAGAGTAATATTTATAAGCAATATAATAGCCTTCCGTGGATTATCCCACAGAAGGCTGTTTATTTGACTTTAATTCTACATATTCTCTTCTCTCCAGAAATTAACTGGTTCGTAATCCTGAAGTGGTGCCAGAAATCCACTCTCGTCAAGCTTCTCCTGAATCATATCGAGAATTTCTTCACTGTCCGCTGTAACAGTATGGTAATGATATCCTGAAGTAGCACTCATAAGAGGCTTTGACTTGCCCTCCTGAATCTGCTGAAGATATTTATCGATATCAAGTCTTGAGCGAATGTTCAGTTCTCCTCTCATTGTTCCGTATATCTTGTGGTATACGAATTCATCCCGGATTCGACCGCCGCAATCCACAATAATTGAAAATTCCTTGCGAATCTCATCCTCTGAGTGAATCACCTTAAACACTCTGCTGATTCTTCCGGATCTCTGTAGTACATATCCTCTGTTTGTAGATAGAATCTCGTCGCCTGCAGCTCTGAGAATTGAAATATCCTGAACAATTATCTGTCTGCTTACACCCAGCTCCTGCGCCAGCGCAGCTCCGGATAGGGGTTCCTTGCTAGTCTGTAACCTCTCGATAATTGTTGCTCTTCTTTCTGTAGCTTTCAATGTGTTCACTCACCCCCTATTCTTTCATTATACTATCTTAATGGTCTAAAACTCTATATTCTTCTCATATTCTTTAATGAAAGATCCATAATCGGTGATGAGTGAGTAAGTGCTCCACTAGATACGTAATCAACATTAAGATCACGGATCATCTCAACCTTCTTCTCATCCACATTTCCTGAAATCTCAACCTCAGCTCTGCCGCCGATGATTCTGATTGCCTCAGCCATAGTCTCACGATCCATATTATCGAGCATGATAATATCAGCTCCAGCCTCTACAGCCTCTCTTGTCATCTCAAGAGTCTCAACCTCAACCTCGATCTTACGGACAAAAGGTGCATACTCCTTAGCCATCTTAACTGCTTCAGTGATTCCGCCTGCTGCCTCGATATGGTTGTCCTTAAGCATTACTCCGTCAGAAAGGTTATATCTGTGATTGCAGCCGCCGCCAACTCTAACAGCATACTTCTCAAAAATACGATTGTTAGGTGTAGTCTTTCTTGTATCAAGAAGTCTGATTCCTGTTCCCTCAAGAAGGTCAGCAAGCTGTCTTGTGTGTGTTGCCACACCGCTCATTCTCTGAAGGTAGTTAAGGGCAGTTCTCTCTCCTGAAAGAAGCACACGAATATCGCCTCTTACATCAGCAAGCTTCTGTCCCTTCTCTACTCTATCTCCGTCCTTAACGTAGGTTGTAACAACAGTCTCAGGATCGAGCAGAGTAAATGATCTCTCAAAAACCTGAAGTCCGCAGATGATTCCATCCTGCTTGCAGATAAGCTCAACCTGTCCTGGGCATGCATCACGCATGATGCAGTTAGTTGACACGTCCTCGCTTGTAATATCCTCTGCAAGAGCTCCTCTGATAAGCGGATCTACATTAAGCTCCATTGTTATTCTATCAAACATGTGTATTCTCCTTCGGTCAAAAGTGTATAGATTCCGTCCGGTCATCCCGCTTATACGTGGCGGTATTCAGACTTGATAGGCTTGCCTGTGCCGTTCTCCTTCTCGATAGCAGCCGCTACAAGACGGATGTTGTCAGCCTCGATTGTCTCTCTGTCAGCATACTTAGTAAGATCTGTGCTGTTAACAAGCTCCTCGTTCTCCTTAAACTCACTGTAGTGCTCTGTAAGATCCTTAGCAGCTCTTCTTGCGAAAACAAGGCTCTCAAGAAGTGAATTGCTTGCAAGTCTGTTTCTTCCGTGTACTCCGTTGCAGGCAGTCTCTCCTACTGCATAAAGCTGATTCATTGAAGTCTTGCTCTCATGGTCAACCTTGATTCCACCCATGAAGTAGTGCTGTGCCGGAACAACAGGAATGCACTCGCTGAACACATCGTAGCCCGCATCCTTACAGTGCTGTACGATATTAGGGAAATGAGACTCAAGAACTTCTCTTCCGATAGGTCTTAAATCCTCCCATACGAAATCAGTTCCATCCTTCTCCATCTGCTCGAAAATCTTCTGTGAAAGAAGGTCTCTTGGGAGAAGCTCGTCTGCAAATCTCTCCATGTTCTTATCATAAAGCTTAGCACCCTCTCCACGAACAGACTCTGAAATCAGGAAGCTTCTTGTCTTGTCATCCTTAGTATAGAAAGTTGTAGGATGAATCTGAACATAATTGATATTCTGAAGCTCAATTCCGTGGCGGATTGCAATTGCAAGAGAGTCTCCTGTCAGATGACGGAAATTAGTCGAGTGACGATAGATTCCACCGATTCCACCTGTAGCAAGCACAGTACAATCAGCCATAATTGTCTCAAGAGTTCCGTCCTTCTTACGGATAACAGCACCGTAGCAAGTGTTGTCGTCAGTAATCAGATCCTCCATAGTTGTAAACTCCATAAGCTTTACGTTAGAGAGCTTCTTAACCTCAGCAAGCAGCTTGCTTGTGATCTCCTTACCTGTAATATCCTCATGGAACAGGATTCTCTTATCTGAGTGGGCGCCCTCTCTTGTGAAATCGAGCTCACCATTCTCGTCTCTCTCGAAATCAACTCCATAATCAAGAAGGTCATGGATTACCTCCTGTGATGAGCTGATCATGATATCTACAGATTCACGGTCATTCTCATAGTGACCTGCCTTAAGTGTATCTTCGAAAAAGCTGTCATAATCATTATCGTCCTTAAGAACACAGATTCCTCCCTGAGCAAGATATGAGTCGTTGCTCTCAAGGTCCGCCTTGGTAATCAGAGTAACCTGCTTGTCCCTTGGAAGCTGCAGTGCGCAGTAAAGGCCTGAACATCCGCTTCCTACGATTAATACTTCAGTTTTCATTGATTTGTCCTTCTTCCTTGTATTATATATATCCTCTAAAATTATAAACGCGGTCAGTTTATGTCTACTGTTGATGAAGTATAGCACATAATTATACAGGTGACAAGACAGTTGTAAATAAAATACTTTACTGTTGTCTTGACATGTATATATACACTTACTATAATAAAGGGAACATTTCGAAAGGAAACTAATCTAATGAATACAAGAGAATTACAAGATAGAATTATTGAATTAAAGAAGGAGAAGGACATCTGCATTCTTGCACACGCTTACCAGAGCCACGATATCTGGGAAGTTGCAGATTACGTAGGAGACTCATATGGTCTTAGCGTTGAGGCTGCGAAGGCACCACAGCAGACCGTAATCATGGCGGGCGTAAGATTCATGGCCGACACAGTTAAGATCCTCTCACCAGAGAAGAAGGTTATTTTGGCCAACGAGATGGCTGGTTGCGTTATGGCTGACCAGATGAACCGTGATATGGTTCTTGAGATGCAGAAGGAGAACCCTGGCTATGCGACAGTTGCATACATCAACACAACTTCTGAGCTTAAGACTGCTGTAGATGTTGTTGTTACTTCCTCATCAGCTGTTAAGATCCTTAAGAACATGCCTGAGAAGGACATTCTTTTCATTCCTGACTGCAATCTAGGTGGTTGGGTTGAGAAGCAGCTTCCTGAGAAGAACTTCAAGTTCTTTATGGGCGGCTGTCCAACTCATATGAGCATCACTACTGAGGATGTAAGAGTTGCCAAGGAGAAGCACCCAGAGGCTAAGATTCTTGTTCACCCTGAGTGCCGTATGGAGATTACTGAGCTTGCTGACTATGTAGGAAGCACAACAGGAATCATGAAGTATGCAGAGGAGAGCGACGCTAAGGAGTTCATCATTGGAACTGAGAGCAGCATCGTGCAGCACCTTCAGTTCAAGTGTCCAGATAAGAAGTTCTACCTTCTTTCAGACAGATGCGTATGCAACAACATGAAGATTACTACTCTCTATGACATCTATAACGCTGTTCTTGGTGAGGGCGGCGAGGAGATTATCATCTCAGATGAGTTCATCAGAGATGCTAAGAGACCTATCGACAGAATGATTGAGCTCGGTAAGTAATCTGACAATCATTAATATCGGTAATTATGAAGCATCCGGACAGCAGTAGCTGATTCCGGGTGTTTTTGTTAGAAGTTTTTTACTTCTCAAAAATACGTTCAAAAAAAGAACACGACCTAGATTTCTCTAAGTCGCGTCCCGTGTGTGTCAAATCTGATTGTGTCTGATTGTGCTTCTTAAGTTATTACTTCACTAATTACTTCAGGAGCTCTTTTCTTGAAAGGTTGATTCTGTTCTGGCTGTCGATTTCAGTAACCTTAACTGTAACCTTGTCGCCAATGTTCATCTCGTCTTCAACCTTCTCTACTCTGTGGTTAGCCATCTTTGAGATGTGAAGAAGGCCTTCCTTACCTGGGAGAATCTCGATGAATGCACCGAAGTTCATGATTCTCTTAACTTCTCCCTCGTAAGTCTCACCAACCTCTACATCCTTAGTGATGAGGTCGATTTCCTTCTTAGCTGCATCTGCTGATGTCTGGTCTGCTGCATAAATGCAGATAAGACCTGGATCCTCCTCTGAAATATCGATCTTAGCGCCAGTCTCATCAACGATTCTGTTGATTGTCTTACCACCTGGTCCGATAACAAGTCTAATCTTGTCTGGATCGATTCTCATTGAAACGAATCTTGGAGCGTATGGTGAAAGCTCAGCTCTTGGCTCGCTGATCTCGCAGAGCATGTTCTCAAGGATCTCTGCTCTACCAACCTTAGCCTGCTCAAGTGCAAGCTTGAGAATCTCTCTTGAAAGTCCATGAACCTTGATATCCATCTGAAGTGCAGTGATACCGTCAGGTGTTCCTGTTACCTTAAAGTCCATATCTCCAAGGAAGTCTTCCATTCCCTGAATATCTGATAGGATTGCGAATCTGCTTGATCCGTCCTCGTTGATTCCCTCGATAAGTCCCATTGCGATACCTGATACAGGCTTCTTGATAGGAACTCCGGCGTCCATAAGTGCAAGTGTTGAACCGCAAGTTGATGCCATTGATGATGAACCGTTTGATGAGAGAATCTCAGAAACGACTCTGATTGCATATGGGAACTCTTCCTCTGATGGAATTACAGGAAGAAGTGCTCTCTCTGCAAGCGCACCGTGTCCAATCTCTCTTCTTCCTGGAGCTCTTGAAACCTTAGCTTCTCCTGTTGAGTATCCAGGGAAGTTGTACTGGTGCATGTATCTCTTAGTTGTAACATCGATATCGATGCTGTCGAGGTTCTGTGCCTCGCTCAGCGGAGCAAGTGTTGCTACTGAAAGAGCCTGAGTCTGGCCTCTCTTGAAGAGTCCTGAACCATGAGCTCTTGGTAGGAATGAAGTCTCTGACCATACAGGTCTGATCTCAGTAAGCTTACGGTTATCTGGTCTGATCCCCTCGTCAAGAATCATCTTTCTAACCTCTTCCTTCTTGATTGCATAAGTTACATCTGCAACCTCTGAAAGTCTGTCCTCGAACTCCTCTGCGAAGTGCTCAAGTGCGTCCTTCTCTACTGCCTCCATGTTAGCAAGTCTCTCGAGCTTGTCGAAAGTCTTGATAGCATCGATCATCTTCTCTGTTGAGTAAGCTCTTACAGCTGCATCTACATCTTCACCAGCCTTGAATACCTTGTACTCCTGCTTCTCCTTGCCTACCTCAGCAACAATTTCCTTGATGAATCTGCAGATATTCTTAATCTCCTCATGTCCGAACATGATTGCGTCGAGCATCTCATCTTCAGGTACTTCCTTAGCACCTGCCTCAACCATCATGATAGCCTCTTCTGTACCGCATACAGTGAGGTTGATGTCTGAAGCCTGTCTCTGCTCATATGTAGGGTTGATAACGAAGTCTCCGTCAACTCTTCCTACTACAACGCCTGCTGTTGGACCATCCCATGGAATGTCTGAAATTGCGATAGCTACTGATGAACCGATAACTGATGCAATCTCAGGTGAGCAGTCGTGATCAACAGACCATGCAGTACAAGTTACTACTACATCGTTTCTGTATCCCTTAGGGAACAGAGGTCTTAGGGGTCTGTCGATAAGTCTTGAAGTAAGAGTTGCGTGCTCTCCTGCCTTACCCTCTCTCTTGATATATCCACCCGGAATCTTTCCAACTGCATACATCTTCTCCTCGTAGTTGCAGCTTAGCGGGAAGAAATCTACATCCTGCTTAGGCTCCTTTGAAGCTACAGCTGTACAGTTTACTACAGTATCACCGTATCTTACTGTAACCTGTCCGTTAGCCTGCTCGCACACCTTTCCAATCTCGAACTGGAGAAGTCTGCCTCCGAGTGCTGTCTTAAATGTTCTGTAATCTGTGAATCTTGCCATCTTTAATTAACAACTCCTTCCTGTTAATTGAAATAAATTTACTCTCTCATACTCTAGCAATGGCGAAATATACAAAAAAAGCGGAAAGAGTCAAGCTCTTCCGCTTCTGTTGTCCGAAAATTACTTTCTGAGACCAAGTCTTGCGATAAGGCTTCTGTATCTCTCGATATCAGTCTCCTTAAGGTACTTAAGAAGGTTTCTTCTCTGACCTACCATCTTAAGAAGACCTCTTCTTGAATGGAAGTCCTTATGGTGCTCCTTGAGGTGCTCGTTAAGGTCGTTGATTCTGTAAGTAAGAATTGCAACCTGAACCTCTGGTGAACCTGTGTCGCCTTCCTTGATAGCGTACTCCTTAATAATTTCCTGCTTCTTCTCTGCTGTAAGCATAATTCTATTCTCCTTTTCTGTAATTCGCCCAGGCTGCGATGCCGCTGGAGAAGCGAGTATCTGTAGCTTGGGTAGTATTAAACAACATTCAGATTATAACAAATGCTCTCTGTGATAGTCAATAGCCGACTGTACATTCTTTGCTATCATCTCTTTTAATTCTTCGACGCTTCCGAACTTCATCTCGGGACGTTCAAAATACAGGAACTGCACCCTTACTTCTTCTCCATAAACATCCCCGCTGAAGTCGAGCATATTGGTCTCAACTGTCTTGTATTTACCTCCGACAGTCGGCTTAAATCCGATATTTGTAATCGCAGGATAAAGCTTACCATCGATCTCAGCTCTTGTGAAATATACTCCATTAGGAGGAAGCGCCATTGTAGTAGGTGCGTTGAAATTCATTGTAGGAAAACCGATCTTAGTTCCAAGGTGCTCTCCATGACCTACAATTCCAGTAAGAGTATATGGTCTTCCAAGCATCTTGTCAGCCATCTCCATCTCACCGGCTGCGAGAAGTCTTCGAATCTCTGTCGAGCTTACAACCATTCCGTCAATTGTAACAGGCTCAAGAATGCTGACATCCATACCAAGCTTCTTACCCTCGCTTCTGAGGTAATCAACATTACCCTCTGCCTTCACACCGAATGTATAGTTAAAGCCGCAACATGCACAGATGCATTTGCATCTTTCATGAAGTATTTCATGAACAAAGTCATGAGCTCTCATCTTCATAATACTCTCATCAAACTGGATATTGATGACAACATCAAAGCCGATATCTTCTAGAATCTTAAGCTTCTCTTCCTCAGTGCAAATAAGCTTGATGCACTCCTCTTCCTTGCCGATCATGCACTTGAAGAAGTTCAGGGGATGATTCGAGAATGTATAGCATACAGCCAGTGCATCCTTCTCTCTTGCAATTCTTACGGCATCATCAAGTATTACCCTATGACCGATGTGAACTCCATCAAAATTACCGAGAGCCACTACAGAGGGTCTTTCAAGCCTTATATCTTCATGTCTGTTAATTACCTGCATTACCTATCACCTTTACCGGAATCAGCTCGCCCTCGCGAATTCTGCCGATTCCCGCAAATTTTCCTTCACTGTAAACTTTGTATTCTGAAAGCACACCTTCCTCTTTGATTTTGTATCCAGTGCTTCTTGTACTCATTCCATTACAGAATGGAACAAATCTCTTCGGATGAAGCTCAATCGCACCGAGATTAACAAGTGTCTTATCAGGCTGAATCATAACCGCTTCTATCGCATCATCACTCATCGACTTTAAATCCTCAAGCTCTGCGGAATCTTCAAGCGTGAAAACTCCACTTTTGGTCCTGACAAGAGCTGTCATAGTCGCGCCACAGCCGAGCATCTGCCCGAGATCATCGATAATAGTCCTTATATATGTACCCTTCGAGCATGTCACGTCGAGCTTCATAGATCCGTCATCGAGATTAATGTCGTAAACTCTCATTCCTTCAAGAAATACCTTGCGGGACTTTATCTCGACTTCCTTGCCCTCTCTTGCATATTCATACAGCTTCTTGCCGTTTACCTTAAGGGCCGAATACATCGGAGGTGTCTGCTCAATCCACCCATCGAAGCTCTTTGAAGCCTCAGAAATTGCATCCTCTGTCACATCATCAAATGGTTTCTCCTCTAGAACCTCTCCTGTGATGTCGAGAGTGTCAGTTCTAAGTCCGAGTTTAAGCTCCGCCGTGTAGCTTTTCATATCAGCCTCGTAGTACTCGATGATTCTCGTTGCCCTTCCGATGCACACGGGCAAAACTCCAGTCGCCATTGGGTCGAGAGTTCCCGTGTGACCGATTCTCTTTATCTTGAGCCTTCTTCTGAGTACTGACACCACGTCATGTGATGTCATCCCGGAAGGCTTGTTTACGTTAATAATTCCGTCAGTAATCATTTATCTTCTAACTGCCTCAATCAAATCCTGACTGAGTGCTTCCTTTACCTCTTCAAGTTCTCCCTCAATTGCGCAGCCAGCAGCTCTGATATGTCCGCCGCCACCATACTTAAGCGCAACCTCTGCAACATTCGCGTAAGACCTTGCTCTCATACTTGCCTTAAAGCTGTCCGGTCCGTTCTGCTTAAGAACAACCGCAATTTCGACCGGCTCGAGCTTACGAAGTGTCTCTACGACAGTATCGGCATCGCTGTATTCACAATCGAACTCATCTAACATCTCCTGAGTTACAGCTACAATCGCAACCCTGTGGTTGGCATAAAAGCTAATATCGTTGAGCATTCTAGCTTCAAGTCTGAGAGCCTTTACAGATTTTCTCTGATATATAAGAGCGCTTAAGATACTTGAGTCAAATCCATCCACTCTATGAAGCTCGGCAGCAATCTCATGCGTATAAGCTGAAGTTGAGTTGTGCTGGAAATTACCCGTATCCGTTGCAAGTGCACTCCAGATGCATGAAGCAATATCAAGGTCAATCGTAACGCCAAGCTCCTTGATAAGAGTGTACACAAGCTCGGCAGTAGCTGCTGCATCAGGCCATACACACTCGAAGTCAAAGTCAATCTTAGATGCCCCAAGAGCGTGGTGATCGAGGCAGCCTCTCATCTTCGCCCTGTCAAAAGCATTCTCTCTCTTAGGGATTCTGCTGTAGCTGCTGCAGTCGAGCATCATTGCCAGGTCGTATTCCTCAGGAACGTCGTCTGGGGCAACACAGCATCCCTTCTCAAGAAAATCGAGATAATGAGGGACGTCCTCGGAGATGACTGTATATGCCTTCTTGCCCATCGATCTTAGAGCAAGACAAAGAGCTGAGGTTGACCCCAGCGCATCTCCGTCCATATTCACGTGTGCATAAATGTAAATGGTGTCTGCTGAAGCGACATGCTTCGCAGCTTCTTTAATTCTTTCGTTCATTTCTCTTCTCTAGTTTTTGATTTCATCGAGGATCTTATCAATATGTCTTCCGTAATCCTCAGATGTGTCGATCTTAAAAATAAGCTCAGGAGTGTATCTGATCTTGATATCCTGTGAAAGCTTGTTTCTGATAAGTCCCTTAGCCTTGTTAAAGCCTGCGAGCACCTCATCGTAAACAGCCTGTCTATCCTCGCCTGAAAGTACGAGTGGTGTGATGAAAACTGTTGCATAGCTTCCGTCAGTTGTCACCTCTACAGCGCTGATTGTGATAATTCTCTTCGCAAGTCTTGGATCCTTGATACCGTTGATAAGATAAGCACTGATGCTCTTCTTGATCTCCTCGCTTAATCTTCCCTGTCTATGTCTTGCCATTATTATTCTCCTTAAAACTATAGGTGCTGTAGCACATTGCACAATAATGCAATTTATTATACCACAACACCCTGTCAATTCAGTTTATTTGTTTATGTACTCTTTATCTGTACTGAAACCCTTACCCTTAACGCTTGTCACCTTGCTTAGAACGATGAATGCGTCCGGATCTGTATCGTGAACGAGCTTCTCAACCTTGTAGAGCTCTCTTGGAGCAATTACTGTGTAGATAACGTCTGTCTCGATTCCGAGGTAACCTGTCTTACCGTGAAGCAATGTAACACCTCTGTCGACACCGGCAATAATCGCCTTTCTGATTTCATCAGGCTTTGAGCTTACGATCTCAAGCTTTGTTCTGCTTTCTCCTGCTGCAAGAAGCTTATCGAGAGCAAGTGTGTAAACGAGAACAAGGATAATTCCGTAAAGACTTGATTCCTTATCTGAGAATGCCATCTGTCCGATAAGAATTGCAAAATCGAACACATACAGGCTGACAGATACCGGAACTCTGAAAAGCTTGTTCAGTACAAGTGGTGGAATATCCATTCCGCCAGTGCTCGCACCAAGTCTTATAATCATCGCAAGAGCGCATCCGATGCACATACCTCCGAAGAGTGCACATATAAGCTTGTCGTCTGTAAGTACAAAATCGCCTACCGCCTTCTGAAGAGTTCCGAGAAGAAGCGGGTAACTGATGGTACTAAGAAGTGTTGTCAGAGCGAACTCCTTACCGAGAATTAAGGCGCCTGCTGAGAACATGATTACGTTAAAGATTCCTACAAAAAGTGAAATCTGAAGTCCCGTAAGCTGGTTTACAACGAGTGCAATACCTGTTGTTCCTCCAGTGATGAGACCTCCCGGCAGAATGAAGAATACTACTCCAGTCGCATATACAAGATTACCGAACACGACGATCAGCATGTTGCGGACAAGACTTGAATATCCTTTTGACATAAATATATAACCTCCAAAAAACAGCGTCTGACAGAGGATTGCTCTATCAGACGCGAATTATTGCTTGTTTAATGCTTACAGGCTTCTTTCGATTTCAACCATGTGGAAGCACTCGATTACATCGCCTGGCTTAATGTCGTTGTACTTCTCGATTCCGAGTCCGCACTCGAATCCTGATACAACTTCCTTAACGTCATCCTTGTATCTCTTAAGTGATGAAATAGTTCCCTCGTGGATTACGATTCCATCTCTTACAAGTCTGATCTGCTTGCTTCGCTGAACCTTACCCTCGATTACGTAAGCACCAGCGATTACGCCGACATTAGGAACCTTGAATGTATCTCTAACCTCAGCCTTACCAAGAACCTCTTCCTTGTACTCAGGGTCGAGCATTCCCTTCATAGCATCCTGGATATCATCGATGATATCGTAGATTACTCTATAAAGTCTGAGCTCAACGTCTGCGTTCTGAGCCTGGTTAGTTACAGCTGTTGTAGGTCTTACGTTAAATCCGATAATGATAGCGTTTGATGTCTCAGCGAGAGTTACATCTGACTCGTTGATTGTACCAACACCTGAGTGGATAACTCTGATCTTAACCTCAGGAGTATCAAGCTTCTCAAGTGATGAAATGATAGCACCAACTGAACCCTGTACGTCTCCCTTGATGATGAGGTTAAGCTCCTTAGCCTCACCCTCCTGGATCTGGCTGAAGAGCTTGTCGAGAGTTGTGCTTGCGTTCTTAGCAAGTACGTCCTCTCTGAGCTTCTCCTTTCTCTGGTTGGCAATTTCTCTTGCAACCTTGTCGTCCTTAACAGCGTTGAATGAATCACCTGCCATTGGAACATCTGAAAGTCCGAGAATCTCAACTGCAGTTGCAGGGCCAGCCTTTCTGATAGTCTCGCCTCTGAAGTTAGTCATTACTCTGATACGTCCGCTGCATGTACCTGCAACAACGCTCTGTCCTGACTTAAGAGTACCATTAGTAACAAGAAGTGTAGCGATAGGTCCCTTAGCCTTATCAAGTCTTGCCTCGATAACTGTACCAAGTGCAAGTCTGTCTGGGTTAGCCTTAAGCTCAAGTACCTCTGCCTGAAGCAGGATCATCTCGAGAAGGTCTCTGATACCCTCACCCTTCTTAGCTGATACAGGAACGCTGATAACGTCTCCACCCCAGTCCTCTACGAGAACGCCGTTCTCTGCGAGGTCCTTCTTTACTCTGTCTGGGTTGGCACCAGGCTTATCCATCTTGTTGATTGCAACGATAATAGGTACACCTGCAGCCTTAGCGTGTGAGATTGACTCGATGGTCTGTGGCTTAACTGAGTCGTCAGCAGCAACTACGAGTACAGCGATATCTGTAATCTGAGCACCTCTTGCTCTCATTGTTGTGAAAGCCTCGTGTCCAGGAGTATCGAGGAATACGATTCTCTTTCCGTCGATAACTACCTCTGAAGCTCCGATATGCTGAGTGATTCCACCTGACTCACCTGCAGTTACGTTAGTGTTACGGATAGCATCGAGGAGTGATGTCTTACCGTGGTCAACGTGACCCATAACTGTGATGATTGGTGGTCTTGGCTTAAGATCTGACTCAGTATCCTCGTAGAGCTCGAGTCCTTCTTCTTCCTCAACCTCTTCCTCTTCTGTTACAACGAACTCCATTCCGAGCTCAAGTGAGAGCATCTCAATGGCATCCTTATCGAGAGTCTGGTTGATTGTTGCCATAACACCCATCTTCATAAGTGCCATGATGATGTTTGTTACAGAAATCTCTGCCTGCTCAGCAAGTCCAGCTACAGTGATTGGAACTGATACTGGAATTGCGCCTTCTGGAAGAAGCTCCTCGATCTCGATTTCAGGCTCTTCCTTAACAACCTTCTTCTTCTTACGACGTGACTGCTTCTCAAGTGAAGTATCATCGAGGTAAGAGTTGTTCTTGTATCCTCTTCCGTTTCCGTCCTCTCTTCTGTCGTGACGTGACTGCTTGTCCTTATCCTTGTTATCAAAGAACTTCTTGCTCTTGCCTCTTGATGATGGCTTTGACTCAGCAGGAGCTGCTGAAGCGCCGCCGCCCTGGTTTCTTCTCTGAGGTCTTGAGTTTCTGCTGTCGGAATCCTTGTTGTCTCGGTTGTCTCTTCCGCCGTTTCTGTTGTCACGGTCACCTCTGTTACCGCCTCTGTTGTCACGGTCACCTCTATTGTTGTCACGATCGTTTCTGTTTCTTGTACCGCGCTCATTCTTGTTGTCTCTGTTTCCGTTTCTGCTGCCCTGCTCGTTTCTGTTTCCGTTTCTGTTATCTCTGTTGTTGTCACGCTTGTGCTCTCTTGAATGCTTAGCCTTCTCTTCTTCCTTGACCTGATTTGCATCTACGATCTTCTTGAATCTCATAGGCTTATTTGGAGCATTTACGTACTCTTCCTCTTCCTTCTTCTCCGGAACTGCTTTAGCTTCAGCCTTAGGAGCCTCCTTAGCCTCTGCCTTAGGAGCTTCCTTCTTTGTCTCTTCAGCTGGAGCCTTTGTCTTCTCTGCCTTAGGAGCCTCTACCTTAGCTTCTTCAGCTGGAGCCTCTGTCTTCTCTGCCTTAGGTGCAGGCTTTGCTGCAGGTGCCATCTTAGGTGCATCCTTCTTCTTAACAGGTACTGCCTTAGGAGCAGTCTTGTGTGCACCACCTTTTGACGACTTTGTTCCGTGCATCATATTAACTGTCTGTATAAGTCTCTCGGCAGAAGCCTCATCAAGGCTGCCGCGAGCGCTCTTCATCTCAATACCGAGCTTGTCTGCATAGCTCTTAAGCTCAGTAAACTCGATGGAAAGCTCTTTGGTTATTTCACTAATTTTCTTTCCCATCAATTACCTCCGTATCAGCTATATTGCCAATTACCTCCTCAACCATATTCTGATCAAGCTGCATTCTCAGAACACGATTGAAGACTTTCTTCCTGATTGTTTTATCAAGACATGCCTGTTTCCTGCAGATATAGAACCCTCTTCCGTCGTTCTCACGTTCACCGTCAGGGATAATCACTCCATCCCTTACAGTGAACCTTAGAAGCTCCTCCTTCGGAAAGGACTGCATACATGAGATGCATCTTCTCATTGGAGTTCTCTTCTCTTCCATGTCTTATCTCTCCTGTATTTACTCTTCGATCTCTACGATTTCAGGAGTCTCAGAAGTCTCTGTAACCTCTGGAGTCTCTGAATCCTCATACTCATCGAAGTCAAAACCGATTTCCTCAAGCTGGCTTCTGCTCTTGATGTCAATCTTCCAGCCTGAAACTCTTGCAGCAAGTCTTACGTTCTGTCCCTCTCTACCGATTGCAAGTGACAGCTGCTGCTCAGGAACTACTGCTGTAGCCATCTTCTCTTCCTCGTTGATGTAAACACCCTCAACGATTGCTGGCTTGAGAACGTTGCTGATAAGTACAGCAGGATCCTCATCCCATACGATAATATCAATCTTCTCTCCGAAAAGATCATCGGCAATATTCTGAACTCTTGCACCTCTGTTTCCTACGCATGCTCCTACCGGATCAACGTTCTCATCATGTGAGTAAACGGCGATCTTAGTTCTTGAACCTGCTTCTCTTGCGATTCCCTTGATCTCAACTGTACCGTCAGCGATCTCTGGAATCTCAAGCTCAAACAGACCTCTTACAAGTCCTGGATGTGATCTTGAAAGGAATACCTGTGGGCCCTTGCTCTCCTTCTTAACATCCATTACGTAAACCTTGATTCTGTCGCCAGGCTTGAAGTTCTCACCCTTAACCTGCTCTGAATTAGGTACGATACCCTCAGTGCTTCCTACTGAAACGAGCATTGTTCCGTTGTTGATTCTGTCAACCTTACCAGTGATGATCTCACCCTTCTTATCAATGTACTCGTTGTATGAGTTTGCTCTCTCAGCCTCACGGATCTTCTGAACAACTACCTGCTTAGCACCCTGTGCTGCAATACGTCCGAAGTCCTTAGGGTCAACCTGGTACTCAATGAAATCACCAAGCTCATATGACTCATCATATGACTTTGCTTCCTCAAGTGATACCTCAGTCATGTCGTCGAATACCTCTTCAACAACCTCCTTGCTGAGAAGCACCATCAGCTCACCGTTCTCTCTGTCAGTGATGCATCTTACATTAGCTGCTCCGTAGTTCTTACGGTACGCATTCTCAACAGCCTCTTCAATCGCTGTGATAATCTCGTTCTGTGAAATATTCTTCTCACGCTCGAGATCTGCAAGAGCATCAAGAAATTCCTTGTTCATCGCTTCCTCCTAAAATACTACTGCTAGATTAATCTTTGATATCTTATCCTTCGGCAGCTCAATTTCACTACCGTTCACACTGATTGTCACAATACCGTCCTTAAGTCCGATAAGTGTACCCTCGTGATTCTTACTTCCTTCGACTGCAGTAAAGAGCTTTACCTCAACCTCTCTTCCCGCAAAACGGTCAAAATCGGAGTCCTTAATAAGCTCTCGGTCAAGTCCCGGTGAGCTTACCTCAAGTGTATATGCTCTCTCGATGAGGTCGAGCTCATCAAGCTTGTCGCCAAGGAATCTTGTAGCGGCTTCACATTCATTGATATCAACATACTCAGTCTCCGCATCAGCAGGCTTGTCGAGGAAAACCTTAAGCTTCCAGTCCGGTCCTTCCTTCTTATACTGAACCCTGTAAACCTCGAGCTCCTTACCCTCGCAGAACTCCGAAAGAAGCTCTGTAACCTTCTTTGAAATATCTTCCTTAGCCATAACTCCTCCGAAAAAATCCAAACATAAGTGAAAGAGTGGGATTGCCCCACTCTTTCCGAAAAATATAACGTTCGATTAAATATACCACACGAAGCCCCGAAATGCAAGGCTTTAGCGCATTACTTGTTTTCGCTCTTTACTGTAAGCATTCTCATCGAGTTCAGGATGCATATGAATGCAACTCCAACGTCGGCAAAAACTGCTGCCCACATGTTCGCGATTCCGAGTGCTCCGAGGATAAGACAGATTGCCTTAACCGCAAGTGCGAATACGATATTCATTCTCGAAATTCCAACGGTCTTGCTCGCAATCTTCATAAGGCGAGGAACCTTGGCGATATCATCGTCCATGATTACAACGTCTGCCGCCTCAATAGCAGCATCAGATCCAAGTGAACCCATTGCAATGCCGATATCAGCTCTTGAAAGTACAGGAGCATCGTTTATTCCGTCTCCAATAAATGCCAGAAAGCGTCTCTTGCCTGTAATCTCTGAAAGAAGTTTCTCAACACACGTTACCTTATCGGCTGGCAGAAGCTCTGCCTTATAATCTGTAACTCCAAGCTCCTTTGCTGCAATTTCTGCTGCTGACCTTGAGTCACCAGTCAGCATCACAACCTTTGATACGCCGAGCTGTTTCATACTTCTTATCGCATCAGATGCATTCTTCTTAATTGAATCAGATACAGCAATTCTTCCAATAAACTTGCCGTCAGCTGAAACGTAGCATACGCTACCAGCTACATCATCAAGTGATGGAACGGAAATGCCCTCGGCCTCAAGAAGGCTCCTTTTGCCCACGAGGACAGTCCTACCGTCAACAGAGGCACCGAATCCTTTGCCTGTATAGTTAACCGGATCCTTAACATCGAATGCTGTTACATCGCCATCGTAAGCTTCGCAGATTGAGACTGCAATCGGATGTGTGGAACCCGACTCGACAGCTGCCGCAAGGCCAAGAAGAGTCTCACGTGATACTCCATCTGCAGTATAAACATCGCTAACAGTGAAACGTCCCTCTGTTAGAGTTCCTGTTTTGTCCGAAACTACAGTATCGAGCTCAGACATCATCTCGAGGTAGTTAGAGCCCTTGACCAGAACACCGATTCGAGACGCCGCTCCGATTCCGCCGAAGAACGCAAGCGGGACTGAAATAACCAGTGCACAAGGACATGAAATTACTAGGAATGTACAAGCTCTCATAACCCAGTCCATAAGGTTTCCTGCAAAAATCGGTGGAACAAATGCAAGCACAAGTGCCGCCACTACGACTGCAGGTGTGTAGTATCTTGCGAATCTTGTGATAAATGACTCAGTCTGTGATTTCTTAGATGAAGCATTCTCCACAAGCTCAAGAATCTGCATTACTGTAGAATCCTCGTAAAGCTTGTCGGCTCTTACCTTCATAAGATTCTCACCGTTGATGCAGCCTGAAATAACCGCATCGCCCTCATCAACTGAACGCGGCATCGACTCTCCTGTCAGTGCCGATGTATTGATATATCCTCCGCCCTCGACTACAGTTCCATCTACCGGGAACTTCTCGCCAGGCTTTATCAGGAGGATATCTCCTATTTCAACGTCGTCAGGATCAATCTCTTCTACGCTTCCGTCCTCTCTGATTACGTTTGCATAATCCGGTGCGATTGAGAGAAGTGTCTCAATCGAATTTCTCGACTTTCCAACGGCATAACGCTGGAAGAATTCTCCAACCTGGTAGAAAAGCATTACAGCAACGGCCTCGCTGAATTCCTGTGTTGCAAAAGCACCTACTGTCGCAAGTGTCATCAGAAAGCATTCATCAAACACATTTCCGTTCTTAATTCCCAGAAAGCACTTTCTTACTACATCTCTTCCGACAATCAGATATGGCACAAGGTAGAGAGCGAACCAGAGCCATGCGCTATTTACGCTTTCTGGAAGAAGGTTCATGTGCTGCACTATCATAAGCGCGAAGAAAATGATTCCAGAAATTATTATTTCTTTAAGCTCTCTTCTCTGTCTTGGTGTCAAAGCGTTCATCTTCCAAGTCCTCCAAATAGTTATGATAGCTTTCTAAAGAAGCACCTTGCAGTCAGGCTCAACCTTTGAAATTTCCTTAACTGCCTGTGCTACGATTTCATCAAACTTAGCGTCATCACCTACGATTGTCATCTTCTGTGTAAGGAAGCTTACTGATGCGTCCTCAACACCGTCAATCTTCTTAATAGCAGCCTCCATCTTAGCTGCGCAGTTTGCACAATCAAGGTCCTGTAGCTTAAACTTCTTCTTCATGATATTATCCTCCGTTATTTGTAATAATAATTAGTTAACATTCTTCAATATGGTCTCGTCCCATTGCGATAATTGTTCTGACATGGTCATCTGCCAGTGAATAGATAATAGCCTTACCATCACGTCTTCCCTTAACAAGCTTCGATGCCTTAAGCTGCTTAAGCTGATGGGAAATCGCTGACTGATTCATCTCAAGATCATCGCATATCTCTGTTACGTTCTTCTCGCCACCAAGAAGATCGTAGAGAATCTTTATTCTTGTCGAATCAGCGAACATCTTAAAAAGATCTGCCATCTCAAGAAGCTCTTCTTCTCCGATTTCATTAATCAGAAGCTCCTCTTCCGAATGAATATGTGCCAATGTATTTCACCTCCGAATTACTTCGTTTTGTTCGAACATTTGAACATATGAATATATTATCATATGTTGATATTAAGTCAACACCCTTATACCAGTTTTATTAAAAAAAGAGATGAACCATTATAGATTCATCTCCTGCTTGGTTATTTCTTTATTTAACCAGACGCTTGATTGTTACAAGAAGACTTGTCATGTTAAGCGGCTTGGCGATATGTGCATTCATTCCTGCGGCGATGCAGTTATTGATATCCTCTGCAAAAACATTAGCAGTCATCGCTACAATCGGAATGCTCTTTGCATCCGGATGATCGAGACCTCGAATGGTCTTCGCTTCTTCAATTCCATCCATCACCGGCATCATAACATCTGTAATGATGATATCAAATTCACCCGCATGGCTTGCTGCAAACATATCAACAGCCTGCTTTCCATCTAACGCAAGTGTGATGTCTGCACCCACATCTTCAAGAAGAGTCTTGGCGATTTCAGCATTAAGCTCGTTATCTTCAACAAGAAGCACCTTAATTCCGTCTAGTGAAAGATCTTCAGCGAAGCATTCCTCCTTCACATCAAGCTTCTCCGACTCAGCAAGCTTAAATGGAATTGTTATCACAAAGGTTGATCCGACTCCACGCTCACTTGATACATCTATACTTCCGTTCATCTTCTCAAGAAGGCTCTTTACAATAGACATTCCAAGACCCGTGCCATGATATACACTTCTTGCATCAATATTCTCCTGGGTAAACGGATCGAAGAGATGCTTAAGGAATTCCTCGCTCATACCGATTCCTGTATCAGTAATAGTCCATCTGTACGTAACCGTCTTGGAATCTCTCTCCGTACATTCGAAAAGTGTTCTGATTGAGCCACCCTTCTTGTTGTACTTTATACAATTCGAATAGATATTTAGAAAAATCTGTCTCAGGTGAAGCGGACTTCCGTAAACAGTATCTACATCATTGCTGTCCGATTCTGTGTCGTATTCGATTGTTACACCCGCCTCGGCAGCTCTCTGTCCCATAAGTAGCATTACATCTGAAACAAGATTATCGATTCTAATCGGTTCCTCAGAAAGAACTACCTCACCACTTTCGAGCTTGCTCATCTGAAGCACGTCGTTTATAAGAGAAAGCAGATGATTGGCTGCAATTTGCATCTTGGCGTGATTTGTTCTTATAAGCTCCTCATTATCCGGATGCTTCTCGTCTATATCGAGAAGTCCGATAATACCATTAAGCGGCGTACGAATGTCGTGACTCATACGGGACAGAAAGCTCGTTTTGGCCACATTAGCACGTTCTGCCTGTTCTTTGGCGACAGTAAGCTGCTTGTTCTTGTTCTTAAGACTTATCGCATATTCTCTCTGAGCCTTAATCTGCTCCTCGCGGTGGCGGCTTTCAACATTCACTCTCATATAGTAAAGAAGCGTAAGCACAGCCAGATATGCAATCAGTCCGTACAGCATCACCCTGGGTGTGTATGTAAACACTGAGCTTTCAGGCAAAACAGCATAAATATAGCAATCCCTGCCGTGATCCATAAGGCCATAATAATGGTGGCTAAGAAGTTTCCCCTTCTGCGTTGCTGCAATGAGTTCATTATACTTACCATTCTTCTGCAGCTTGTTTACAACCCTGATTTCATCTACATCCTTACCGACAAGTGACTTATCATTACTTGCGGTAACAATATCATTGCTGCTGACAACAATGGTGCCGTTCTTCTCCATGACATAACCTGACAGGAAGGAATTCATCGTCAGACTGAATGAATTCTTGTAGTCAGCCGGAGTGTGATAATAAACGGCGATTATCAGATCTGAATCAGCCTCAGACATTGCCGCGATATCCACCTCACTTCCATCAGTGCATGAGCTTCTTACAGCATATCTCTTCTTCGGATGATCAATAGTGTCCAAAAGGGCCTCTGATTCGATTGCGTCGCCGACAGCTTCCGGCATTTCACCCATATGATACTCTTCCACAATCCTTCCATTAGCATCAAGAACCATAATGCCAGAAAGATAATTGTAAATTGTATATTCCTTTAATAAGTCTCTATTAAGACTATTATCGTAATTCTCAATGTCATACGCAACATCGACGCAGCTTTGCTGCACACGAAGAAGACTCTTCGCCTCTGAGGCAAGCTGAATTCTTGTGTATCTGTTGCACTGCTCTTTGACGTATGAAACTGTATCCTGCATCATATTCTTTGTCTGATTAATGTCATATAGTGATGCAAGGATGCCTGAGATAATGACTACCGCAATTGCTATAAACGTATATCTCATACGCTCGCGATTTGTAAGATCTACCCTTAATAATGTAAGCTTTCTTCGGTTATCTTTACTCATTATCTCCAGCCTCCATATATTTCTCAGGATCCTCGAGATACTTTCCGATTATCTTCTTCATAGTTCCATCATTTCTCATTTCTTCAAAACTCTTAGAAAGCTTATGCTGAAGATTTCGTTTGTCCTTCTTTGAGAAAGCCACACCCAGGCCAACGCTCTGAAGTGGCTCGTCTATGATTCTATAGTCAATTCTATAATCCTTCATGCATGTAAGAATTGAGATTTCATGAGCTGCAATTGCATCAACATAACCCTTACTGAGATATGGATACATAACCTCTCTCTTCTGAAGTGAAATGACCTCCATCAATTCGGGGATATCAGGATTACTGCCAGAAAGAAGCACCTCTTCGGGTCTTGTAGTCGACTGAACAGCGATGCGTTTTCCTTCAAGGTCAGACAAGCTCGTAATACCACTGTCCGCCTTCACAGCCACAACCTCTCTGCTGTACATGTAGGGCTTCGTCCAATTGTATAGATCTTCTCTTCCATCAATAGAGAAGCTTCCCCAGATGCAGTCAATCGCTCCTGAATCT
This sequence comes from uncultured Clostridia bacterium, assembly GCA_934255135.1. Taxonomy (GTDB): domain Bacteria; phylum Bacillota; class Clostridia; order Peptostreptococcales; family Anaerovoracaceae; genus Crickella. Next base: position 53,356 of record CAKQMV010000008.1, on the reverse strand, counting down.
ACAAGCTTTGTCTTATTCTCCCAGTTAATTGTCTTAAATACAGACTTATACCCCATCCGCTTGAAGGCCTCTCTGGCAAGCTCCACATCAATACCTGTAGGATTGCCATCAGCATCCTCAAAAACAAAAGGCGGATACGTATCGCTTCCTACTGTTATTTCAGGCAGATCCGCTGCCATGCCCTCATTATTTCCGCTGCATCCACATAGCATAGAGATGGCTATAACGCACGCCATCAAAACTCCAAGTTTCTTCATATATGTTCGTCCTTACAATAAGATTATTTACAAATATACCAAATGTAAATTATACATTTGGTGAACAAAATTGTATAGCTTGAAAGTACATAAATTATACATAAAAAGAGCCCCTACGGTCTATCGCAAGAGCCCTTATGCTATTAAAGTCTATCGTTATATGAATCGCTATACTAATAGAAATTAGTACTCAAGTCCCAGTCCATTTGCTACGCTGCAGATGAAGTCCTGAACGTTAGTGATGATTCCCTTAGCTGAGAGTGATCCTCTGTCTGCAAGCTTGTTTACTACGAACTCTGAGATGTCGCAGATGTAGAAGTAAACCTGTCTTACAGTTCCATCCTCCATTACTCTGAATGATGGTGTCATGTTTCCTACTGCGATTGAGTGAAGCATTGTTGCAAGTGTGATTACTGTTGTTGCTTTCTTTACGCAGCCTCTCATTGCATCCTGTGCATCGTAGCAGTTTCCAAATACCTCTGGAAGTGGACCGTCGTCTCTGATTGATCCTCCAAGTACAATTGGAACATCATTCTTTACTGCTGCACAGATGATTCCGTCATCAAGATTGTTCTGCTCGATGAACTCTGGAATTGATCCTGCTTCTCTTACCTTGTTGATAAGCTCGAGGTGGTTGTAGTGTCCGTTGTGAACGTTCTCCTGAGTGTAGATGTTCTGTCCAAGAGCTGTGTTCATGTATGCTCCCTCAAGATCATGTGTAGCGAGAGCGTTACCAGCAAGTACTGCATCAGCATATCCGTTTGAGATGATTGCTGAAAGAGCTCTTCTTGCTCTGATGTCAAATGAGAATGCAGGTCCGAGTACCCATACTACGTTTCCGTTCTCCTTCTCGTGCTTGAGAAGCTCTACGATCTCGTCGATATCCTTACCGAATGCGGTCTCTCTTGATCTTCCTGTTCTGAATGCGAATGTATCTCCTGAGCCTCTCTCCTCATTGAATCCATTAGCATGCATGTAGATTCCCTCTTCGCAGTCTTCAGTTCTTCCAACTACTACGAGGTCACCCTTCTTAAGTCTTCTTGGTTCATATGACTGCATCTTCTCTCCGTCGAACATTGGAACTGTGTCCATTCTGCTCTCCTCAAGAAGGAGCCACTCTCCGTTAACCTTAAAATATTCAGGGAAAATACTGTTAGCATGGAAGTTGTCAGGTGCAACTCCATCCTTAGGTGCAGGAACGAGCACACAGTCTGGGGCGTTTACAAATTTGTCCTGTGTGAAGTCCGGATGAGTATACTTTCTAAGTTCAAATGCCATAATAATAACCTCCGTTGTTGATCATACGTATTTCACTTGTTAATTTTTTCACCATCTCAGACATATGATATCAGATATTCCGTATTCTGCCAACAGTCTGGGCAAAAAGATACAATTTCATTATTGTATAATCTCGTCTAATATCACGTCCGCAAGCTCTGACTTACTCATAATGTCCAGTTCTGTAATAGAATCCGGCCTAATAATAACAGCAACGTTAGTGTCGCCTCTGAATCCGGCGCCTTCTACCTTGAGGTTGTTAGCAACTATCATATCCAGCTTCTTTCTCTCAAGCTTAGACCTTGAATTCTCAATCAGATTATCTGTCTCCATAGAAAAACCACAGACAAACTGATCTGCTCTCTTGTTCTCGCAGATTCCGGCGATGATATCTTCAGTTCTTGTAAGCTCAATCGCCATCGAGCCATCCTTCTTCTTGATCTTGCTGTCGCTTACTACTGCAGGTCTGTAATCGGCAACAGCCGCTGCCATGACAAAAATATCAGTCTCTTCAGCGTTAGATACTACAGCATCCTTCATATCTGCCGCTGACAGAACATCGATTCTGTTAACGCCGAGAGGGCAATCAAGATTAGTTCTTCCGCTTACAAGTGTAACCTCTGCACCTCTTCTTGCAGCCTGCCTTGCAACCTCATAGCCCATCTTGCCGCTTGAGTGATTGCTTATGAATCTGACAGGGTCGATTGCCTCCTGAGTAGGGCCTGCTGTTACAAGCACCTTCTTACCTCTGAGATCCTTCTTATGGCTAAGCTCCATAAGAATATGCTCCTTAAGAAGCTCTGGCTCCGGCATCTTGCCCTTTCCTGTATCTCCGCATGCAAGGTATCCGCTTGCAGGCTCAATCAGCTTGTATCCCGCATCCATAAGACTTCTCATATTCTTCTGAACAAAATAGTTCTCATACATCGCAGTATTCATTGCAGGTGAAATAAGAACAGGACACTTCGCCGCCATAATAGTAGTCGACAGCATATCATCAGCGATACCCGATGCAATCTTGCCTATAATGTTCGCCGAAGCGGGAGCTATCATTAACAGATCTGCCTTCTGAGCCAGAGAGATATGCTTCACGTCGAACTCGAAGTTTCGGTCAAAAGTATCGGTTATACATTTATTATGCGTCAGCGTCTCGAATGTAATCGGATTTATGAAGTTCTTCGCATTCTCCGTCATAATCACGTGAACATCGGCATGCTCCTTAACGAGCATGCTCGCAAGATTCGCGGTCTTATATGCAGCGATGCTTCCTGTTACACCGAGTACGATTGTCTTGCCCTTTAGCATAGGATCTTCCTCCTTGTTTTAATGTATAGAGCCACAAGTATTGCAACACAGATTGCCCAGCTTATCGGATATACAGAGCTGAGAACCAGCCATGATTTAGTCTGTGCAAAAATTGTATATACCCACACGATTCGTGTTCCGCAGACCGAAACGAGTGTGATTATTGCAGGTCCAAGTGATTTGCCGATGCCTCTTAGAACGCTTGAAAGGTTCTCCATAAAAACATTCATCCATTCGAAGTATATCAGACATTTAACTCTGACTGCGCTGAGTGCCATAATCTCCGGATCCTTGCTGAACAGTCCGCATAGCTGATTAAGGAACACAAGAATCAGTATCATTACAACTATTGTCACAATCTCACTCAGGATTGTAATCTGCTTAAGTGAATCCCTGACACGCTTCTTGTTTCCCGCACCATAGCTCTGTCCTGCGAAGGTTACAACTGTCTGTCCGAAAGCGTTTATGATGTAGTATGCAAAAATCTCTATATTAAATGATGCAGATCCCGCCGCCATGGCTGCAGATCCGAGGCTGTTTATTGCTGACTGAACACATAGGTTAGAGATTGAGAAAACCATACTCTGAACACCTGATGGAACTCCAATCTTAAGAATTCTTATCATTATTGCTTTGTCAATTGAAAGCTTCCTTATGTTGATTCTGATCATACTCTTCTCTTTGAGAAGGCAGACAAACAGTATCATCGAGCTTACTACATTAGCAAGCACTGTCGCATAAGCAACTCCGTCTGCTGACATGCCTAGCTTCAGTACGAAGAAGATATCACTTCCTACATTAAGAATGCCTCCACATGTAAGTGCAATCAGCGGGATCTGTGTCTTACCGATGCTTCTAAAGATTGCTGCTTCAAAGTTATATAGCATTATAAACGGTGCACCGGCAAAATATATCGAAAGATACAGCCTAGAATATGATTCAACCTCTGCTGGAACGCCTAGTATGTTCATTGCAGGTCCGATTGCAAGTCTTCCAAAGACTGCAACTATAAGACCGCTTATAACAGCTAACATCCACGCTGTATGCGTTGCCCTTTCTACCTTCTTCTCATCGCCCTGTCCAATATAGTTGGCAATAACAACGTTCGCACCTACTGCTACGCCTACAAAGCCATTAATAAGAAGTGAAACAAACGGTGCGTTGCTTCCTACTCCGGCCATTGCCTCAGCTCCGACAAATCGTCCGAGAACCGCAACGTCGGTCGCACTAAAAACCTGTTGAAGCATTCCGGTAAGAGCCAGTGGGATTGCAAACTTCAGTGCCTTGTCCCATATGCTTCCATTTAAAATATCAAGCTGTTTGCTCATTGTAATTAACATCTCCTTTAACTTAAATATTATATCACAATGATTATGTAAGGCTTAAGGTGTTTACTTATAAAATATGCTGTGTTATAATCGTCGAGGATTGTTTAAATTTTATCAATCCTTGTGTTTTGCATATTTTGCTAAAACGCTATAATTTTACGCAAAATCGTTACATTACACAACAATATGAATACCAAGTGCGACACATTTATTGGGCCGTGCTTTTTATTTTGACTAAAAGGAGATCACTAATGAAAGAATACGACGAGGCAAGAAAATTTGATGCCAGAAAATTTGACACCAATGTTCAGATCATGAAAAACAGAGTTCTTACCGAAGTTGCCAGAAAGCTCTGGGCAGGCGAAGATATTTTCAGATCTTTTGATGATATCGCAGCTAAGACAATTCTTCCTGATGAACCTTCAACAAGCTGTTGTATCTATAAGGATAAGGCGAAGCTCGCCGAGAGAATCAGAGTTGCTCTTGGTGGGAACCATAACAGCGATCACATTATCGAGGTTATCGGTCTTATCTGTGATGAGTGTCCTGAGGCAGGTCACACTGTAACTAACCTTTGCAGAGGCTGTCTTGCTCACGAGTGCCAGGGAGCATGCAAGCTCGGCGCCATCACTTTTGAAAACAACCACGCAGTAATCGACAAGTCGAAGTGCGTTGAGTGCGGACAGTGTGCCAAGGCATGCCCATACAGCGCCATCACTAACTTTAAGCGACCTTGCGAGAAAGCCTGCAAGGCTGACGCTATCTGTATGGCTGAGACAGGTGAGGCTGTTATTGACTATGACAAGTGCACATCATGCGGTGTCTGCATGAACAGATGTCCGTTCGGTGCACCAATTGACAAATCATATATCGCTGATGTAATTGACATCATTAAAGGAAGCAAGGACAACACTGAGTATCCTGTAATTGCTATTGTTGCTCCTGCAATTGCATCACAGTTTGCACCTGTCGACCTTGGACAGGTTATCACAGGAATCAGAAAGCTCGGATTTGCTGAGGTATACGAGGCAGCTCTTGGAGCTGATATTATAGCTTACAAGGAGTCAGCAGAGCTTGAGGAGAAGGGTCGCCTTCTTACATCATGCTGCCCTGCTTTCGTAAAGTACGTAGAGAACAGATTCCCTGCCCTCGTACCTTCAATTTCACACAACCTGTCACCTATGGCAGAGCTTGGAAGAATTATCAAGGCTGACAATCCTGATGCCAAGGTTATCTTTATCGGACCTTGCACAGCGAAGAAGGCTGAGGTTCTTAAGGATAGCGTTTCACCATATGTTGACAGTGTAATCACTTTTGAGGAGCTGCTTGCACTTCTTGACAGCAGAGAGATTGACGTTGAGATGCAGGAGAAGAGCGAGATGGATCAGGCTACAGGATTCGGTCGTCGCTTCGCTCACTCAGGTGGAGTAGCTGCATCTGCAGTTCAGGCTCTTAAGGAGAGAGGTTCTGAGTTCGAGGTTAACCCTATCTGCGTATCAGGACTTGATAAGATTAAGCCAATCCTTACAAGAGCTAATAAGGATCTGCTCGTTCAGAACTTCATTGAGGGAATGGCTTGCAGCGGCGGATGTACAGGTGGTGCAGGATGTCTGAAGCACACACCTAAGCAGGATGCTGACATCGACAGCCATGCTGACGAAGCAACACACCTTGAGATCACAGAGAGATTTGAGACTGTGAACAGATAACATAGATTAGTATTAATAAATTTCGTCTTACGAGAAAAGTCAGGCTGCGATGCCTGACTTTTTTCTATACATATTAATACTATGCGAGACGGAAACCAATCTTCACCTTAAACAGGTCGCCATCAATTGAAACATCCATCTTGCCGCCCTGGAGCTTGGCAAGGTTTGATGCGATGCTGAGCCCAAGGCCACTTCCTTCTGTATTTCTAGAAGAATCACCTCTTACGAACCTCTCCATCAGTTCGTCTGCGCTTATGTTAAGCTCTGCTGCTGAGATGTTCCTGAAGCAGACATATGCCATATTATCAGAATTCTTATCGCAGATTACATCTATGTACACTCTAGTGTTCTCCTGAGCATACTTGTAGATGTTGCCTAGCATATTATCGAAGATTCTCCATGACTGTCTACCGTCTGCTGATACGAGAATATCATCTTCTGGGATATTCATAACAGATGTCAGGTTCTTCTCTGCCAGCCTGTCGCTATACTCGCCTACTACCTGCTCAACCATCATACCGAGACAGCAGTCTGTAAGCTTGATATCAACATTACCAGTGCTTGCCTTAGATGCATCAACAACATCAACTGCAAGCTTCTTGAGACGCTGCGCATTTCTTGAAATAACCTCAACGTACTCCCTGGCATTCTCACTTCCAAGTTCCTCTGCAGCAAGAAGATCAGTGTAATTTATAATTGAAGTAAGCGGAGTTTTGATGTCGTGAGATACGTTAGTGATAAGCTCAGTCTTGATACGCTCGCTCTTCATTCTCTCATTTACAGCCGCATCAACAGCCCTACCCATGCTTCCAAGGTCTTCTGCGTGTCTCTTAAGAGGTCCTCTCATAAACTCTGTGTTTATTTCAAAAGTCGGGTCGCCTCCAAGGATTCTCTGTGTTCCCTCGTCAATCTCCTTCATGTAGTAAGCTAGATACCATGTGAGAAAGAGCATACCTGAAGCAAGAACAAACAGCATAAAGAATCCGGAATCAAGTGAACCAAATGGATTAACACAGATAATTCCTGAAATAAGAATCAGTCCGTATATTACAAGTGCCGGAACCATAATCTTCCATAGCGCAGGCAGACTCTCCGACACCTTCTGAAGCAGCTTAACAATTCCAGTCCACACCTGCTTAAGGGTCCTAAGCACGAATTTAACGGATCTCACAACTAGCAGATCTGACCACAGACGCTTTTGCTTGAACTGAACAGCACAGCTCATCATCCACGCCAGTACTACTGCGAAGCAGAATGTTCCAAGGCCACCAAGTAATATGCCGACTGTATTAAGTGACATATTGTCAATTCCCATGTCCAATAGCATTCCTATTGGAATAATAAAACAGCAATCAATGCAGACTATAAGAAATGCATAGACATCTGCAGGAATGTGATCGATAAATCGTCTATCATGAATCAAATCATCCCCTGGACGTCTTCCTGCACCGATCATAAGGAATATCACAAGACCGATAAATGCTGCGATTGAAACAAAGTCAATTATGATGAGCGCATTTCGGTTATCATACACCTTCGATAACATGTCGAGTTCAATGCCAAGTGTACCGTTACCATCTGAATATACTCTGACAGTAACATCAGAAACATTTACACTATGCTGTGAATTTGCTGTGTAGCGAAAGTGGGTTCCATCCTTAAATGTTCTGAATACCTTCTTACCGTCAACAGTTACAAGAAAGTCGCATCCATCATACTGAACCTTATCGAAGCCATCCTTCCATGCACTGGCCATAAGGTCAGCTGTATCATCATGTGTATTCATCGCGTCCCAGCCGCCACAGTACTCTTCGACCGTATTCATCGATGAAAGAGAATAGCCAAACAGTCTGTTCTCTGCATATCTTTTAAGTAAATCCTCCCTAGAACTTGAATATAGTCCCTCATCGCTAAGTCCCACAAGCACAGCAGTGCTTAGTATTATAAATGATGCAAGTACCGATGCCACCGCAAGTCCGATGACCTTGGCCGCTGTACTTTTAAATAATTTATCCATATCTTACCTTCCTCTCTCGAGTCTGTAGCCGCGGCCCCACACAGCCTGAATATAGCGCGGGTCGGCCGGGTTTACTTCAATTTTCTCTCTTAGGTGTCTGATATGGACTGATACAGTTCCCTCGTAGCCGTTAGGATTCTCATCCCACACTGCCTTGTAGATTTCTTTGTTGCTGAAAACTCTATCAGGGTTCTTCATAAGGAGCTTCAGAATCTCGTACTCCTTAGGTGTGAGCTCGACATAGTCTCCATCGACAGTCACCTGCTTTGATCTGTCATTTAAAGAAATTCCACCGATAACAAGTGTATCCTCGAGTTGCTTTGGTGCGGTCATTCTGATACGTCTTAAGTTTGATCTCACCCTTGCGGCAACCTCCACCATGTTGAAAGGCTTCGTTACGTAATCATCAGCACCGAGATTGAGACCGAGAATTTTGTCCGTATCCTCAGACTTAGCTGAAAGGAAAATCACGGGCATGTCGTGGTTCTCACGAATCTTCATGATTGTCTGTATTCCGTCGAGTACAGGCATCATTACGTCCAAAAGAATGAGATCCACATTATTATTCTCTATCTTCTCGAGTGCTTCCGCTCCGTTGTAAGCTCTCAGGATGCTGTAGCCCTCTGATGACAAGTAGATATCAAGCGCGCTTACGATATCCTTCTCGTCGTCACATATTAGAATTGTTGCCATATCATACCTCCCGAGCTTATTATCCTTCACAGGTGCATTAAGAAAAAAGTATCTGAATTATTAAGATTTTATTAATATTTATGTTTAAATTTCGCCGGTTCTGAATGCATTAAGCATCGTACCGGTAAGCGTTCTCATATTTGCTTCAGGGTCGAGGTCTTCACGATGTGTCCACTCCGCAATCGCAAGCTCCTCCTCATCGATGTGAATCTCTGTCGAGCCATCAACATCGCAATAATAACCGAGAAGAAGATCTGACTCAACTCCCCATGGCTGACTTCCGTAATAAGTAATGTTCTTGACCTTAAGTCCAATCTCCTCCATTACCTCTCTTGCAACTGTCTCCTCCGCAGTCTCACCAATCTCGCAGAATCCAGCAATCAGCGCACGACCTCTGTAAGCTCTTCCTGCATATCTTGAAGTGATTACTGTATCACCATTACGAACTGCAATTATGCACGCAGGGCAGATCTTAGGGAATACCATATTACCGCAGCCACATGTGCATCGCTTGGCACGTTCCTTAGAGTCGTGAACCATCCTGCCGCCGCAGCGTCCGCAGAACTGATTGATTCTGTACCAGTCGAAGAGATGATAGGCAGTAATCGCTGCCATGCCAAGCTCCATCGGCTCAACCTTAGTAAGCGTTCTAATTGCAGTAAACTCATAATCTGCAAGTCTCTCTACTCCATCGATTGTTTCGCTGTATCTGTCGAGCATGAAATATCTCTGATCGTCGATTGAAAAGAGATAAATAAAGTCATCAGCTGTGTATCCACATTCTGAAAGCTCGCCTACAGTCGGAAAGTATGCAGTCTTAGCTACGCCATCTGCCCATTCAACGCCGGCAAGAATTGAATCGTCCCTCTTGCATGTACCGGCGAAAACGACAGCCATATCCTCCTCTGTCGCTTTTACATTCTTATACTGATTATCAAATCTTCCTTTTCCAATATCCTGAATCATGTTTTCTCTCTCCGTCAATTATTCTATCCGGCAAAAATCGAATTCACCGCGTTCATATATTCTGAAACCTTCTTAGTCTTAAGGATTTTCCTGACCAGCTTCGGATCAGCATCAAAGCTTTCCGAAAAATAGTGCCAGAACTCCTTCATTCTATGTAGAAGCGGGAGCTCGCCCGGCATATATTCCATATAGCCTTCTAGAATCATATCGTGAAAGCGCTTAAGTTCATCCATGCTCGCAGGCTCTCCTCCTCTTATTTCACGAAATAGCGATGGTCTTGCAATAAGCCCTCTTCCAACCATCACATCACAGCCATAGGAAAGAGCCGGATCTTCCGGCGATGCAATATCTCCATTATATACAAGCTTAAGCGGGCTTTCGTTCATCGCCTCAAGGAACAGCTCTCTATCTGGCTCGCCCTTATAGAAATCCTTACGGATTCTCGGATGAATGATAAGCTCGCTTATCGGATATTTCTCATAAATGCTAAGAATCTCGGGCCATCTGTCCGAGTCCTCATAACCTATTCTTGTCTTTACAGAAATTGTCATGCCACGGGACACCTCAAAAGCTCCATCGAGAAACTCATCGAGAGCATCCGGGGTTCTTAAAAGGCCTGAACCTTTTCTTTTGGCAGTGACAGTTCCACTCGGGCAGCCGAAGTTCAGATTAAGCTCCGTATACCCAAGCTCTAAAAGAGTCTCACAAGCCCACGCGAAATGTTCTACATTCGACACTAGAACCTGCGGAACGAGATCTGTCTCATCCTGCGTGATATCTCTTCTCTCCTTCTCCGTAAGCGACATATTCTGATTTGGAGAAATAAACGGAGCGAAATATTTATCCGCTCCGCCGAACACATCTCTATGCGCTTTTCTCCACACCGCCATAGTCAGACCCTCAAGCGGTGCAACATAAAGCATGTTATCCATCAATTATTTACCTCTTTAGATAGTTCCTCTGTAAAGCTGCTCGTACACGCCGCCCTTGTGAAGGAGTTCCTCGTGCGTACCGCTTTCTGCGATTCCATCCTCTGTGAGAACGAGAATCTTCTCAGCATTTCTGATAGTTGAAAGTCTGTGGGCGATTACGATAGTTGTTCTATTAGCCGCGAGCTTCTCAAGTGACTCCTGAACGATTCTCTCGCTCTCGTTATCGAGTGCCGATGTTGCCTCATCAAAGATAAGGATAGGTGGATTCTTAAGGAATACTCTAGCAATCGAAAGTCTCTGCTTCTGACCTCCTGAGAGCTTGATTCCTCTCTGTCCGATATCTGTATCGTAGCCGTCCTCAAGTGACATTATAAAGTCATGCGCATTCGCATTCTTTGCAGCCTCGATGACCTCTTCTCTTGTCGCACCCGGCTTACCGTATGCGATGTTATCATAGATTGTTCCGGCAAAAAGATACACGTCCTGCTGAACGATTCCGATCTTGTTACGGAGGCTTCTCTGCTTGAGATGTCTGATGTCGTGTCCGTCAATCAGAATTCTTCCTGAATCCACATCGTAGAAACGAGGAATAAGTGAACAAAGCGTAGTCTTACCTGCACCGGATGAACCGACAAGTGCGATATACTGTCCCGGTCTGATATCGAGATTTACGTTCGAAAGAACCTCGCCAGAATTATCGTTATATGAGAACGATACATCATCAAATACTATGTTACCGTCTACATCTCCAAGCTCCTCTGCATCAGGATCGTCCTGAATATCTGGCTCGATATCCATAATCTCTCTGAATCTTTCGAAGCCTGTGTATCCGTTCTGAAACATCTCTGTAAAATCTACAAGAGTCTTGATAGGATCAGTGAATACGTTAATATAAAGAAGGAACGTTACGAAATCGCTGACATTAAGGTTGTCCCTTGCAATAAGAACGCAGCCGATTATGATAACGCACACTGTAATCAGCGTATTGAACGCCTGAATTCCGGCCTGGAAAAGGCCCATATATCTGTAATTGTTCTTCTTTGATGACAGGAAGCCATCATTTCCTACCTTGAACTTGCCATTCTCAACATCCTCATTGGCAAATGACTTTACCACTCTGATTCCTGAGAAGTTGTCCTCGATCTGTCCGTTGATTTCGGCGATCTTAACTCTGTTAAGCTTAAATGCCCTTCTCATCTTCTTGTTAAGAACGTATGCATATATGAACATAAACGGCAGAATAATAAATGCCGCTAATGTAAGCTTCGGATTGATGCTAAACAGGATTGCAAGAGCTCCGCAGATCTTGAGAAGTGAAAGAAGAATGTTCTCAGGACCGTGGTGGAGAAGCTCAGTGATATCAAACAGGTCTGTTGTGACTCTGCTCATCAGCTGTCCGACCTTGGCATCATCGTAGAACCTGAATGACAGCTTCTGCATATGGTCGAAGATCTCTGCTCGCATGTTATATTCTATCTTCGCACCCATCACATGTCCGTAGTTACCGATAAAGTATCTTGAACCGAAATCAACAAGCACAAGCACAAGCATCAGAATAGCAAGCTTTAAAGTCTGTGCAAGAATAACCTCCGGCTTCATGTAAACGAGCGTCGAAGTAACGTATCTTACTACAAGCGGAATACACAGTGCTATCGCGGAGCTGATTGTCGCAAAGAACATATCAGCAAGGAACAGTCCCATGTAAGGCTTATAGTAGCTTAGCATTTTAGAAAGATTATTTCTCTTGAATTTCATTGTATTCCCTTCTGTTTCAAAGTTTTATTCTTTCCAGTCACCACGAGTCATTGAAATATTAAAGCCGACCGACTCCATTCTCTTATTAAGATTAGCAAGATTCTGCGCAGCCTCATCTCCGGTGCACAGTTTGTTATCATAAAGAAGATAATCGCCTCTCACCTCCGCTGGCGAAAGGTTGGGCATAACAACGTTTGCACCGGCAAGCATTCCAAGCTCTCTTCCATTGTCAGAGATTGTACCAAGTGCAGTTGTCGCCGGAAGCAGAACTGATGGAAGCATCAGTCTTGTAAGGCTGAGAAAATAAAGCGTCTGCTCAGCACTTCCCGCCGGCATATCTTTAAACGGTGTGTCGTGGTGTGGAATAAACGGGCCGATGCCGACCATATGAGGACTAAGCTCCTTAAGGAAAATCATATCCTCTGCAAGATTATCTACGGTCTGGTATGGCGCGCCCACCATAAAACCGGCTCCCACCTGGAAGCCGAGTTCCTTTAAATCATACAGGCATCTTTTCCTGTTCGCAAGAGTAAGCTCATCTGGGTGAAGTTTTCTATAATGAGCCTCGCATGCAGTCTCATGTCTAAGAAGATATCTGTCAGCACCTGCTTTCTTAAATCTTGCATAGCTCTCGCGTGACCTCTCTCCTATTGAAAGAGTCACTGCAGAGTCTGGAAATTCTGCCTTGATGGATGAAACTATATCGCAGACGAGGTCATCGCTATAGTGCATGTCCTCGCCGCCCTGCATGACAAAAGTCCTGTAGCCAAGCTCATGGCCCTCACGGCAGCAGTCAAGTATCGTCTCCTTAGAGAGTCTGTACCTGTGCGCATTAAGATTGCTCTTTCTGATTCCGCAGTAGTAGCAGTCATTCTTACAATAATTGCTTATCTCGATAAGACCTCTCACATAGACATCCTTGCCGTAGTGAGCTTCTCTTACATTTCTTGCGTGTTCAGAGACAAATTCCATAAGCTCAGGACTTTGTGACTCGATAAGGAGTATCCACTCATCCTTATCGAGTCTCTTTTCGTCTTTAAGCTTGAGCACTAATTCTTTTAGCTTCTCAAGATTATTCATATCTATTACTCCATTATCTGGGAATTAGCAGATTCTTGGAAGAAGCTCTCCGCCTGGCTGTGGAAGCATTGTCTCTGTTCCGATCTCAGTCCTGAGAACTACGCTTCCTGCCATCTCGTCAGTAACCTCTCCAATAATAGCTGCATTCTTTCCGTACTTATCATTATGAAGTGCAGTAAGCACTGCATCAGCACTACAAGCAGGTGCAATAATAACCATTGTTCCCTCGTTGGCAAGGTAGAGCGGATCAAGACCGAGCATTCCGCATACGCCTGCTACAGCAGGATCAACAGGAATATCTGCTGACTCAATTCTGATTCCGACGTTACTCTCGCCGGCGATTTCGTAAAGAACTGTTCCAACTCCGCCCCTTGTAGCATCTCTGATTACATGAACGTCAGGAGCCGCATCCATTACAGACTTTACAGTGTTCCACAACGGTGCACAGTCGCTCGTGATATCAGCCTCGATTCCAAGGTCCTCTCTTTCAAGAAGGATTGTGCAGCCGTGACGTCCAACATCGCCAGTAACGATGATTTTGTCACCCTTCTCTGCAAATGCACCTGAAGTCTTAACACCCTCAGTCAGAACGCCGATTCCTGTAGTTGTGATAAACACATTGTCTACCTGACCCTTACCTGCAACCTTAGTGTCACCGGCAACGATCTTAACGCCAACCTCTGCAGCAGTCTTCTCCATGAGAGCAGCAATCTCCTCAAGCTTGTCCATTGGGAAGCCCTCCTCGATGACAAAAGCACATGTCATATAAAGAGGCTTTGCTCCCATGCAGGCAAGGTCGTTAACAGTTCCGCAGATTGAAAGCTTTCCTATGTTTCCGCCAGGGAACTCAAACGGTGATACGATAAATCCGTCTGTAGTCATTGCGATGTTTCCACTTCCGATGTTTAAAACTGCAGCATCGTCTGCTGTAAATGCCTCGTTTGCAAAATGCTTCTTAAATACCTTCTCGATAAGCTCAGATGTCAGCTTTCCGCCGCCACCATGAGCTAGCTTTACTACATTATCCATTGATTATTCCTCCATACTGATAGAACGCTGAGCAGCTTCCTTCGTTACTTACCATACAAGCTCCAACCGGGTGAAGTGGTGTGCACATCTTGCCGAAAAGCGAACAGTCACAAGGCTTGCACTTTCCCTGAAGCACGTCTCCGCAGCGGCATCCCGGATTAGGCTTGCCGTCTGTGTAAGGCACATCATACTTGTATGATGCATCGTAATCCTTGTATTCCTCGCGGAGCTTAAGACCTGATTTAGGGATAACTCCAAGTCCTCTCCATGTTGAATCTGTAAGCTCCATTGTCTCGTCTATAAGCTTCTTTGCAGGCTTGCTTCCTTCCCTTGTTACAACTCTTGGATAGCAATTCACGAAGAACGGCTCACCCTTCTCGAGTCTGCGGATTATTACCGCGATTGCAGTAAGAAGCTCTTTGGCCGTAAAACCTGCGATAACGCCTGAGATTCCCTCTTCGTAAGCGAGTCTCTCGCAATCCTCTTCACCTGTGATCGCATTTACGTGACCAGGGTAAAGAAAGGCATCTGCACTTCCCTTAAGAGCGTTGTACGCGTTAGGCATAGTCTTGTTTGCTGTAAGAATCGAGTAGTTGGTGATTCCCTCTTCCTTAGCCTTCTTTACAGTAAGGCAGGCCGCAGGAGTTGTGGTCTCAAATCCAACAGAGAGGAACACAACGTCCTTATCAGGATTATTTCTTGCAAAATCAAGCGCATCGAGTGCTGTATACACAATCTTAATCTCAGCACCCTTAGTTCTCGCATCTGCAAGGCTCATCTCGGTTCCCGGAACTCTTATAAGGTCTCCGAAGGTGCATACTGTACAGCCCTTATCGAGTGCAAGCTCGCACGCCATGTCGATAAAGCCGCAAGGAGTTACGCACACCGGACATCCGGGTCCCGAAATAAGTTCTATATTCTCCGGGAGCAGATTACGGATTCCAAGCTTGAAGATTTCGTGTGTATGCGTTCCGCACACCTCCATAATTCTGATCTTCGGGCCGTCGTACTGCTCAATTATTTCTCTCGCTGTAAGCTTTCTTTCTTCCATTAGAGCATCTCCATCAGTTCATCTGTCTCTTCTGTATCGTCAGAAGTAATCTTCGCAATTGCAATTCCTGCATGAACCATTACGTAATCGCCCGGTTCAAGATTCTCGATCATCTCAGCTGATACCTCACGTCTTGCACCTGATGCATCAACAACTGCCGCACCATCCTTGATACCAACAACCTTAGCCGCTAATCCTACACACATTTTCCTACCTCCCAACGGGCATATAGCGCCTGCCCAAGCGCGATTCCGCCATCATTCGGTGGAATCATATGATGTCTTATAACCTTAAGTTCTCTCTCCTCAAGGTATTCTTCAAGCATTCCAAGCAGCAGAGTATTCTGCATAACACCGCCGCTTAGTGCTATTGTCTTTATTCCTGTCTTCTCCGACCAGTAAAGTGCCGAGTCCGCCATCTCACGGGCAAAAGCTTCGTGGAAGGCCCACGCAAGCTCCCGCTGCGTCTGATCTTTATCGGTTGCCTGAAGCATCTCTCCTACGAGCCATTTAACAATCTCACCGGAAGCTATCGAACCGTCACCACGGTTTTGGCCTGGGTACTTTGATTCGCCCTTAGCTTCAATTGCTCTAAACTGCAGTGTTGTAGCCGCTTCACCCTCGAAGCTTGACGCTCTTCTTACTCCAAGGATCGCACTTACTGCATCAAAGAGTCTTCCCGCACTCGTCGACTTCACAGAGTTAATTCCTCGCTCTGTCATTGTGCGAATAAGCTTAAACTCTGATTCGCTGCAGATTCCGAGATTCTCAGAGATTACCTCTGCATCATCACCGAAAAGCGAACCTATCATAGAAGCTGCAATTCTCCAGCCCTCCTTTGCAGAGAGGTCACCGCCGGCCTGCATAAACGGATCGATATGAGAAAGTCTCTCGAAGCCGTCTCTTCTTGTCAGGAGAACTTCGCCACCCCAGATAGTTCCGTCTGTTCCATAGCCTGTTCCGTCCATAGACAGGCCGATGACCTCGTCTGTATAATCATTTTCCGCCATGCACGACAGAATGTGAGCATAATGATGCTGAAGTCTGATAAGAGGAATATTATGCTTATCTGCATATCTTTCAGCAACCTCGGTCGTATTGTATTTAGGATGAAGGTCGCACACCACCACCTCAGGGTCTGTCTCAAGAAGCTCTGCCATTCTGTCTATTGACTCATTCAGAGCTCTTACCGTTCTTACATCAGCCATATCGCCGACGAACGATGATTCATAGAGCAGCTGATCCTTTCCGATGCAGAATGTGTTCTTAAGCTCTCCTCCAACAGCGAGAACTGATGCCTCAATCTCCTCTTCTGTCATAACAGGCAGAGGAGCGAAGCCTCTTGAACGTCTGATCATGTAAGGCTCATCCTTATATACATCCACAACAGAGTCGTCCGCACGAAGCCTTATCGTTCTGTTGTGACTTAATATCACATCGCAGAAATCCGAAAGCTCAGCTACTGCATCCTCATCTGTTCTGCAGATCGGTGCTCCAGATACATTTCCGCTCGTCATTACAAAATAATCTGTTCCGATGTCAAGATCGTCGTTATAGTCAAACATCAGCATCTGAACCGGTGCGTATGGAAGCATAACACCAACATTCGGATTATCAGGTGCAACCGATGGTGCGAGCACGCCTTCATTTATTCTCTCAAGAAGAACAATCGGCTTGCTGTGTCCATCGAGAAGCTCTCTTACAGAATCTGATGGAATGCTGCAGATTCTATCCACCGCTTCAAGACTTCTAGCCATAATTGCAAATGGCTTAGCAGGTCTTCTCTTAAGCCTTCTGAGTCTTGCTACAGCCTCCTCCGAAGTCGCATCGCAGCAGAGGTGAAAGCCTCCGATTCCTTTTATCGCAACAATCTCACCATCAATAACGGCCTGTCTTGCGCGTGTAATCGCATCTCTTCCTCTGATATCAGTTCCGACTATATAGACCTCTGGTCCGCAGTCGTTACAGCACACGGGCTGCGCGTCATATCTTCTCGTCTCCGGATGAGTATATTCAAACTCGCACTCCGGACACATTGGAAATTCCTTCATGCTCGTACGTTCCCTGTCATAAGGCATCGCATCGAGAATCGTAAGTCTAGGTCCGCATGCCGTACAGTTAATGAACGGATGCATATATCTTCTGTTGCCACTGTCAAAAAGCTCTCTTCTGCATTCCGGACATGTCGCAATATCCGGTGATACGAAGATGTCGCCTCTCTCCGCAGTGCTCTCTATTATCTGAAAATCATGATAAGCAGGAGCCTTATCCGATATATCTCTGCTTGTTACTTTAAGAATTGCAGATCTTGGTGGAGCCTCAGCTTCAATTCCAGCCTTAAAAGCATCGAGCTCATCGTCCTCTCCGCAGGCAAAAATCTCAACATATGAACCTCTGTTCGCCACGCTTCCGAGTATTCCGTGTCTGTCAGCAAGTCTTGAAATAAAAGGTCTGAAGCCTACACCCTGCACTATTCCGTACACGCAGATTCTTAGAGTTCGCATAATCCTTCCTCCAGGTTTCCGGAGACTGCAAAATGTCTTCGGTTAATCCAAATGCCGTAGGTTCCATCCTTTACGGCTCTTCTAAGAAGCTCGTCGCAGATAACTGCATCGTAGCCTCCATTTTCGACAAGCTCTATAAACTGAGCCTCTGTCTCCACCAGCACATCGCCTTCATTTGCAATGTTCTTATCGAGTGTGAAGAAGGTCGCTACTGTAACGTCGCAGTCCTCCATCGCATCTCTAAGGCTGTTTGCAGCAACCTGCTCATGTACGATAAGAACCTTTGAATGCTTAAGCACTCCTGCCGCCTTAGCTGCAGCCTCGCCTGCAAAAGGGCACTCAACTCTGTAAGGTGTCCCATAATTTTTCTTAAGCCATCTTGCCGGAGCAAGTCCCGAAGCTGAAACTACGATATTCATCTCGCATGACGCCGCCATTCTTACCGAATCAAGTCCGTCGCCCATGCCGTAGACAAGCACCTCGCTAAAGCCTTCTTCCATATAGTGTTTTCTGATAAGCTTGTCAGCTTCAATATCGCTGAAGTTAAGTGGTGTCGCACCGAGGACTCCGACTCTTCCCTCGCACACATCCATGTCCCTTGTGAACGTCTTCATAAGCTCGAGGTAAGCCATCTCCTCACCCTTGTCGTAGAGATTAGTTCCTGTGCACTCACACGTTACAACTGGGATGCCGCAACGCTTTGATGCCATTTTTTTGAGAGCCTTAAAGTCAGTTGCAATAACTGCCGGCACGGGAGTTCCGATTATAGCAGCAAAATCCGCATCGCTCTTATCTGAAACAAGCTTAAGCTTGTCGACCAGTCTGTCATCTCTTCCGAGAATCGCATCCATATCACGAAGTCCCGCACTGAAAATCGGTCTCGCATTCTTCTGCCATCTCGGCTCATCGAAGCCACACACGTTTCCGGTACATCCGCCGGCATCGCATATGACTGTAATCGCATTCATATCGTAAAACACCGAAGCCGCACCTGACTGGTCAGGCGCAAACGGTGACATAACTCTTAGTAAACCCTTCATCTAGAGCACTCCTTCTATTTCTTCAATCAGACGGATAAGACCGTTGTAGCCCCATGGCTGAACCTCGAGATTCCAAGGAACATTAGGCGCATCCGGATGATAATATCCGGCATCAATTCCGATGGTAAAGTCGCATGGAAGCTCGCTTGAATCGTAATAAAGCATTGACGGCTCGAGATTGGTGTAGATTCTTGTCTCAGGACTAAGTTCTGCAAGCATCTTGATATATGGCATTCTCTCAGCCGAAACTGTGCCGTAAATCTCAGTTACTGTAAGTCCGTACTCAGTCATTGCAAGTGCAAGCTCGAATGAATCCGCATTCATGCACTCTCCGATTGCAACCCTCTTACCCTTGTTCTCACGGGCAAAAGCTTCTACCTTCGCCGCCGCTTCCTCGTAGAACTTAGAGTCATCTATCTTAGCTCCGATAGCTCCCGCAAAGAGCTGATACTGCTTTCTGATCTTGTCGATTCTGTACATTCTTGTAAGCTCGACTGATGGAATCTCAAGTCTTTTGGCAATATCCTCTGCAGCAAGTCTTGATTCTGGGTTCAGGATAATACTGAAGTTCGCCTCAGCCATTCCAAGATACTCATCGAAATCCTCGCATCTTGATATCTCGTTAATCTTCTTAACTCCGATGCCTCTCAGAAGCTCGTAGATTTCTGAATCATCGTTAAGCGGTGCGAAGTGTCCGAGAAGATTTACTGTTGTGTTCTTCTTCTCCCTTGGCTCGAGGAGCTGGTACACTGTTCTTCTTACCGCTGTCATCGGAGGAACTCTTCCCTCTCTTTCAAGCGCATACATATAGCATGGAAGAACAGGAAGTCCTGCAAACTCTGAAGCCTTTCTGCAGACTCTGTCCATATCTGTTCCGAGAAGTGCGTCTACGCATGTGATACAGATCATTACCACGTTAGGTCTTGTTCCAGTCGACTCTTCATGGAAATCTGCCACATCCTTAACTGCCTGTGAGATTCTGTTAAGGTGTCTTCCAGTGATGATATCTGTATCATCCTGAAGAAGATAGTAGAATCTGTCAGCATATGAACCGAGCTCTGCAAGCATAGTTGTGTTACGTCCGCAGCACGCCGGAGCAACCAGCAGCATCACGGAGCCTGGGACTGCAAGACCCGCTCTTTTGACACCGAAGCCCTGTGCTCCAGGTGAGTTAAAGCTCAGCGCTGCAGGTGAGCTGTAGATTAGGTGATCCTGCGACTTAAGCTCTGACGGAACGCCTTCGATTCCTCCGTCTGCAAGATCTCTTGCTGTTATATAAAATGCATCCTGTTTATTCATTAAGTAACCTCTTTGCAAGTTTTATGTAGCATTGACTCACTTCAAGGCTTCTATCGCCTTCGATAACTGTCATGCCCTGATCTTCGTATTTAATAATATCGTTGCTTCTTGGAATGTCTGCGATAACGGGGAAGCCCGCCTCATCAGCCCAGGCCTTGACCTTCTCTTCCTCGTTCTCAACGTTACGTCTGTTCATAACGACTCCGCGAACGCTCGCATATCCTCTGTCCTCGAAATTCTCGACAGCCTTGGCGATATTGTTTGCCGCATAAAGCGCCATTTTCTCGCCTGATGTTACGATAAGAATCTCTTCTGCGTAACCCTCTCTTATAGGTGCTGCAAAGCCTCCGCACACAACGTCTCCAAGTACGTCGTATAGCACAACGTCAGGCTTGTAAGTCTCAAAGAGCTCGAGGTCTTCAAGAAGTGAGAATGTTGTTATGATTCCCCTTCCTGCGCAGCCAAGTCCCGGTGTAGGTCCGCCTGTCTCGATGCAGACGATTCCGCCGTAGCCTTCCTTTACAATCTCGTCGAGTCTCTCCGGCTCGCAATCGTTAATTCTCATGTAATCCATTACTGACTGAACAGGAGTTCCTGAAAGAAGGTTCATTGTCGAGTCAGCCTTAGGATCGCAACCTATCTGGATTACCTTCTTGCCGAGGCTTGCAAAAGCCGCTGCAAGATTTGCCGTTGTTGTTGATTTTCCTATTCCGCCTTTACCATATACCGCTAATTTAAGCATTTATCTCTCCTACCTGAAGCAGTGCATCAAGGTCTGTGTTAACCAGACACGGTGCTTCCTTATCAAAAATTCTTCCTGAGAAGGCCTCGTGAGGAAGTGGTATAAATAATGTCTTCTCATTCACGATTGCCATGTAGAAAGGATCTGCAATTACAGCTCCTGGTTTAAGCTCATCTAAAGCCTCTATCACAGCATCCTCGCATGGTGTAAATCTGTCGCCCGCTCTTAATATTTCATCGCTGCAGCTTACTGTTGCTGCAACGCTTGCTCTTATTCCAAGGTCAAGCTCGAGTGCTCTTGCGAGCGAAACTGATGTTACAGCCTCTCCGATGATTAAAACATCGGCCGAAGCGGGACGCTCACATGTCGCTGAACCAGGTTTTTGGCCCGAAGCTGCGTCTTTAAGATTCTTCGCAAGCTCCGTCGCATATCCACGGCCCAAAGGTGCTCCTATCACATATGGAATTCCGTAAAGGCGCTTGAACTTCTTCGCAGTCTTAAGGCCTCCCGATGACAGAACCAGGTTCACATCAGCATTCGCAGCATCTTTGATCTCTTCGATTGATGAATCCATCGTGAAGCTTGAGTGCTTGATCATGCCGTTTTCGGAAAGCCACTTATAAAGCTCATCCATATTCGATGGATTTGCGTAATCAAGTGGCGTGATTCCAAGGAGGTTGACTCTGACCCTGTCGTGTGCGCCTGAATTTTCCTTCGGTGCCTCCGTGAGGTCGTCTGTCAGTGCCTCAAGGGCCATCTCTATTCCCTTCGTATAATCATTCATTCCGTTGGCGTGGATGCCGTAAACCGGAATTTCAAGCTTTGATTTAAGGATTTCTGAAATCGCATCGAGGTCGATTCCTGTCATGTAAGGTATCGGTGCTCCGACGATTGCCGCAAACCTTGGATGAAGCTCCTCTGTCGCATCTGTCATGTCCTTGATCAGCTTATCGTCGTCTCCCATGATAGCTTCCATCTCAGAAATTGCCGATATATATATCATGCTCTGGTGGTCGTACCATCTTGGCTCGTCATGAGTTGTATAAGTTGAATTGCAACCCGATGCATCGTGCATTACTACCATTCCGCCGAGCTCATAAAGCGATGAGCATGCACCGAATTCGTCCGATGAATATGTCGGTATAAGGCTCGCAGAGCTTCTGATTCCTGTTGAGGTAAGACTGCTGATTCGAGGCTCCGATGAGCATAGGCACTCCGATTCATCTAGAAGACTTCTCTGATTAAAGCCCTTCTTCTGAATGACCTCTCGTCTGTCCTTCTCATTTATATATGCATCTCGCATAAGCTCCATAAGCTCCGCTACTCCAGCAAAGCCGAAAAGTCCGCCACCTTCAGCAATATTCACAAAATGATCTGTTCCCGCAAATTCAGCCGCCTTCTGTCCGAGTGCAATCGCATCAGTTCTTCCGGCCTTCTCAAATCTCATCGAAGGTCTGTTCGTCGGGTGAATCATTATGCCAGGTCTGTTCTCTTTAAGGTGCTTCCAGTCATCCTCATCTTCAGGCAGGAAGCTGTCGATGTAAATATCGGTCACGTTGAAGCCCTTTTCGACAAGGAATCTAGCCAGGTTCAGCGTTCTAAATGTAAATGTGTAATCAAGCACGATCTCAGCGTCACCGATAAGTTTCTTAGTCTTGTCAATCTCAACCTGAGCATGCATTCTGTATGGTGCAAGATCGCCGGTTACAAGAGAAAGCTTCCTGTAAGCCTCCTCGATATCTGAGAATCTGAACACGTTAGGCACATATGCGTAAGGAATACCGAGTCTTGCTTCCATATCCTCTGCAGCCTTAAGTGCAAGCGGCTCAGTCACGATGTTAAAGCACGCATCTGCCATCTCAAGGTACTCATCGAAGCTCTCACAGTCGTGAATGGATCTTAAAATGTATCCGTTTCTACGGGCAAAAGCATATATCTCCGAGCTGCTTCTGATCCTGTGATTCGAGCCGATGTGGTTTATCTTCGAAGGTGACATATGTCCCTTCTCGAGCATTCTGTACATCTGAACTCTCATCCTCTGATCCGGTGTAATTCCGCTCTTACGAAGAGTTGGAATCATGTAGCAGTCCACAAAGCTTATATCCGGAAACTTCTCTTTAAGAGTTCTGAATACAAGCTTCTGATCATATGCTAAGAAGAAATGCTGACAACTTATAAAAAGCTCTATAGCACGAGGTCTTACCGGCAGCTTCTCGATGATATCTGTAACGCCGTCTATCATCATTGTCTCCATATCGCCGTTAAGAACATTCTCTTCTCTGATCTCAAGTGCCGAGTATCTTCCCATCTCGCCCATCTCGGCAGCCGTAAGAACTACACCTCTGAGGCAGCCCTTCGCGCAGACAAAAATCTGGTGGCTTTCCGGAATAAGCATTCCCGTGTGAACGATGTTCCACGTTCCTCTCGCTGGAGAGCTGAACTCCAGCTGACTCTTCCATGGAGCTGGGAAAGTCGTATCTTCTATTCTTAATGATTCTGTATTAATCATATCCTTCATTCTGATTAGCCTCTGTTACTAAACTGTTTAATGTTTAATGGTTGTTGTTCTGTTGTCCTGTTATCCTGCTATTCAGAAAGGATTCTGCGTGAAGTCTTCTTAATAATCTCTGATACCTCAGAGCCTGGCATCAGTCTTACGATAGTCTCGCCGGCATCCTCCGCATCCTGGATATCAGATGACCTTGGGATATCTGAAATAATCTCTGTCTTAAGGTCTGCTGCAAGCTCTCTTACCTTATCCTCTTCGTTTCTGACATCTCTTCTGTTAAGGATAAGACCTCCAAGCTTCGCATATCCTCTACCTCTGAAGTTGCTTATAGCCATCGCAATGTTAGCCGCCGCATAGATTGACATGTTCTCACCTGAGGTCACAACATATACAGTATCTGCATAGCCTGATCTCATTGGCATACTGAAGCCTCCGCACACAACGTCTCCGAGAACATCGTATAGAATCACATCAGGCTCATACTTCTCATACAGGCCTTTCTCTTCAAGCTTCTCAAGTGCTGTGATGATTCCTCTGCCGGCACAGCCAAGTCCAGGAACCGGTCCACCAGCTTCGATGCAGAAAACTCCATCATCGCTTACATGTACAACCTCATCAAGGCCCCAGTCACTTCCCTTCGCTCTCATTGTGTCAAGAACTGTAGGAAGCTTAACCCCCTTCCTGTGAAGTGCTGTTGAATCTGCCTTCGGGTCGCAGCCGATCTGCATTACCTTAAATCCGTCCGCAGCCATTGCTGATGCAAGATTAGAGCAGATTGTTGACTTGCCTATACCGCCCTTGCCGTATATTGCTATCCTTCTCATCTGTCTCCTCCACTACTTCGACACGCATAGCGCCTTGCTTGAAACACCATCGATTCGACCAAGCTTTCCCGCAAGCGTATTGATTGAATCCTGTGTTGCATCGAGAGCCACGCTTATAATGCTGACTCCCCTATCCTTGCAGGGAACACCCATTCTTCCAACAATTACATCACTGTAGTCGTGCAAAAGAGCGTTAACCTTCTCAACCGATTCGCTCTTCTCGATTATTATTCCGATTATCGCAATTCTATTTCCGTTCAAGGGATGACCTCCTCTATATAACAAAATCTCTTCTATATAACAAAATAAAAAACAGTATCTTCGCAATTGAAGATACTGCCTCTTGTATTACATATCGTAGCGGACGATTGGTAAAGCAGCCTCTGGCCGGTTCACCGACATCCTTTAAGCTATATTGCATGGCGTATCTTCAACTCAAGTGTTACGTTTCGTATCAGATACCTATATTGTAGGTTCTTATGCTTCTATAGTCAATTTAAGTTATTAAATTAACTTTAACAATGTCCTGAATACATTAATTATATTTATGGACTTCATTAATACGAGTCAGACGGATATCGGTTATATGAATTTCCTTATTGCTTCCTGGAACTCCTTAACCGTCGTATCATCGCCCTCTTCTATCGCATGATAGATGCAGTGTGTGAGATGCTCGTCGATGATAACCTTGCCGAGGTTGTTAATCGCAGATCTTACAGCAGAAAGCTGAATAAGAATATCTGAGCAGTCCTCATCGCGTTCAATCATGCCCTGCACAGCCTTAAGATGACCGATTGCTCTCGCTATTCTGTTAAGCTGCTTCTTCTTCTCCTCAGGCGAATGCTCGTGTGAGTGCTTGTGTTTATGTTCATGATTATGTTCATGCTCGTGCTCATGCTGCAGCTTCTCATCCTCGCCGTATTCAATAATGACGCTCATCTTAAAACTCCTTAAGTTCTTATTACCAGAAATCTCTCCAGCTGTCTCTTAAGCTGCTCAATTCCCTAGCTCTCCTGCCTGCACCTCTGTATGCCATGACTGCAAAAATCGTTACCGTAACTGCAACAACCTTCCATGGACTCACATAATCAAAGAATGATGATTCCACAGGTTCAAATTCCCTGTAGTCAAGAAGATTACCATCATACATCAGGAAAGATTCCAGAATTCCGTGAAGCTCCTCAGGAAGAATAGCTTCACAAGGACGTGTAATTGCAACATCGGTATACTCATCGAGAAGTGCTGAAACAAACTCACTGCATGTATATGCTCTGTCTGTCTTAAAGCCACCTGCGATAGGATATAAAAGAGCTGAAAAGATATTATAATGGTACCCCATATCGTTATGAAGCTCCATTACACGTTTACGAATCAGATTGTACTGACCGGGATTAACCGGAACCCTGTAGATTCTGATCGGAATATTATTCACTTTGTTTAAGGTGAATCTCTCCGGAAACTCCCTTACAACGCCGGCATCTATCGGAAGATTGTTCATCTTACGGGCAAATGACCAGAGCTCCTTAAGGTCGCTGTCAAAAGCAATGGATGCATGGTTGTAGTTAATCCGCCCGAACGTTCTTATCGCCCACGCGAACTTAGAAGGTGTCCTCGAAAGAACCACGTATATATAATTTCTATCTTTAGTATTCATCTTTATCATTCTACCATATATATTGAAAATTCTGCGTGAATATTCAATGAAATGAAAAGGGTGCAGGCCAATCTTATTGCCACCTGCACCACGCTTCTAATTAATGCTTTTATTAAAGAAGATTCAGCCTCTTAGTGAGCGCAACCTCAGTTATCGCATGGAATATGATAAGCTGCACAAGCTCAACAAAAATTACTGCGATGATTACGGCCTGACCTATTCCCCAGCCTCCGAAATAAGCTGCAAAGTTACGACCTGTTTCGAACAGCGGCTCACGGATAAGATCACTGCTTGTAATATTGAGTACTGTTGAAACAATAGCAGTAAGAACCACACTGATTCCAATATATGAGACGATTGACATCAGTATTCTGTGCTTGTTAGCCATCTGTCCGAGTGCAATAGCTGCATATACGTTATATACGCTCTTCATGATTCCAAGGATAAGAACAACCACTCCCTCAAATATCAGAAGCAGGATTCGAGGCTCCCTGCCGATTTCCTCGAAAACGCATCCGCATGACTCGAAGAAATCAGATACTGAAATTCCCATCAAGATAAAGCAGATTGAAATCATTGCTACAAACAGACTTACAATCAGAAGTGCTGTTGCTACAAGACCCTTAGACACGATTATGCTTCTTATGCTTACAGGCAGTGTGTGAATAAGGTAACCCTCATCGGAGCAGACACTGTTATAGAATCTTACTACGACTATTAACACAGCCATAACCACCATAGCAGTCAGAATTACGCCATACAGAGTTGACAGAACTCCTGTCAGAATGCTTGCAACAGCCCTTGTTGAAGAGTATATCAAGCTGTGGCTTGAAGCGATAATCACAGCAAGCAGTACTGACGATGCCAGAAGCGCCATCCACGCTATGCTTATCTGTCTTATACTTGTCTTGAATTCATATTTACAAAGCTTACCTGTCATAGCCTGCCTCCTTTACACCAGGAACTGCCATTCTGAAGTCATCTCTGAAGACCTCATCGATTGACTTACCTTCCTTCTCCTTAATATCATCTACAGTGTCGTGTCTTACAATTCTTCCATCCTTGATGAAAACAACCTCGTCGAGCACTCTTTCAACATCAGAGATAAGATGTGTCGAAATAATAATTGTTCCATCCTCGTTATAGTTGTTAACGATTGTGCTTAAGATAAAATCTCTTGCCGCAGGGTCAACGCCCGCAATAGGCTCATCGAGAAGATATAGCTCAGCATTTCTTGACATTACGAGAATCAGCTGAAGCTTCTCTCTTGTACCCTTAGACATCGCCTTGATTGGCATGTCCTGCTTAATTCCAAGAGTCTCGCACATTCTGTCAGCCTTCTTTCTGCTGAAGTTACTGTAGAACTCTTCAAAAAGATTAAGCACATCGCTTGCCTTCATCCATTTCGCAAAGTAGTCCTTATCCGGAAGATAGCTTACTATCTCCTTGGTGTGGATTCCCGGCGCTACGCCGTCAATTAGGATCTGTCCGCTGCTCGGTCTGATAAGACCGTTAGCAAGCTTGATAAGTGTTGTCTTACCCGCACCGTTAGGTCCGAGAAGTCCTACAATCTTGCCTCTTCCTATTGTAAGGTTTACATCATCTAGTGCTGCCTTAGCATCGTAATACCTGCTTAAATTCTTGCATTCAAGTATTGGATTAGTCTTCATTTCTATCTACCTTCTTCCCGCCTTCGTTTCTTATAAGCTCAGCAACCTCATCAGCACTGAATCCAAGTTGCTGCATCTCAGATAGCATCGTCTTAATCTGCTCTCTTGCGAGTGTTACTCTTGTATTCTTAATCAGCTCCTCATCAGTAGTTACAGTTCTTCCAGCTGTTCTGTTAGTTATTACAAGTCCTTCATTCTCAAGCTCCGAAAGTGCTCTCTGCATAGTGTTTCTGTTTACTCTTGCCTGTTCAGCCAGATCCCTTACTGTTGGAAAAGAATCTCCGGGAGCATATCTGCCGGCTACAATGTCTCTCATGAGCTTCTCCTTCAGCTGAGGCCAGATGGGTCTGCTGTCATCTAAATTCCAGGTCATAAGCAATCTCCTTTCGTTTTGATATTGTCTTCTGTGCTGTTGTCCTATGCACTTAATACAATATTACAATAATACAAGTTTTTCACTTTGTCAACACTATTTCCACAGTTTTTATAATTAATCATTATGTTATACTTATGCTTACAAAAGGGAGGATTAGCTTAATGAACTTTTCTACTGAGTTTTCACTCGACCATTTAATCAGAATTCTACTTGTAATAGCCCTGATGTTTGTAGCACTGGGCATCTCAAGTCTTATAACCAAGAGAATATTCAAGCACCACATGAAGTCCGGAAACACCCGATTCGGCACAATAATCCGTGTACTCGGAAGCTGCGCGAAGGTGCTGATTGTCTTTATTTTTGCCATGTGGATTCTTGCCATCCTTGGTTTCAACGTAAAATCCTTCGTAGCAGGACTCGGTCTTGTCAGTGCTGTTATCGGTCTTGCGCTGCAGGATACGCTTAAGGATTACCTGATGGGACTTCACATCATCTTCGATGAGTCAATGGATATAAGCTCGATAGTAACCATCAACGGACACACGGGAATTGTCGAATCGTTCACACTTAGAACAACGAAGCTCTATGATTTTGACCTTATGGGAACTGTCTACATCTGTAACCGTGACATCACTACTATCGAGGAAGGCTTCCCTTGCTTCGACATTCCGGTTTCTGTATCACAGAATAACGATGCGGACAGGGTTACTGAGGTGTTTAAGGCACTTCCTGAGAAGCTTGAGAATAAAGTTGCAAGCGTGGACAGATCTTCATACGTGGGAATTAAGGATTTTGTAAATGACGGAACGCTGCACGCAATCAGAGTATGGGGTGATATGAAGAATAAGCCTATAATCAAGAGAGCCTGCAACGCAGTGATAGCAAGAGAGCTAAGCGAAGCAGGAATAGAGCTTGTGAAGTATGAGAGGATTTAGGATTTAGATAAAGTTGAAGCCTGGCAGATTGCCAGGCTTCTTTATTACAATTTTGAAATAATCAGCTTCTTGTATTCAAGAAACTTCTCTGTAAGGTTGAAGTCATCTGCTCTTGGCTTCGGCTCGTCGATTACAATCTCGTCTGTAATTCTGCCAGGTCTGCCGCTTAGAATATAGATTCTGTCAGACAGAAGTATCGCCTCATCAATATCGTGCGTGATAAACAAGGTCGACAGGTCGATGTGCTGCATTACATCAAGATACCACTTGTGAATGTTTGACTTCGTGATCGTATCTAGTGCGCTGAAAGGCTCGTCGAGAAGCGCAGTTCCCTCCGATGCGAGATACGTTCTAAGGAGTGCAGCTCTCTGCCTCATTCCTCCAGAGAGGTCTGATGGATAGCTGTACTCGTAGCCCGAAAGGCCGAATTCTTCGAAGAACAAAGCAGCCTTCTCTCTTGCATCAGCCTTGCTCATTCCCTTTAATACAAGCGGAAGTGATACGTTATCAATCACCTTCTTGTGCTGCATAAGAAGATCCTTCTGAAGCATGTAGGCGATTCGCCCTGGCTTTGCAGTTATGTCCTCATCCTCGAGCAAAACCCTGCCGCCGTCCGGAGCGGAAAGTCCCGAGATGACGTGGAAAAGAGTTGTTTTGCCCGCGCCACTCACTCCGAGAAGAGAGACAAGCTCTCCCTTCTCAAGATGAATGTTGATATCTTCTATAACGGTTAAGTCGCCGTATTTCTTTGTTACATTCTCAATTTTAAGTAGCGACATCATTATCTCCTAGTCTTCTAGATAGTCGTTTGAGAAACCCTTGTCTGTAAGGTCCTTTGAGCAGAGCTTGTTGTCATAGAGCCACTTGTAGAAGTTGTTCCATCTTTCAGGATCGATGTATCCCCATGACTTTGCATCGTCGATGTACTGTGTTGATAGGAACTCCTGGCTCTTCTTAACGAGCTTCTCTGATTCCTTAAGTGAACCTGTGTTATCTTCCTTGATAAGAATCTCTGCAGCCTCGTCAGGGTTCTCAGCAGCGAACTCGTAGCCCTTCTTGGCAGCTCTCATAAATGCCTTAGCAACGTCTGGTGACTTCTTAAGGAAGTCGTTATTTGCGATGATTACAGGTGTGTAATAATCAAATGTTGGGTTCATATCTGCGAAGCTGAAGTAATCTACAGGAACGTTGTTAACGTCTGCGTTGATCTTTGACCATCCCTCGAATACCCAGATTGCATCTGTCTGCTTTGCCTTAAGTGCTGCAGGCTCATCTGTGATATCGTTAGGAATCTGCTTAACCTTGCTGAAGTCTCCGCCGTCTGCATTTACGACATTCTCAAGCATTGCAAGCTCGATTGGTGACTCCCATGTTGAGTATGTCTTTCCGGTAAGGCCGGCAGGGCTTGTGATTCCATCGCCCTTTCTTGACATGATTCCTGATGTATTATGCTGAAGGATTGTTGCTACAGCTGTGATTCCGAGAGGATCATCTGATGCAAGTGAAGCAGCCATTGTGTCCTGCGCCTCGATTGCGAACTGTGCATCTCCAGCAGCGCACATCTGTGCAGCAGTGTTCTCGGCAGGCTGAACGATCTCAACATCGAGCCCCTCATCCTCGAAATATCCGTTGGCAAGTGCAACATAAAGGCCTGTGTGGTTAGTGTTAGGTGTCCAGTCGAGACAGAATGTGATCTTAGTCTTGTCTCCCTCAGAGCTGCTCTTATCTCCGCAGGCTGTCATTCCCAGAATCATTGATGCGCATACTGTAAGCGCAAGAATCTTCTTCATTGTTCTCTTCATAGTTTCATTCTCCTGTTAAATCGTTTTAATTGTTTGAATTATTCGCTATCGCTTCTGAGCCACGGCATGCATACTCTCGAAAGAATCTTCACGCCAAGAAGCAGAAGCAGGCTTATAAATACAATAAATAAAATTATTCCGAACATCGTGTCGAAAGCGTATGCCTTCCTCATTCGCGTCATACATACACCAAGGCCGTTAAATCCGCCGAGCCATTCAGCAACTACAGCACCGACAACCGCATAAGAAGCGGCAATCCTAAGCCCCGAGAAAAACTGTGGCAGCGCCTGAGGAAACTTAAGGTGTCTGAATATCTCTATCCTCGATGCTCCCATCGATCTCATCAGGTCAACAGAATCCCTGTCCACACTCTTGTATCCGCCGAGAAGTCCGACAGTAATCGGAAAATATGTCGTAAGCACGACAAGAATAATCTTAGGCGTCATCTCATAACCGAACCATAGCACCAGAATCGGCGCAATCGCGATAGTCGGAATTGTCTGGCTGATTACGAGCAGAGGGGCAAAAGCCTTATCGAGTATATCGAATCTGTCCATTAAAGTGGCCGTCACAAACGATAGCAGGATTCCGGCTCCAAGTCCGTAGAAGGTCTCCTGAAGGGTGTATCCCGCATGGAGCATCAGAGTCTCTCTGTAGTTCCAGAGCGCGTGGACTACCTTGGCAGGTGATGGAAGCATATATGCAGGTACTATCTCAAAAGAGCAGGCTGCCTGCCATATAAGCAGAATCACCAGCAGTGCGACGAAGGCAGGCAGCTTACTGGTGATGCTTTGTAACCTTCTTCTCAATTGTAAGCACATCTCCTTCCGGCTTATATGCAATCTTAACGTACACGCTCATTGCTGGGCATCCAGCTCTCTCGGCAACGTGCTGACACTCCTTAACAATATCCATAAGCTCATCGTAGTCACCCTCGATAGTTGTCTCGAAAGGTCCTACATAATAGTTCAGTCCTGTTGACCTGATATATGCAATTACCTCGTCAACAATTCTGATAACCTCATTCTCGTCAGTTACTGAAGGCAGTACCTGAATTGCAACACTTGCGTTCATAATTAAATCCTCCTTATATGTTCAAAAGTATTATATTCCGAAATGTACGGCAGATTATATTATAACCGAAAAACCCGAAAAAAAGCATTTGCCGAAGCAAATGCTTTAGTCCGTAAGTTATAATCTCTGACACTTCCTTCGATAGTCTTAGTATACTATACAAGCTCTCCCTTGTCTGCAAGTGCCTGCTCTTCTGGTGTCATCTTTGTTACTGTCATGCCGAAGAATGCCATTACGAAACATACGATTGGCATGAGGTAGTTAAATACTGCCCATGGTGCGTATACCGATGTAGTTACGCCAAGAGTTGTAGCGATGAACATTCCGCATGTGTTCCAAGGAACGAGGCAGGATGTTACTGTACCTGCTGACTCAAGTGCATTGGAAAGTGACTTAGGGTGAATTCCAGCCTTTCTGTATGCTGGTGCGTACATTCTTCCTGGTACGAGGATTGAGATGTACTGCTCAGGCATTACTATGTTAGAAAGAATACATGTAACCTCTGTTGCTCCAACAAGTCCTGCAGCACTCTTGATTCTCTTAGTAATAGCCTCGATGATAACAGCAAGCTGTCCGCTTCCTTCCATGATTCCACCGAACATCATCGCTATGATAGTCATAAGAATCGATGAAGCCATGTTCATAAGTCCTCCTGTTGAAAGAAGATCGTTAAGAGCTGCCACATCTGTCTCGCATACGAATCCGTTTCTTGCTACATCAAGAATATGTCCGAATGTAATCGAATCCTGGAAAATAGGTGCCAGAATTCCGGCAGTAATCATACCTAGTGTAATTCCAGGGATTGCAGGAATCTTAAGTGCAATTGAGAGAATTACTACAACTGGTGGTAGAAGAAGCAGCGGATTAGTATTAAAGTTATCCGCGATACCATTCATAAGAATGTCTACCTGTGATGTATCAGCAGCACCCTTAGCTGCGTGCATGAAACCGTATACTCCGAAGAAAACCAGCGTAATAACATATGTAATCATTGTTGATTTGAGCATATATTTTACGTGAGTGAATACATCAGTTCCTGCCATCGCCGGAGCAAGGTTAGTAGTATCGGAGAGTGGGGATAGCTTATCTCCGAAGTATGCTCCTGCAAGGATAGCTCCTGCTGTAGGTCCAACTGGCATTCCGAGTCCGTATCCGATTCCCATCAGTGCGAGACCCATAGTTCCCATTGTACCCCAGGATGTACCTGTAGCCAGCGCTGTGATTGAACAGATAAGAACTGAAGCTACAAGAAATATCTTAGGGGAAAGAAGCTTGAGTCCAAAGTAGATCATTGTCGGAATAGTTCCTGAAAGGAGCCATACTCCGATCATCATACCTACGATTGCAAGAATCAGAATTGACTGCATTGCCTTGCCTATTCCGTCAATCATCATATCCTCAATTGACTTCCAGTCATAGCCAAGTGACATTGCCACAATGGCAGCGATGATTACTCCAAAGAACATCGGAATGTGAGGATCAACCTCAAATACGATGATTCCAACGGACATTACTGCAATAAGTGCCATAAATGACAGTATAGCGTGTGCTAACGTGGCCTGTTTAATTGGGCGTTCCTCCGTAAATATATTTCTCATAAACCTCACCTCTCATTTGTATTTTTATAAGTTTATGTGATTGATTATACGATATTTCGTCACTAAATCAACAAATCATGATTAAATTACACAAAATATTCACATATTTCTTCGTTGATTTCTCCAAATTAATATCTTTACGAAATTCCGAGTAATTCGAGGGAAATGTGAAGATTTGGTTAAGAGCCTCTCTCCTATAAAGTCCTAGAAGCTCTTGCTTCCTCCGCCGTGAGTAGTTCCGGAAGATCCTACGTGTGTTGAAGATCCGCCAGAATCATTGTCCTTAGGCTTAGGTGTTGAAGTAACAGTTGAGTAGAGGAAATAATCGTTCTCTCTTCTTAAGTTTAAGCTTCCAGGCTTCACAAAGTCAGAAGCAGCTTTCTTCTTCTTTACAGAAATCAGCTGTCTCTTCTTACGGAATGTCTTGATTCCTCCGATAATCAGGCCAAAAGGAAGTGCAAGCAGGAAGATTCCTACATGTGTCGAAGGATCTTTGATATCGAGATCAACCGAAGCATCTGGAACATCGTATGGCTCACCTTCCTTGGCAGCCTTGTACATCATCTCAAGATCTTCCATGAAAGCATCCGAAACAGCGCCTACATAGTCCTTCTCGCCAAGCTTCGCTGCTATGTCATCTGTCATCTTGTCGATACCATAATCGGTAAGAACAGTGATTCCATAACCAGTAGTTGAAACGTGCATCACCCTGCTTCCCATATCTATAAGGAGCAGACATCCATCATTATTCTCTCCGCAGCCGTAGCCCTCGTAGTCGTAGTAATCGTCTGCACGTTCAGTAAGCTCAGGATTCTCAAGGCCCTCCTTAGTAGTCATAACAACTACATCGAAGTCGTTCTTCTCCCTGAAGTTATCTAGCAGAATCGAAAGATAATTCTCCTCTTCCGCTGTAAAAAGATCAGCATCATCTATCAATCTCGGCTTCTCAGCAGCCCATGCCGATGTGAAAGAAGCCAGACACATCATCAGCACGAGCATCAGGCTAAGGCCAATACCAGTTAATTTCTTCATGTCTTGTCTCCTCTCTATAATACAAACAGGAATATGTATTCAGCAGCCGCAACAACAGCTGTAGCAATCGCCGAAATCTTAAGCATATATCTTCTCGCCGCTTTCTTATCGATTGGCAGGTTACCTACAGTCTTTCCAGTCTGTCCGTTAATGGCAAAAATATATTTCCCGTTGTTGTAAGTTGTATTCATAATCCATACAGGGAGTAATCCGTACCGGCAGCTTCCATTGTTAACGGTTACATTTACGCTTGTATTGTCCACAGAAACATAACCCTTAACAGTCTTACGAAAAGCATCAATAGTACTGTTTCTTACTCTCTCGTTAGCTATATCTATTGAATCCTTAGCTGTAACCGTGTACTTCTCAGCAAGATATCCTGATAGATATGCAGTCTGAAAATCCACAGCCTCAGCCATCTTATACGGCTCGATTGACTGCATCAGATCATCAGGCATAGCAAGAGACCCGTCAACAGGAATATTCTCAAATTCCATAGTTCCTTCACGGATAACCTTGTAATAGTCAGTCTTTAAATAATCATTATCACTATCAGACCACATCTGTGTCTTAGTGGCTCTGTATGTTGCCGATGCGTCAGTGTCACAATCAAATAGCCAGAAAGGCACATAAATGGACTTCATCTCATCTATGTGATTCTCATCCTTAAAGACCTTAGGCAGGAACATCTTGCCCTCAAGGTGTTTAAGATAGCGTTCCTTAGCCTCCTTCTTGGTTATCTTAAAAGGAACCACCAGATCAGGCTTCAGGTTACCCTCCAGATTTCCCTGCATTACTACAGGGCTGTCGCAGTAAGGACACTTGGTTGCGGCAACGCTTCCGTCGCAGACAATCTCTCCTCCGCAGGAATTGCAGACATATACCTTCATGGCATCTGCCTCGCCTTCCTCCCACTGATTATCTGCCATCTTTACCCAGTCAAAAGAATCTTCTTTAACTCCGAGATTCTCATCCATGGAAGCGAGCGTCTCAACATTTATGGTTGATCCGCAGTAAGGACACTTCATTTCCTGCGTTCCGGCATCGAACTTAAGTGTACCTCCACAGCTCGGGCATTTATACTCCAATAAATCAGCCATATTCTCTCCCCCTTCTTAATATAAAGCACGCGAAGCCACAGTCCCGGCTTCGCGTCTGAAATTACATATTATTAAAGCTTCTTGCCACACTCAGGACAGAACTTAGTTCCAGGTGTCAGCTTAGTTCCGCACTCAGGACAGAACTTAGGAGTCTCGCCTGCTGCGGCAGCTCCAGCATCTGCAGGTGCTGCACCAGTAGCACCCTGCTCATTCTGTGCCATCTCAAACAAATTAGCTGTAGCCTGTCCGCCCATTCCCTGAGCCATACCCATGCCAACAAAAGCACCCGCAGCTCCACCTTCGTTTGTTGCTGCGCCTCTCATAGCATCCTGGTAAGCCGCAGCTGTCTGAGCAGCTGCCATTCCAGCAGTACGATTGAGCTTTGCCTTCTGAGCAGCACGGATCTCCTCCTGAATATCTTCAGGTACTGTGAGAGTGCTGATGGCAACGTTCTGAACCTTAAGACCTCTGTTCTCTCCCCATAGAGTTGAAAGATCCTCGTTTAAGTAATCTGCAAGCTCCTTAACGTGTCCTGGAAGCTCGCTTGGTCTGAGCTCAAGTGTGCTCAGTCTTGAAATTGCAGGTGAAAGTGACTGAATGAACTCTGCCTTAAGCTGCTCTTCAATCTCCTCCTTGGTGTACTCAGAAGTCACATTACCCACTACGTTCTTATAGAAAATAATAGGGTCTGCAATCTTAAATGAATAGACACCGCTGCACTTTAATGATGCATCAATATCAAGTCCGATTGAATTGTCCACAACCCTGTACATGATAGGATTAGGGGTTCCGAACTTATTGTCGATAATTTCCTTAGTGTTGAAGAAATAAATTCTCTGATCCTTACCAGTATCGCCACCATAAGTGAAACGAACCTTGAATCTCTCAAATGAGTCCTTAATGCCCTTGCCAAGATCGCCGTTGAAAATTGTAGGCTCTGTTGACTGGTCATAAGTGTAGTAGCCAGGCTCTGCACAAACCTCTGCAATCTCACCCTGATCTACGATGATAGCGCACTGACCATCGTTAACGAGGAGGCCTGAACCGTTAGTAATGATATTGTCATTACCGTGGTTTGAAGACTTACCGCTTGTCTTCTTCTTACCTCTTACCATCAGAGTGTCCTTGTCGAGTGAATCTGTATAGAACAGCTCCTTCCATTGATCCGCGAGCACGCTTCCGCCTGCTGCAACTACTGCTTTAATAAGTCCCATAGCTTACCTCCTGTTCTTCATTCCTTTCATCGTGAGTCCAACTCTCTGTTTTGCTCTATCTATAGAAATGATCTTAACATTAACGGTATCTCCAACAGAAACCGCATCCATCGGATGCTTGATGTATCTGTCTGAAATCTGTGAAATGTGAACCAGTCCGTCGTTCTTAACTCCGATATCGACAAAAGCTCCGAAGTCTACTACATTACGAACCGTTCCTGTAAGCTCCATTCCCTCCTCGAGGTCATCAAAGCTTCTTACATCATTACGGAAGACTACTGCCGGAGCGTCTTCTCTTGGGTCTCTAGCAGGCTTTCTGATCTCCGAGATAATATCGGAAAGAGTCATCGCACCGACTCCCAGCTCTTCAGAAAGCTTCTTTATATTAAGCTTGCCGCCCATCGAAGCAGCCAGCTTCTCTTCAATATCTGTAACTCCGCCGCCGATCTCTGAAAGGCTAAGTCCTGCCTTCTTAAGAATTGCAGCTGCGATGTCGTATGACTCAGGGTGAACGGAAGTCGCATCGAGCGGATTCGTGCCACCGCTGATTCTCAGAAATCCTGCACACTGAGTAAATGCCTTAGGTCCGAGCTTCGATACCTTAAGAAGCTCCTTCCTGCTTGTGAACACGCCATTCTCTTCTCTGTATGCGACGATGTTCTTCGCTACCGCCTGGCTTATTCCAGAAACGTAGGCCAAAAGCGATGCGCTCGCGGTGTTCAGGTCCACTCCTACGCTGTTAACGCAGTCCTCTACGACATTGCCTAGTGCCTGATTAAGCTTCGTCTGGTTCATATCGTGCTGGTACTGACCAACGCCGATACTCTTAGGATCAATCTTGACAAGCTCTGCCAGTGGATCCTGAAGTCTTCTTCCAAGAGACATCGCACCCCTTGTTGTTACATCAAGGTCCGGATATTCCTCACTTGCAAGCTTCGAAGCAGAATATACAGATGCGCCCGCCTCGTTAACGATTGTGTATCTGATATCCTTGCCCGATTTTCTGATCCAGCCTGCAACGACCTCCTCGGTCTCTCTTGAAGCTGTGCCGTTTCCGACAACGATAGTGTTTATCTTGTACTTGTCCGCAAGCTTAGTCAGAACCCTCTCAGTACCCTCGACATCGTTCTTAGGTGCAGTAGGATAAATTGTTGTATAAGCAAGCAGCTTGCCGTATTCGTTAAGAACTGCAACCTTGCAGCCGGTTCTGTATCCAGGGTCGATACTGATGATTCTTGCCCCCTTAACAGGTGGCACCATCAGAAGACTTCTTGTGTTGGATGCAAAAACCTTAATAGCTTCCTCTTCGGCGCGCTCCGTAAGCATTCCGCGAATCTCTCTGTCTATTGAAGGGAAGATAAGTCTCTTATAAGAATCATCGATAGTGCTCTCCATAAGACCATTAAAGATGCTTCTCTTATTAGTTACATAACGCTTGCCCATTCTTCTGTGCATTGCCTCTTCGTCAGTAACAAGCTTAACTGTGATAAACTTCTCCTTCTCAGCTCTGTTTATTGCCAGAACTCTGTGGTTAGGAATCTTAGATACGCCCTCCTGCGAGTCGTAATACATCTCATATGGAGACTCTGCTGATGGATCTGTTGCTGCTGTGATAAGGTTTGAATTCTTAGATGTCGCCTCTCTGATATCTCCGATAAGGTCCGCATCATCACTTATCATCTCAGCGATGATATCGCATGCACCTGCTATAGCTGTAGCCGCATCAGGTACTTCCTTCTCTTTATCTATATATGGAGCTGCTGCATCCTCAGGTGATCCGCTCTCAAGCTTCTGCTCAAGGATAGTCATTGCCAGAGGTTCAAGGCCTCTCTCCCTTGCCTTAGATGCACGTGTTGCTCTCTTCTTCTTGAAAGGCTTGTAGATATCCTCAACTCTCTGAAGAACATCAGCCTGCTCGATAGCATCTCTAAGCTCTGAGGTAAGCTTGCCCTGCTCATCGATAAGTCTTATTACCTCAGCCTTTCTCTCCTCGAGATTGCGAAGGTATGTAAGTCTCTCATCGAGGGCTCTTAGAACCTCGTCTGAAAGGCCGCCTGTTACTTCCTTTCTGTATCTTGAAATAAAAGGAATTGTGTTTCCTTCATCTATAAGTTCAATTGTCTTCTGAACCTGTGACTCCTTAAGTCCAAGCTCTGCTGCAAGCAGTTTATTAATTTCCATTATAAGTTAAAACTCTCTCCTTAAAACATTACATTTAGTTGCATAATTATACCATTAAATAGGTAATATTTATCCAATTAAAAAGTACAAAATCATCTACACAACCACCATAACTAATGTTATAATTAGATGGAATTTTTTGTAAACAATTTAAATTTATTATAGAAAGAGGAAATTATTTATGGGTAAGGGTAAGCAGAGACCACCGATGTACAACAGACCTTCAGGTGGTTATCAGAAGAATCTACAGAAGCAGCAGATGAAGGCACAGAACATTGAGATTCCTAAGCCAATCGATTACGCTAAGCTGACTAAGGTTAGCAGAATCCTTCTTGTTGTATGGGTAGTTCTTTCATTCGCAGCATGTTTTGCAATCAGCTGGAAGTGTATTTTCGTTTCACTGATTCTTATCGTTGCATACGCATGCGGAATCTTCTACTACATGAACGACTGGCAGAAGAAGTTCGTTACTGCTTATAAGAAGATGGGAATGCCAAGAGACATGTTCATCAAGCAGCTTAAGAAGAACGGAACTGACAAGAAGTCACTTGATAAGATTATCAAGACCTGGGACAAGGTTAACGTTGAGTAATTAACTATTGAAGAGCATGTCGCTTATTGCGGCATGCTTTCTTATTGTAAGAATAATTCTGTTATTAATTCTACAAAGCAGAGGTTACACGGAAATGGATTTTACTAATATTGTTTCCCTTCTTGGAGGAGTTGCTCTGTTCCTGTTCGGAATGTCAGTAATGGGTGATTCTCTTAAGAAGGTTGCAGGAAACAAGCTTGAAGTTATTCTATACAAGCTCTCAAGCACTCCAATCAAGGGTATTCTTCTGGGTACTGGTGTTACAGCCGTTATCCAGTCTTCTTCAGCGACTTCAGTTATGGTAGTTGGTTTTGTTAACTCTGGAATGATGAAGGTTAAGCAGGCCATCGGTATCATAATGGGAGCTATCTTCGGAACATCAATCACAGGATGGATTCTCTGTCTGAACAATCTTTCCGGATCTGGTGCGAGCATCGCAGCACTGTTCAGCACAGCTGTACTTACAGGTGTGCTTGCCGTGATCGGTATCGTTATGAGAATGGCAGCGAAGAAGGTTTCAACCAAGTATGTTGGAGAGATTCTACTTGGATTTGCAGTACTTATGTACGGAATGACTGCAATGTCAAGTGCAGTATCACCACTTAAGGAGAGTCCGGAGTTTATCGGTCTTCTGACTAAGTTCTCTAATCCTTTTGTAGGAATTCTTGTAGGACTTGCATTTACTGCAATTCTTCAGAGTGCGAGTGCAGCTGTAGGTATCCTGCAGGCTCTTGCAGTTACTGGAGCAATCACATTTAATATTGCATTCCCTGTACTTCTCGGTATCGGTATCGGAGCTTCTGTTCCTGTACTCCTTTCAGCACTCGGAGCAAATCTTAATGCGAGAAAGACTGCCTTTGTATACCTGCTTATCGATGCACTCGGAGCGGTTATCTGCGGAGGCATTTTCTATACAGTAAGCGCATTTGTAGATTTCAGCTTTGTTGACAGAACAATGGATATGGTAGGCATTGCATTTGTTAACACTGCCTACAGATTTGTTACAATCGTAATTCTGACACCGTTCATTGGACTTCTAGATAAGCTTGTTGCAAGAATGTTCCCGGATGATCCGACAGCACTTGCCGAGCAGGCGGATTTCGAGAGACTTGAGTCAAGATTTTTGGCCCACCCTGCCCTCGCACTTGAGCAGAGCAGACTCGTAATCGGATCAATGGCGGATAAGACAAGAGAGAATATTTTTGACGCAATCGAAGTAAGAAAGAACTATTCACCTAAGCAGATTGCACGTGTTACTGAGCTTGAGAGTGTAATCGACAGGTACGAGGATAAGCTCGGACAGTATCTTATGAAGGTTACAGCATCCGCACTTAATGAAGAGCAGACACAGGATGTTGCAAGATATCTTCACACTCTTTCTGACCTTGAGAGAATTTCAGATCACGCGGACAACGTTGGAGAGTCGGCAACAGAGATTGCAGATAAGAATATCATTTTCTCTGTTGAGGCTACACACGAGCTTCATGTTCTTGAGTCAGCTATCAAGGAGATTATCAATCTTGCGATTGACGCCTTCTTAAATGACGATATCGAGATGGCAAGAAACATCGAGCCGCTTGAGGAAGTAATCGACAATCTGTGTGACACAATGAAGTACAATCACGTTATGCGTCTTCAGACCAACACCTGCACACTTGAGAACGGCTTCGTATTTAATGATCTGATCACAGACTATGAGAGAGTTGCCGATCACTGCAGCAATATCGGTGTTGCAATTCTTGAAACAGAGTACGATCAGGAGCTAACACAGCACGAGCTCAAGGAGAAGCACGACGAGCATTTCAACAGAGAATTCATGCGCTACAGCGCAGCATTCAAGTTCTAGTTTAAAATTTTTACGGGTACGACTATGTTAGAACTAAGAAACATTACAAAGACATATGAGACCGGAGGAGAGAGTGTCCACGCCCTTAAGGGTGTGGACATTGCTTTCAGAGAGCATGAGTTTGTTTCAATTCTCGGATCCTCTGGATGTGGCAAGACCACCCTTCTTAACATAATGGGTGGTCTTGATCATTATACGAGCGGTGACCTTATCATCAACGGAGTGAGCACCAGGGATTACAAGGATGCGGACTGGGATGCCTACAGGAACAATTCCATAGGCTTTGTCTTCCAGAGCTACAACCTGATTCCTCATCAGAGCGTCCTGTCGAATGTTGAGCTTGCCCTCACCCTTTCCGGAGTTTCAGCTGAGGAGAGACGAGAGCGCGCAATCAAGGTGCTTACAGAGGTAGGCCTCGGTGATCAGCTTCACAAGAGACCTTCTCAGATGTCAGGCGGTCAGATGCAGAGAGTTGC
The DNA here is from genome assembly GCA_934255135.1 of uncultured Clostridia bacterium. GTDB lineage: Bacteria > Bacillota > Clostridia > Peptostreptococcales > Anaerovoracaceae > Crickella. The sequence goes on along the minus strand of CAKQMV010000008.1, from coordinate 11,489 downwards.
AATTGCAAGAGCTCTTATTAACGATCCTGACATACTTCTAGCAGATGAACCAACCGGAGCCCTTGACACCGAGACGAGTGTTCAGATAATGGATATCCTTAAGTCCATCGCATCTGACAGGCTGGTTATTATGGTAACTCACAATCCTGAGCTTGCAGAGCGTTACTCAAGCAGAATCATCAAGCTTAAGGACGGGCTTGTTACTGGAGATAGCAATCCATATACAGGCGATAAATCATTCCTTATTCACGGGAAGGCGGGACTTAAGAATAAATCCATGGGTTTTGGCACTGCGCTTGGACTCTCCTTTAACAACCTGATGACGAAGAAGGCGCGTACGATCCTGACTGCTTTTGCCGGCAGCATCGGAATTATCGGAATCGCCCTGATTCTCTCGGTTTCCACGGGATTTCAGAACTACATAGATAAGATTGAGAACGATACGCTTTCATCGTACCCTTTCGTGATACAGAAGGATACGGCTGATATGTCATCTCTTCTCACATCTTTTGCAGCGAGCAAGGATGATGATGAGTCTGCTTCAAAGGGCAAGGTCAAGGAGAACCAGATGATGGCGCAGATGTTTGCGAATATCGGAAGTAACGACCTCGCATCATTTAAGAAGTATGTTGAGAAGAACAATAAAAAGATAGATTCGTATTTTAATGATGTAGTGTATAACTACGGCATTGTTCCGCAGATTTATTCAGCGAGCACTAAGTACGGCGCGCTTCAGGTTAACCCGTCTTTCCTTATGAATTCTTCAATGGGATCGATGATGGGTGGCTCGAGTGACATATTCTTTAAGCTTTCTGACAATGCGGATCAGGAGAAGGATAAGTACACTGTCGCTTACGGAAAATGGCCTGAGAAGTATAACGAGATGGTTCTTGTGCTCGACAGCAAGAATTCGATGAACGACTATATGGCTTACAGCCTCGGACTCCGCGACCCTGAAGAGATGTCTAAGGTCATGACCGATCTCATGTCGGGCAAAAGCATCGATTTCAAGGCAGGAAAGCCGCTCGAATGGACGTATGAGGATCTTGCCGAGCTTGAGTTCTCTCTCGTCAATGCGTGCGACTATTATGAATATGACAGCAGCTACGACGTGTTCAAGAGCAAGCAAAACGACAAGTCATACATGAAGAAGCTTGTAAGAAATGGCGAGAGGATGAAGATTACCTGCATCGCCTACCCTAACAAGGATAACGCTGGCGGCATGGTAAATCCGGGAATCGGCTACCTTCCATCACTTGTTGACCACGTAATCGACAGCTCTGCAAAATCTGATATTGTAAAGAAGCAGCTTGCGAATAAGAACGTCGACGTCTTCAGTGGCAAGACCTTCAAGTCTCTGCAGGAGGATGAGAACCAGGAGTCACTCGGTTTTGACAGCTTGATTTCGATAGATGAGAATAAACTCGCGAGTGCTTTTGGCGGCAAGGTTTCCGAGCAGGACATGCGTAACATTCTGAAGAAGTATTCTTCAAAGATTGAAGGAAGCATCACGGCAGACACGACATCGTACAAGAAGGAAATATCAGGTGCCCTTGAAGATCTCTGCGGACAGATTACATCTGAACTTGCCTCATCTGGAGACGGTTCCGAGAGCTTTACTCTAACAGATAATGATATAGACAAAGCGACTGCAAAGGTGCTCTCTTCTGACTCGTATTCTTCCGCATGCCAGAGGATCTCCAAGCTGACCAGCGGTCTTGTGGCTCCAAATGCGTGCTCACAGATGCTAAATCCCGTTGTTTCGGGCTACAGTGCTGTGCTTAAGCAGCTTGCATCACAGACAGGCGGCACTGTAACCTGCGATATGCTTAAGAGCGCTGAAGCTGGATACCTTGGAAATGATGATGTCAAAGCTGGCATCGATAAGATGGCTCAGACTCTGACTGAGGTTGTAATGAAAGCTACTATTCTGACAGATGTCGGCAAGCTCACAGGCGAGGTTACCAAAACTATGGCTTCAGCCTTCAATGTTGATCAGAATGCTATAGCATCAGCCTTTAAGTTCAACATGTCAGACGATGATATCACTCAGCTTGTGCAGACGCTTTCATCAGGAAACACTCTGACAACGCTTGATACTAACCTTAATAAGCTCGGCTATGCTGATTATGACAGGCCATCTTCGATTTCCTTCTACCTGAAGGACTTCCAGGCCAAAGAAGAGTTCCTTGACTTCATTGAGAAGTACAATGACAGCATGAAGAAGCAGGATAAGGAAGAAAGTGTCATAAGCTACACCGATGTGACAGGTGTTATGATCAAGTCTGTAAAGACAATTACAAATGCTGTAAGCTATGTACTTATAGCCTTTGTAGCGATTTCGCTTATCGTATCTTCGATTATGATTGGAATCATCACATATATCTCAGTTCTCGAAAGAACCAAAGAAATTGGAATCCTCAGAGCAATCGGAGCTTCAAAGAAAGATATCTCAAGAGTATTTAACTCAGAGACCATCGTGGTTGGGCTTGGTGCAGGATTGATGGGAGTTATTATCACCCTGCTCCTTCTCATACCTATAAATGTAGTATTCCTGAAGGTTACCGGAATAGCCGCACTTAAGGCCAAGCTCCCAGTTATCGCTGGAATCATACTTATAGCGATAAGTGTGCTGCTGACATTCATAGCAGGACTTATCCCATCAAAGATGGCAGCTAAGAAAGATCCTGTGGAAGCGTTGAGATCGGAATAATTAATATGTTTGATGAAGGAGCAGCCAGGCTGCTCCTCTCTTTATGATTCTTCAATTTATTCTAGGGAACTTAAATATGACAATGCAGAAATATGACAATGCGAAGTGGTAGAGAATTGTCATATTTGTGGATTCTCTATACCAGCAGGTATAGAGACGGACTCTTTTCATTTTCTCTCTACCACTTGGTAGAGAGACTGGAGTTTTGTGAAATCTCTATACCATTCTTTACGGTGATTTAATGTTTAGAAAGTATAAATATGATAAGAATCGATGAATTGTATACAATCATAGGTGGTTTCGGTATATAGGTCATAGATTTTTGATTTCTCTATACCACATTGATGGAAATTTGATCAATCACTAGGTATAGAGATAACGAAAAGCAGCGCTCTCTCTACCATTCGGTAGAGATAATTCAAGAAGTGTCTCTGTCTCTACCACCTGGTAGAGACAATTCAAAAAATGCAGTTCCCTATACCGGATGTTATACCGTTTACCCCTCTACCATGCAATTACATCACTTTCTAACCCTGTACCCAAAAGGGCCGCTATCCGAAGATAGCGGCCCTTCCTATAATCATTTAATTACAGAATATCAATATACTCGTCGTTAAGTGCCTTGTTCATGCTTCTTACTGCACAGAACTTACCGCACATTGAACAAGTGTCGTCGTGCTCTGGTGCTCTGCTGTCACGGATTGACTTAGCAGTCTCTGGGTCGATTGAGCACTCCCACTGAGTATCCCAGTCGAATGTTCTTCTTGCGTCAGCCATCTTGTCGTCGATGTCTCTTGCATGAGGAATCTTCTTAGCGATATCAGCAGCGTGTGCAGCGATTCTTGAAGCGATGATTCCCTGCTTTACGTCATTAACATCTGGAAGAGCAAGGTGCTCTGCAGGAGTTACGTAGCAGAGGAATGCAGCACCGCTTGCAGCAGCGATAGCTCCACCGATTGCTGAAGTGATGTGGTCGTAGCCAGGAGCGATATCAGTTACGATAGGTCCGAGTACGTAGAAAGGAGCTCCCATGCAGATAGTCTGCTGCATCTTCATGTTAGCCTCAATCTGATCCATTGGCATGTGGCCAGGACCCTCTACCATAACCTGAACGTCCTTCTCCCAGGCACGTTTAGTGAGCTCTCCAAGTCTTACAAGCTCCTCGATCTGGCATACGTCACTTCCGTCAGCAAGGCATCCTGGACGGCAAGCATCACCAAGTGAAATAGTTACGTCATACTCACGGCAGATGTCGAGGATCTCATCGTAGTACTCATAGAATGGGTTCTCCTCACCAGTCATGCTCATCCATGCGAATACGAGTGAACCACCTCTTGATACGATGTTCATCTTTCTCTTGTGCTTCTTAATCTGCTCAATAGTCTTGCGAGTGATTCCGCAGTGAAGAGTTACGAAGTCAACTCCGTCCTCAGCGTGAAGACGAATAACATCGATGAAATCCTTAGCAGTAAGAGTAGCAAGGTCTCTCTGGTAGTGGATAACACTGTCGTAAACAGGAACAGTACCGATCATTGCAGGACACTCTGAAGTGAGCTTCTGACGGAAAGGCTGAGTGTTTCCGTGTGATGAAAGATCCATAATAGCCTCAGCTCCCATATCTACTGCAGCCATAACCTTCTGCATCTCAATATCGTAGTCCTTACAGTCACGAGATACGCCGAGGTTTACGTTAATCTTAGTGCGGAGCATTGAACCAACACCATTAGGATCGATGCAAGTGTGCAGTCTGTTAGCGCAGATTGCAACCTGACCTCTAGCTACTAGATCTCTGATCTCCTCCTCAGTTCTGTACTCCTTCTTGGCAACAGCCTTCATTTCTGGAGTGATAATTCCCTTACGTGCGGCATCCATCTGTGTCGTATAGTTTCTCATTTTGAAATAATCCTTTCCTTATGTGTAGTGTTTATTTATTCATTTATATTTCGCGCCCATTCGCCTTCAAGGCCAAAATTATGTTTAAGTGGCCCGCTGCCCTTCCCGAGGTCGAGCATGCTCTCTAGCGCTCCGGAAATATAATCCTTCGATCTCTGTACCGCCTGGTCAAGCGTGAAGCCTTTGGCCAGATTGGCAGCGATTGCACTCGATAGGGTGCAACCTGTTCCGTGTGTGTTCGGATTGTCGATACGTGTGCCTTCGAACCATCTGTATTCGCCATCTCGATACAGAAGGTCACTCGCATCGTTTATACTGTGTCCCCCCTTGATAAGTACAGGACAGTGATATGTATCACCTATCACCTTTGCAGCTGTAATCATGTCTTCCCTGTTCTCAATCTTCATATCTGAAAGCACTTCAGCTTCAGGAATGTTAGGAGTAACGAGCGTCGCGAGTGGCAGCAGCTTCTCCGTCATCGACTTCACGGCATCGCTCTTCATAAGAGAAGAACCTGACGTTGCGACCATTACGGGATCGACGACGATGCTTTTGGCCGAATAGAATGATAATCTCTCGGCGATAACTTCGATAAGCTCACTTGATGAAACCATTCCAATCTTAACGGCATCTGGATAAATATCCTCGAACACTGCATCTATCTGCTGGCGGAGAAACTCCGGCGATGCTTCCATGATGGCTCTGACGCCTGTAGTGTTCTGTGCGGTAAGAGCTGTAATCGCACTCATCGCATAGACCCCGTTCATGGTCATCGTCTTGATATCCGCCTGTATTCCGGCTCCACCGCTTGAATCACTTCCTGCGATTGTAAGCGCCGTGTTCATTTGATTCTTCATTGTCTGTTCTCCTGAGAATTTCCTACTTGATGATTCCAAGCTCTACTGCCTTAGCTTTAAGCTCGGCTGCAGCAGCCTCAGGATCATCAGCCTTCATAATTGCTGATACCACGCAGATACCAGCGAGTGGAATTCCTGTAAGAACATCAATATTGTCTTTGTTAAGACCGCCGATCGCGTTGACCGGGATATCTACAGCCTCGCAGATGTCGGCAAGAGTCTCTGTTGATGTAAGAACTGTCTTAACCTTAGTTGTTGTCGGATAGATTGCTCCGACTCCGAGGTAGTCAGCACCCTGATTGAATGCATCAGTTGCCCATGGCACAGTCTTAGCTGTAGCTCCGACAATCTTGTCTTCACCCATGATCTTACGAGCCAGGCTTACAGGCATATCCTCTGCTCCAACGTGTACACCCTCTGCATCAGCTGCGAGTGCAACATCAACTCTGTCGTCAATAATCAGAGGAACATTGTACTTCTTAGTGAGGTCGTGAACCTTTACAGCAAGGTCGATATACTCTCTTGTTGTGCGCTTCTTCTCACGAAGCTGCATAAGTGTAACTCCACCCTTGAGAGCCTGTTCAACTTTGCCGAGAAAAACATCTTCGTCAAGACCTGTACTGTCTGTTATGAAATATAGACTTGGATCAAAATCTCTCATTAATCAAGTGCTCCTTTATAAATATACGTAGTCGTTAAGAACCGGCTGAAGACCCTCGTCAGACATATCGTCGTACATCTCTGAGAAGCTTCTGCCATCATCAATCTCGAACTGCTCATCACCAGTCTCCTGATCATCAGCACCGTTATACTTCTTCTCGTGATCACCGATTCCTGTTGAAACACCTGCTGAAACCTTAGTTGCAGCAATCTTTACGATTCCGTTTCTGAACTCAGCGCTCTCTCTAGATGAAACAGTGATTCCTACAAAAGGCAGGAAGATTCTGTATGCGCAGAGCACCTGACAGAGCTGCTTCTCACCAACATCGAGCGGATTAATCTTATCGTTGTTGATGATAGGTCTGAGTCTTGGGCATGAAAGCGACATCTCAGCGTGAGGATATTTTCTCTGGAGATAGTACACGTGAAGTGCGCTTGCCAGAGCATCCTTTCTGAAGTCTGAAAGTCCAAGAAGTGCTGAGAAAGCAACTCCTCTCATTCCGCCGCGAAGAGCTCTCTCCTGAGCGTCAAATCTGTATGGCCATACTCTCTTGTGACCTGCGAGGTGAAGCTGCTCGTATCTGTCAGAATCGTAAGTCTCCTGGAAAACAGTTACATAGTCAACTCCGCACTCATGAAGGTACTTGTACTCGTCTGTGTTTACAGGATAAATCTCGATACCTACCATACGGAAGTACTTGCGTGCAAGCTTGCAGGCCTCACCGATATACTTCACATCGCTTGCGCCTCTGCTCTCTCCAGTAAGAATGAGAATCTCCTCCATTCCACTGTCCGCGATAACCTTCATCTCGTGCTCAATCTGCTCCATTGAAAGCTTCATGCGCTGAATATTGTTGTAGCAGTTGAAACCGCAGTATACGCAGTAGTTCTCACAGTAGTTCGCAATGTAAAGTGGCGTGAAAACGTATACTGTATTGCCAAAATGCTTTCCTGTCTCAATTCGTGCCTTCTCCGCCATCTCCTCAAGGAATGGTAGAGCCGCAGGTGACAGAAGTGCCTTGAAGTCCTCAACCGTACAAGTGTCGTGGTTAAGAGCCGCACGAACATCCTTAGCTGTGTACTTGGAATAGTCGTAGCTCTTCATCTGCGACATTACCTTCTCGCAGATATCTGAATCGAGTACCTCCATTCCTTCCATATATTCCATATGATTCCTTCTGCTTGAAGGATCATTCTCAAGCTCATGCTTACGCTTAAGAGCCTCTGGTGACAGTGCATCAGAATCTACAAAATACTGATTATCCATCCTGCACCTCCTAGTCTCTTAGGAAGCCTGTAAGAGGATCTGATGCTGAAGCACCTCTTGTGAGCACACGACCGAGTCCTGAAAGATAAGCCTTACGTCCTGCCTCGATAGCCTGACGAAATGCCTGAGCCATCATTGGAAGGTCGCCTGCAGTTGCAAGAGCAGTGTTAGCCATGATTGCAGCTGCACCCATCTCCATTGCTTCGCACGCCTGTGAAGGCTTGCCGATTCCGGCATCGACGATGATTGGAAGATCAATCTCATCGATCAGAATCTGGATAAACGCCTTAGTTGCAAGACCCTTGTTTGAACCGATTGGTGAAGCAAGCGGCATAATTGTAGCAGCACCTGCATTAGCCATATCTCTTGCAGCGTTAAGATCCGGATACATGTAAGGCATTACCACAAAACCCTCGTTAGCGAGAATCTCTGTTGCCTTGATAGTCTCCTGGTTGTCAGGGAGAAGATACTTCGCATCTCTCATAATCTCAACCTTTACAAAATCACCGCATCCAAGCTCTCTTGCAAGACGCGCAATTCTTACTGCCTCGTCTGCATTTCTAGCACCTGATGTGTTAGGAAGAAGTGTAACGCCCTCAGGAATGTAGTCGAGAATATTCTCCTCATCCTTAGTGTTAGCTCTTCTTACTGCAAGCGTAATAATCTCAGCGCCCGCATCCTTAATAGCTGACTCAATCAGCTTCATCGAGTACTTACCCGAACCTAGAATGAATCTTGAATCAAATTCGTGTCCACCTATAACAAGCTTGTCATTATTCATTTCTTTAACCTTTCTATAACTACCCTATACGTTATATTCTCCTGCAAGAATTCTTAACGCCGTATGTGCCTGATGCGCCGCGCACAGCATGACCCTCGGTGCGACAAGTCCGATGTCGTCATTCACATCACTCACGCCATCCCCCGAAAGATAGAATCTCTCTGTCAGACGTCTTGTGACGATCGAATTCGGAGTCGCCATGCCAGCCATTCCAGAACCCGCAACAATGTACGCCCCAGGAAGCCTCTCGAGCACGACATCCACAAGCATCGCCTTCGCATCCGGACTGTCAAAAGCTTCGCACACGATGTCAGCGCCCTTAAGAATCTCCGCCGAGTTCTCATCCGTAAGTCTGACCGTATGTGTCTCTATCTCGATATATGGTGCAATCCCCTTAAGAATTTCTGAAAGTGCATCGGTCTTATATAACCCGATCTGATCTGCTCTGTACTGCTGTCTGTGGAGGTTTGTTATGTCCACGCGGTCAAAATCAATCAGTATCAGTCTGCCGATTCCCGCTCTCGCAAGGGATATTGCTATATTCGAGCCGAGTCCTCCAAGTCCGCATACAGTAATGGTTGCCGCATCGAACTTCTTCTGAAGCTCCGTGCCGTGACGCTCATTAAGCGCAGCGGTCCATTCTTCACGCGTCGGAATCATCTAGCCACCTCCTACGAAGCTGACAACTTCCATGCTGTCATCATCCTTAAGGAGAACGGTATCATATTGAGACTTGAACACGATATCGCCGTTAAGCTCAACTGCAACCCTTGCAGGGTTGTAGCTTGTGCTATCAAGATATTCCTTAACGGAAAGTCCTGCGATATCAAGCTCAGAACCATTAACCTTTACCATCATTAACCTCCTAAAACCCGTTACACAATAAAAAACGGGAAATTCCCGACTTGGAAATTCCCCGTGTATGTCATAAGCAGCTCCCTACGTTGGCATTATCCAAATCAGGTTATCGGGTCGAAGTTCGAGTACTTCCTCTCAGCCTGCCTCACAAGCTCCCCTGTGTTTAATTGTTAACATAATTATACTCTAATATGTAATTTTTTCAACTCACTATATTGAGTTATTATCTGGTGCAAAAATATTGTCTCTCAAGCTCTTAAACTCCAGTCTAAAACGCGTTATAATTATAAGGTTAGGTATAGACATGTAATTTTAAGGATTATTTATATAAAAATGAAGAAAGACAACATCAACACACTTACAACAGGCTCACTGGCCCGCGGGTTTATCTCTTTCCTGATGCCCCTACTTTTTGGCCAGCTCCTTCAGCAGCTTTACAACATCGCCGACTCGCTTATCATCGGTAACTTCGCGGATAATGCATCATTTGCGGCAGTATCTTCGTGCGGAAACCTGTGTTTTCTTATCGTGGGATTTTTCATGGGTCTGTCGAACGGCGCCGGCGTTGTAATTTCGAGATTCTATGGTGCGAATAATGAGGAAGGAGTTTCCAAAGCGATTCAGAACACATTCTTTCTAGGAATCATCACAAGTATCGTGGTTACAATCATCACCACCCTGCTTGCACCTAAAATCATCATCTGGATGGACACTCCTACTAGCGTTCAGCCTGAGGCCATCACATATTTCCGTGTTTACTGCATGGGAATTTCGACTATCATCATGTACAACCTTCTGATTGCAATCATGAGAGCGCTCGGAGACAGCATGATGCCGCTTATACTCCTTCTGGTTTCGTCAGTTCTGAATATCGTGCTCGACCTGTTCTTCGTAGCAGTTCTGCATCAGGGAACGTTCGGAGCTGCTTTTGCAACTGTAATTGCGCAGGGCGTTGCGGCGGTTCTTTGCTACTTAAGAATGCAGCGAAAAGGAGGCCTTTTCAGAATCAATCTCAAGGGTTCTCCGTTCAATGGCAAAATCCTAAAACAGATTATACTTCAGGGTCTTCCGTCTGGAATCCAGAATTCTGCTCTCAGCATCGGAAATGTAGTTATTCAGACATATATTAATTCTTTTGGCGAATACGCAATGTCTGGTCAGGGTGCACATATCAAGATTGAAGGATTTGTATTCATCCCGATCCTCTCAATTTCAATGGCACTTTCGACCATGGTCAGCCAGAACCGAGGCGCCGGAAACTATCAGCGTATAAGAAAGGGCGTAAAGTACAGCATTATATCAAGTATCATTATTGCTCAGGTAATCGGAGCGGTAATCTATATCTGGGCTCCTCAATGTATCAGCCTGTTCACCAAAACTCCTGACTCCATCGCATACGGAGTGACTTACGCAAGAACTGTAACAATATTCTACTTTCTGCTTGCATTCACACACGCAACTAGCGGAATAATGCTCGGAATGGAGAAAGCAATGTACTCAATGGTGACATTCCTCAGCACATGGTGCATACTCCGTGTGGCTTACACAACAATAGCGCTCCACATAAGCCATACATTCGTACTGCTCGCACTTGCTTACCCGATCACATGGGCAAGCAGTTCGGTGATCTTCATTATAACGCTGCTTAAGCAGATGAAGAAGCTGCCTAAATGTGGAGATAGCGAAGCAGTGGCAGCGTAGGGATCACAGCAAGGGATTAAATATCAATAGTGTGAAAACTTAAAAGCGCGCCGCGAACAAGAGCGAAGTGGCGCATTGCGATCGAGAGCAAAGTAGCGCGCAGTGATCGGTAAAACGCGTTGCGAACGAAAGCAAAGTAGCGCGCTGCATGCAGTATTAAAAAAAATAAAAGCATTCAGCTTGCAACTGCTTGAATATGTAGGAGCGGAAGCCGGAGGTCATTCTTAGTGCCTCCGGGCTATTTATATGAAAATGGCAATTTAACCCGACGATGTCGGCCTATAACTTGAGAATTCGATGATAAAGCCCGCGATGTGCGGGCTACAACTTGATAATTCGTTGATAAAGCCCGCGGTGTGCGGGCTACAGCTTGAGAATTCGTTAATACAGCCCGCGGTGTGCGGGCTACAACTTGATAATTCGTTGATAAAGCCCGCGGTGTGCGGGCTACAGCTTGGAAATTCGATGATTAAGCCCGCGGTGTGCGGGCTACAGCTTGAGAATTCGTTAATACAGCCCGCGGTGTGCGGGCTACAGCTTGAGAATTCGTTAATACAGCCCGCGGTGTGCGGGCTACAGCTTGGAAATTCGATGATTAAGCCCGCGGTGTGCGGGCTACAGCTTAGAAATTCGATGATTAAGCCCGCGGTGTACGGGCTACAGCTTAGAAACTCGATGATAAAGCCCGCGGTGTGCGGGCTACAGCTTGAGAATTCGTTAATACAGCCCGCGGTGTGCGGGCTACAGCTTGGAAATTCG
>CAKQMV010000007.1 GCA_934255135.1 uncultured Clostridia bacterium | reverse complement strand
CTATCCATTTCGCACCTCCATGTTATTTGTAGTATATCATCTTTTTTATGACTCTACTTTTTGGGGTGCACCTCATATACAGCATCTGAAAGCTTCTTGTGTATACCATTCTTTTAAATAAATGCATGTTGGCTCCAGAATCTAGAAAAGGGTTTCTCGTTATACAACAAGTCGACGCGAATATATATAAATTAGTTAGAAATTTAAGATCGCAATCAAAAGTGAGAGGTACCAATTTCAAAGCAACTTGATAATTGGTATCATTTTAGGTCCAATGATTTATACAGTATGAAAATGGTACCAGAGATATGAAACTAGTAGTAGAGATAGGAAGCTGGCAACCGAAGCGGCCCTGCGGATATAGAGTATCAACATTGTTGCGGCAGACGATATCAGAAAATCATGGTTATTGTCGGCGTTTCAGCATACGAATTTCTGGAATTAGACAATCATATGCACCTTCGATTATTAACGAGACAGTTAAGCAAAATCATCTGCCAAAATGTATTGGAAACTGTTACACTATCAGTAGGCTTTAAGTATTCAAAATGCGATATAGATACAAAGATGGAGTTTAAGTTGATGAGTATAAAGAGAAATATATTAGCTGTTGTGTTTGTGGTGGCTGCATTATGTATGTGTGCGTGTGGGAGCAAGAAATCTCAAATCACATACAGCAACCTGACTGGTGCGGAGAGCATCGGAACGCTGGAGAAGCTTTTGGCAGGGAGCGGAGTCCCTCAGGAAAATTCGGATAAGGTCATAAGCAGCGTGAAGGATTACAATGAAACGATTGGGCCGGAGCTTCTTAGCGATAAGGGAGTTTTGAATTTTGAGAATCCAATTGGTCAGTACGATGAAGGCGCGATCGATGAGAAGTGGCAAGCGAAGAATAATATGTTTATCGGGTACAACTGCAGGCTGACGGCTTTTGAACTGATGAAGGATTTTATCGAGGTGAAGGACATGTCGAATGCGAACACGTCAGCGCTGTTTATGGATATTGATGCGCTAAACTATGCGCCAGATAAGTATTTTGGCAGGACGGAACTTAAGAAGTTCGAGGCGATGTATTCTGTAATCGAGACAGATTCGTCGACGGATTCTGATGAGCAGTTCAAGGTTCAGAAGAAATACTGGGATAAGATTGGTGTAAAATTTCAGGGCAATGACAAGATTTCGCTGATTTCTGTGTATATTCATAATCATTTTAGCGAGAAGGAGAATGAGCTGATTGTGGGGCACACGGGTGTGCTGATGAATACTGGTGAGGGTTATGTTTTCTTTGAGAAGCTGTCGTTCCAGTTGCCGTACCAGATGATTCATTTCAGCAGCAAGGAGGAACTTAAGGATTATCTGATGAAGTGTTATGATACGGATACAACAGGTGAGAGTGCAGATCCGTTCGTGCTTGAAAACGGAGAGTTGATGTAATATGTTGATTATAGAAAGTGCTACCGATAGATGGTTAGCCCCATATCGAATTATATTTATAACTGCTCAGTGGCATCTGGGCGGATGAGCTGATGGAACTAATTTGCAGGCATGGGAATAATGCGGAATTTACGGAGGTGTAGATTTATGGAGTTTAATCGTTTTGAGGTTGTTACAGGTGCGTGTATTGAGGAAATCTCGGGACAGTCACGTTTTGGCTTCTCGATGAGCGACACAACAGATTTCTACGATATGACAGAATTGATGGAAAACGGTGGTTATAAGGGATCGACAATTGCGTTCTATGATTATGAGACAGGCAAGGTCTACGAGCCATTTGCAAAAGAGCGGAATGTTATTTACGGAGATCCCGTATTTTTGCACGAGAGGTTCTGGTTTCTGAGGGGTGATTACAACAGCGGAAAGCTTACTTTGCTTAAGTATTGCCCAGGTGAGGAGCCTGAAGCAGTTACGCAGCTTAATATAGAAGATGTCGATGCGTACAATCTGTGTATTGTCGGAGAGGATGTTCACATTGTTGGTGGAGACGATGAGGTTGTGTGCTATTATCCAGAGCAGTTCAGATTTGCGAAGGAAGATGATGGGGGCGTGATCCTGATAACAGACGGCAAGGTTTATATTTCTGCATGGGTTGAAGAAGGCTGGGATGATGATAATGACTGTGCAACTGAGGATTACAAATATTACGAGAAGATAATCGTTAGAGATTTTGAAGGGAAATTGATTTCGGAGGAGATCGGCTGCCTCGAGCAGCGACAAGATGGAAGCTGGTGGATTTCATAACAAGTCTTAGATTAAGCAGGGATACAAACAGAGATAAATACAAAGGATATTGAAATAATGTTGGTTTGGGAAGAGATATTGGTTGCAAACGGAGCCACCGTGATTATGATGTGGTTTCTCTTGATTTGCAGACGTAAGAATCGAGAAAATATACACGCCGAAGACAAGATGTACGACAGGATGGCGCGAATCGCATTGTATGGTGCAGTGCTTGAGACGCTTTCTTTTCTGGTAGATGGCAAGGATATCGCGTGCGGCCGTGCAGTAAATTATGTTACAAACACATTATGTTTTGCGTGTGCAGTGACACTTGCGCTGCTCTGGACTTTTTATGTTGAACTTCGCATCTACAAGAATTATAGGAGAACTATTCATCATGCCAGAATCATAATGATTCCATGGTTTATTGAGATGGCGGTTTTGGTCTGCAATCTTTTCGGTACGGGCATTATATTTACGGTATCGGCGGATAATATTTATCAGAGAAGTGGCAGTGCGATTATCGGTTCTGCCCTTCCGGTGGTTTATTTCATTTACACCACATATCTCGTGTATCATTCCAAAAGGCAGGGCATCAACATGAACTTCTTCCCCGTGCTCTTCTTTGTCGGTCCGTGTCTCGCGGGTGTAATTATTCAGCTGTTTTATTACGGTGTGACGACAACGTGGATAACCGGTGCGATTGCGATGACTTTCATTCGGATGCAGACGTACGCGGAGAATCTGTATACCGACGAGCTTTCGGGCCTCTATAACAGGCGTTTCCTGAACGGACTGATTGCGAAACGTGCTCATATAAATAGGGAATCACTCTATGGCATTATGATGGATATTAATGATTTCAAGAGTATAAATGACAGGTTCGGTCATAATGTCGGTGATCAGGCCATTTGCAAAATGGGCGACATCTTATTCAAATCCATCCCGGAGCAAGCTATTGCGATCCGTTACGCCGGTGATGAGTTCATCGTTCTGCTGTCAGGCGTTGATGAGAAGACTGTGACGACTACGTTAGATGAGATAAATTATAACCTTGACGCCTTTAATGCAACTGGTGCTGAAGTATTTAAGCTAAGTGCATCAATGGGATATGCAAGGTTTAACGAAGGTGAGGATGCCGGGGCATTCCTGATGCATATGGACAAGAAGATGTATGAAGAGAAGCGAAAGTATCATCAGCGTGATAGCTTAGATGAATAATACAGTTTAGGAAATCAAAACGAGGATTCTTCTATAGTGAATGGAAGAATCCTCGTTTTGTTTCTTTAGCTTTTCTGCAATGTCGCAAGCATTGTGGTGCCGTTGTCATCACTTTGCTCTGCGCAGACTGATCCGCCGTGGAGTGAGGCGATTTCCCATACCAGCGCAAGTCCGAGTCCGACGCCGCCATGCTCGCGGCTTCTTGACTTATCGACGCGGAAGAAAGGCTGGAAGATACTTTCGCGGTACTTCTCTGGAATTCCGTGGCCATTGTCTTTGACGCGTATGAAAACATATTCGTCGTCTGATTCTACTGAAATTGCAACTGTGCCACCGTCGCGGTTGTATCGTATCGCATTCTCGGTGAGATTAAATATCATTCTGTAGATTAGTGTGTCGCTTCCAATCATCGTAGCATCACCATTGCACTCAAGAGTAACTGATTTTGCATCGGCAACAGGCGCAAGGTCGGTACAGATTTCTTCAATCATCGGTGCGAGCTCAATTTCATCATCACAAGGAATGCTACGAAGCTCGCTCATTTCGAGCAGTGTTCTGGTCATCTCGGACATTCTCTCAATCTGCTCCTGAAGAAGCTTAAGGAATTTCGAGGTTTCAGGCAGGATGATTGGGTGTTCTGCGGCAAAAAGCTCTATCTGAGCCTGCATAAGAGCCAGTGGTGTGCGTAGCTCATGTGCCGCGTTGCCCGTGAATTGTCGCTGCACTGTAAACCCTTCATCAAGTCTTTCAATCATATCGTTAAAGGCTATGCTGAACTGCTGAAAATCTGGCAGAACATCCTCCTGGATTTTCATATCCGCAAGGTTATTCGGCTGCACTTTCTCCACCTGTGATGAGAAGGTTCGAAGAGGTTTCAGCGCGCGTCCGCTTACGAAGTACGCAAGAATTCCGCCGATAAGTGTCACGATTGCTGTTATATACCAGCTTGTGGTGTCAAAAGATTCCTGCGCTCCGTTTACAATAATTGTAACGTCGTCGTCTTTCGCATCGGGATTGAAGGATTCCGTCTGGTTTTCGTTTGATTTTCTGCTATCGTTGCCAGCAATGCCGTCTGCACTGCTGCCATCATTGTTATCACTATATGCTGTAACACCGTCACCGATTATGTCCATATAATGTTTACCGGAATAGCCGATAAGGCAGTTCATCAGCACGCATGTGCCGCAGATAAGAAGCGCAGTCATAAGCGTGATGCGCCACTGCAAAGATAATTTCTTCATTATTTCCTGTCCTCCATTACATAGCCCTCACCAACTCTGTTGTGAATCGGATCGTGCCCGAGTGCCGTGCGAAGCTTTTTACGAAGTGCAGAAATATGCACTCTTATAGAATTGCTGAAATTATCAGCGGTGCTTTCCCATACGTGTTCAATTAGTTCTTCCTGGCTAACAGGCCTTCCCTGATTGAGCATGAGATGTTCAAGAATCCCTGTTTCCTTTCTTGTCAGCGTAAGAATCTCATCGCCAACTGAAGCTTTGCGTGACTTCGTATCGAAGCATAAATCTCCGCAGGTTAAAACTATGTCACTTTGCGTGTATCGTCTTAATGTAAGATTACGTATTCTTGCTGCAAGCTCCTCAAGGTGAAAAGGCTTGGTCAGATAGTCATCTGCACCAGCATCGAGCCCGTCAACCTTATCTGCTACCTCGGAACGTGCCGACAGAATAAGAACCTTGGTATCATAATCATTTTGGCGTAATGTCTTAAGAACTGTCATACCATCTGCACCTGGAAGGTTAAGATCGAGCACGACAAGATCGAACTTCTCAAAAGCCAGCATTTCCATAGCGCTCTGTCCGTCGTAGCAGTAATCTACGCTGTATGCGAGTCTGTTAAGGCTTCGCACGATTGTGTCGCAAAGCTCTCTTTCATCTTCAACAACTAAAATATGCATTTAAGTCTCCTGATATTTTCTACTATATTATTATACTTCTAACTATCTATATTATATCTTACAGATATTAAATCCGTGTTAAATTCCGATATTAATAGAGATTTATACGGTTCTTAACAAAGAATTTATCTTTGCCGTGTTATAGTTAGGTCGTAAACGAGAGGAGGTATAAAGTTGTATAAATCGAAAATTGCAATGTTCCAAGTGGCTCTGCTGATACTCGGTGTATCGATGGTCGGAATCGGCGTGATGCGCGGCGAAGCTGATCTCATCCTCGGTAAAGCAATAAGACTGTGTCTGGAGTGTGTTGGAATTGGATAATAAGAATATAGTTAAGAATACAGATAATAATTTAAACAAAAAATCAAAACTACTGGCTCGTTTCCGCGGCTGGATTCAGGCTGCGGCTACACTGGTTAGCAATATCAATCTTCCCAATTTTGTGAAGGGCGGAATATACCAGGGCAGTGGAAAAGCGGTTTGCGTACCGGGCCTCAACTGCTATTCCTGTCCGGCTGCCTCTGGTGCCTGCCCAATTGGATCGTTTCAGGCTGTTGTAGGATCGTCGAAATTCAGTTTTTCATATTATATAACCGGATTTCTGATCTTGATGGGTGTTCTGCTAGGTCGATTCATTTGCGGATTCCTGTGTCCTTTTGGCTGGCTGCAGGATCTTCTTCACAAAATTCCGGGACCCAAATTTTCTACTGAGAAGCTTAGGGCTCTCACTTATGTGAAGTATGTTGTGCTCGTGCTCACGGTTGTTTTGCTCCCCGTGCTCGTTGTGAATGATGTAGGAATGGGAGACCCATTCTTCTGTAAATACATCTGTCCACAGGGAGTTCTCGAAGGAGCGATACCACTATCAGCAGTTAACAGCGGAATCCGCGCGGCACTCGGAACACTTTTTACCCGAAAGATGATTATTTTGGCCGCGGTTATAATCCTCGGCGTGCTGTTCTACCGTCCATTCTGCAAGTGGATTTGTCCTCTCGGAGCATTTTATGGACTCATGAACAGGGTGTCGCTTCTCGGAATAAAGGTGGACGAACATAGATGCGTTTCGTGTGGTAAATGCGCGAAAGCGTGCAAAATGGACGTTGACGTTACTAGATCGCCGAATAGTGCTGAGTGTATTCGCTGCGGCAAGTGCGTAAGTGCATGCCCGACCGATGCGGTAAGCTTCAGCTACGGTTTTGCGAAGGATACAAAAGATATTAAGGAAATAAAGGAGAGTTAAATATGAAGACTACTATAAAGAAAATGCTGACAATTATGCTCGCCGCGTTTATGGTGCTTTCACTGGCGGCTTGCGGTACAAAGACTAGCGATAATGGAAGCGGCGATCCGCAGAATATGGACGAAGCAGTCGAGATGTATAAGAAGCTGATGGATCAGGAGAATGAGATTCTGTCTCAGAACAAGGAACTCTGGGAGAAGGTTTTCATGGCTGCGAACAAGCGTGACATGACACTGCAGGAGGATGGCAAGAACTATGGCGATTTCCTTCTCGACACAATCGAGTTCGCTAAGGATGATTTCACTGACAAGGAGTACAAGATTCTGAAGGAGGGCGCTGAGAAGATCAAGGAGCTTGAGGATCAGCTTGCTGCACTTGAGGAGAAGTTCCCTGGCGTAGGCGAAAAGGCGAATGGAAACACAAGCGGAACCAAGAGCGTCCCTGCGGATTCTGCGAAATCGCAGAAATTTCCAGCTTTTGACGGCAAGACTCTCGATGGCAAAAAGGTAGACGGCGAGAAGCTTTTCTCCGGCAACAAAGTGACTGTTGTAAACTTCTGGTTCACAACCTGCAAACCTTGTGTAGGCGAGCTTGGATATCTCGAGGAACTGAACAGCAAGCTTGCAAAGCAGGGCGGTGAGGTTATCGGTATCAATTCTTACACTCTTGATGGCGACAAGACTACAATTAAGGAAGCTAAGGAGCTTCTTGCCAAGAAGGGCGTAACTTACAAGAATGTATGGTTCAAGTCTGACAGTGAGGCTGGTAAGTTCACAGAAGGAATCTACTCATTCCCAACAACTTATGTAGTTGATCAGAATGGAAACATCGTGGGCGATCCAATCGTTGGTGGAATCACATCAGCAGAGCAGAAGGAAGCACTGAATAAGCTGATTGATAAGGCGATGAAGAATAGTAATTAATCTAAATACCTGTTTGAATGTGGGGGAGCGCAGCGGCAGACACTTGTGTCAGCGGCTGCGCTTTCCTGTTTTTTGTGGAAAAATGAGCGGACGGAATCCCGTGACGAGCACACTATTGTTGATTTCGAGAATGATAGTTATAATTAAGGCGGTGAGAGCACCAAGTAAGAAATGAGAATATCAGACAAAGGGAGACATATTATGAAGAAGAAATTAATTATTGCACTGATGCTGGTGATGGCGCTTGTGGTAACGGCTTGTGGAGCTGGTTCAAGCTCAGATTCAGGCACAGATTCCGATGCAAGCGGCGACGGAACTTATGTTGGTGAAGCAATGCCTGAATTTGCGACATACGATATTATGGGCAATGAAGTTACAAACGATGTATTTAAGGATGCGGAGCTGACAGTTGTTAATGTGTGGGGAACTTTCTGCGGCCCTTGTATCGAGGAGATGCCAGACCTTCAGGCGCTCTCTGAGAAGTACGCCGGCAAGGTGCAGTTTATCGGAATTGTCGGTGATGTGAATGGAATTGAAGATACTGAGCACGTAGAAGCGGCTAAGGAAATCACAGAGCAGGCAGGCGTTAAGTTCACAAATCTTGTTCTTAGCGCAGATTTCAATGAATTCATGAGCGGAATTGTCGGATTCCCTACGACTATTTTCGTGGACAAGGACGGAAATATATTAGGTAATCCGATTGTCGGGTCAAATATACCTGCAACCGATGAGTTTATCGCAGGGGCACTTAACTAAAAAGAAGGAAGATTGAAATTTCATAGCAAAAGTGATAAAATATTCAAGTTTTTAGGACAATAATTAACAAATAAAGGAGGCGAACATTATGGACAGTTGTGATAGTCGAAGTAGATATAATGATGGATATAGACTTGGATTATTATTCAAGTGTCTGTAGGTGCGTCCATTTCTGAATAATATTAGGCCGTAATCCATCGTTATTTAGCTGATTCACAACTCGGAATTGTGTGACCGGAATTAAAACGGTGGATTTTTTGTGCCCGATTTAGGGCAAAAGGAGGCTTGTATGATGAGAAAAGAGATACTTAAGGAACCAATTTTTGCACAGGAAATCGTAGAGATCACAAGAACATCCCGCTCAATTGAGGAGATGAAGGAAAGACTCAGGGATTATCACGATAAGGACATCGCAAAGAGCCTTGAGCTTCTTAACAGAGCAGAGAGAAACCTTCTCTACAGTGCAGTTGATGCCAAGTGGCTTGCTGAAATCATTTCATATATTGATGATCCGGCAAGATATATTGAAGAGATTGAGATTGAGAAGCTTGCTGAAATCATCAATCACATGGATGCCGACGATGCGGTTGATCTGTGGGAGGATATTGATGAAAGTGTAAGAATCAAGCTGAGTCCGATGCTCGATGAGAAGACTAAGAAGGCAATCAACCTGATTATTTCATACGACGAGGATGAAATCGGAAGCCTGATTACAACAAATTATATTTATATTAGAAATAACCTTACTATTCGTCAGGCAATGCATGAGCTTATCAAGCAGGCTGGCGAGAACGACAACATTACAACTATCTATGTTGTGGATGAGAATGATTGCTTCTGCGGAGCGATCGACCTTAAGGATCTGATTATTGCACGTGAGAACACCAAGCTCGATTCAATAATCAGCTACTCATATCCTTACCTATTCGATCACGAGGAGGTTTCGGAGACGATTCCTAAGATTAAGGAATATGCTGAGGACTCACTTCCTGTTCTTGATTCTGAGAATAGAATCGTCGGTATCATTACAGCGCAGGATGTAGTAGAGGCTGTTGATGATGAGATGGGAGAGGATTATGCTAAGTTGGCCGGTCTGTCATCAGAAGAGGATCTTAGAGAGACAACAAGAGAAAGCATCAAGAAGCGTCTTCCATGGCTTGTGATCCTTCTGTTCCTTGGAATGGGAGTTTCAACAGTAGTCGGTGCATTCGAGGGCGTAGTAGCAGTACTTCCTGTTGTTATCTGCTTTCAGTCACTCATTCTTGACATGGCAGGAAATGTCGGAACTCAGTCGCTTGCCGTAACAATTCGTGTTCTTATGGATGAAAACCTTAGCGGCAGGGACAAGCTCCAGCTTGTTTTTAAGGAGATGCGAATTGGATTCTGTAATGGCGCACTTCTTGGAGTTATGTCACTTGTGTGCCTCGGAATTTATATTACGCTGTTTAAGGGTTACAGCTTCAGGCATGCGATGCTGATTTCGGGCTGCGTGGGAATATCGCTGCTCGTTGCGATAGTTATCTCAAGCCTTGTGGGCACGCTCGTTCCAATGTTTTTTGACAAAATCAAGATTGATCCGGCGGTTGCTTCCGGCCCACTGATTACAACTGTGAATGACCTCGTTGCGGTTGTTACATACTATGGACTGGCATGGCTTTTCCTGATCGAGATAATCGGAATAGTTTAATAGAAATTTATGAAATGGGTTTTGTCAAATAAGCAAAATCCATTTCGTTTATTTATTGCTGAATTTCGTTAAAAATTTGCTAAATTCCGCAAATTGTGTTTAATTCTTGTTTAAACTTGGTTGAAATTTAAATTAGTTTAAATTAATAAACTAAATATTGCCCAAATAAACAAAATAATGTATTATGGTTTATATAGTTATGGAGGGCAATTATATGACAAATGAAGAATTGCTGATTTTAGTTGAACAGATCTGCTCTAATAAAGCCGAGGGACAGACAATAGAACTGAAGGCTGCTGAAGGCGGATGTCCGCAGAAGCTATATGGCACTCTGTCAAGTTTCTCCAATCAGGATATTGGCGGGACAATAGTATTTGGTATAAATGAGAATAACGGATTTAAGCCATGCAATGTATACGATGCACAGGATTTGCAGCAGAGGGTAACTGAACAATGTAATCAGATGATGCCTCCGGTAAGGGCTGTTTTTACAACAGTGGAGTATGAGGGTTGTATTATTTGTTCTGCGGAAATTCCAGGGATAGATTTAGCTGACAGGCCCTGCTACTACAAGGGCGCTGGGCGTATAAGAGGCTCATTCATACGAGTGGGTGATTCTGATCTTCCTATGACGGATTACGAACTATATAGCTTCGAAGCATTTAGAAAGCATGCCCATGACGACGAACGGATTATAGAACGAGCTACGATGCAGAGTCTCGATACTGAGAAGATTGATGAATACATTGAAAATCAGATGCTTGATAAACCTGGTTTCGCAAGGCTGCCAAGGACTATGCAGGAAGAGATGCTTAATATAACACGTGACGGGAAACCTACGGTTGCGGCAATAATGAATTTCTGCATGTATCCACAGGGATATCTCCCACAGATGGCAATTACTGCGGTGCGTGTTCCTGGTTTTGAGATGGGCGATGTTGATGCAAATGATGCCAGATTCATCGACAATAAACGAATAGACGGAACATTGGCGGAGATGATGGAAGGAGCCATGGCTTTTTGCATGCGTAATATGAAGGTCGCAACCATAATTGATAGCGATACTGGAAAGCGCACGGACAAGACGGAATATCCAATCAAGGCAATCCGAGAAGCCGTGCTAAATGCGCTGATTCACAGAGATTACAGTCACTTTACAGAGGGGACTCCTGTACAGTTAGTATTCTTTAACGATCGACTTGAGATACACAGTCCGGGCAGTCTTTATGGAAGAATGACGATTGAGGATCTTGGTTATTCGAGACCTGATTTACGAAATCCTGCACTGGCTTTGATTGCCGAGACACAGACTGAGTCTGAGAATCGTTATTCTGGCATTCCTACAATAAGGCGAGAGATGAAGGAACACGGTCTGCCGGAGCCTATATTTGAGAATAGAAGAAATGAATTTGTGGTTATACTTAAGAATTGCAATGAAGAGAAAGACGAAATTCATAAATGTTCCAGTGATGAGTATAGGTTAGGTGCAAATGTGGACAGGGCTAACACTCTGCTTGATTTCTGCAAGGAACCTAGATCAAGGCAGGAAATAGCTGGATATCTTGGATTGAAAACAATTTATCACGTGTCGAGGGTATATATAAACCCGCTTCTGGAAACTAATCAATTACATATGACAAATCCAGAACATCCTAAGAGTAAGAATCAGAAGTATTATTCTACAGATGATTAGAAGATAACTAAAGAAAAACGGGTACTTAACATTGCAATTAAGTACCCGTCATTTTTATATTACAGATGTAATCTATAGCTCCTCTTGTATATCAGATAAGCTGCGCCAGCTGTGATTATCTCCGCAACCGGGAATGCAACAAAAACTCCTTCTGCACCGAGAATTCTGCTGAGCAGATAAGCCGCCGGAATGATGATAACTGCACATCTCATAACTGCAACTGAGAACGAGCGCATGCCCATTCCGAGCCCTTCGAGCACGCCGCAGATTGTGATTGAAACTGCTGAGAACACAAAGCCGATGCTTATGATGTGAAGAGCTCTTGTTCCTATCGCGATGGAGTCTGCACTTGATGTGAAGAGTCCGATCAGCTTGCCTGGAATCAGGTATGAAAGGACGACTCCGCCCGCCATTACACTTGCAGTAAGAGTAAGGCTTGTTGTGAGAATCTTCTGTACACGCTTATATTCTCCCGCACCGTAGTTGTAGCTTATAAGCGGTCTGATTCCCTGGATGACTCCGTTCGCAGTCAGATAGATGAACGTCTGAAGCTTGTAATAAGCACCGAGCACGAGCACATACTTCGCGGAGAACGCAGCAAGAATTGCGTTCAGCGATGAAATCAGAAGCGATGGAAGAGCCATATTCAGAGTCGCCGGAATGCCGACAGAATAAAGCTTACCCAGAAGCTTACGGTCAAAAGATATATACTTTTGGCCGAAATTCACCGGAATAGGCGATATTTTGAGGAAGAGAAGGTATGCGATGAGGCACACGCTCTGTCCGATTCCTGTTGCCCATGCTGCACCGGCGATTCCCATCTCAGGGAACGGTCCGATTCCGAAAATCATAATAGGATCAAGCACGATGTTAGTGATAAAGCCAAGCGACATGCTGATCATTGAAACCTTCATCTTACCAACGGCCTGGAAGACCTTCTCAAATGCGATTTCAAACATGATGATTACTGAAAAGAGGAATGCTCTATTTGAGTAAACAAGTCCCATATCGATAATCTCACTGTTATCTGTATAAAGTGCCAGGAAGTGGGGCATCAGCAGAAGTCCGACGAACATCAGAATGACTCCGTGGATAAAGCTTAGAATCATTCCCGTAGTAGCATTCTGATTTGCTTTAACAGGATCTCCCGCGCCGAGGCAGAATGCGATTCTGACATTCATTCCGACACCAAAGCCTACGCCGAGTGCAGTCATCAGATACTGCAGAGGGTAGACAAGAGAAAGCGCGGTCATTGCATCTTCGCTTATTATTGCAACGAAATAGCTGTCTACTATGTTATAAAGTGAATTCACTGCCATAGAAATTACCATTGGAAGCGACATCGATATAACCAGCGGCAGTATTTTCTTTTCCTTCATAAAGGCCTGACTCATTTAATACTCCTTAATTTCAATTCTTCAAGCACACGAAATTATGCAAAAAAACACCACACAGCCAACCTGACTGTGTGGCGAAAAAAGATCTCTCTTGAAAAATCCACGTCCCTTACGGGTTTTATGACCAAAAGTCTAACATTCATATAAGCATCTGTCAACCGAACACGAATTATAGCTAAAAACTATATATTAGACTCGGTCTATTAAAAACAGAATGTGTGTACTATAATGAACGATAACGGATTTACGTAATTAACATTATTACTTAACGAGTAGAAATGGAGAATTGAAATGGATAAGAAAAGATTCATGGTCGTAAGCGGATTCCTTGGAGCAGGTAAGACAACTACAATGGTTGCGCTGACTGAGCATATCAACAGCACTGGTAAGAGTGCTGCTATCATCGCTAACGATCTTGGTGCTAACTATATTATCGACGCGGAGTATTCAGGTCGTCAGAACGTAGAAGTAACACCTATCGGTGGAAACTGCATCTGCTATGTTCCTGACACTCTGATTGAGAGAATCGAGAGACTTAACAAGACTAACCCACGTGACATTGTAATGTCAGATATCCCTGGCTGCGGAATCGGGGCGCTCGATCACGTATACGGAAATCTTGAGAGAAACCACAAGGATGAATTCACACTCGCTCCTTTTACAGTAGTAACTGACCCTGAGAGACTTCGTATGATCATGCCTGAGAGAGCAGACATCAACCTCCCAGAGGAGCTCAAGTTCCTTCTTGCTGCACAGCTTAAGGAGGCAGATTGCGTAGTTCTTAACAAGATTGACCTTATGGAGAAGGAAGACGTTGACAGATACGTTAAGTTCCTCGAGGAGGCTTGCCCTGGAATTCCTGTATTTGCTATTTCAGCAAAGGAGAGAATCGACCTTGAGCCACTCGTTGAGCACCTTCTTTCCGCGGAGAGCCGTGTAAATATCACTGATATCGGTTACGGTGGACCAGAGTTTATTCAGGCTGAGAAGACGATGTCATGGTTCAACAGAAATGTCTTCATCACTTCAAAGGATGGAAGCGAGTTCGACGGAAATCAGCTCGTAGAGGATCTTATCGATGAAATCAGAGATGGTCTCATCGCTAACAAGAGAAACGTACCACACCTAAAGACTTTTGCAGTGGGTAAGGATCAGGATTACGCTAAGTTCAGCCTTATCGGTGTAGACTACGACATCATCCACGACCAGGATCTTAAGGAGAAGACAGATAAGCTTCGTCTCGTTGTAAATGCTCGTGCTGTATGCGAGTCAGATCTTCTTCTCGATATCGTTGATGATGCATTTGATGCTATCGCTGAGAAGTATGATGTTAAAATCAAGCTCTTCTTCAACGAGTGCTTCGGTATGATGGATGAGGGAAGAAACTAATTATTATGGACAACAGAATTCATGAACAGATAAAGGAATACTACGGAATTATTCTAGGCAGCAGCGATGATCTAAAGACTAATGCATGCTGCTGCAGCTCAGCTCCTCCTCGTTATGTGAGGGACATTCTGCCTTTAATTGAAGATGAAATTCTTAATCGATTCTATGGTTGCGGTTCTCCAATCCCTATGGGACTGGAGGGCTGTACTGCACTAGATCTTGGCTGTGGAACTGGCCGAGATGTATTTATCCTATCGAAGCTGGTTGGAGAGAACGGTCACGTTCATGGCGTTGATATGACTGAGTCTCAGCTTGCAGTAGCAAGACAGTATCAGGAATCGCAAGCTGCTAAGTTTGGCTATTCAAAGCCAAACACATCCTTCCACCTGGGATACATCGAGGATCTTAAGACTATCGGAATCGAGGATGAATCCGTAGACGTAGTAACCTCAAACTGCGTAATCAACCTCTCACCATTCAAGGAAGAGGTTTTCAAAGAGGTTTACAGAATACTTAAGGAAGGCGGAGAGATTTATTTCTCTGATGTTTTTGCCGACAGAAGAGTTCCTGAGGAGATTCAGAATGACCCTGTAATGCGCGGCGAGTGCATGGGTGGAGCAATGTACATCGAGGACTTCAGAAGACTCATGGAGAGATGCGGCTTTAAGAAGCTTTACATTACAGAGCAGACTCCAATCCAGCCACACGACTTTGAAATCGCCAGACTAGTTGGTGATATTCAGTTTTTCTCCTGCACAGTAAGAGCATTCAAGTGCGCCGAGCTTGAAGACAGAGAAGAGAATTATGGCGAGAGTGCTACTTATCTTGGAACACTTGCAGAGAACAGCCGCTATATGGACTTCGATGAGACAATACGTTTCATCAAGAAGAAATCACTCGGAGTCAGCGGAAACGTTGCGGAAATCCTGAGACAGTCACGTTTTGCCCGCCACTTCAATGTAGAGGGAAACAGAGACACTCACTACGGACTTTATGACGAGCTGGCGAAGGAAGTGAACCCGACTCGATACGGCAAGAGCGATAATCCAATCACTCTTGCTGACCTCGATAAGGAGCAGAAGCGTTATGACGTGCCAGAAATCATGAGTCAGGTTCGCGGAATCGATGAGCTTGAGTCAAAGAGCAAACTGACAACAATGCAGGTCAACGCAGGTTATGCCTGCAACCTTTCATGTGCGCATTGCTTCCTCGAGTGTGGCCCTGGCAGAACAGAGGTGATGAGCAGGGAGACAATGGATCAGTGTCTCGAGACATTCCAAAATGGCGGTTTCGAGGTAATGGATATCACCGGCGGCTCGCCTGAGATGAATCCTGATATCGAGTATTTCATCACCGAGGCTGCTAAGCTTGGGCAGGTTATGCTGCGTACAAATCTTGTTATTCTTAACACTGAGAAGTACGCACATCTTCTAGATGTTTATGCTAAGAACAACGTGCAGATTGTCTGCTCACTGCCATATTACAAGAAGAATACGGTAGAGAAGCAGAGAGGCGCCAATGTTTTTGACCCTGCAATCGAGGTTCTTAAGAAGCTTAATGAACTTGGATATGGTAAGGATGAGGATAAGAAGCTTACAGTTGTTTACAATACTGATGGCCCATACCTGCCTCCAAATGAGATTATGCTTGAGGACACATACCGTGACGTTCTGAGAAATGACCACGGCGTTGAGTTTACAAATCTCATAGCTATTGGAAATGTTCCTATTGGAAGATTCGGACAGGATCTCAGAAATCAGGGTAAGCTCGGTTCATACATCAAGATGCAGTCTGAGAACTTTAACGAGGACAACATCCCTGGCGTAATGTGCCGTGATCAGATCAATGTCGATTACGACGGAAGCATATACGACTGCGAGTACTACCATGTGCTTGGAATAAAGCCTGAGGGTGCACAGCATATCTCAGAGCTGACATCAGGTGAGATCAAGCCTCGTAAGATTCGTACATGTGCACTTTGCTACAGCTGCACAGCCGGCTACGGATCAAGCTGCGGAGGAAACCTGTCACACTAAAGATTTTTAAAGTAATTAAATGCATTCTATAAGCATACTGGTGTTGCTATAGAATGCATTTTCTTTTTTGAATACTATAAGGCACCATAACCGAAGAGCAAGGCGAACTTGAAACCAGAGAGTGAAATTCGCTTTGCTCTTTTATGGTTCATAACTTTCCTCGGAGCTGTTTACCATTTCTGTGTGCCGACACGTCGAGATTTCCACTGGCAGCTGCTGTTACCAATTTACACTATTTACCAACATTGGACCCTGAAAACTACCAATTTAAATTTTATAAAAGAAATGGTACGCAGTGTAGCTGGTTTCAAAGCATCTGACAGTCATACTCATATCAAATTGAAATTCGTTATGGAAAGTTAGGGAATTCTAACAGTGGTTATTTATCAATTAATGGGAACCATTCATAAAAGCATTGCAAAATTGGCGCCTTCTTAAGCTTATGAGACTACTCGCGGTATTGAAAGATATTAAAAATGCTTGGTACCATTTTCAGTATTTATGTGTGTTCGGTAACACCTAAGATCCAATCGAGTAATTATTCTCAAAATGGTATTAAATGGAGGCATATCAGCTTTAACGTGCAGATGATTATCTCTTTTCAAAAGGGCGTCTGCCAAAATACAGACGATGGACATGTTTTTTTAAAGTCGTCTGCCAAAAATCAGACAAACACATGGTTATGAAACAATCATCTGCTGCCATCTAAGGCGTGAAGTTGTCAAATAAGCAGATGATACCTTTTAAATATCTCGAGCGTCTGCTAATTACATCTAAAACAGCAGACACTCGAGAAAGAATCATCAACACGTCTGCACCTGACTGCTTCAACGGGATGTTGTGACGGCAGACGAAAAGTGATTTTGCCTGCGAACATCTGTATTTCGGCAGACGATTTTCATCAGATGAGCAGAACATCTGTATTTTGGCAGACGAATCAAATATAGAAGCAAATCGTATGCCGCAATAAGGATATCTGTTTTGAGCAATATGGTTTGGAGCATGAAAATGTAAGCATATCGGCAGACAAAGTGAATTTGCCAAATTGGCCTTGCAATTAAAGCAACATTGCTGTATCATTACTGTTCGACTTAGGAAGTATTTTATTTAGGAGCTCGGGGCTCTTATTTTTTTGTTTTTGAAATCGGTAAGAATTTGATTCAGGAGGAATTTATGACTTTTTATCAGGAGCTGCAGTTAAATCAGGCAGGTTCAAAGAAGATGGTTAAGGAAAGCGAGTCGCTTAAGGACAAGGCTTATCATATGATGGTTTACCTTGTGAAGATTGCGATTACAATGGTGTTCTGCTTTAGCTTTGTTAGTGCGTTCAGCATCTTGTTTGGAAGCGAGAACAGTATCGTCGGTGTAGTTGTGCTACTGTGTCTGATGGTTTTCAGAAATGCACATTTTGATATTCATGCAGGGCAGTCGACACTGCTGCTTGCGCTGTTCTTTGCGGTGATGACAGTATTCCCGCATCTCGCCAACATGGTTTCGCCACTGCTGGGATTTCTCATCAATATGGCGGCGATCGCATTTCTTATAATTTTTGGCTGTCACAATCCGTTCATGTTCAACCAGTCGACACTTGTGCTTGGATATCTTCTTCTTTACGGATATGACGTTACAGGTAGAAGCTACGAGATGAGACTAATTGGCATGGCAGTCGGCGCTGTTCTGACATGCCTCGTGTTTTTCAGAAATCACAAGGACAGCGAATTTGAGGTTTTGCTAAGAGATGTTGTGCAGGCTTTTGACATGACCTCTTCACGTACAAAATGGCAGCTCTGTCAGGTTGTATGTGTTCCGCTCGTTCTGTGTATCGCGGAGCTTTGTGATATGCCTCGTGCAATGTGGGCGGGAATTGCAGCAATGTCAGCAATCACACCAATCATTGACGATATGCAGTACAGAGTGAGCAGAAGAATCATCGGAAATATTGCAGGTGCTGCGTGCTTTATTGCACTATACTTCATGCTTCCTTCATCGATTTATGCATATATAGGAATTATCGGAGGAATCGGCGTAGGTTTCTCGGCGAAGTACGGATGGCAGGCTGTGTTTAATACTTTTGGAGCGCTTGCGATTGCAACTGAAGCTTACGGACTTGAAAGCGCCGTAGGGCTAAGAGTAATTCAGAATGTGTTTGGAGTGGTGTTCGCATTCGGATTCTGTGTAGTGTTTAACTGGCTGATGTCAAAGAATATCGAGAATGAAATGCCGCTCAACGCTGAATAATATTTCAAAAAAGTAAAAGCCCATGACCTTGCGGTCATGGGCTTTCTTAAAATATTCATGCATAAATATTGTGTAGTCTATAAAACTATGCCTCAACAGGTGCGCCAACTGGGCAAGCTCCTGCACAAGCTCCACAATCAATGCAAGCAGCCTCATCAATTACGTAAGGTGAACCCTCAGTAATAGCTGAAACTGGGCATCCATCAGCGCAAGCGCCGCATGAAATGCAAGCATCTGTAATCTTGTAAGCCATTGGTGAATCCTCCTTCTTTAAAGAATATTGTGTTTAAAGTATAACATGAGTACTATAATAAATAAAAGACAAAATTGTGTACAATACTTCACAATAAAGACATATTAAGATATTTTAATCGGAGATGCATAATGGAAATCATTTCTTTTACAGGTAAAAGCGGCACCGGAAAGAGCTATCAGGCGACGAAGCTCTGCGTGACAATGAATATAGATGCAATCATTGATGACGGCCTTTTGATATACAAGGGGCAGATTGTTGCAGGAACCTCGGCCAAGAAGTGCTCAACGAAGGCGGGCGCTGTCAGGACCGCAGTTTTCGAGAAGGAAGAGAATCGAATTGCAGTTAAGGAGAAGCTTGAGGAGTTAAAGCCTGAACGCCTTATGATTCTTGGAACCTCGGACAAAATGGTCTCATGGATTACCAAGGCTCTTGAACTTCCGGAGCCCGATATCAGGCTTTACATCGAGGATGTTACGACGAAGGAGGAGCGCGAGAAGGCAAATTATTCAAGAAGCGTGCTCGGAGAGCATGTTGTTCCGGCACCTATGGGACAGCTTAAACGGTCTTTTGCCGGCTACTTTATGAATCCTCTCAGATACCTTAAGAGCTTCGGAGATCAGGAAGCGAATCCGACCGACGATGGTGGCGAGGAGGATGAGAACCAGAACACACACGATGCATCAAGAGACAGAACTGTTGTAAGACCTCAGTTTATGTACCGCGGAACGTACCTCATCAAGGATCAGGTCGTGAAGGATATCATAAGAATTGTGTGCGAGGAATTCGGAAAGAATGTGGTGCTGCTCGATCAGATGCAGTCCGGCAAGGAATTCGCGCTAGGAATAACACTTGATGTGAGAGTTCTGCTCGATGAGAGCACTGTCAGCCACTGCCTGGCACTTCAGATGGCAGTTCACAGAAATCTTGAGACGATGACATCATTTTCAATCAGCAGAGTTAATATAAGAATCAAGGATGTCGTGTACAGAGCGGAAGATCTGCACGGCAGGAAGGCATGGAGGAAATAATATGATCTACAGATACAAGGCAGAGGACATCTGCCTTGAACATATTTTTGAGTGCGGACAGACGTTCAGATGGCGTCCGGCCAAAAGCATTTCAGGTGACGCGGGACATCCTGAGGTGTACGAGGGTGTATGCGGAGGATATTTTGCCCGCGTGAGTCTCAATGATGGAATGCTTACTGTCGATGCGACGGGAGGAGACGAGGAGTTCTGGTTTAATTATTTTGACCTTGGACGAGATTATGGCGAGGTAAAGCGGGTGCTTTCCGAGAAGGAACCGAAGATTCTCGAAGCGACGAAGCAGGGCTATGGTATCAGAATTCTGAACCAGGATTTCTATGAGATGCTGATTTCTTTTATCATCTCGCAGAATAACAACATTCCGAGAATCCGAAAGTGTATCGAGGCAATCTGTGAGGAGTACGGTGAGATAATTCCTGGCACGGATCGATATGCTTTCCCGAAGCCAGAGGTGCTGGCAGCTGCGGATGTATCTAGGCTCGCGGAGCTTAAGCTCGGATACCGCTGTCCATATATTGTCGAGTCGTCAAAGCGTTTTCTCGAAGTGGGGCTTCCAGCTGAAAATGATACGGCGGCTCTTAAGAAGGAGCTTCTTAAGTATCACGGTGTTGGCCCCAAGGTTGCGGACTGCATTATGCTGTTCGGCCTCGGACGCGTAGATGCTTTTCCGATTGATGTGTGGGTAAAGCGAATCATGAATGATATGTATGGATTTGAGCTTAACGATCTTAAGGGAATGCAGGCTTTTGCGGCGGAGAAGTTCGGTGAAATTGGCGGTCTGGCGCAGCAGTATCTCTTCTATTATTATCGCGAGATGTAGCATATCTTTCTTCACACAAAAAACTTATTAGTCTTGTTGACACTCTCCGTGGATATGGTTATACTAACAATTGTAAGTTAGCACTCGAATATACAGAGTGCTAACAAATGGAAATTATCAATAATAATCATTCGATATATAAGGAGGACGTTATGGCTATCGGAATCAGACCACTCGGTGCAAGAGTTGTTATTAAGAAGATGGATGCTGTTGAGAAGACTGAGGGAGGACTTATCCTTTCAGGTGCGGCTAAGGAGAAGCCACAGCAGGCTGAGGTTCTTGCAGTAGGACCAGGAACTGAAGACGAGAAGATGGAGCTCAAGGTTGGAGACGTTGTTGTATTCTCTAAGTATGGCGGCAATGAGCTTAAGTACAAGGGTGAGGAGTACACAATCATCGCGCAGAGAGACATCCTTGCAGTAATCGAGGGTTAATACAGAATATTGCGGGTGAGAGGAAGAAGCTTTTGCCCGTGACTATATATTTAGGAGGAAGAGACAATGGCTAAGGAATTACACTACGGTGAAGAATCAAGAAGAAAGCTCCTTGCAGGAGTTGACAAGCTTGCAGATACAGTAAAGATTACACTCGGACCTAAGGGAAGAAATGTACTGATTGAGAAGTCTTTCGGTTCACCTCTTATTACTAACGACGGTGTTTCAATCGCAAGAGAGATTGAACTCGAGGATCAGGTTGAGAACATGGGTGCTCAGCTTGTTAAGGAGGTTGCTACTAAGACTAACGATGTTGCCGGCGACGGTACTACAACTGCTACACTTCTTGCACAGGCTATTGTAAGAGAGGGCTTTAAGAATGTAACAGCTGGTGCTAATCCAATGATCCTTAAGAGAGGTATGAACGGTGCGGTTGATGCTGCTGTTGAGTATCTTAAGTCAAGTGCTAACCAGGTTCAGGACAAGGAGAGCATCGCTCAGGTTGCTTCTGTTTCTGCTGCTGATGAGGAGATCGGAAGCCTTATTGCTGAGGCAATGGACAAGGTTGGTAAGGACGGAGTAATCACTGTGGAGGAGTCAAAGACTCTCGGAACTACTCTGGAAGTTGTTGAGGGTATGCAGTTCGACAGAGGATTCCTGTCACCTTACATGGTAACTAATACTGACACTATGGAAGCTGTTATGGAGAATCCATTCGTGCTTCTTACAGATAAGAAGATTTCTAATATTCAGGAGATCGTTCCTCTTCTCGAGGGTATCATGAAGGCTGGAAGAAGTCTTCTCATCATCGCTGAGGATGTTGACGGCGAGGCTCTTGGAACTCTAGTTGTTAACAAGCTGAGAGGTACACTCGATGTTGTAGCTGTTAAGGCTCCTGGCTTTGGTGACAGAAGAAAGGCTATGATGGAGGATATCGCTATTCTTACTGGTGGTACTGTAATCAGCTCAGAGCTTGGATACGAGCTTTCAGAGTGCACAGCTGACATGCTTGGTAGAGCCGGAACTGTTAAGGTAAACAAGGACAGAACTGTTATCGTTAACGGTGCAGGAAGCAGAGATGCAATCGATGCAAGAATCCAGATGATCAGAAACGAGGTTGAGCTTACTAATTCAGAGTTCGACAGAGAGAAGCTTCAGGAGAGACTTGCTAAGCTTGCTGGTGGCGTAGCTGTAATCAACGCAGGTGCTGCTACTGAGACTGAGCTTAAGGAGAAGAAGCTCAGACTTGAGGACGCACTCAACGCTACAAGAGCTGCTGTTGAGGAAGGAATCGTTGCAGGTGGTGGTACTGCACTCCTTAGAGCAATCGATGCAGTTAAGACATATGCTGATGCTCAGGAAGGCGATATGAGAACAGGTGCTAAGATTATCGAGAGAGCACTTGAGGAGCCTGTAAGACAGATTGCTGAGAATGCCGGTTTTGAGGGAAGTGTAATCGTTGCTGAGGTTAAGAAGTCAGAGCCTGCTACAGTAGGCTTCAACGCTGCTACTGAGGAGTACGTTGATATGATTTCTGCCGGTATCGTTGATCCTGTTAAGGTTACAAGATCAGCTCTTCAGAACGCTGCATCAGTTGCAGGAATGCTTCTTACAACAGAGGCTGGAATCACTATGATTAAGGAAGATGCACCGGCTGTACCAGCAGCTGCAGGAATGGGCGGAATGATGTAGTAATAAGCACAAGATGTGCTGAACAATCATTTTAAACAGAGCATTTTTTCACAATATATGAACCTAACCCCCTTTCGTGGAAAGGGGGTTTTGTGATATTATAATAGCTAATCATTTACGAGTTTGATTTGTTTTTTTGCGAAGTAGAAAGAGGTGTATAATGGCAATTGTATTAAAAGAACCATCAAGAACTTTTAACGAGTACCTGCTTATTCCGGGATATTCAAGTGCTGAGGACAGACCTGAGAATGTAAGTCTCAGAACTCCAATCACTAAGTTCAAGAAGGGTGAGGAGCCTGAAATTTCAATGAACATTCCTCTATGTTCAGCTGTAATGCAGGCTGTATCAGATGACAAGATGGCAGTAGCTCTTGCTAAGGAGGGCGGAATCGCTTTCATTTACGGATCACAGAGCATTGAGAGCCAGGCTGCTATGGTAAGAAGAGCTAAGAGACATAAGGCAGGTTTCGTACCAAGTGACTCAAACCTTAAGCCTGATCAGACTCTTGCAGATGTACTTGCTCTTAAGAAGGCAACAGGTCACTCAACAATTGCTATTACTGATGATGGAACATCAGAGGGTAAGATTCTTGGTATCGTAACTTCCAAGGACTACAGAGTTTCAAGAATGGAACCATCAACACCTGTAACAGAGTTCATGACACCATTTGAGAAGATGGTTTATGGTAAGGAAGGTATTTCTCTGAGCGAGGCTAATGACATCATCTGGGAGAACAAGGTTAACCAGCTTCCTATTATTGATGAGAATCAGAGACTTACTTCATTCGTATTCCGTAAGGACTACGAGGATCACAAGGATAATCCTAATGAGATTCTTGACGCTCACAAGAGATACGTTGTCGGCGCTGGAATCAACACTAGAGACTATGCTGAGAGAGTACCTGCTCTTCTCGAGGCTGGAGTTGATGTAATGACAATCGACTCATCAGAGGGATACTCAGAGTGGCAGGCACTTACACTTAAGTGGATCAGAGAGAACTACGGCGATAGCGTTAAGGTTGGAGCTGGTAACGTAGTTGATGCAGAGGGATTCAGATTCCTTGCAGAGGCTGGCGCTGACTTCATTAAGATTGGTATCGGCGGTGGTTCAATCTGTATTACAAGAGAGCAGAAGGGTATCGGAAGAGGACAGGCTTCAGCAGTACTTGAGGTAGCAGAGGAGAGAAACAAGTACTTCGAGGAGACTGGTATCTACATTCCACTTTGCTCAGACGGTGGTATCGTATACGACTACCACATGACTCTTGCACTTGCAATGGGTGCAGACTTCATCATGCTCGGAAGATACTTCGCAAGATTCGACGAATCACCATCTGCTAAGCTTATGGTTAACGGAAACTACGTTAAGGAGTACTGGGGCGAGGGTTCAGCAAGAGCTAGAAACTGGCAGAGATACGACCTTGGTGGAGATGCTAAGCTTAAGTTCGAGGAGGGTGTTGACTCATATGTTCCATATGCAGGATCACTCCACGACAACGTTGGTCTTTCACTTAACAAGGTTAAGTCAACAATGTGCAACTGCGGTGTACTTTCAATCCCAGAGCTTCAGCAGAAGGCTAAGCTCACACTCGTATCTGCGGTATCTATCGTAGAGGGAGGAGCACACGACGTAATCCTTAAGGAGCAGCAGGGTCACATGTAAGACCACTTTTGCACTAAACATTTCGCAACAAACATATTTTTAGGAGAACAAGATGCAGAACAGAATTCTAATCATAGACTTCGGCGGTCAGTATAATCAGCTGATTGCAAGACGTGTTCGTGAGTGTGGTGTGTACTCAGAGGTAAAGGGCTTTGAGAACATCACTCTTGATGTCGTGAAGGAATACGACCCTAAGGGAATTATATTTACAGGCGGACCACAGAGCGCGTTCGGCGAAGGAGCACCTTCAATCGATAGTGGAATTTTTGAGCTTGGTATTCCAATTCTCGGAATCTGCTACGGCATGCAGTTCATGGCATACAAGCTTGGCGGTAATGTTTCAACAGCACCTACAAGTGAGTACGGAAGAACTGACGTTATCGTGGATAACAAGGACGGCGTTTTAAGAAATGCTGACGACAATACAGTTGTATGGATGAGCCATACTGACTATGTAAGTGAGGTTCCAGAGGGCTTCACTGTTACATGTCACACTAAGGACTGTCCGGTTGCCGGCATGGAGAATATTGAGAAGGGAATGTATGCTATTCAGTTCCATCCTGAGGTAAATCACACACTTCAGGGCTTCGACATGATCAGGACTTTCGTTCTTGATGCATGTAAGTGTGAGCAGGACTGGCAGATGGCAGCATTCGCAGATGAGCAGATCAAGCTCATCCGTGAGAAGGTAGGTGACGGCAAGGTGCTGTGCGCACTCTCTGGTGGAGTTGATTCATCAGTTGCTGCTGTACTTCTCTCTAAGGCTGTCGGTAAGCAGCTTACTTGCGTATTCGTAGACCACGGTCTTCTTCGTAAGAATGAGGCTGAGGAGGTTGCTGCTGTATTTGGCCCAGATGGTGAGTATGATCTTAACTTCATCAAGGTTGATGCAAGAGAGAGATTCTACGAGAGACTTAAGGGTGTAACAGAGCCTGAGGCTAAGCGTAAGATTATCGGTGAGGAATTCATCAGAGTATTTGAGGAAGAGGCTAAGAAGATCGGTAAGGTTGACTTCCTTGTTCAGGGTACTATCTATCCTGATATTATCGAGTCAGGTCTCGGTAAGTCTGCAGTTATCAAGTCACACCACAATGTAGGTGGACTTCCTGACTATGTTGACTTCAAGGAGATTATCGAGCCGCTAAGAAGCCTGTTCAAGGACGAGGTAAGAAAGACTGGCCTTGAGCTTGGAATCCCTGAGTACCTCGTATACAGACAGCCATTCCCAGGTCCTGGTCTTGGCATCAGAATCATCGGAGAGGTTAATGCTGAGAAGGTAAGAATCGTTCAGGATGCTGACTTTATCTACAGAGAAGAGGTTGCTAAGGCAGTAGAGGCAGGCGAGATGGTTGCACCTAACCAGTACTTCGCAGCTCTTACTAACATGAGATCTGTAGGTGTAATGGGAGACTTCCGTACTTATGATTATGCGGTGGCTCTAAGAGCGGTAGAGACTTCTGACTTTATGACAGCAGAGGCTGTTGATATTCCATGGAAGGTTCTGCAGACTTGTATGACAAGAATCATTAATGAGGTGGATGGAGTTAATAGAGTATTCTATGATCTGACTTCGAAGCCGCCTGGAACTATCGAGTTCGAATAATTTTCAAAAGCTCGCAAAGCCTAGTAAAATGAGCATTTGCGAGCTTGTTTTTGTATGAAGAAAACCCCGCGTTAGACGCGGGGTTCCGTAATCGCTATGCGTTTGACCAGTAACTTATCACATCCTACAATATAGTTTGCGGTCTGCCAACTGCAAACTATCGTAGGAGGATAAGATACATGGGTCTAAATGACGTTCATAGTCTATCGCATTCAAAATGGAATTGCAAATATCACATAGTGTTTGCACCTAAATATAGGAGAAAGGTGTTCTATGGAGAAAAGAGGAATGCGATAGGAAAAATATTAAGACAATTGTGTGAGTGGAAGGGCGTGACAATCTTAGAAGCGGAAGCGTGCCCAGATCATATACACCTGTTTGTAGAGATACCACCTAAAATGTCGGTGTCAAGTTTTATGGGTTACTTAAAAGGAAAAAGTGCAACCATGATATATGAGCAATTCGGAGAATTGAAATATAAGTACAGAAATAGAGAGTTCTGGTGCAAAGGATACTATGTTGATACTGTTGGAAAGAACTCAAACCGAATTGCAGAATACATAAAGCATCAGCTGGAGGAGGATCATCTAGGAGACCAGATAAGAATTCCGGAAGCTGATGAGTTTGCAACGAAGAAGAAAAAGAAACATTAAATAATACGCAGCTGGCAGAACCGCGTTCACGCGTTGTACGCGTAGCGAGGAACAAGGGCTATGCCCGTCATATAAAAACAACCCCGCGTTTGACGCGGGGATGGTTTTTTAATTGGAATCAAAGAGTAGCTTTTGCTCAGTTACTGATTAGAATTTGATGGATGAGTGCTTGTTAAGGGTATATAGACATCTAAGCCTGAAACGATAGAAATTCTTGTACCCATTAGCGTTACGCTTGATTAGTTTGATTCTTGAATTCATAGATTCAATCGGTCCATTTGATATTCTCCTGCCTCTGTAGGTCAAGAAGCTGTTAACAATCTCATGTTTCCAATTCTTTAACGTTTTAGAAATTGGAATAAATTCCGGTATCCCATAAACGTGGAGATCTTCGATGTATTTATCAATGTATCTGCCTGCGTTATGATATCTTGCGATGGAGTTGATTTCGTCATAATCGCATTTTAATGTATAAGCTATTTCAAGTTCTGGATCAATTTCAAGAAGTCTGTTAATCAGAGCTTCTGGTGAAATATACTTAGACCCTACGATATAGTAGTAGCGGTGAAGATTATTCATGCTCTCAAAATCAATGTTATCTCGCGATTTTTTAAGCAGCCAGTGAAATCTTTTAAGTAGTCTGTATTCCTCACTGGTCCTATCATATGAATTCATAATTCTAATACGAACCTTATCAAATGCATAATTTACATTTTTTACCACATGGAAACTGTCGACGCAAACTAATGCGTTTGGGAAATACCGATGTGCTAAATCACGATAATTCTCCCACATGTCGATGCTTATGTATTTAACATAGTTACGTGTACCTTTGTTGATATTTGAAAAGTAGGAAGAGAGTTCATCCTTCCTCCTAGAAGGAATGAGGCTATAAATTGCACCTGTATCAAAGTCTAGGAGAACACAAGCATATTCTGTCTGTAGATATTTGCTTACATATACCTCATCAATACATAGACAACGAGGGAGAGGAACGGTGGCTATGCCAGCGTGTTCATCAAACACTTTCATAACTGTTGTTGTGCTGACATCTGTAAGTTCTGCAGCAGTAGAGAAAGTTATTGATTCATGCTTAAGCAATTTCATAATACGAATAACAGTTGCTTGCGAGATTCTTTTTCCAGGTAAGGAGAATGGATTATTTTCAGGGAAAGGCTTTTGACAAGCTGTACAATAGTAACGTCTTTTTCTGTAAACAACAATCAAGTCATTTTCAACAAGAACGGCATGCTTGAGTGTGCGCCGGTAATAGTCGTGAACCCTTCTTGATATTTTGCCACAGGAGGGACACGGGGTTGGTCTATGTTGAAGTGTTATGTTGCATTGCATAACACTTCCGCATGGTATGCCTTCAAACTCATCGATGTCTGAAGGTTCCATATTAAAAAGCTTTATGATAATATCTTTTATGTACTGGTTCCTTTCTGTACTTTTTGATTCGCACTCTAAAGATAACATTAAGGAACAACAAAGGACGGAGAATTTAACTAATTATGGTTAAATCTCCGTCCTTTTTAAGTTACCTAAATTATGATGTATACCACCTGTCAAGGACAACATTGATTTTTTTGGTGTTTTATATTACCCCAACAAGTGTATAGGTAGGGGTTTAAAACACCACAATGAAATGGATAGGTACCCCCCTAAACCCCAAAAGAATTTATAGAGCCATTAAAAGTAGGCTGGCGGAATGCCAGCCTTTAAAGATTTGTTCATTTTCTCACTGTAATATAATGAACCTCTGCCTCAGTTAACTTTATAGGCATAGGTCTATTGTATTACATATGAATTAACTAAACTGGCCAGTAGAACTGCACTTTAATGTTACTGTTTTATTAATTGTATCTACAACAATTCCCTGAAAATGACGCTTTCCAGTGGCCTTTGCAGTAGCAGTGTTGCCACTTTTTGATGCTGATTTGTTATGAATCGTCCAAGCGGTATTTTTTGACTCGGCAGTCACTGATGAACTTGTGCATGTTGCAGATCCGTTTCCATATTTGAAAACGCCAGTAACCTTCACATACCACATAACATTTCCAGAAGAATTCTTATAGTAGGTTGTTTTTGACTTGCTTGTTGTGGTAATAGAATTGGGTGTTTTTAGACTGGCAGAGCTTAAATCTATTTCGTCTTCAATAACTGTTTCGTAATAAAATCCTTGATTTTTAGTATCAACCTGTTTTTCGACAATTTAATCGGTTGCATATGAAATATTAAAAAATGTATGAATAACAAGTATTGAAAATGCAATTGAGATGATTCTTTTCATGATAAGACTCCTTGAATATTAATCAGTAATAACGGTTTCTGTATTGGTGATAACCGTATTTTTTGAATCTAAATATGCTTTATATAAAAAGCTTGTAAATACACTGACTAGTATTATAGCGCATATAATCAGTAGTATGAAAATACGCTTGATAATTCTAGTTGCAGATAATCGTTTTAACAAAACATCTGAATCTAAAGATGCTATATAACTCTGTGAGATTTCTAATGGAGTCCCAAGTAAGTCCTCAATACCCTTTATTGAAATATCGGGGTGTTCTTGTACAATATCCTGAATGCGGTTTTTTAAATCTGCGAGATATTTTCTCTCGGGACGATTGTACGCAGGTAGAAGTAGTTTAATGTGTTTTAAGTACAATCTAATTTCTCGGTCTATATTCACTGTTCATCCTCCTTAAATTCAGAAAAATCGGCTCCTAGAATTAACTCTATTCCATTCGATGTGGAACGATATTCGGAAAGAAGAACCTCAAGCCTTTTTTCTCCATCCGGTTCAATGTGGTAAACCTTTCGTACTCTTCTTTTTCCGGCTTTGACTGTATAAAATGTTATGAAATTTCTATCTTCAAGTTTATATAGTACAGGATAAAGGCTGCCTTCGGGAACAGTATAAGATCCATCAGATAGTTCTTTAAGCAGTTGAGATATCTCATAGCCATATAAGTCTTTATGTTTTAGTAATGATAAAACGAGCATTTCTAAAGTACCCATTTTGAAACTGTTTTTCACTTGTTCCATAATTAAACTTCCTTTCCCTTAATAATACATCATACGAAAAATATAATGATAATGCAATATTTATGAAAACTATATATTGTTGACACTTAATATTAATTGAAATAGAATGAAGCTGTAATCCATAAGATTTGTAATCAGGTATTTACGTTTAGAATGGAACGCCAATTAAAAGAATCGCAGCATGAAAAAAGGTTTTGCTACAGAGGTGCTTTATGATGAAGCTTATTAAAGTTGTTGTTTTTTCAGTATTGATAACAATAGGATTCTTGCTTGTTGGAGAAGTAAATCTACTGAATATCTGGTCTTTTCAGGAGCAATATTATAGTGCAGATTTTTATATTCCAGATGAACAGTCTGATGAGCTTGCACGTAAGCACGTGGACAATTTTATTGATGCGGCAAATGAAACAGATGTTGATTTCTTTGCTATAGAGTACCAGTGGGATACCGCTTATAAGAACACTACAAATATCATAGGCACCTCTAATGCTATCAAGGCTTTAAGAAAGTCTGGAATTAATGAAGGTGTTAATTCGAGTTTGTTATTTCCAAGTGAACAAGTTGAATTTATAGACGTAAATTCGCTCAATGATATATCAAATTCTGGAACTTTTTATTTTATAGGTGATGAGGCAGATTATGAAAGTATATGTGAGTTTAAGTCAAAACTGATAGATCGATATGGCGGAGGATTCCCGCACGAGAAGGGCTCATCGCATACAATTTATGTAGAGTTGATTGCCTTATGGGGGATCATATACTTTTGCAATCTATTGTTGGCTTGGTATGAAGCGAAAGCACTGAGGAAAGAAAATATGCTGAAAGCCATTATGGGCAGAAATATCTTGGCGCATTTTCTTAGAGGCTTAATCCTGGAAAGTATAGCATTTATATTTATTTATATAGCGGTTAGGCATTTTTTATTGAAAGTTTCTTATGTTGATTACAAGATACAGATATCAACATTGCTGTTTGTAATATATGTATTATTAAACGCTGTTATTGGATACCAGAGTGTAAAAATGAATTATAAGCAGGCTCTGTTTGATGATGGCGAAAACCAGAGAATACTGAAGATTAATTATTTTGGAAAAAGTATATTGGCTGTTGTTGTTATAGCTGCAATGTCTGTGAGTGCTACGATTGCAATAAACTCATATAAAATCAGTGTTCAGAAGGATTTTTTTAATAAGCATAAGGATTATTCGTACTATAAACTAGGATATAGCATGTCTGCAGAACCAGAAGATGGGGATGAACTCCCCGAAGAAAGAATGTACAAGGCTTTTTATGAAAAATTCCAGGATTGTGCACTTCAATATTTGGATTTAACTGGAAACTATAATGTAAAATATCCATTTGTAACCATTAATAGAAAAGCTTTTCTTGAACTATGTTCAGAATACCAAGCGCTAAATCAAATTGAGAAAGATGTACTGAAAAACAAGATATCGATATTGTTTCCAGCAGACATGTCAGAGACTTCTAGAGATTA
This sequence comes from uncultured Clostridia bacterium, assembly GCA_934255135.1. Taxonomy (GTDB): domain Bacteria; phylum Bacillota; class Clostridia; order Peptostreptococcales; family Anaerovoracaceae; genus Crickella. The sequence continues at coordinate 63,725 of CAKQMV010000007.1, read as the reverse complement.
TCTGAATGCTATTGAAATGAATGATGGCACGTATTATTCAGAAGATGAATATGGTATGTGGAATACAGAGAAGTATGAAGCAACAATTAAAGTTGAGGCCATACATCACGATGGGAAGACATATCAGATGCACCAGTATATAAATCCGGTGATTTTGGTAAATAATATTGAGTATTCCAACGAATCCGTTTCTGGGTACGATTGTTATAACAATTATGACGTAATGTACAAGATTCCTTTCCAGAAATTCCAGGATTTTGCTAACAAGTTTGACATTGAAGATAATTGTATCAGCATTACTAGTGTAAACGATGAGTTTGAGTATGTATGGAACCAGGAAATCAGAAAACTGAAAGTATCACTTCTATTGTTTATTATTCTCATGATACTCGGAGTATTTAGCTCTATATTAATAATAAGCATGGAATATAGTATTAATGCAATGGAAATGGCAATTATGAAAACATTGGGATATTCAGTGATAGATAGGAACATCAAGATTATTAAATTGACAGTGATAGCAAATCTTATCGGAATGCTTGTTTCGATTGCCTTGTGTATTGCACTTAAATTGAAGGTATCGCTTGTATTGCTTTTATTAATGACACTGCTTCTTATGGTGCTTGAACTTGCTATCATTATTATTAAAGCATGTGTAGTAGAAAGAAAGAGAGTTACTACAATACTGAAAGGAGAATCTGTATGATAGTTGGAAATAAAATAACCAAGCGTTATGGAACACATACACTATTTTCCAATTTCGATTTTCATATTGATGACGGCGAATTTGTATGTTTCTCTGGCAAAAGTGGATCAGGTAAAACAACCTTACTTAACATGATTGGCCTTCTTGAACCGATAGATTCCGGGACTTTAGTTATAAACGGAAAAACATGGAACAGAAGTCGAGATAAGAGAACGTTTTATCGTGAAGAGGTAGGTTTTCTTTTTCAAAATTTTGCATTGATCGAGAATAAGACAGTGAGGCAAAATCTGGCAATGGTTATTCAGGGTATAGGTAATAGACATTCTATGGAGTCAGTTCTTTCTGCTGTGGGTTTACAGAATAAAATTGATGCTAAGGTATTTACTTTATCTGGAGGAGAACAGCAACGTATTGCATTAGCACGTCTTATGCTTAAACCGTGCAATATTGTACTAGCAGATGAACCTACAGGATCGTTAGATAGAGAAAATGCAAAGATAGTAATGGATTTGCTTCGCCATATTAACGCATCTGGGAAGACTGTGGTAATGGTAACTCATGACGAACAGTTCAAAAAGCAGGCGGATAGGATAATCTGTTTAGATTGAAGATGAAGAAGCTATTAAGTGAAGTTGAAACCTTTCATGGATTTGCGGCTCTTCTAGCTGAAGCAGACATAAACCAATACTATTCGAGGAAATACAATGACAGATGAACAATTTGTATTAACATCATGGTTATTTTTGTTGGTAGCATTATTTCTAATTGCGACCATAGCTTTGACAAGAATCATTATGAAAAGAAGACACGGATTAACAGTCCAAAAGTCGTTTTATTTAAAATATGCTTTCTATTTTTACTTGTGCATCGTAGCATCTTTTACACTATTGCCAGTATGTTATCCTGCGATAGTCACATATGATTTGGAATATAACTTAGATCCAAGACCGTTATTCTTGGCATTTGTAAACAGAGCCGCATTAATAACATATGCAAATAATATTTTGCTATTCATGCCAATAACAGTTTTCGGATGCCTTTGTAATGTAAAACCATTTAGGAAGTTTAAGAGCTCATTGCTTACTGTCTTGCTGATTTCTGTCGCAATAGAGCTGCTTCAAGGGGTAGAAGTGTATTTGAAAGTAGTTGAAGATTTTAGTCCGGTTATGGATATCAATGATATTATTTGTAACGTTATTGGCGGGGCTGTTGGATTTGTAATTGCAACGTATTATAAGAAAAGCAATATTTAATATATTTTTCGTACTAGAAATGAATAAGAAGAAATAGAGGACGAAGCAAGGCTAGAATAATTAGTGCTATTACGATGACTGTAGTAATTTAAGTTGTTGCAGTAATTTGTTGTTGCTGTGAACTAAAAATACTTCGCTTACGAGTGGCTCAAATGCAGGAATTGGTGATAGTGTCGCGGATCGTTACACTGGATATTCACATTAGGAATTATACGACTTGTTATAATTAATAACGGTCACCAAGATGGTAGGCGGTGTGTCCTTACTTAACTATTTAGGAGGGACAGTTTTTCGTTCCTCTGGAAAGGAGGACGCTACAGATGACATTCGAAGAGATATCAATTCTGCTTGGTTTACTGGGCGGATTCATATATGGAACGTTTCAGATATGTTACATACTGTTTCGCAAAAACGAAAAATAACCGCCACAGTCTAGCAAACTAACGGTTATTTTTAACTAATTCTCTAGGCACACCGTCTATCGGTGGCCTTTTTTATATATTGATTGTATTATTCTCCAATCTTTCTGTCAAATGATGAAATGATGAATCGATTTGACTTGATTACATTACGTAAATTAAATAAGGTACGACATTAATTGTTAACGGTAAACCATGGGAACTCACAGATTATACAAGAGAGAGAATTGTTGAGGCAGAGGCTTTAGGGATCGATATATCTTTGTGGGTTGTGTTTAATGCTGCTTACCAGGATATGAATACATACATGCTTTTCAAGCTTGAAGATGAGAAGTATGAGGAGCAGTACTGGCAAGGATAGTTTATGTTCGTGGTCATGCGATGTCACCAAAGGATGTTGATGACATCGCACGAGTTATTTATTCATTAATCTGTGATAGGGCTTTCTTGAACTGGACGCTGAACAGAATGGCGGTAAATGTAATTGCCAGTATATCTGCTACCGGTTCTGCCATGTATACGCCCACGGTTGGATTGGCTACCAGATGAGGCATTATGTATATAAGCGGTAGGAGCAGTACGAATTTCCTTACAACGGCTACGACTATGGAGTTCAGTGCCTTGCCGAGTGAAGTGAACGTCATCTGACATGCAATCTGTATACCGAACAGGAGGAGTCCTCCAAGATAGATTCGAAGCATTGGTGCTGTGAACGCAATAAGCTCGGCATCCTGCGTAAATATACTTGCGAATAGTCTTGGGCAGAGTTCGACTGCAGCCCACAGTGCAACCGAGTATGTCAGACAGCTTGTTAGAAGAAGCCTGAATGTTTGCTTTACTCTTTCGGCATTGCGGGCTCCATAATTGTAGCTTGTAATTGGCTGTGCGCCCTGTCCGATTCCCTGAAGTGGCAGCATTGCGAACTGCATTACGCTTGTCAGAATAGTCATTGCACCAACTGCGATATCTCCACCGTAACGGAGAAGTGATGAGTTGAAGCAAACTGCAATTATGCTTTCGCTTGACTGCATAACGAATGTTGCAAGTCCAAGTGCAAGGCAAGGCAGAATGACCTTGGCCTCAAGCCTCATATTGTCTTTACGAAGATGAAGCTGTGTTTTTCTGCCGCAAAGGAAGCGCATTACCCATATAGTAGAGAGCGCCTGTGAGATAACTGTTGCAACTGCGGCACCGCTTACGCCCATATGCATAACAAATATGAATATCGGATCAAGTGTGATGTTGCAGATTGCACCAACCAGAACAGAAACCATGGAGATTGTTGTGAAGCCCTGACATGTTATGAAGGCATTCATACCAAGTGTAAGCTGTACGAAAATTGTTCCGATGGCATAGATGCTAAGGTAGTTAGTAGCATATGAGATTGTGTTCTCACTTGCACCGAAGGCCATCAGGAGTGGCTCACCCCATATTAGAAGGATTGCTGTGAGTACCATTGAAACGGAAACTAGTGCAACAAAGCAGTTGCCGAGTATCTTCTCCGCTGCCTTATTATCCTGCTTACCCATAGAGATTGATGCTCTTGGAGCACCTCCTGTGCTGATAAGTGCAGCGAAAGCTGAAACCAGCATTATGATCGGCATGCATACGCCTACGCCTGTTAATGCCAGGCTTCCTTCGCCAGGTATGTGGCCGATATAGATTCTGTCTACAATGTTGTAGAGCATATTTATGAGCTGGGCAATTACAGTTGGGATGGACAGCTTCAGAAGAAGCTTGCCAATCGGCTCAGTGCCTAGGAAATTTCTGTTATCCTGCATTTAAAACGGTCCTTTCGCAACTTGATTAACAGTATAAATTAATACGCCAATGCTGCTTAAAAGTCAAGTCTCATAATAAAGAAGACAACTGCACTGTTATGCTATTTCAAGGTTGTGTTATTTCCTGATGATGACGCGTGCGCCTACGGGAACCATATTGTAAAGCTTTGCGGCTTTGCTTCGTGGCATATTCACGCAGCCGTGAGAACCGTTTCGTTTGTAGATGCTGCTGCCAAAACTTGAGCGCCATGATGCATCGTGAATGCCGTATTCTCCGCCGATGAATGGCATCCAGTATTTAACAAAATTTGTGTAGTCTGGTCCACGGAGCGTTACATTGCGATATTTGCCGCGGAGACTGAACTTGCCTAGAGGCGTGCGGTTTCCTGGGCCACCGGTTACTACATTGCTCCTAAGCTTCACCTTTCCGCTGACATAGTACTTTAGTGTTTGGTCACTTATGTCAATCAGGACGTAGCGCTTATATGGATATGGACCGTAGACCGCCAGGTTATATTGCTTCTGGGTGATGGCGCCGGTCTTGCTGCTTGGTGTGATCATAGTGCCGCGGTATTTAAACCTTGTGGTCTTCGACTTTGCATCCGAACCGAAATAGTAATAATACTTTCCAGACTTGATCATTTTGCTGGTCGCGAGCTTGCCACCTTTCTGCGCGTAGTAGCGGTTTCCTTCATGCCAAAAGAGACCCTTTTTGGTTCGAATCGCCCCATTTTCGTAGGCGTAATAATATGCTTTGCCGATTCTTAGAATTCCATATTGAAGATTTCCATTGGAATCGAAGTAATACTTCTTTCCATCAATTGTATTCATTCCAGATACGAAATGATCTTCGGTATCATAATAGCGGGTTTTACCATTTTCTGTAATCCAGCCAAGCTTATTGGTAGTATCATCTGCGAATGCGATGTTTGTACTGATTGTCATTGTAAGAACAAACAGCAGAGAGCAAACCCAAAATAAACTTTTCTGTCTTGAAAGTTTCTTCATTTTGAATCACATCCTTTAGCGTGTCGTAGCAATGTTTTATTAAGTGTAGTTTATTTCCTTTAAAAAATCTATAAGCCTGTGTGAAGCAAGATGTGTTCAGATTGCTCTAACAGCATTGAAATATTTTTGTGAAGATGCACCAGAATATCATATACTTGTTGCGGGTAGTCTTCTTGGAGTAAGTTTACATAATGGTACAGGGTTCACCGTTGGTAAAGTTGGAAAATTAAGATGTACCCGATGACATTTATGGAATTTGTAAATGCTTCAGGGAATCGACTGTTATACGAATTATTGAAGTCGCATAAATGGTCTGAAATATCATAATTATCAACAAAGCTGATTGATCTTTTAAATTATTTGTAAGTGACCTGGGGTTGCTTGGAGCGATGTCAGAAGTAACAGCACGCGAAATTTTAACTGGAGAGAATTACTTATCTGAATATAAAGGTGCTTTTACAGAAGTAAAGGCCAAAGAAAACTTAAAATAAAAAAGGTTTGCGTACAGTTTACGAGAATAACCATAATATTATGGAGGATATTAATATGGCTTTAGACAGACGTCCTGAAGATATGGCAGAAGAATTACACACGAAGTTCCAGGAATCAACCGTGTGCTGTATGATTTCACACCTAAGCCTACTGGTACTGTAGAATTCGAATAAGCTCGGCCTTTTCGCTTCATATGTAGTGCTGTCATCTGCTCCTGCGAAGGTCACGCAGTACGAAACACACGCGATAGGCTGTAAGCCTTAAGAGGGACGAGGTGGGGCCCAGGTTGTGATTTCTGAAAATAGAGTAAAAAGCGGAAGTTTTTCAGAATTTTTCTGAAAAATCTTCAGATTCTGGATTTTAGAAGAAAAGAACAGAAGTCGCAGAGCTTACGAAGAGCACTCTCGGCTTCTGTCCCTCTGAATAAGATAAAATCAAGTCCTGTCGGATTTCGGAAAAACCTTTCGGCATGTCATGTTTTTTCGAAAATTTCTGAAAATTGGATCGATTGTTTGAATTTTTAAGAAACACAGAAGCAACACCAATTCAGCGGAATATGGTGAGATTAAGAGCTATAGTATTTTGGCAGAAAAAATTTTTCTGAAAAGGGAATTTTTGCAATAATTTCAGAAAAATTCTGAAAAAATGCTCTAAAATGATGATTTTTCAGAAAAACGCAAATAGCCAGAAAAGCGCGAGCAACCTCAGCTTGACTTTGGCGCATATGATGATAAGCTGAACTTACTATTGATTTTAGGGGGTTTTTTAAGAGTTTAAATAAGAGGTTACAGATGAAAACATATACTTACGTTTCACACGGGAAATTTGAACTGATGGACAAGCCAAAGCCCGTTATTTTGCACGAGAGGGATGCGATTGTAAAAGTTACGCTCGCGAGCATCTGCTCAAGCGACCTTCATATCAAGCATGGAAGTGTTCCACGTGCGGTACCGGGAATCACTGTAGGCCATGAGATGGTTGGCGTTGTAGAGGAAGTTGGTGAAGCGGTTACAGGCGTGAAGCCGGGAGACAGAGTTACGGTAAATGTGGAGACATTCTGCGGTGAATGCTTCTTCTGTAAGAATGGCTACGTTAATAACTGTACTGATGAGAACGGCGGATGGGCGCTTGGATGCCGAATCGATGGAGGACAGGCAGAGTATGTGCGCGTACCTTTTGCAGATCAGGGACTTAACAGGATTCCAGACAGTGTCACTGACAGACAGGCACTGCTTGTGGGCGATGTGCTTGCAACTGGCTATTGGGCTGCAAGAATTTCTGAAATTACTTCGGATGATACTGTGCTTATAATCGGTGGTGGTCCAACTGGAATCTGCACACTTGTCAGTGTGATGCTTCATAATCCTAAGCGCATTGTGCTATGTGAGAAGGATCCTGAGCGGGTGCGTTTTATCAACACGCATTATCCAGATGTTATTACGGTGTCACCAGAGGAGTGCCTTGATAAGGTTCGCGAGCTAAGTGACTACGGTGGAGCAGATGTGGTGCTTGAGGTTGCCGGTGCCGATTCAACATTTAAGCTTGCCTGGGAGGCTGCGAGACCGAATGCAATCGTTACAGTTGTTGCGCTTTACGATAAGCCGCAGGTGCTTCCGCTTCCTGACATGTACGGCAAGAATCTCACATTTAAAACAGGTGGTGTCGATGGCTGCGATTGCGCCGAGACGCTCGGGCTGATTGCAGAGGGCAAGCTCGATACGGAGCCGCTTATCACACATACATATCCGCTCGAACAGATAGAAGAGGCTTATGAGCTTTTTGAGAATAAGAGGGATGGAGTTATCAAGGTAGCAATAGAATGCTAGAACGACAGAAGAGGGGCCATTGTGCCCCTCTTTGATACTTATAACGCTTGACTTCTGGTTGCATTTACTTAGGATGCTGGAGAGCTTGTCGAACTCTTCGCGCGGCATTGTGTTATATTCTTCAGGTCTTTTGTGAAGCTTGTTGTTAATTCTAAATACTGCTCTGGCTGCACCACCGATACGTACAAGTTCCTCGGTCGGTGGAATTTCATTAAGGACACTTTTGTTTGCTGTCATTACGGAGAGGTCGGTATAAAGACAAGCAGTTTTCTCATTATAATTGCCGGTACCGACCTGCGTGATATATTCTGTCTTGTTATTATGTCTTCTTGTGATTAGGCAAAGCTTAGAGTGAATCTTTTGCCCAAGAGCAGAAGGGCGGCGGATCGAAGTTCGGTGGAACCGGCCTTGGTATGCCTATTGCAAAATCACTTATCGACAAGATGGGTGGAACTATCACATTTGAAAGCAAGAAGGATGTGGGAACGACATTTATCATCACGCTTCCATTCAGAATTGCCACGGAGGAAGATAAGGGTGTGGTGCACAAGCCTGCAGATGATTCCTCGATAAAGGGTTTAAATCTTCTTCTTGTTGAGGACAATGAGCTTAACATGGAGATTGCGAAGCTCCTTGTAAAGGTGGTTTCGGAGCTTGTTAATGGCAAGAATAAATAGTAGTAGAATGGGTCGCATCTGAGTAAATATTTTCGGATACGACCCGTTTTGTATAGAAGAACCCTATCCCTAATGTGCTCTAGAGAGTTATAATTAGGGTAGATGAGGAATGTCATAAGTGCCATAATGAGTCATGATATAAGAACTCTTCTTAATGGCATTATTGGAATGATTAATATTCCTGAGCGCTATTACGATAATAAGGAAGAGCTGTACAGGTGTGAGGGCAAGATAATGAATTCGCTTGATTATCTGCAGACATTATTGACAATGTGCTTGATGTAAGCAAGGTTGAAACCAGGACTGGCTTCAGTGGAACTGTCCTAGGACTTTCGATTGTGAAGGAAATTGTTGATCTTATGGATGGCACTATAGAACTTGAGGGTACAGAAGGCGTAGGCACAACATTCACCGTTACGATTCATTTTAAGATAGATCATAATGCGTCGGCGGAGTATCCCGACGAAGAAATAAAGCTCGATCTTACAGGCAGACGAGCACTACTGGTTGAAGACAATGACATCAACCTGGAGATTTCACAGCTGCTGCTGGAGGATGAAGGCCTGGGAATCATTACTGCAAAGAATGGAAAGGAGGCGGTAGAGACATTCTCTGATTCTGCTGAGAGAAGCTTTGATTACATCTTTATGGATGGACTTGAAGCTACAAGAAGAATTAGAGCACTGGATAGAATAGATGCGAGGAGTGTTCCAATAATAGCAATGACAGCGAATGCCTTTCAGGAAGATGTAAACAATTGCCTGAATGCAGGAATGGACGCGCATCTTGCCAAACCAGCTGATGTCAGAAAGATAAGAGAAATATTGCACAGATTATAAAGACAAATTTAGCGACTAATTCGCAATTAAATTCGCGACGGATTTTAGCAATAGGGTATAAGAGAACAAATAGCAAGAGGTATTGATATGAAGAATATTATATTTGTCTTAATGTGCGTTACAGTAGTTCTGAGCCTTTTTCACAGCGGTGCCAAGCAGGAGTGCGAATGTGAACTAGAATCAGAAGAGCTGTAGTATTAGTAATTAATCTAATTGATGAGAATATGGGAGGAATCGAGCGGTCGATTCCTCCTTGCATTTTTTGCGGAAAAGTTATCGATATATCCTCGGGGGTACCATTTACCAATTCTGTGCACCGACACTTCGCGATTTACGGTGGCAGCTCACAGGTGCATTGGGACCGATAGTAGCTCACAAGCGCTTCACGATTTACAGTGGCAGCTGTTGTTACCAATATACACATTACGAAAAAAATGGAACTTGAAAGATACCAATTTGAATTCTATAAAAGAAATGGTACGCAGTGCAGCGGGTTAAAAAGCATCTGACAGCCATACACATATCAAATTGAATGTCTTTATGAAAAGTTAGAGGTATCTAACAGTAGTTATTTTTCGATTAATGGGGGCCATTTCATAAGAACATTGCAAGATTGGCTCATTCTTAAGCTTATGAGAATCCTCTTGGCATTGTAAGGTATTTAAATGCTTGGTACCAATTTCAATATTTATGTGTATTCGGTAACATTTAAGATCCAACCGAGTAATTATTCTCAAAATGGTAATAACCACCTGGCAACATACTTTTATCGTTTAATATTTAATCCAAGATGAAAAGTGATGAACCATTGTTTTACTCATATTTACCATGCAAAAATGCGATAAGCAGCAGCTTAAAATGTATTAAATTTGTGCTGTATTCTATTAATAATTATTGTAAACTGTTAATAAATAAACACAGTTTACGTGCTCATTTCGCAATGATTCTGCATAATTGTTTGTCTGTTTCTGGCTTATGATTTCGTAATACTTTGCATTAGATCCTGTGTTTATAACGGCTACAGGGAGGTTTACTGTATGATATCCAGAGCTAACAGATACCTTACAGCGACACTGCTTATAGTGAGTTTATTAATAACAATGCTCTGCCCTGAGATGGCTTTTGCGGCAGAGAAGGATACCAACCGTGAGACGATTCGTGTTGGCTTTTTTGCTATGGACGGATATCACATGATGGATGAAGAAGGCAATAGAAGTGGCTATGGCTATGATTTCCTACGTCTTATGGCAAGATACATTGATGTCGATTACGAATACGTTGGATACGATAAGAGCTGGGGCGAGATGCAGGAGATGCTCGAAAACGGTGAGATCGATCTTTTGACATCTGCAAGGAAGACTCCAGAGCGTGAGGCGAAGTTTGATTTCTCAAGATCAATCGGATCTAATGAGTGCATGATGACGGTTCGAAATGACAATCAGTCGATAAACGAGCAGGACTACAGCTCATACAATGGCCTTAAGGTTGGAATGATTCGAGACAACTCGAGAAATCATGATTTTGCGTGCTTTGCACAGGAGAAGGGCTTCACATATACGCCTGTATATTTTGACATGATGGAAGATATGCAGAAGGCTCTTAAGAAGGGTACGGTTGATGCTCTCGTTTCGAGCTCGATGAGAGCAACCGATAATGAGCGTGTGGTTGAGAAGTTCGCGGGTGAGAAGATTTATGCGATTGTCAGAGACGGAAACACAGATCTGCTTCGCAAGGTTAATTATGCGATAGATCAGATTAATGCGGCGGAAGGCGACTGGAAGACAGAGCTTTTCAACCGCTATTATGATGTGGCGGCAGACAGAAAGCTTGATTTTACAGAGCATGAGAAGGAAATCATCGCGAAGTACAGCGATAAGAATAATCCTCTCAAGGTCATCTGTGATCCTACAAGACGACCTTATTCATATATTGAAGACGGCGAGATGAAGGGGATTCTCCCAGATTATTTCAGAAAAATTGCTGATTATACCGGTATTTCATATGAATTCCAGCCTTTCAAGACCAGAGATGAGTACATCGAGGCAATGAAAGATAAAGACCGTGCAGATATTGGGATAGATGCACGATTAGATGGAGAGAGGGTTGCAGAGAATGGACATTATGGTGTTTCGGCTCCATATATTTCAGTGCGTCTTGTTAAGGTTATCCGTCGAGGTTTTGATGGCGATATCAAAAGTGTTGCAACTGTCGAGCAGGGAGCTTCCGGCGCAATCGAGGATGCTTATGCTCCGAATGCCAGGAAGATAATATTCGAGAACAGACAAGATGCCATGCAAGCGGTTAAGGATGGCAAGGCGGATGCTGCTTTTGTGTACTACTATATGGCGCAGGAGTTTATTAATAACGATACAAGCGGTACGCTATTTTGTGTTCTGATGGCTGATTCGGTGTTCCAGTACAAAATTCTGACAGCACCACATATAGATCACGAACTTGCAGGTATTTTCACTAAAGCAATCTATTCGATGCCTGATAAGACTATAGAAAATATAGCTGCGAACTATACTACATATAAAGCGTCAGATATGACACTCAAGCTGTTCGTACAGCTGCATCCGGGCGGAATGCTGATGTTCGCGCTTATTATGCTGATTCTGTTTTCCGTGTTTGTGTTCCTTGTATTTAAGAATCGTGCGCAGAATAACGAGCTTAATGAATCACTGGCAAGAATCACGCGTGACAAGCATGTTCTCGACAAGCTGTCCGAGGATTATGTTTCGGTATACTACATTGATCTCGATTCTGGCGAATACGACACACTTAAGCTGACTAAGGATACGAATGTCAACGAAATGCTTAATAATAAAAATGCATATAAGAATTTTGATGAGTATCAGAAGAATTATGCCGAATCATATATTCCTGAGGAGGAGAGAACTGAGTTCGAAGAGTGGTTCACATGCGCTAACATGAAGAAACTTCTTGAACACAGAGAACGAGCAACCTGCCATTACAAGAGCCTTTTGAACGCGAGCGGACAGAAGTTTTTCTCAGCAAGTCTCGTTAAAATCTTTCAGGATGATGACAGATGTCTTGCACTTCTCGGATTCCGTTATATCGACGAGATCATAGAGAAGGAGAAGGAAATTCAGTTAAGGCTCGAGGAAGCACTTTCAGAGGCAAAGAGACAGAACGATATAGTTACTGCAATCAGTAAGAACTACAATTCCATTTACCAGATTGACCTTGCGAAGGATACTTTTGAGGAAATTACTAACGATTACAAGACACACGCACTGACTGGCTACAGCGGTGGTGCAACCAAGAGTCTGCATGAGATATGCGACGCTCTTGTTGTGCCTGAATACCGCGATATGGTACGACCATTTTTGGAAGTGTCAACTCTTGCAGACAGACTTAGGTACGAAGAGCATGTTTCAATGGATTATCAGATGTGCGATGGAAACTGGCACAGACTTCGATTTATCGTTAAGAATCGCAATTTAAATGGAGCTCCAACGCACGTACTGTGCACTGTTCGTGTAATCAGTGATGCGAAGAGACGTGAGGAAGATCTCTGTTTTGCAGTTGATTCGGCAAAGCGCGAGGCTGCGATGAAGAGTGAATTTCTGGCCAACATGAGCCATGATATTCGTACACCGCTAAACGGCATTATTGGCATGATTAACCTTGCTGAACAGTATGCAGATGATCACGAAATGCAGAAGCAGATAAGAGCTAAGGCTATGGAGTCTACGAAGTACCTGGTATCACTTGTTAATGATATACTGGATATGAGCAAGCTTCAGAGCGGAGAGCTTAAGGGCGAGGATATGACTTTTGACATTTCCGACCTGCTTGCGAAGATTAATCAGATTTATGAGAATAAAGCTTCTGAAAAAGATATTTCTTTCAAGATCAGATGGCAGGCAGACAGCCTTGTGCATCCGTGGCTCGTTGGAAATCCTGTGTATCTTGGAAGAATTCTGTCTAATATTGCGGACAATGCTGTTAAGTTCAGCGAATCTGGTAGTAATATTACAGTATGGGGATATGAGGAACCATGTGATGATGACAGAGTATTTATAAACATGTACTGCAAGGACGAGGGCCGGGGTATGAGCGAGGAGTTCGTACAGCATGCCTGTGACATGTTCTCACAGGGCAACAAATCTAGCCGTTCTACTTACGAGGGAACAGGTCTTGGTCTTGCGATTGCGAAGACTCTTGCCGAAAGAATGGGCGGTAACATCGAACTTCAAAGTGAGCTCGGCGTTGGAACTACAGTGCATATAAGAATTCCGTTCGGAATCGGTGAGGATATGTCACTTGTTAGCTCAAAGTCACTTGATGAGATTTCTGTCAAAGGAATGCGTGCGCTTGTTGTAGAGGACAATGAGCTTAACATGGAGATTGCCAAGGCTCTGCTTGAGCTTAACGGTCTCGAGGTTACATGCGCATCCGATGGACAGGAGGCTCTTGAAATATTCGAAGAGTCTACAGTGGGTCATTTTGGCGTTATCTACATGGATATCATGATGCCTCGAATGGACGGCTATGAAGCCACAAGAGCTATCAGAGCTCTTAAGAGAATGGATGCAGGAATCATTCCAATCATAGCAATGTCAGCGAATGCTTTTGCAGAGGATATCATTAACAGTAAGCTTGCTGGAATGAGCATGCATATCGCAAAGCCGGTTGACGAGGAGAAGATGATTGAAGCTTTGAAGCAGTGCATGAATGACATTCATGGAATGAGGCTGAGAGACGAGCTGTAGAATACCCTTCAGAGCAAGTTGCTTAGAGGCTTAGGAGGTGTTGTTATGAAAAGGCTTTTTTCAAATGTATATCTACGATTAATGACCACGGCGATAATTTTCACTGCGTCAGCGATGATTCTTGCGGGATGCGGAAGCTCGGGCAAAAGACCTGAGTTTTTGACCGCGCATGACTGGCTTCACTATGATTCTGCATGCGACGAGACGATTGTCTTCGGTGAGGACGGACACTTCGCGTTTTACTGCGCGTGCGGAGATCCGGTCGGAGATTCCGATCTGTACGACAGGTATTCATATGATTCCGAGAGCGGTGAGATTAAGCTGAAGCCTGCCGGCGACATGACGATTAAGGTGCTTCGCCATGAGAAGTCACGGCTTCTTCTGGATATCGACGGAGACGTGAAGGAGTTTGTCGATGAGAAGGACAAGCTGATTGCAGGCGGTGCTCCGCAGAACCTTTCTTATGATACCGATAATGTTGTAAGTGGTTTTAGCTCATATCTTGCGATTATCGGTAAGGATGGGTCTGAAATCGTGACTGCTCCTGCAAACTACGACGGCGACGATCCTGAGTTTAAGGAATATGAGCTTTCGGAAACTCTTGCGTCCGGTGCAGAATTCTATGACTGGACTTATAATGTTGACGAAACCGGTGAGACTATGAAGACCGAATCCAGCCTTAGGAAGCTTACAGAGAAGGAAGCTTCTGAGATAATCGAGAGTGGAAGCGCTGTCGGATTCGTGTGGTATAACGAAGACGCGAAGATTACGAAGCTTGTGCTCTGGGGAAGCACTGTTAGGCAATAGGATATTGATTGATGAGTTAAGGCATATGACATAGGGCGTAGGGCTCAAGGTCGGGATGTGGGATCCCTTCCTTGAGCCTTTTATATTGTGCGAATCTGGTAAATTAGAGATTCTAGTAAACTACTGCATCATCAGCAGTGAACCCCTCAAGAGAATTCTCCTTAGTCTGAATGCATACGAAAGTGATGCCAGAATCGTCTGCTGCGAAAAACTGACGCTTTGCCGCAGGAGAAATTCTAAGCCAATCACCTTCAGCAAGTGCAATTTCTTCATCATCAATCACAGCCTTTCCTGCACCAGAAATTACACCGTAAATCTCCTCATTTTTCTTGTGTGAGTGTGCAAAAGGCACACCTGCACCAGCCGGAAGCTTGTTGATACTAATCTCAGCGCCAGTCAGTCCAAGTACCTCGTGAAGCTCCGCTCTGCCTTCATTTCCAATATTAGTCTTAGCAAAATTATTCATAATGTACCTCCTGAATTTATGCCATTTGTTTGTATGGTTTGTATTGTTCTATGACTGAAGTTTACCATTCTGCCAAAATCTCACAAGTACGCACCTTTTTGTAACTGTACACTTCCCTTGGAGCATTCACCGCATTCCCGCATGCTTCCACGGCAGATGTTTTCATCATAATTTCAGGTCGTCTGCCAGAATACAGAATTTCCTCAGCAACCACTCAAGTCCTGAAGCAGACATTCCACAATTTTTTAAAATCGTCTGCCAAAGTGCAGACATTTGCGGCCAAAATAAAATTGCGTCTGCCGCACTCACATCCCGCTTCGGTCATAATGTGCAGACGATATGAAGATATTGATTCAAGCGTATGCAAATTCTGCCCGAATTTGCATATACTGACAGATAAATGTTTAAATCATCTGCCGCTGGCAGATCCTGACTTATAAATACTCAGCAGATGATTATTAGAAAACCAGCTAAACGTCAGCACTTCAGCAGACGTTTATATCAAAACCGTGCGAGCGTCTGCATTTCGGCAGACGCTCCTGAAATATATAGAATCGTCTGCCGACTTCTAATAGCCGGGTAGAAAACTAATCAGAAACCAGCTATGTTTCTACCTACGGGTAGAAAGCAGCAAGTAAACAAGAAAACTTTCTACCCATCCGCAGCAGCCAGAAGCCAGAAGCCAGCAGCCAATAGCCTGTAACCTGAACTCTTTAAACAACAGATATAAACAGCAAACACAAATTGACAAGTATAAAATTTTTCGATAATGAATTTTGTCTTTTATTCCCAAAAGACACTTAGAAAGGTGTAACTTATATGTATACAATATATTCCGGCGGCTTAATTGAGAAAGGAAAGGTAAATCGATATGACTACCGGCATAAGAGCTTTTGTGTCTGAAAGCAGAAAGAGATATGCAAGTCTTGCACTGATTATGTTATTAGTGGGGCTTGTTTTTGTAGTGTGTGCAAAACCAGTTTCTGCTGAGGATGCTAGTACAACTAAGAAGTATAAACCTACAGAGATGAATTATGTTGATGTCAAGAATACTGAGTATAAGCTGAAGGACATTAACGGTTCTAATGTCTCAACACTTGCCAAGGGCAAGCCTAAGATTCTATTCTTTTTCAATACAACATGTCCACTTTGCAAGGCTGTTGAAGAGGATCTGATTGCTACTGGTGTTAATACTGACAAGGTGGACTTTGTTATGGCAGAGTCAAGCATGACTGACATAAGCAAAGCAGATGCTAAGAAGTTTTATAATTCATGCGGTATTACAAGCTCAGCAAAGTGTTATGCCTCTGTTGATGTGTGCTGGAAGTACCTAAGGGCATGTGGTTATACAAAGGATCCAGAAGAGAGACCTGTAAAGCCTGCAATTATCTACATTTCAGAGGATAATGTAATTAAGGGTTATACTTTTAATTACACTGAGATTTACAAGTGGGCTGAGGGATTCGGAATGGATCTTAAGGGAAACCCACAGAAGCCTGTAGTTACAACTAAGACTGTTACTTATAAGGCTTCTGCACTTAAGAAGAGTGCGAAGACATTTACCCTGAAGGTTTTTGGTGCAAAGGGTGCGAAGAGTTTTAAGAAGGTCAGTGGAGCTAAGTGCCTTAAACTGAATAGTGCAACAGGAAAGGTTACTGTAAAGAAGGGTGCTGCTAAGGGCACTTACAAGATTAAAATCAAGGTGTCTGCTGCAGCAGTTGATAATTATAATGCTGGAACAGGTGCTGTAAGAACAGTAACTATTAAAGTAAAGTAAAATACATTAAATGTTCATAGAAAATATTTATTAACAAATATTTGACTATTGCAAAAAGCTACACTGAAGCACATCGTGTTGAATACTTTACATTAGGGTGCTAAAGTAAAGATAGCTGTTAAAGCTATAACTTAAAATGTATTATTTAAAGGAGTAATGTTATGAGAAAGAAGAATGCTGCAGTAGCACTAGTGCTTTCACTTGCACTTTGCCTTGGATCAGTAGGTAGCGTATTTGCTAACACATTTGAGATCGGCGATCAGGCGATTCCTGAGCAGGACGCTGAGAAGGTTGTAATGACTTGGGTAAAGGATCTTCAGAACGGTAAGTACAAGGTAGTTGATACAGACGGCCTTAAGGAAATGAAGAAGAACAACAAGGATCTTGTAATTGTCGACACAATGCCAGCATGGTCATTTGATTCTGTAGCAGCAGCTGCTGCTGGTAAGAAGGCAAACGGACACGTTCCTGGAGCTATCAATGCTGTAACTGGTTCAGGTACAGGCGATGCAGCTTACAAGTGGCAGGATGGACAGCAGGAAGCATTCCTTAAGAAGGTAGGCGAAGCTGTTCCACAGAAGACAACTTGGAAGAAGGTTACAAAGGCTGCTTATAACAAGCTACCTAAGGCTGAGAGAAGAACTAAGAAAGTTAACGGCAAGGTTGTTTACCAGAAGAAGGTTACAAGCCCTGATAAGAATGCGCCTGTAGTTGTATACTGCGGATTCGTTGGTTGCGCACGTTCACACATCGGAGCAGATCTCCTTGTTAAGAACGGATACAAGAATGTATATCGTTACATGGGCGGAATCTTTGCTTGGGCACAGGCTGGAAACGAAGTTGAAGGTCTTGCAAAGTAATTTCTAGGGATTAATAATTCTTAGATGCTTTCACAAAACATAGAAGGTATAATTATAGGGAGTTGAATATTCAACTCCCTATTTATTTACATATTATCAAGATGGAGGTAAGAAATGCAGCATCAGACATCTTATAGAACACGAATGCTGACTATTCTTCTGGTAACTGTTTTTACACTGTGTGCTGTTTACGGTGCAGGAACTGAAACTGTATCGGCTGCGACAAGATTAAAGGTTACTCCAGCAAGCAAGGCAATGGCTGTTGGAAGCAAAGCTACACTTAAGTCCAACAAGAATGTTAAATGGTCACTTTCGAATAATAAAGGCAATATTAAGATTGTATCAAAGTCATCAAAGGCAATTACTTTTAAGGGGCTTAAGAGTGGAACAGTCTATGTTAAGGCAATGTCTGGTAAGAATACTGTAAAGACTAAGGTTGAAATAGGCAAAGCTCCTAAGAAAATCACCCTTGTCAAAGAAAAGGATATAGTTGGTGTTAGAAATACATGTCTTGTTTATGTGGATTCTGTTACACCTTCTAATGCAAGCAAAGCTGTAATATTCTCATCAAGTGATGAGAACGTTGCTACAGTAAACAATAATGGTACTGTAACTGGTGTAAGTGCAGGAAAAGTAATAATCACTGCTAAGTCAAAGTTTGACAAGACTAAGAAATCGAGCGTTGAAATAACTGTTGTAAATTCATTGATGGGTTCCGTAAAGGTTACTGCAGACCTTTCTGATGAAAGTAAGTATCCTAAAGGTAAGGAAGCAAAGGTGTGGATACCTGTTCCAAGCACCGATGATAAACAGATAGTTCCTTCGTCACTTCTGGTATACAGTGCACCAAAGGCAGCAGAAATCAAGCTAACAAATGATTCTGCTGGAAACAAATGTGTTTATGTTAAGTGGGATGTGAATACAGATCCTGCGGACAGAAAGGTATCAGTTTCATATCACGTTATCAGGTTGGAATCAGTTCTTCCAGATGATATAGAAAGCAGGGAACAGGGAACTGTAGATAATGCTGAAATGGCTGAGTATCTGAAGGAAACTAAGCGCACAGGCACTTTGACAAGTGGAGTTGTTAAGGAGACTGCAGATAAAGTAGTTAATTCTACTAATACTAAGACTGTATACGGCAGAGCTAAGGCTATTTATGAATGGGTTTGCAAGAATGTATCAATTGATGATAAGAATCATTCAATCGGATCAGGAGACGTTGAGTATATCCTTAAGCATACAGATGAGAAGTCTTACGGAAGTACAGATGCTAATGCCGTATTTGTAGCAATGTGCAGAGCTGAAGGAATTCCTGCAAGGTGCATTTATGGTCTTAAGATGGATCTGCTTCTACCTGAAGATGCAGATAACCCTGTTGATGAAGACAAGCTAGGAAACAAGGAACTTCAGAGCTGCAAGGCTCAGTTTAACCTACCAGGATACGGATGGGTTGATGTAGATGCAAGTTCTAAAAGATGCTGGGGCACTTCAAGTGCAACATGGTACTATCTGACAACAGGAGCGGATATTAAGCTTTCACCACAGCAATCAGCTTCAGCAACTAAAGATGATGTAATTAATGAAGATGGTACACTGGCTTGTTTTGCATATCCATATGCTGACTTCGACGGACAGTATATCAGATGTTATAAGAATTCAAAGGGCGAGTCGTCAGAACTTAATTTCGTATATAACTTTGTAAAAGATAGAGAAGACTGCGGATGTGCATAGAGAATTATGATCGAACTTAACAACGAGGCAATTGAATATGCTAGGCGGCAGGGTCAGTCGGATTTCGTTCTGAATGTCATCAGGTTCACGAGCTGATGTGCGCCTCCGAAGCTGGAGGTGTCGGTAAGTTTTACTGACGAGAGCGAAGACGCGATGCGAGGCAAGGGATACCTGGTGGAGCCAAGTGAGATTGGCAAGGTCTACTACCCGTCTGAGGGCGTAGATGCAGACGAGGTTATTCGCATCATGTATGAACGAAAGCCGTGGCTTGAGGCCTTCCGCGTAGAGGGGGTGAGACCGTATGTGGCGAAGCGAAAGGGACCGGGCACCATGGAGCGAGAAGAATTTGTGGCGCTGGCTCGGGAGTTTTACGATGTTCCGAGAGCAGACGGCGAGAGCTACGCGGAGTATTTCGGGGCGATGAGCCGGGAATTTTGCACGCGGATTGAAAGATGTGCTGACGACCAAAAGGGCTCGAAGGCGAGACGAGCTTCCGCGGATTTTCTGGGTTTTGTCGAGAACATGTGGCGTGAGGGAGACGCCTGGACAGAGCAACTTTTGAAGACGGGAATTTTGCCAGTGATTTACCGAAATGAGGCGGCATGGCGGATGCTTGGGAAGGTTGCTTCGGAGGATTTTAAGGAGTATCTTGACAGTCTATAATTTAATTAAATACACGAAAGCGTTTCCATTTGGAAGCGCTTTTTGTGTGCGCAAACTTCACAGTAATTTAACATGTTTTGTGGTATACTCTGCACAAGATATCGGGAATACGGGTGTGTTTAAAGGTGTACTAGATGATTAAAGGTGTAAGGTTTAAAGGAATAATCGGACGGGCTGTGGCTGCATCGGTTGCTGCAGTGCTTGTGGTGTCTGCGTCTATATGTGCATGGGCGGACACTGCGGAATGGGGCATCTTCAACGGAAACTTTAATGTGACGCTTCCTGATTACATGGATATTTTTGAGTATCCAACCTCTAATGATGAGATGCAGGAGCTCCTTGACAAGGATGGTTTTAGCGAGATTGCGTTCACCTCAAGTGATGATGGCGAGACTATCATGTTCTATGTACGACAGGATCATGAGAATGAGAATAGAGATACGTATGAGATAGATTCTGAGGCAGATATAAGGAATGCGTTTGATGCGTTCGGAGCTTCTGAGATTAAACAGTTTTTTGAGGATACTGACAGAAGCAAGGTAAAGGATGTTGAGATTGATAAGGTCATCAATGGCAACATGTATTTCACTAAGGTTGAGGTTAAGACTGAGGATGAGCCTGAGGAGCTTTACTGGACCTGCTATGACGACATTTCTATGATTGCCACGTACAGCAAGACGCTTTCAATTATGGATAAGTCTGACCATAAGATGATGGATCAGGTTGTAGAATCGATTGATGCAACGTCTCTGCTGAGTGATCTTTCAATGAATGAATTCGACATTGAGGATTATGACGACGATTTCGAGGATGACGGTGTTTCTAATATTAGCCTGATCGTAGCGTTTATAGGTATGCTTGTAGCTTTTG
Source organism: uncultured Clostridia bacterium (assembly GCA_934255135.1). GTDB lineage: Bacteria > Bacillota > Clostridia > Peptostreptococcales > Anaerovoracaceae > Crickella. The sequence goes on along the minus strand of CAKQMV010000007.1, from coordinate 42,808 downwards.
CCATGCCGATACTCACCAGGGGCGGTGATAAGAATAAACTCAGGAAGGTAAAGGACTCTAAGTCTTCTACTCTTAAGGGGCTGAGCTGGCTGCTTGACGATGAGGATGACAGTGAGGATGGCAGTGATGATGACAAGGATAATAAGCAGCAGAAACAGCAGAAACAGCAGAAACAAGCTCCATACAAGGCCGAGGGCGTGATACTCGAAGAGCATAAGGATTGTTTTGCAGGTGATGATAAGCCTGCAGATAAGCCTAAGAGCAGGCTCTTTAGAGACAGCAAGCCTGAGCATGTGAAAGCGGGTGAGTCTAAGCGTGACAGCCTTATGGCAGCGGAGAAGGAGGAGTATCATTCAATCGCTGGAAACTATGAGGAGAATCTTAAGACTCTGGTAAGATCCGGAATGCTGACTAAGCAGCAGATGGAAGAGATGCTTGAGAAGCGTAGGCGCAAGGGAGGTAGATAAGATGGATATTAATGCAATTATTACATCACCGACCTTTATATGGCTAATGATTGCAGTTGGTCTTGCAATCGTCGAGGCGATGACACTAGGACTGACCTGCATATGGTTTGCCGGCGGAGCATTCGTAGCCGCAATACTCTCGATTTTTGGTATCCCGACTGTGGCACAGATTGCTGTCTTTGTGATTGTGTCATGCGTGCTGCTCTTTGTGACATGTCCAATTGTTAAGAAGCGGTTCAATATGGATGTTGAGAAGACGAATGTGAATTCGCTTGTCGGTGTGAAGGGAACTGTCATTGAGCCGATATCCCCTGAGCGTGCGGGACGTATCGTGGCTGAAGGAAAGTTTTGGACGGCGGCATGCGCTGACGATGAGAGTGAATTTAAGAAGGACGATATCGTCGTGATTAAAGATATTAAAGGTGTAACGGCTTATGTTGAGGCTGAGTAAACGGTTTAGATCTGGAGATTATTTATAAAGGAGGTAGCTTATGGCTATTGTGAAACTGGTTCTAATTCTAATTGTACTTCTGGTTATAGTTGCGCTTCTTGCAAGCAATATCAGAATCGTACCGCAGGCTAATGCTTTTGTAATTGAGAGACTCGGTAAGTACCAGCAGACTTGGCAGACTGGTCTGCACTTCAAGATTCCGCTGATTGACAAGGTTGCGAAGAAGGTATCTCTTAAGGAGCATGTAATCGACTTCCCACCACAGCCTGTGATCACCAAGGATAATGTAACTATTGAGATTGATACTGTTGTATATTTCCAGATTACAGATCCTAAGCTCTTTGCATATGGTGTTGAGAATCCTATTGCAGCTATCGAGAATCTGAGTGCGACAACTCTCCGTAATATCATCGGTGAGCTTGAGCTCGATGGAACTCTCACAAGCCGTGAGCACATCAATTCCAAGATTACACTTGTTCTCGATGAGGCAACTGATGCATGGGGTATCAAGATCAACCGTGTAGAGGTTAAGAACATCAATCCTCCAAGAGACATTCAGATGGCTATGGAGAAGCAGATGAGAGCTGAGAGAGAAAGAAGAGAGGTAATCCTTAAGGCTGAGGGTGAGAAGAAGTCGGCAGTTCTTATCGCTGAGGGTAATAAGGAGGCTGTAATTCTTGAGGCTGAGGCTGCGAAGGAGAAGGCAATCCGCGAGGCTGAAGGTCAGGCTGAAGCTATTCTTAAGATCCAGAAGGCTACTGCTGATGGTATCAGAATGATTGCAGAGGCTGGTGCAACTAAGGAGGTTCTCACAATCAAGAGCCTTGAGGCATTTGAGAAGGCAGCTGACGGTAAGGCTACTAAGATTATCATTCCATCAGAGATTCAGGGCATTGCAGGACTTGCAAGCTCACTTACTGGAATCGTGACATCGTCAGGTGACTCTGTAGCGGCTGAAGTTGCTTGTGAGGCTGGCGATGCAGTGGCTGAGGATATGGAGACTGTTGGCGTTGTGGCTGAATAGTTAATTTTGAATATGTTTGAGACGTTAGAGATGGGAATCCTTGTGCCGATGAGTCGGCACAAGGATTCTCTTTTTCTCTTTCATCACGCTCCTTTAAAGCAGAAAACATCAGCAGTTCCACGGTAGCCATCGCTTTCACAAACCTTTCGAATCGCACTTCTCACTATCGTCCCAGCTCTATTTGCATTTGACGCCTGTTCTGCTGCTGCAGGTATTGTACTGGTCGCAGTGTTACCATTTTGAGAAAAAAACAATTGAATGGTTCCTAAAAGGTACCAAACCTTATAATAAAAGTTAAATTGGTACCAAGCAGTTACAAATGCATGTCAGTGATAAGAGTTATATAAGATTCAGAAAGGGTCAATCTTAATATTCCTGATCAGATTGGCCCCGTTAAGTGCGAATTCTTATGATAGTTAACTCTCTTTTATTCACACAGATATAATCACATCATTTGGGCATGACTGCCTGTTGCTTTGAAGCCAGAAGCACTGCGTACCATTTCTTATATATAATCTGAATTGGTAGCTTTCAGGGACCGATGTTGTTAAATTATGCAAATTGGTCCCTAGCAGCTGTAAACATTCATTCATAGAGAATTACATAAACCGCCACACGTCCCGATAAATCAATTTTGCCTGACTAATTTCTAATCGTTATACACCTGTCACATAGCAGCGGTACAATTATTTCGAAAAGAGTGAGTGGGAGGTGTGTTATGAAATTTAGAAAGGTATTGGCGATCCTAGTAGGGGCAATCATGTGTACTGCGCTTCTGTGCGGCTGCACTGAGGGTGACAATTCTGATTGTTCGGTCGGCGCTGTAAATATGGCCGCTATAAAGGGCAAGGCAGTTGAGCTTAAGAGCGGTGACAAGCTCCATGCGGATGTGTGGAACAAGGAAGGTTATTATTCTCTGAACGGAGATAAGCTGAAGAATCAGCCGGGACTTTACAAGGGTGTTACAATCGGTAGCGATCTTAAGTATGTAATTGATACTTTTGGCATTAAGCCGGGCTACGCAATCATCAATCGTGAGGTTTCGACACCTGAGCAGGATGGCACAACAGACATCGTGGAAGAGGTGTATAAGGATACGTCGTTCTGGGATAAGGAGTCTGTCCTGGAGGCGGAATTCTCATGGGGTTACAAGAAGGTCGATGGCAAGTGGAAGATGGTAACTGCCAAGGAGCTTAAGAAGGGTAAAGCTGACATTGTTTATGGAATTGATTTCGTTGGAGATCTGATGGCTTCCGACGTGTCGGTCGATGAACAGCAGGTTGTAAGCTTCAATGTTGAGATGAAATAGTAATTAGGAGAGATGTAGGAAGACATAGGAGCGACGACATGAGAGTTGTCGCTCCTATTTTTAGGTGATTTCATAACTGGTCGATATTGCTGCCTGAGAAAGATAATGATCTTTTATGCAACCTACTTGATCATATTTTCTTATACTTTCTCTCCATACTAAAGCCCCTACCTCGGACTTCATCGACATTCATGATTGTCGCGAATGCTGTTGGGTCTGTGTTGAAGATGATATCATTCAAGATCTTAACTCTTTTAGGGTGTACAGTGCAAAGTATCAAATTGCTCTCATTCTTGAATCGCCCAGTCATTCCATGAATAATGGTAGAGCCGAGGTCGCTGTATTTCTGAATCTCTTGATTGATTTCGTCCCATTTGCTGCTTACTATGATGAACTGAAGGTTGCTATGACCAGCTGTCAGCGCCTTGTTCATCGCAAATGATGCTACCATTATTACGAAGATACCGTACAGTACATCCTCGACATTTGAGAAAAGCATCTGCGATGCGAGCGCTATTAGATCCACGGCATACATAACGACTGCAACTGGTAGATTGAATTTCTCTTTAGCTATTACTCCAATCAAATCTGTACCGCCAGTTGAACTACCACTTCTTACAACAAGTCCAAGACCTATTCCGTAGATTATTCCACCGAACATTCCGGCGAGCATTCGGTTCTGAATGATGAATGGCGTTAGGTCAACATTCTCAAGGATTCCGAGGAAAAGCGGATAAGCAACGGATGCCATGATTGTAGTCATTGCAAACTCCTTACCAATAAGGAACCAGCCGAGCAAGAAGAGAACGGCACTGAATATTCCAACCATAACTGATATTGGAAGACCACTATAGTGATTGATAACTCTAGCGAATCCAGTCATTCCACCAACTGGAAATTCGTAAGCAAGGACGAAAACACTCATGCCGAATGCGTCTATCGCAACACCAACGAGAGCCAGTAGTACATTTCTAATTCTTTTATTCAAAACAATAAAACCTCCATAGCAAACTAACATGAATTATAACACAAATTATGTATGCATCTATTTATGAATCACTTCGAGTATTCTGTCTGCAAATTCCTTCGCTCTCTCTTCGATTCCAGGAAGCTTCATTATCTCGCCGGGCTCGTTCGCTGTTTCAATCATTGCGAAGTTCGCCGGCAGTGAGAAAGTCTTGTTCATGCAGAGACCGGAAATCAGCTGCTCCGCGATGATGTCACCTCCACTGTAGCCAGAGACGATTATGCCAAAGAGACTTTTGTCATAGAACCTGTTTCGGACAAAAAGGGAGGTCATTCTATTGACGAATGCCGCAAGGTTCGCACTGATCGCGTCGTTGTAGTTAGGGCAGAGGAGTACAAGACAGTCTGTCTCGAGGACTCCCGGATAAACCTTCTCTGTGATAGTTCCTCCGTAGAAGCAGCGACCTTCACCACTGAAATAGCGGCAGACTTCATATGAGCAGCCGCGGCAGTCCATAACTTCTCCGTCTCTCAGGTTAATTTCTCTGAAGTCGCAGCCGTCGAGGTGGCTTTTAACAAGCTCCCAGAGTGCTAGCGTATTTGAAGTCGCGCTATCGCTGGCATGGAGCATCAGGATCTTAGGAAAGTCCTTCTTCTCATGGATCTTATCATACGTGAGCATCTCTTTGACAAGTCCTGAGGCTGCTGCGCGGTAAGCTCCCATAAGATCCGTTTCAAGGTTTCGAGCCTGGATTCTGTAGTTGGTAAGCTCGGCTGGGCCTTCGACGAGACATCTTCCCGGGAAGCTGCAGCCAGCGTCGTTGCAGGCATGAACAACCATACGGCCGACAGACTTAGTATACTCTGTTGATTCCCCATCGATTATTATGCCGCCGATGCAGCTTTTCATAACCAATCCAGCAGATCTTATCCAGTCAAGTATTCGAAACATCTCAAGGTTGATACCGGCGCGGCCGATATCAACTGCCCAGAGAAGATAAAGAGGTTCTTCAGCAGGCGAAGCCCCATTTTCAGATCTGGCTGCCAGCGCTACCTCAAGCGCTTCAAGTGTCGTAACCACGTCATAAGAAACACCATCAGGCAGGGCGTCGAGAGCGCTTTCAAGCACCTCATCGAGTCTATCATTGGTATGTCCGTCATTAGTAAAAGGTTTTATAACCAGAAGTCTTAGGTCATTCTCTTCCATAACTTATAATCCCCGAAAGATTCATGCATGCTTTCTCAATTCTTGAATAAAGTCTGTCGCAAAGCGGCAGGTTTTCTATAACAATTCCGTTTGAACCGACGCGGTTTCGGCATCCGAGGAAGACCTCTCCGGTAAACACTGACGAGTAGTGCCAGCCACCACTTATAGTTTCAATCAGTGATATTGCTGCCGATGACATTGCCGGTGCGATATAAGGCTTGAAGCCCGATTCTCTAGTTACAAGGTTTGATGTGACAGCTCGCTCGGTCAGCTCAGCAGACAGCTTATCGTCGTACTCAAAAACATTGTCTGCGATAACGAGGTCTGCTCCGTGAGGACCAAAAGCTCTTCCGTTAATGCGAAAAGCTGCATCGACGCCGAGCTCTCCTGCGGCGTAAAGTCCTCTCGCGTACATCACGCCGAGTCCGTAGCCCTTGATCTGTGCAGGGTCAAGTCCCGCCCTGGCAGCTGCCATGCAGAGAGGATCTACAGGATCAGACACGACTGCAAAGAGTCCTTTGAAACCAGCTTCAAGAGCCATTTTTGCATAAAGCTCTACAAGGCCACGGTTAGCTTCAAATTGTGCCATTCTTACATCACCGTCAGCACCGAGCGGCGGAATGGCCTTCGTAGCACAGAAGACGAAAACATCGCAGTCAAAGCATTCGTCTGATTCGATGATTCTGACCTGGGGCAGAACGCGTCCATCGGGGAATGAGACCTGATTAATCTCTCTCTCATAGCGCTCTGTTGCAGCGCTGTTAAGATCAAAGATTCCGATTGACTCGATAACCTTCTCACCAAGAAGTCTAAGGCCGAGAAGCACTGTGCCACCGACGTCGCCCATAGCTACGATGTTGACTCTTACCTTAGCGTCACCATCTCTGACAGGAAGAGCTTCAAGTAAGTCTCTACCTTCTGTAGATTTGCTGCAGACGAGGACATCATCGCCTTCGCCCGCGCTGTTTGATAATATATCTTTTCTCGTGAAAAGCTCACTTATTCTGTGCATTTATCTTTCCTCCGATTTGGTAGATTAAGCAATTAAAGCATTGCGTTCTTAAGACGCTCGAGCCTGTAGATGTAGTCATCAATGTAGGATGATGGCGACATAGCAAGCTGCTTATCACTGATGTTTGAGCCAGCTGGTCTGCGCGGTTTTCTGATGACATCTGAAAGTCTTCTTATAGTAAGCTGTCTTTCGAAGTGGTCAAGATACTCATCCTCGAGAACCTTGAAAATCTCCTTCGTATTCTCAAGGCATGTCATCGCAAGCTCATAAACCGCTTCCTTATCGTACATGTACAGGAATCCCATTGCTGCAAAAGGCGGTATCAGATTAACCGATGCAATCAGGTTCGCAGGACCCGTATCATCCGATTCAACGCTGTCTCCACCGATGAAAGGGTAGAGGGTTGATTCAACGAACCACGACTTCAGGTTAGGAATAAAGTAAGCACTTTCAACCTCACGCTCCTGAAGCGACATAAGATCCTTACCATGACCCGACAGAATTCCCACAATAATCTTCTTGATCTGAATATCGTTACGCTTCATTATCGGATCGAGATGCTTCAGCCTGTAGCCCTTGTGAAGCAGGTCATCAACAAGAATAACAGGTCTTGAGAATGACTTTATTGTTCTCACCTGATTCTCAATCGAAGCGTACATAGGGAACTCCTCGATGGTGAAGCTGTCTAGCTTTGCGGAGAACTTCTTCTCGGTGTGAAGCGTTTTGGTCACGGTGTTCGGAATCACTGTGTTGCCGATGAACTTGCCAAAAGGAACGCACATGTCGGCTCCGAGCTTCCGCGGAACTGTAGGTGTGTCAGGCACTCCGTTAGCTGCTGTTACCATATGAACGATTCTGTTGTTCATGATTCCGGCATTAAATGAGAGAACCAGATTGCCCGGAAGCAGTGCCGAAACAGCCTTCTGAAGCTTCTGGTGCGACGCCTGAAGAACCGAGAGTACGTTTGTATTAGTATTGAACGGATTCTTGATAACTCTGTCCATATTCTCAACAAGAACGATTGGAGCCTTCATGTCGACTGCCCAGATTCCGGTTCCTTCATTATTCACATTATTCAGATCAACCTCGAGGAATCCAAAACGCTCAAATGCATCCATGATCATCTGCGAAATGTCCTTCTTAAGAGGATGGTAGATTCCGTAGGTTATGCCTCGCTCGCAGGCATCTGCAAGCACCTCTGTAAGAAGCGTAGATACAACACGCGATGCATCATTTCCACCAGAAACTGAAAGCTCTCTTATAACCAGAATCTTGCCAGTGGCCTGATTTCTGATTTCAGTAGCCAGCTCAATATCCTTAAACTCGTCATAAAGCTCAGTCACATCTACTGAGTGGTAGAGCGCATAGCCCATCATATCGCCTGCTGAATTTCGGATTGACGTATGCATTGTCTGGGCCGAGGTGAGATAATCTTCAAGCTGTTTTCCGTTTTTGGAATCCATAACGCAGTGAATCAGTCTGTCGTCAGGCTTCTTGTGATTCTCGATGTTGATGTCTTTAGTCTCGAGGACGCTCTTGTACATCGGCTCTCGGAGATACATGCCGTTTGCATAGATGTAGCTTTGCGCGACAGGATCGATAAGCTTCGATATGTCACGGCCGTCGTCTATGTTGTCACGAATCTGTGTAGAGCTGATGTCCTCAAGATAAGGAGGGAGCTTCAGCTCATAAATCTTGCCGCTTATGTTCTCATATGCAGCCTTGAGCTTCTCCTCAGACTCGTCTCCCATCTCTGCGCTCTCTCTTCTGAAGATGATGTGATTCATTGTATGAATCGAGTCGTCCTGCGGCAGTGCCTTGTACGATGAAGCGTTGATGATTACATCAGATCCCGCTACCATGTAGACCTCTTTGCCGGCAAAAACATTCTTAAGCTGTCTGATATCCTCCGGGTTCGCGATGTTTACCGGAAAATCGTCGAGGAAGAGGAACACATCTGGACTTGCGGCAATTGACATCGAGATAATCTCACGACGCCTCATGCGAGGCTGAGTGTTTTTGGACCACGAAAACTCATCGAGAGCAAGGTACGTCTCGAAGCCTTCATTTCTGATCGCGTCAACGATTCCCTTATGGCCGCTTGAGAACGGATCAAAGGTGCCAGGGAAGAACGCAATCCTCTTATTCTGTGGTAGCTCGATCTCACCGTGCAGGAAGCTGTAGTCGGTGACGAATCTGTATATGTGGTTCAGTGCTGCCGCGTTGTTATAGAAATTGATGTCACCTTCGGCATCTGTCTTAAGAAGCGTCAGCAGTTTCTTGTAAAAATATCTGTAGTAGAGGTATTTTTCCTCGAGTGTAAGCTTACCCGAACCGAAAATATACTGCCCAATTATAAGAAGCGCCTTACGGCTGACCTCTTCGTTGTAGCAGGAAAGTCCTTTGAGAAGGTAGCCGAGCATAATCTTCTCTCTCTTGACAAGGCCTGAAGAATCTGGTTCTTCTCTGTAATTGTAGCTGAAGCTGTCCTGAAGCATTTCACCGATTGTGTCGAGCGCAACAGATGAAATCCTGAAGTTATTGCTGTCGAGCATTCCGCCGAGCTCATCTATGAATTCGTCAAGCTCACCTGGAAGTAGGAACATACCGAGTCTTCCGAGGTATTCAGGAATGTACTTAGAGAACTGATAATCTCCAATTTCAAGACCCTTGGCGAGCTCGATTACAAGTTCGTTAACCTGGTCAGACGGCAGCTTTGATGCAACTCCAACGAGGCTTCGTCCAGCCATCTTTCTTACTGTAACCTTCTCGCTGACCTTAAGCAGGTTCGAGAGGTGAGACGCCAGGAAGAAATTTCTGTCAGTTCCTGAGCAGTTAATCGCATAATCAAGAAGGAAGCTTATATTAGCAGTCTTGATTACCCAAGGTGTTGCGGTCTTAAGATTGTCTCTCATGAGAACTGTAGTCTGATCCTCAAGCTTGCTTGTGATGCTTACGAGAATATCTCTGTCGCTCTCTCCTGTGTCATATAGATTTCGCTCGGCCTTCTTATAGATATAGAAGTCTGCAATTTCAACAGGCTCTGGTCTGAAGCTTTGAAGCAGATTCTTGAGAGCTTCCTTCAGGCTTTCTGATGCAGTATCCCATGCTGAGAAAACTTCAATTATATCAAGAATTGCAGTTCTCTCCGCAGGCTGCGGCTCATCCTTAAATCTTCCGAGCACATCCGTAATTATATGAAGGTCGTCATCTGTCATCATCTCAAATGGAATGTGATGAAGAACCTCAATCATGGCAAAAATAGCGCCGCTCGATACCGCGTCATCCCTAAAGAACTCAAGAAATACGCTGATGTAATCATGCGCTTTCGCCTTGTCCGCATAAGCGATTACGTTCTTTGAAATCATCTTAAGTGTGTAACGAATCCAGCGTCTGTGCTGATCTGTAACTCTGTGACCCGGATACACAACTCTTCCAAGGTATGCTCTCCACACTTCAAGCGAGTCATTGCTCTCAGATGCAAATCTGTCAGGAACGAGCTTGGTCGCTGGATTCTGATATCTCGCAATCAGCTTGCCCATTGTAGTTGCGGCAGTTCTTCTTATGTCACCCTCACGATTGGAAAGTTGGTCATACAGGAACCTGAGCGCCATCAGCTTCTCGTGCTTGGTCATGTACTGAGAGTACTCGTCGAGAATATTAAGGTATGCTCTTACAATAGAAGGATTGTTCTCCGTTCTCGCATCCTCAAGAAGTGAACCGAAATCCACTTCATTATTGAAAATGCTCATTATTCTTATATTATGTCTGAACGCAAGGTTCTTAAGTCTGTCAGTGACCTCATTTCCATTAAGAAGAGGGTCACGGCACGGACCCTCGCCCACATTCTCAGCAGGCGGCATTTCGGGATTTGTCTCTACGCCTAGACTTCTGAGGTAAAGTTCAAAATCCTTTAGCTTCATATAGACCTTGCGATAGCGGTCTTTTTTGGCATCGTCGACATTCTCAAGCTTACCAAGAACAATGTCAAAAGCCTCGTCGAGCGTATAGAACTTCGCGACTTCGACGCCATCTTCTCTGTGGCTTCTCACCCTGAAATCTGCGTAAATCAGAATCAGTGACTCAATCGAAAGATTCTCAAGCTCAAGATCCCAGGTCGAGTGGTTGCCGGCAATATGCGCAATCATCGGCAGGCCAAAACGCTGGCAGATCACCGATGTGTAATAGTAATGATAATGCGCGACCTTGCGAAGCTCATCTCCGACGCATCCAAACTTACCGAGATCATGGCAAGCCGCAGCTGCCGAAATAATTCCAAGATCTGTCGAAGTCTCGTAGGTTGCAATCTGTCTTGCAATAAAAGTCGCAATATAATGGACACCCGCCACATGTCCGCATGTGTTAAAAGGCGTAACCTCGCGGGCCAGCCTCATGTATTCATAAATGTATTCAGTTCTCCACACCTCAAGGAAGCGTCTGTACTCATCGGCATTAGTACATCGCCCAAATTCTTCCTCTGTAAAAAACACAAAGTCATCTACAGGTGATGCCGCCCTCATACTCCGTTCATCGTCGAGTGCTTCCTGATATTTCCTCATGAAAAAATCTACTGCCTTGTTAAAAGCAGGGTCATCGTTTGCCGTGAAGCTCTCTGGAAAAAGTCTTGCTGTCATCTGATTGAAAATCTCCGAAAGCCAGCCATTATCCGGCTCATCACAAATCTTCTCAAGCGCATTCCTTGAATATTCAAGAACTTCTGTAGCTTTAATCATGTAAGTGTCATAAACATCAAAAGTGTTCATAGGCGCGACCTCGTTTTTATAAATATATACACAATTATAGCACTCGATTTGTTGGGGTGTTACAACAAATTGATTGTGACGCAGGCATATTCTGTTACAAGCAGTCATAATCGAATGCAAAAGGAAGGTTCATCAATTCCTCGGGGGTTAATAAAAACAATAAATGATAAGTATGGTGCCAGGCAGCAAGACGACCAGGCAGACCTGGCGGACGATTACCATTTTTGAGAATAATTATTCGATTGGATCTTAAATGTTACCGAATATACATAAATACTGAAATTGGTACTAAGCATTTTAAATATCTTTCAATGCAAGTAGTCTCATAAGCTTAAGGGGGGACCAGCATTGCAATATTGAGGAGCCAATTTTGCAATGCTTTTATGAATGGCTCCTATTAATTGAGAAGCAACTACTGTTAGAATACTCTAACTATCCATAAAGGCATTCAATTTGATATGCGTATAACTGTCAGATGCTTTGAAGCCACCTGCACTGTATACCATTTCTTTTATAGAATTCAAATTGGTATCTTTCAAGGTCCATTATTTTCATAACAAGTAAATTGGTAACAGCAGCTTCCAGTAGAAATCGCAAGCTGCCGGCACTCAGAATGAGTAAGCGGTACACCTTTCAAAGAAAAGTGATAACAAAAAAAAGAAAGCAGTGGCGACTCGGGAGAACTACTTCCCGGCACCACTGCTTGTTTATCTTATTTATTCTTATTTATTCTTGCTGTTGTAAGCTTTCCTGATTGCAAAAAAGCTTTCGTCACTCAGATCGTGCTCGACACGGCATGCATCTTCCTTAGCTGTCTCTTCGCTGACTCCAATGCTGATTAGCCAGTTGGATAGAATGGTGTGCTTCTCAAGCACACCTTCCGCACGCTCCATACCTGCATCAGTCAGAGTAATATATCCATTATCTGCCTTCTCAATGTACTCTTTCTCACAAAGATTCTTCATTGCCACGCTGACGCTTGGCTTAGAAAAATTCATCTCATTAGCAATATCTATTGAACGCACATATCCGTTCTTTCTATGTAATAAAAGTATTGTTTCCAGATAGTCCTCAAGAGACTCATCTGCACGATGCTTAATATAACTCATTTAGAATACCTCCGTTTGTCTTAACTATCCTAACATTAATAGCGGCGAAAAACAATGTTGCTGTGCAACTTGTTTATGTGGTCAGGAGACCGACTAGCTGCCACAAGATTCGATATGAAAATAGAAATAACCAGTTGACAATCACAAGCAGTTATATTACACTAACTTGTGTTAGAAAGGACTAACCACGAAAGGCTTCGTACAGCGTTCGTATCGCGAGGCTTTTCGCAACATGACACTCTACAAATTAAATAACATCACCACATTTTTTTAGCCACGCGGTTAGTGAAATCTAACCCGATTGGATCTAACCGCGTGCATACCCACGTTTACACAAATTATTTAAATATATCGAAAATACAACATTTGGGAGGGAACAAAATGAGGATTGCATTAACAGGAAATCCTAATAGCGGAAAGACGACTATGTACAACGCTTTGACTGGTCGTAATGAGAGGGTCGGCAACTGGGCCGGCGTTACGGTAGATATGAAGGAGAGCCTTATCAAGAAGGCTTACTATGATGGAAGTGAAGAGCTTATTGCAGTCGATCTGCCTGGTGCTTACTCAATGTCACCATTTACATCAGAGGAGAGCATCACAAGCGGATATGTAAGAAACGAGAATCCAGATGTAATTATCAATATCGTGGATGCAACCAATCTGAGCCGAAGTCTGTTTTTTACAACACAGCTTCTTGAACTTGGAATTCCGGTTGTTGTTGCACTTAACAAGAGTGATATCAACGAGAAGAAGGGCACAGAGATTAATGAGGCACTTCTTGCTGAGAAGCTTGGTTGTCCTGTAATTAAGACTGTTTCATCCTCATCAGCACACACTGGACTTAAGGCTGTGGTAACTAAGGCTGCAGAGCTTAAGGGCTCGAACCAGACAGCTCCGTATGATGAGGGAACAGTAAACCTGCACGATAAGGATGAGGTTGAAGCTTCAGACAGAAAGCGTTTTGCATTCGTAAACTCAATCGTTAAAGATGTAGAGAAGCGTAAGGTTCAAAGCAGCGAGCATAATAGCCAGGACAAGATTGATGCAGTTCTGACTAATCCGATTGTAGGACTTCCTATTTTCGCAGTTGTAATGTTTGCGGTGTTCTACATTTCACAGTCAACAGTCGGAACATGGCTCGCTGACTGGCTCGTTGGATGGATCGAAATGTTCCAGAATTGGGTAGCTGGACTTGTAGAAGGAGCAAATCCTTTTGTACAGTCACTTCTCGTTGATGGAATCATCGGCGGTGTCGGCGCAGTTGTCGGCTTCCTGCCACTCGTAATGGTAATGTACTTCCTGATCGCGCTCCTAGAGGACTGCGGATATATGGCAAGAGCGACAGTTGTTCTTGACCCTATCTTCAAAAGAGTAGGTCTTTCGGGCAAGTCAGTCATCCCGATGGTTATCGGAACTGGTTGCGCAATTCCGGGCATCATGGCGTGCCGTACAATCCGTAATGAGAGAGAAAGAAGAGCTACTGCAATGCTGACACCGTTCATGCCTTGTGGAGCAAAACTTCCGGTTATCGCACTTTTCGTAGGTGCATTTTTCCCAGATACTCCGTGGATTGGAACACTTATGTATTTTGCAGGAATCCTTCTGATTCTTATTGGAGCTACAATCGTAAACGGTGTTACAGGCTACAAGTTCAGAAAGTCATTCTTCATTATGGAGCTTCCTGAGTATAAGCTTCCAAGCCTTAAGAGAGCGGTAATCTCAATGCTCGGAAGAGGTAAGGCATATATCGTAAAGGCTGGAACTATTATCCTTGTATGTAACACAATCGTTCAGATTATGCAGTCATTCAACTGGCACCTTCAGGTTGTCGAGGAAGGAATGGAGAGCACTTCAATCCTTGCATCAATTGCATCACCAATTGCATACCTCTTGATTCCAATCGTTGGAGTTGCTGCATGGCAGCTTGCAGCGGCAGCAGTTACAGGCTTCATTGCTAAGGAAAACGTTGTAGGAACACTTGCAGTATGCTATGGACTCAGTGCATTTATCGATACTGATGAGCTTGCACTTGTAGGAGATGGAAACGTAGTTGCAACAACAATGGCAATCACTAAGGTTGCAGCACTGGCGTTCCTGATGTTCAACCTTTTCACACCACCATGCTTCGCGGCACTTGGAGCTATGAACTCTGAGATGCAGAGCAGAAAGTGGCTCTGGGGCGGAATCTCACTTCAGCTGGGAACAGGCTACACAGTAGCATTCCTTGTATATCAGATAGGAACAGTAATCACAACTGGTCACGTTGGAGCAGGCTTCGTACCTGGACTTATCGCAGTGCTTGTGCTTGTTGGAATCGTGGCATTCCTGATTCACAGAACAAATAAGGAGTTCGACAGAGAATACGAACTTAAGAACGCATAAATTTTGGCAGAAATTCATTAAATCTCTTGACTCGTGAGTAACTTCCGGGTTTACAGTGAAGTCAGATCAGCTGATAATACTTACGAGAAGGGAGATAAGGATATGCGTATTAACGAAGTCGAGAAGCTTACCTCTATAAAGGAAGCTAACCTCAAGTTTTATGAGCGAGAGGGATTAATAAATCCAGCTAGAAACGAGAACGGATATAGAGATTATTCGGACGATGATATAAGAAGAATTAACCAGATCAAGACTCTTAGAATGCTGGAGGTTCCGATTACGGAAATCAAAAGGCTTTTTGACGGAGAGGTGGATTTAGACAGTGTTCTGGAAATGAGACTTAAGGAGATGAATCGTGAGGCGATGGATCTCGATAACAGAAGAGAATCCTGCCGAAGAATTATTAATGAGGGCATCGTTCTCACCGATATCACTCCTGAGGTCCTTTCCGGAAGCCGAGATGAATGGTCAAAGACTCTTGCGCAGATTATTGAAGAGGACGTTGACAAAAGATTTATCTTCAAGGGCATTGCGTTTATGATTCCGTTTGCCGTTGTGATTAAGCTGGCGATTGTTTTGAATATGGACATTATAGAATCTCAAGATCTGATAATGCCATATTTTGGTGGAATGGTTGCGATATTCGTAGGATTTGGATATTGTTTCATGGAAGGCTTAACTAAGCAGGATTTTCTCTATTGTTGGGGAAGAGACTGGGGAGGATCTGGTCTTGGCGGTCTGACTAATTCGTATTCTGTTCTTGGTATTGGAATCGGACTGGCTGGAATTACATGGCCTATGTGGGGCTGCATGCTTGCTCTAGGCATAATACTACCGGCAATTATCAGAATGGCTCTTATGCACATTACCAAAGAGGCTGAGAGGCAGAATCGTAAGCTGCCCGTTGGCAAATATATGCTAATAGTATCTCTAGTAATCATTGCCGCATTCGCTCTTGTATACTGGTTCTCACTACCGGCAATTAAAGCGATAATACTCTAATATAATATTTCCTCTTAAAGATTTAGAGATTAAAAAAAGGGGCATCCGAAATAGCTTACATAACCTGGGCTTGGACGGATGCCCTTTTTCTAGTGTTGGATGAATCCGCGATAGACACGGAAATGGTATATACCAGCTCATCAAATTGAGAATCGCTCTATTTAGACCTAAAAATACAATTTATATCGTTCAATTTAGAACAATTACACCTCTTTTGTGTTATAATCTGAAATTGTTTGAACAGTTACAAATTTAGATTAATTATTAAGAAAACAAAAGAGAGGAAACTGATGAAGAGTACAGATAGCACAGAGAAGAAAATGAATCTGCCGCTTGTGATGGCCGTTTATCTTCTGGGTATTTTTATGGGTGCCCTCGATACCGGTATCGTTACTCCGGCAAGAACTATCATTCAGGACTCACTTGGCGTAGGCGACAAGACAGGAATCTGGATGATTACAATCTACACACTTGCGTATGCAGCGAGCATTCCTGTAATGGGTAAGCTGGCGGACAGAATGGGAAGAAGAAGCGTATACCTTGTAAGTATCTTCCTGTTCGGACTCGGTTCACTCCTCTGCGGATTTGCACACAGCGCTAACAGCTTCACAATGCTTCTTATCACAAGAGCGGTGCAGGCTATCGGAGGCGGAGGAATTGTACCTATCGCCAATGCGGAATTCGGAACGACATTCCCGGAGGAGAAGCGAGGTATGGCACTCGGAATGGTCGGAGGCGTGTACGGCATCGCCAATATTTTTGGCGCAAGCGCAGGCTCGGCGGTTCTTGACTTCTTCGGAACTGACAAGTGGGAGTTTATCTTCTATATTAATGTACCGATTGCAATCTTCATTCTGATTGCAGGATTTTTCGCACTTCCTAATTCGAAGGACAAGACTGACAAGCCAATTGACGGACTCGGCACATGCGTGCTCGTTGTAATGGTTCTGTCACTCATGTACGGACTTAAGAACATTGACTTCTTTAACTTCAAAGAGACAATTGCAAATCCTGACGTTTATGGATTCCTGATTGCATTCGTGGTTCTTCTGCCTATTTTCGTGCTTATAGAGAAGCGTGCAGCAGATCCTGTAATGAACCTCAAGTATTTCACAAATATCAGAATCGTTCTTACACTTCTGATCACAGTTATTTCCGGAATCGTTCTGATGGGCGTTATCTTCGTTCCACAGTTCTGTGAGAATGGACTCAAGGTTCCATCAGGAAGCGGCGGATATTTCGTTATCATCCTCGGCCTTTGTGCCGGTATCGGTGCTATGACCTCGGGCAAAATGACGGACCACTTCGGACCGAAGCCTGTCCTGGCTTTCGGATTTATCGCTGCGATCATAGGTTCCCTTATAGTAATATTTTTCTCATCGCAGAATCCGAATAAGATCAATGTGTTTGCGTCACTTATATTTATCGGCCTCGGAATCGGATTCACAATGGGTGCACCTCTTAACTACATCATGCTCGGAGAGGTTGACACGAAGGAGGCAAACTCCGCACTTGCAACACTCTCACTTGTAAGATCGCTTGGAACTGTTATCGCACCTGCAATCATGGTAGGCTTCATCGCAAATGCCGGAGCGGGAATGATGGACGAGATCATGGGTGTTTTGCCAGGAGAGATTAAAGTGCCTGAGCTTCCTTATGCGGCTGAGCTTACCAAGGAGATAAAGAGTCAGAACATCGAGGGCGCAGAGGATATGCCGGATCTTACCAAGATGACTTCTGTAAAGCTCGATATGAACAAGAATAAGTCAAGCAATATGGATGTTGAGATTCCAGATGACATCCTGACTGAGATCAAGAACTCTGATGTAACTACAATTACAACAAGTGTTAAGGATATGTCTTCATACATGTTCGACCAGATGTCACCTAAGATTCAAAAGAAGATTGACAATGGAATCTCTAAGGGCATTGATGGCGTTTCAACAGGTATCGACAGCATGAATTCTGCTATCGGAAAGATGCAGGAGGCAAGAGCTGGAATGGAGAAGGGTATCGATGGAATGGGAACTGCTCTTAAGAAGCAGAACGATTCAAGAGCTGGAATGATCAAGGGTCGAGATGCTCTTAATACTCAGATTGGCAAGATGCAGCAGGGCCTGAATGGTGTAAATCAGGGAATCGCTGCAATAGAGGCACAGATTAAGAAGATTCAGGATAACCCAAGCGACAATCCTCAGGTTGATGCAGCGATGATTGCAGGGATGCAGAAGAAGCTCGGTGAGACTAAAGGTCAGGCTGAAGGCTTGAAGAATGCAATTTCCCAGATGACTTCAAAGAGAGATGAACTTCAGAGGGGTATCGATGGAATCAGTGCAGGAATCAATCAGGTTCAGGCTAAGAGAAGTTCACTAGTTAATGCACATACCGAGATGGGTAATGCGCTTGCTGGAATTGAGAATGGACTTCTTCAGGCTCAAACAACACAGGAGAAAATGATTACTCTTCGTAATGCAATCCCTGGTGCATTCGATGATGCTAAAGAAAATTATCTTGCTGCAATTGATGCAGAATCGGATATAATAGAGGATACGTATCAGTCATGCCTGAATGTCGGTTTCAGACAGATTTTCATGCTAACTGCTATCGGATCAGCATTTGGTCTTATTCTGCTTGCACTTTCAGGATTTGTTGGAAGAAAGGAGTCGGAAGAGACTACAGCATAGTATAGAATAGTAAATCAAATATTGAATAATATAATTAAACCCGCAAAGGATAACTTTATGGAGACGAAACTATTACGAATGAGATGGCTTCAGGCCACACTCATCATGGTACTTGCCGTATTCATTGGCTTTACAATATGGAACATTCATCTGCTTCAGGGAACTGCCCGTGTTGTTAATTATGCCGGAATCGCGAGGGACGCAACCCAGCGTCTTGTAAAGCTTGAAATTGCGGGTTTTCCTGATGATAAACTTGAGCACAGTCTTGATGTAATTCTTGATGAGCTTAGAGATGGTGGTTCTGTAAATGATCTTGTCGCACTTGACGACGACCACTATCAGGATTGTCTTGAGAAACAGACAGAATACTGGGATGTACTGAAGGATCAGATCCGCATTGTAAGAAATACATCCGCTGACGACAGTAGAATAATAGCGGTAAGCGAAAAGTATTTTGGCCTTGCCGATGACACTGTTGGCGCGGCGGAGATTTATTCCCAGAAGATTGCATCAAGGATAGGATTCCTCGAGTACGGAATGGTAATACTTGTTGTACTTTTGGTTGTGCTTTCGATAAGGCTTTCGTACCTTTCGGCTAAGCTTGCGAGGGAGAACCATGAATATATGGAGAACGAGAAGCATATCAAGGAGCAACTTGAGGTTGCGAACCGTTCTAAGTCAGAGTTCCTGTCTAGGATGTCTCATGATATTCGTACGCCGATGAACGCGATTGTTGGAATGACAGAGATTGCTGATATGCACTGCGATGAGCAGGATAGAGTGCTTGATTGTGTTGCTAAGATCAGACGTGAGAGCATTCATCTTCAGACTCTGATCAATGACGTTCTTGACATTTCAAAGATTGAGTCGGGTAAGCTTACAATTAACAACGAGGTTATCAATATCAAAGACATCACTGACAGTATTAATATTGCAGTAAGTAGCCTTGTCGGAAAGAAGAATATAGATTACACATATAACGAGCATGGCATAATCAGCGGCTGCATCAAGGCAGACGGGTTAAGACTTACTCAGATATATATGAATCTTCTTTCAAATGCCATCAAATATACACCAGATGGTGGTAAAGTGAAATTTGATGTTTGCCAGGAACCTTCACCTGAGAAGGGTAAGGCAGTGCTTGTTGTTACGGTATCAGATACCGGAATCGGCATGACACCTGAGGTTATGGCAGACATGTATTCAGAGTTTTCAAGAGCTGTGGATACAAGAGTTAACAGAATCGAAGGAAGCGGACTCGGTCTTGCAATCGTAAAGTCTTTTACAGAGCTTATGGGCGGAACAATCGATGCTACAAGCGAACCTGACAAGGGCTCTACATTCGTATCGCGAATTATCGTGGAACTGGTATCCGAGGATGCTCTCGCTAATGCGAATGCTTCTGACGGAATCGAGAACTGTATAGATGGTAGAAGAATTCTTCTTGCAGAGGACAACGAACTTAACTACGAAATTGCAAGCGAGATTCTCGGCATGTACGGTGCCGAGACAGAGTGGGCGGAGAATGGCCAGCTTGCGGTAGAGATGTTCTCAGAATCGGATAGGGGCTACTACGACATTATCCTTATGGACATGCAGATGCCTGTGATGAATGGAATAGAGGCAACACGTTCAATCAGATCTTTGGACAGATCTGATGCCGGTGAGATTCCGATTATAGCAATGACTGCGAATGCGTTCGACGAGGATAAGAAGGAATGTCTTGATGCGGGGATGAATGGACATGTTGCTAAGCCTGTGGAGATAGACAAGATGATGTCCGTCATTTCGGAGGTGTTGAATAATGGTAGAAGAGAATAATCTAAGGAAAGAAATCGAAAACAGAAAGGCAGAGGCTGCTTTAGAATCGGCGGCAGTAGTAAGGCGTGTTTCGGCAATCACTATCGCCGGTAACATTTTGCTTTCAATTATGAAGCTGATAGCGGGATTCGTGGCACATTCAAGCGCCATGATAAGTGATGCCATACACTCAGCATCCGACGTCTTCAGCACTATTGTTGTAATAATAGGAATAAAGCTTGCAGCCAAGGAACCCGATGAGGAGCACCCTTACGGCCACGAACGTCTTGAGTGTGTTGCAGCAATAGTTCTGTCAATGATTCTGTTCATAACAGGACTTGGAATCGGTGCACAGGCCTTTAAGACAATAATGAGCGGCAACTACAGCGATATCCCTGTACCGGGTATGCTTGCTCTGGTCGCATCAATTGTGTCGATTGCATCTAAGGAAGCAATGTACTGGTACACTCGCTTTAATGCCAAGAAGATTGATTCAAGTGCACTTATGGCCGACGCTTGGCACCACAGATCTGACGCTCTTTCATCAGTCGGAGCACTTATCGGTATTGGCGGCGCGAGAATGGGAGTTCCAATCATGGACTCAGTAGCCAGCTTAATCATCTTCGTATTTATTGCAAAAGCGGCATTCGATATTTTCAAGGACGCCGTGAATAAGATGGTTGACCGTTCGATTGACGATGAGTCACAGCGCAAGCTTCGTAAGTGCATTATGGCTAACGATAAGGTCATCGGAATTGATATGCTCCAGACCAGAATATTCGGAAGTGAGTATTATGTAGATGTTGAGATTGCAGTTGACGGAAGCATGACACTTAATGATGCTCATGCAATCGCAACAGAAGTGCACGACTCGATAGAGCACAGCTTCAGCAAAGTAAAGCACGTGATGGTGCACGTAAATCCGGCACATTAACGGGGATTCAAGTAGTTGCGATTTCTGAAAAAATACTGTTTTCGAGCTACTTTTCAGAAATTTTTCGGAAAATTATCGTAAAATGCAGTTTTTTAAGAAATGGTTTCGGCCAAAATGCTTTTCATTGGCGGCTAGGAACATCCCGCTCCGGTTGTGGAATTTGACTGGGAGTTTTGCATTTCTGAAAGAAACAGGAATTGAATTGATTTTTAAGAAAAATTTCGGAAAAACCAACGGAATGCAGAGGTTTTTCCGAAATCCGACAGGAGTAGATTCTGCGAGGATTCAGTGTTCAGCTGCCTGGCTATGCCAGCAGCTGAATTCTTTTTTTGAAAAGCTATGAATCGGAAGGATTTTCAGAAATATTTCTGAAAGTCCCACGGATTTTTATATATTTTCAGAAATCACAAATTGCGCAAATCGGAATTCGCAGTCGCAGTCTACTCTTGTTTCAGAAATGCTTTAATCTTCTCCATCTCCCTCGTAGCCACCTCGCGCCCGAGCTCATACACTTCGCGAATCTTCTTAGGATCTTTGCAGAGCTTTCCGATCTCAAGCGGCGCGTCCGGCCGTATTACAAGCACTTCGCCGCACGCCTCCTTTTCCTTTATATATGAAAGCGTTTCATTATATACGATGTGCCTTCTTGCAACCGTATCGACCATCTTTGGGTACTTGCGGTATTTTCGGTGCATCACACGCACAAGCTTGTTCTTCTTCTTTACATAATTGTATGGCTGAGTCAGGACGATGACATTTCTGTCATATCCGATGCTTTCAAAATATTGGATTGGAACGGAATCAGCCATACCGCCGTCGAGAAGCTTTTGGCCGTTGATCTCGACAATCTCGGAAACAAGCGGCATCGAAGCAGAGGCACGAATCCAGTCAAAACCATGATCATCCCAGCCGAGATACTTGTGGTAAACCGGCTCACCCGTCTCGACATCCACGCACACAACATAGAACTCCATCGGATTCGCCTCATAAGTTTCAAAGTCAAAAGGATCGTATTTCAGCGGAACGAGTCCGTATGCGAAGCTTGCACTGTAGATGTTGCCGTCTTTTCGCAGACTGTACAGTCCCGAATAGCGCTTGTCCTTGCAGAACCTCACGTTGTATCTGAGGACTCGTCCAATCTGCCGAGATTTATAGTTGCAGCCAAAAGCAGCTCCAGCGGAAACACCTATCGCTCCGTCGAATTCGATGCCTTCCTCCATCATCACGTCTATAACACCGGCGGTGAACATTCCACGCATTGCACCACCTTCAAGAATCAGTCCTTTTTTCATAATAATTTCACTCCATTAGCTATCTTTATGCCCCTTATTATACATCATAAAGCCTGTGTACATTTTTCTAAACAAGTTAACAAATTGTGATATTTTTTTAACTGAGGAGAAAAGGGTGCTGCTTTGTGAAAATAGTGTGAACAATACATAAAATAGCAATGTTCTTTTTTAATACATAGCCAAAATGCATAAATAATACATTTAAAAATACAATCTGGCTTATAAATATACAATTTGTGCAAACCCCACAATTTGCCATATTTTGATTGGATAAAAAATTATCAAAGACTGTACATTTTGACGAATATGACACTTTGACGGCACTGTTTTACGGTGATACAATACGAACAAATGATAAACGATTTACGTGGTTTCGTATGTTTATGCACTAAGCATTCACTATATCGGTACGCGTTATTAAACGTAATGAAACAGGAGGTTAACAGTCCATGGAATTGCAGATTCACGATTTGGTTTCATCTATCCGTAAGGAAGGTATAGATGCTGCCAACGAGCAGGCAGAGAAGATCATCGCTGATGCCAAGCAGAAGGCTGAGGATATCGTCTCAAAGGCTAATGCTGATGCAAAGGCAACAACTGAGGCTGCTACAAGAGAGATCGAGACACTCAGAGAGGGTGCTATCGAGAACGCTGAGCAGGCTAAGAGAGACGCAATGATCTCATTTAAGGTTGATGTTCTTGGTGTGGTAGACAGAATCCTTGCAACTAAGGTTAGAGAAGAGCTTAAGGGAGAGACTCTTGGCAAGCTTATCAAGGCAGTAGTTGTTGGCGAAGATATGTCAAACTACACAGCAGAGGTAGCAGAGGTAACAGAGGATCTTAAGGCAGCACTTGCTGAGGAGATCAGAAACGGTCTCGATGTAAGACCTGTAAGAAGCGTATCTTCAGGTTTCAGACTTGCTGCTAAGGACGGATCAGGATATTTCGATTGTACAGACGAGGAGATTATGCAGCTCCTGATGCCTTACTTCAGAGATATGGATTTCTAATAATCGGGAGGTAAAGTATGGCTACATACTACTACTTATTGTCAAGTCTACCTGATCTTTATGTCGATGAGGATTTACCTATTACATATGAAGAATTCGTTAATCTATGTGAGGGTAACGTCAGCGACAAGAAATTTGAACTTCTGAAAGATCTCACACTTGAGTCTTCAGAGGGACCAGTTCTGAACAAATGGTCCAAGTTCTATCTGACTCTTTCAAGAGAGCTTAATGCACAGAGAAGTGTGGCTCTCGGTAAGTCATATCAGGTTGAGTACGACAAGGATCCGGTAAGTACACTTATTGCACAGGCTGCGCTTTCAGCAAAGAATCCGCTTGAAGGAGAGAAGCTCCTCCTTGAGCATGAATTTGAGGCGCTTGACCACTACATCGGAGGTCATTTCTATGACGATGTGTGCCTATTCGGATACGCAATTAAACTTAAATTACTAGAACGCCAGAGCTGCTTTGTTAAGTCGAAGGGACAAGCTGAGTTCAAGAGACTCTTTGATAATGTACAACAGCGCGTTTACAACTTATAACAGGAGATAATCAAATGGAAACAGTAACAGGATATGTAACTGGCATCAACGGCAACCTTGCGAACGTTAAGTTCGAGAGCGCAGTTCGTAAGAACGAGGTAGCTTACATCATTGTTGATGGCAAGCGTCTTAAGGGCGAGGTTATCCGTGTAAACAACGGAATTGCCAGCATGCAGATTTATGAGATGTCCAATGGTATCAAGGTTGGCGATCCTGTAGAGTTCACAGGAGAGCTGATGAGCGTAGAGCTCGGACCTGGACTTCTTACACAGGTATTCGACGGTCTTCAGAACCCGCTTCCTGATCTTGCTGAGAAGTGCGGATTCTTCCTTGAGAGAGGTGTTTACCTTGATCCTATTCCAGATAGAGAGTGGGACTTCACACCTTGCGTTAAGGTAGGAGACAGAGTTGAAGCTGGATCAATTATCGGTAGCGTACCGGAGTTCCAGTTCACTAACCAGATCATGGTTCCTTTCACACTTAAGGGAAATGACTGGACAGTAAAGTCAATCGTCGATGCTGGTATGCACCACGTTAGATCAACAATCTGCGTAATTGCTAACAGCAAGGGCGAGGAGAAGGAACTGAGCATGGTAATCACACAGCCTATCAAGCAGGCTAACAAGTGCTACCAGGAGAGACTCAGACCAGATGAGCCACTTGTAACACAGCTTCGTTCAATCGATACATTCCTTCCGGTTGCTAAGGGCGGTACATTCTGTATCCCTGGACCTTTCGGAGCAGGTAAGACAGTACTTCAGCACAGTGAGGCCAAGAACGGTGAGGCAGACGTTGTAATCGTAGCTGCCTGCGGAGAGCGTGCCGGTGAGGTAGTAGAAATCCTTAAGGAGTTCCCAGAGCTTGAGGACCCTAAGACAGGTCGTTCAATGATGGAGAGAACTATCATCATCTGTAACACATCATCAATGCCGGTTGCAGCCAGAGAGGCATCATGCTATACAGCAGTAACTCTTGCTGAGTACTACAGACAGATGGGACTTGACGTTCTTCTTCTTGCAGACTCAACAAGCCGTTGGGCACAGGCAATGAGAGAGATGTCAGGACGTCTTGAGGAAATCCCTGGAGAAGAGGCATTCCCAGCATATCTTGAGTCAACAATCGCTGCATTCTATGAGAGAGCAGGTAAGGTTAAGCTTAAGGACGGAAGAATCGCTTCTGTAACTATCGGTGGATCAGTATCACCAGCAGGTGGTAACTTCGAGGAACCTGTAACTCAGGCAACACTTAAGGTAGTAGGTGCATTCCACGGTCTTTCAAGAGAGCGTTCAGATGCACGTAAGTACCCTGCAATCCATCCTATTGATTCATGGTCTAAGTACACTGGAGTAGTAGACATGGATAGAGTTGAGAATGCACGTGCAATCCTAAGAAAGAGTGTTGAAGTAAACCAGATGATGAAGGTAGTCGGCGAGGAAGGAACTTCTTCAGAGGACTACACATTCTACCAGAAGGGCGAGCTTCTAGATGCTGTATATCTTCAGCAGAACTCATTCGATGAGATTGACGCAGCATGCTCACCTGAAAGACAGCGCCTTGAGTTTGACATGATGTATGACGTTCTTCATAAGGACTACGACATGACAGACAAGAAGGAAATCAGATCATTCTTCAACCAGCTCAGACAGGAGTTCCTTGACTGGCACGGAACAGTATATGGAACACCAGAGTTCGATGCTCAGAAGCAGAAGGTTGCAGATTTCTACCTCTCAAAGGCAGTTAACTAGGAGGACACAAGATGCAAAAGGTATACACTAAAATTGAATCTATTGTCGGCAACGTAGTTACAGTAAGAGCCGAGGGTGTTAGATACGGAGACCTTGCTCTTGTTGGAGACAGCTATGCGACAGTAATTAAACTAGATAAGGATATCGTGTCACTGCAGGTATTTGCCGGTGCACAGGGTGTCGGAACAAGCGATGAGGTTCGTTTCCTCGGTAAGCCAATGATGGTTTCATTCTCAGATAACCTTATGGGAAGAATCTTTGACGGAGCCGGTGTACCAAGAGATAACGGTCCAGCGCTTACAGATAACATGATTCCAATCGGCGGTCCATCATTCAACCCATCGAAGCGTATCCTTCCTAAGAATATGATTCGTACAGGTATCCCAATGATCGATCTATTCAACACACTTGTTGAGAGCCAGAAGCTCCCTATTTTCTCAATCTCAGGTGAGCCTTACAACCAGCTTCTCGCAAGAATCGCCCTTCAGGCGGAGGTTGACGTAATCGTTCTTGGCGGAATGGGACTTAAGTATGATGACTACCTTACATTCAGAGATACCCTTGAGAAGGGTGGTGTAATGGGTCACACAGTAATGTTCGTACATACAGCGTCAGATCCTATCGTAGAGTGTACTCTTGTACCGGATATGTCTCTTGCAGTAGCAGAGCAGTTCGCACTTGAGGGCAAGAAGGTTCTTGTTCTTCTTACAGACATGACTAACTTCGCCGACGCTCAGAAGGAAATGGCGATTACTATGGAACAGGTACCATCAAACCGTGGATATCCTGGAGACCTCTACTCAAGCCTTGCATCACGTTATGAGAAGGCTGTAGATATCGAGGGTGCTGGATCAATCACGATCCTTGGTGTTACAACAATGCCAGGAGATGACGTAACACATCCGGTTCCTGACAACACAGGATATATCACAGAGGGTCAGTATTACTTAAAGGATGGTCATATCGAGCCTTTCGGTTCACTTTCAAGACTTAAGCAGAACGTTAACGGAAAGACTAGAGACGACCACCGTGCAGTAATGGATGGTATGATCAAGCTTTACTCACAGTACAAGGAGAGCCTTGAGAAGAAGTCAATGGGATTCCTTATGACAGAGTGGGACGAGAAGCTTCTGAAGTTCGGAGGACTTTTCGAAGAGAAGCTTATGGATCTTAGTGTAAATATTCCTCTTGAAGATGCGCTCGATCTTGGTTGGGAAATTCTTGCAGAATGCTTTGAGCCTAACGAGACAGGTCTCAAGACAAGTCTGATTAAGGAAAGATGGCCTAAGAGAGAAGCACTGGGTTAAAAGGAGCAGACAGTGGCTATCAAACTTACTAAAAATGAACAGAAGGTGCAGAAGGACCGACTGAAACAGTATCAGCGCTATCTCCCAACCCTGCAGCTTAAGAAGCAGCAGCTTCAGCAGGTAATTATGATGACTAGAGCTGAACTGGAGCAGAAGGAAGCTGAGCGTGTTCAGATGATTGGTAACCTCGATGACTGGGTAGCAGTATTCGCTGAGAATGAGCTTTTCCCAGAAGAGAAGAGTATCGATCTTCTCGTTCAGCCTGACACAGTAATCTGCAGAGAAGAGAACATTGCCGGAGTTACAGTTCCTAAGTTTGAGGAGCTTAAGTTCAAGGATGTTGACTATGCTGTAGAAGAATATCCTCTGTGGGTTGATACTGCACTGATTAAGCTTCGCGAGATTGCAAGACTGGATGCACTGGTTTCAACACTTCGCAAGCAGGAGGAACTACTTGAGAAGGAGCTTCGCTCAACATCTCAGAGAGTAAACCTCTTCGAGAAGGTAAAGATTCCGGAAGCAAAGGAGAACATCAGAGTAATCGGTGTTTATCTTGGCGACCAGCAGACAGCTGCCGTAGTTCGCGGAAAGATTTCAAAGAAGAAACTTGTGGAGGCGGCACAATGATAGAAAAGATGAAAATGGTCTACGTAGTGTCATCGCTTTCACGTAAGAAAGAGATGCTCGACGGACTTAAGAAGCTCGGAGTAATGCACATTGCAGCTAAGAAAGCCGCTGCACATGCTGCTACTGAAGAGTTTACTGAACTGTCCAGAACAGCCTCGATGCTCGCGGAATATGTTCCGGGCAAGAAAGAATTAAAGAACCTCGAGAAACCTCCGGTTCTCACAGGAGACGATTTTGACCGTATGTACTCTAAGGTTAAGGATGACGTAGAGAGAAAGTACGTTCTGACACAGGAGCTCACAATTATCAACGCTGAGCTTGACAGAATCGTACAGTGGGGCGATTTCGATCCTGAGGACCTCGAGATTCTCAGAGAGAACAGATACGATTTACATTTCTACAGAGCTCCGGGCAAGCTTTATGAAGCACTTGTAGCGGATGAAAAGATTAAAGTAATCCACCTGAAGGATGTAAAGAAGGAAGTTCTATTCGTATCAATCGGAAAGCTTCCTCCTGAGTATGCTGCGGCAGAGTTTAATCTGCCAGAGAGGGGCGTTGCAGAGCTTGAAGCAGCTAAGGCTGAATGTGTGAAGGGCATTTCTGAGTGTGATAATACATTCAGAAATGCGGCCTTGAACATGGAGAGCTTTAATAAAGCAATGCTAAGAGCACAGAATGCTGAGTTCACATCATCTGCAAGTGAGACTGCACAGAGCGATGACAGCTTCGTATGGCTTTCAGGATATGTTCCTGAGGTTGAGGTTGATGCCTTCAAGACAGCGGCTTCCGAGAATGGCTGGGCATGGGCAGTAACAGATGTTGCAGATGACGATGACAAGATTCCAACTAAGCTGAGATTCGGAAAGGTTTCCGGTCTTATCAAGCCGGTATTCGACATTCTGGGTGTTCTGCCAGGATACAGAGAGGCAGATATTTCACTCTGGTTCCTGCTATTCTTCGCACTATTCTTCGCAATGATCCTTGGAGACGCAGGATATGGAACACTGATACTCCTTGGAACTGCAGGATACGTGATTAAGACAAAGAATCACAACACAGCAACATATCTGCTGTTTGTACTGTCAATAACAACAATTGTATGGGGTGCAATAACAGGAACATGGTTCGGAATGGAAAGTGCCATGAAGGTACCGTTCCTCAAAGCACTGGTAATTCCAACCATGGCCAACTATCCGGAATACTTCGGAGTTGAAGCTTCGGTACAGCAGAACATGATGATGAAATTCTCGTTCTCAATCGGAGCAATCCAGATGGCACTCGGAAGCCTTCTTGCAATCAAGAAGAAGCTTTCAGAGAAGGATCTGAGCTGGGTTGCAGACCTTGGATGGCTGATCGCAGTAGTAGGAATGTATCTGCTTTCACTCTATCTGGTTATCGGAGAGAATCTCCCAATCAAGCCAATCTTCGGTTGCATCGGAGTTGCGTTTGCACTCGTTGTATTGTTTGGCGGTATGGCACCTGACAAGACATTTGGACAGGGCCTCAAGTCAGGACTGGCAGACGCATTTACAGTGTTCCTTAACACAATCAGCTGTTTCGGTAACGTAATGAGTTACATCAGACTTTTCGCCGTAGGTATGGCGGGAATGGCGATTGCACAGAGCTTTAATAATATCGCGGCTGGCTTCAGCGGACCGCTTATTATCGCAGGCGTTGTGGTAGTTGTTATCGGACATGCACTAAATCTCGTAATGGCGTTCCTGTCAGTAGTAGTTCACGGTGTACGTCTTAACGTACTCGAGTTCTCGGGCCAGGTTGGTCTTGAGTGGACAGGTATAGCATACGAACCTTTTAAAGAAAATGAAAAGATTATAAAGTAATTTGTAAAGGAGAATTATTATGAATATCGCATTTATTGGTATGGCAGCAGCTCTAGGTCTTTCAGCAGCTGGTTCAGTATTCGGTACAGGTTTTGCAGGAATGTCTTCAATCGGAGCATGGAAGAAGTGCTATGCAAGTGGTAAGCAGGCTCCATTCATCATGATCGCGTTCGCAGGTGCACCTCTTACACAGACAATCTACGGTTTTCTTCTTATGAACTTCATCAAGAGTGCAAATTGTGATCCAATGCTTGCTCTTTCAATCGGTATCTTCGGTGGACTCGCAATCGGTCTTTCAGGACTCTTCCAGGGAAAGGCTGCTGCAGCTGCAGCTGATGCTCTTGGAGCAACAGGAAAGGGTACTGCTAACTACTTCATCGTTATCGGTATCATCGAGACAGTAGCCCTCTTCACACTCGTATTCGGTCTGCTTCTCCTCGGCTAAAAGAATATTATTTCTAAGGTCGGTATATTCCGCTGACCGCATGAGAAGCACAGTAAATATGATAATTGTGTACGAACAGGAATTTCGCTTCACGCGGAGTTCCTGTTTTTTTTACATAGGCTTTACGGGAGATATGCTATAATAGTGCAATGTTAGAAGGGTAGGATGGAGGAAAGAAATGGGCATAGAATATTTGCTTTTTCTTCAGAATATAAGAGAGTCCATGCCGGCACTTGCCAGCATCATGAATGCGGTGACACATCTTGGCGGAAGCACTATCAGCGTGGTTCTTATCGCTGTGATCTACTGGTGCATAAGCAAGCGGACAGGTGTAAGGATTGGAATGGCTCTTTCAATAGGAAATATAACGAATCAGCTTCTTAAGAATATCTGCTGCATCAATCGCCCCTGGATTCTCGATTCAAGAATTGTTCCAGATCCAGGAGCCATAGAGGGTGCGACCGGATACTCATTTCCAAGTGGACACAGCCAGAATGCCATGAGTATTTATGGAACGATTGCCGCTGATGTGAATAAGCGAATCTGGAAGATTCTTATCTTCCTTGTAGCTTTTATTGTAGCTTTCTCAAGAAACTTTCTTGGAGTACATACTCCAAGAGATGTAGCAGCAGGATTAGCAGTCGGAGTTGCCGGAGTGGTAGCTTCCGGAATGCTTCTCGACTGGCTGGAGGCTGGAGAGAACAGAGATCTGCTTTGGGCAGGCGTGATGATTGCCCTTACAGTAGTATTCCTTGCTTATACGAGCCTTAAGCCCTACGAGGCAGTCTATGATGGCAGCAAGCTTCTTGTTGACCCCGAGGAGATGATTGCAGACTGTTACAAGGTTGCTGGCGTTATCTTCGGAATCTGCATCGGCTGGCCCTGTGAGAGAAGATGGGTTAAGTTCACGACAGAAGTTAGCACTAAGGTGAAAGTATTTCGCGGAATTGCGGGAGTTGTGCTCGTTGCGGCAGCGAATTTTGCATGCAAAAGTATAGGCGTGGGAATCGGAATCTGGGCCGCAGGGTTCATTGAATCATTTATTCCGGTCATTATCGTTATTCTGATATGGCCGATGATTTTCACTTTAATTGAGAAGAGAATGTGAGGTGAATTAAATGGGTGTATTTTTTCTAGGATTTGTAATTACGTGTTATATTTCAGCAGCGGTTATTCTTCTTAACTTTATCGTGAAGAAGCCGAGACTTCAGATGGTGCTGCTTTTCGCAACAGCAATACTCAGCATGATTATTGCATGGCTTAACGCGAGCTCACAGCCATCTAACTACATAGCAGAACAGATTATTTCGTGGGCATTCGGTGCGGTAGCTGTACTTTCGGTGATTTTTCATCTTATCTATAAGAATGAGAAGTCATATAATCTTGCTAGAATACTGGCAAGCCTTTCACTTGCAGTAGGTATTGCTTATATGTTCTTTAATTAAAATTACAGTATTAGGGAGTTGAGATGAAGATTCAGGAATCAGAAAGATTCAGAGTAGGAGCACTTCTTGCTATTGCCGGCGGAATCCTCGATGCATACACATACATATGCAGAGGCGGAGTTTTTGCCAACGCACAGACAGGAAACATAGTACTTATAGGCATCAGAGCAGTAGACGGGGACTGGCGCGGAATGTTTTCGGCCATCGTTCCTGTCATTGCTTTTGCCATAGGTGTACTGATAACTGAGCAGATGAAGCTCAGATTCAAGACGGAAGAGATGCACAGGTTCCACTGGAGACATGTGATGGTCGGAATTGAGATTGCGCTTATTGCTGCAATTTCCTTCGTTCCGCAGGGTGAATTCAATCATTTCGTAAACGTCATTATTTCGTTTGTATGTGCCATGCAGGTTCAGACCTTCAGGAAGGTCAGGGGCTTTGCTTTCGCATCGACAATGTGTACAGGAAATCTTAGAAGTGGTACTGAGGCTCTGAGTGAGTATATTCACAAGAGAAATCGCAAGGAAAGACACAGAATGCTGTGTTCATACGGCATAATAGCTTTCTTTATCTTCGGAGCAGTTGCCGGAGCGCTGCTTTCAGTTCATTCACAGACTGAGGTGCTTCCTGTATGCGTGCTGATTTATGCGATAATCTTCGTATTTATGATTGAGTGGAATCTGTAGGAATAATATGGATTGTTCGGCCTGCTCAAAAACGATATAATCAAGATGTATATTATGGACAGATATTTTTGTCTGTCAGGAGGGGGGGTACAGAGCTTTGAGAATTGAGGAATGTTACAAGGATATGGGTGGAAACTTTGAGGAGGTACTTGGCCGCCTGATAAGCCCTGCTCTTGTAGAGAAGTTTATTGTTAAATTTCTGGATGATGGAAGCTATGCGGAATTGAGGAATCAGATGGACAGTGGCACGAGAGAGGATGCTTTTAAGGCTGCACACACACTGAAGGGAGTCTGTGCAAATCTTAGCATTACCAAGCTATGCGGGTCAGCATCTGAGCTGACAGAGGAACTTAGATCTGGAGATGCCAAGGTATCTGAGAGAGCTAAGGAATTGTTTGAACCGGTTAAGGATGATTACGAGATGACGGTTTCTACTATTAGAAGATACGCATCCGAATAAGGAGAATATATATTTATGAGTCATAAGAAGACTATTCTGATAGTAGAGGATGATGCTCTAAACAGAGAAATTCTGAGCGCTATTCTGGCTGATACGTACGATACGGTTGAAGCTGAGAACGGCAAGGAGGCCCTTGAAATCCTCACCGCGCACAAGGACGAAATATCTCTTGTACTGCTGGATCTGTTTATGCCTATAATGGATGGATACAGCTTTCTTGACGTGGTTTCACAGGATAAAGAGCTTTCGCTTGTTCCTGTTATTGTTACAACACATGATAGCAATAACATAACAGAGACGGATGCACTTAGACACGGAGCCACTGATTTTGTCCCTAAGCCGTATAACAGAGACATAATCTTGAATAGAGTAGCGAGACTCATTAAATTCAGAGAAACAGCAGCATTCATCAATCAGATGAACACTGACAGACTGACAGGCCTTATGAGCAAGGATTATTTCTACGTTAAGGCTGATGAGATGATTACACAGAATCCTGATAAGGAGTACAATATTGTATGTACTGATATCGAGGATTTCAATCTATACAATGACATTTTTGGATATGAAGAGGGTGACAGATTGCTTGTGAAGCTTTCGAAACAGATTCGCGAGAATCTTGAGGGTCGTGGTATCTGCGGAAGGTTTCAGGCAGACAAGTTCGTATGCCTTGTAGAGAGTGATTATGAAAGAAGCAGTAGAGAGAAGCTTGTTGAGCTTCTGAGTAAGGATCAGATTTTTGCATTCAAGAATGTAAGGATAAAGTGGGGTATATACGAAGTCGACGACTCAGATATAAGTGTTGAGAAGATGTGTGATAGAGCTCAGCTTGCTGTACAGAGTATCAAGGGCATTTACGGTAAGTATTATCATGTGTATGACGATGCTTTAAGAGAAGCTCTCGTCAAAGAGAAGCGTATTACGGATGCAATGATGGGTGCACTTTTGGATGAACAGTTCGTTGTTTATCTTCAGCCTAAGTACAATCTTACAGATAACAGCATGAATGGAGCTGAGGCTCTTGTAAGATGGAAGCACCCTGAATGGGGAATGATTCCACCAGGAGAGTTTATTCCTGTCTTTGAGAAGAACGGCTTTTTATTCAATCTCGACTGTTATGTATGGGAGAAGACATGCCAGATTATCTCGGGTTGGATTAGGGATGGTAAGCCTGTAGTACCGGTATCTGTTAATGTTTCAAGAGTAGATCTTTACAGAAAGAATCTCGTTACAGTTCTTTCTGGCTTAGTTGAGAAGTATGATATTCCATATCACCTTCTACACCTTGAGATAACCGAGTCAGCGTATGCTAATAATCCTTATCAGATTATGACATCTGTAGAAGAGCTTAGGGCTCTTGGCTTTATCATAGAGATGGATGACTTCGGAAGCGGCTATTCATCGCTTAACATGCTCGGTGAGATGAAGCTTGACATTGTGAAGCTTGATATGGCTTTTGTCAGAAATGAGACTGCCAAGAGTATAAACAGCAGTATTCTAAGTAATATCGTTACTATGGCGCATAAGCTTCACCTGAGTGTAACTGCAGAGGGAGTTGAGACAGTCAATCAGCTGCAGAGACTTAAGGCAATCGGTTGCGATACTGCTCAGGGATACTTCTTCTCAAAGCCTGTTCCTGTTGAAGAATTCGAGATTCTGGCATTAAACGACGCCAGGCTTAGAGATAACAGGACATCATTTTCTGAACCTCACAACAGATTCGAGGGGCTTAGTGTTCTTGTTGTTGATGAAGATGCAGATTACTACTCAAAGATGACTGATGCGTTCAAAGGATCAAACAGAGTAATTCATGCAGAGGATACAGAATCTGCAATTGATATAATTAATAGTCATCTGTCTGATGGATGCGTAGATATAGCTGCTGTTGTTGTAAGCAACACACTTAGAGATAACGGTGCTGAGAAAGTTGTCAGATACATCAGGCAGACACAGGCTATAATGGATCTTCCTATAATACTTACATTCTCTAATTCAGGTCAGGTGACTGAGGGTGCCTTCCTTGATCAGGTTAATGATATTCTTTGCAAGAATCATCCTACGAAGGATGTGATGAAGCACACAAAGCTGATGGTGGATCTGAACAATTACAGAGAACAGATCAGTCTTCTCAAGAAAGTTGCTTATCATGACTATATGACGGGAATTCTTAACAGAAGAGGTCTGGATGATGAGATTATCGAGCTGAAGCCTACAGATATGCCGATTGCGGTCTGTCTGTTTGATATGGATAATCTGAAGGAGATTAATGATTTCCTCGGACATGCAAGAGGTGACTGGGCGATTAAGGGCTTTGCTGACATCATGAAGAACGTTCTCGGTGAAGATAACATATTCTGCAGATTC
This sequence comes from uncultured Clostridia bacterium, assembly GCA_934255135.1. Lineage (GTDB taxonomy): Bacteria > Bacillota > Clostridia > Peptostreptococcales > Anaerovoracaceae > Crickella. The sequence continues at coordinate 7,934 of CAKQMV010000007.1, read as the reverse complement.
GGTGGAGATGAGATAATAGCTATAATCAGAAACTGTGGAGATAGAGAGGCACTCAGCGAGAATCTTGGCAGGGTTCTTCACGACTATACTGAGATGTTTGAGAAAAACAATCTTGTAATAGACAATCTTCTGATTTCATGTTCAGCTGGAGCAGCAATCTGGGAGACTAGAGGTGACTCATACGGTGAAGTATTCGATAGAGCGGATAAGGCACTGTATAAGGCAAAGTCAACAGGTAAGAACAAGTTCTACATATGGGATGAGGATATGTAGATAATAATGGTTTATAAGGCAAAGATACCTATAAATTCAGGTATCTTTGCCTTTTATATTGCGGTATTTTATATACCATTCAAGAACTCATTTTGAACCGAAATATGTATTTGAAAAAATAATAAGAATAAGTTTGATATTTAATTGACAGACTCTTAACAAAGTCTTATTATAAGGGAAGATGTAAATTGTACTGCAGTCTAAACTTGAGTTTAATTTGGAGAGAACGGTTAATGAATCATATTACTAACATTCAGAAATTTTCTATTCATGACGGAGACGGAATTAGAACGACTGTATTCTTTAAGGGTTGTCCTCTCAAGTGTATCTGGTGTCATAATCCTGAGACTCAGAGATACGAAAGAGAAATGCAGTTTGACGCAGAGAAATGCACAGGCTGCGGATCATGCGTTAAGGCATGTCCTGAGAACGCACTCCATATGAACGGAAGGGTTCCGGAGGCAGACACAAGTAAGTGCACATTCTGTGGTAAGTGCACAATCTACTGCCCTAACGGACTAAGAGAGGTTATTGGTAAGGATTATTCACCTCGAGAGCTTGTTAAGGAGCTCAAGAAGGATCTCATGTTCTATGAGGAGTCAGGAGGCGGAGTTACACTCTCAGGTGGAGAGGTAATGACTATGGATAGCGACTATATCCTCGATGTTGTTAAGAGACTCCATCATGAGGGAATCAGCGTGACTATAGACACCTGTGGTTTTGCCCCATACGAGAACTTCGAGAAGATACTCCCTTATGTAGATACATTCCTGTATGACATTAAGACTATCGACTCGGAGCTTCACAAGGAATATACAGGGTTTGACAACAAGCTGATTTTTGACAACCTAGCAGGCATTGCCAGAGCAGGTGCAAGAATCTACCTGAGAATTCCTATGATCGATGGAGTCAGCGGTTCAGAGAAGAACATACAGGCGACAATCAAATTCCTTAAGGACAATGATATTACTCCTGCACAGGTTAATCTGCTTCCTTACCACAATACAGGAAGCCACAAGTATGCCAAGGTGGGAATGATATACCAAGGTGAAGAGCTTCGAGCACCTAGTGATGAAGACATGGACAAGTACGTTCAGATGTTTAAAGAAGCTGGTTTTAACAATACTCATATAGGAGGATAGTAAAGATGGAAAAGCGCGGAATGAATGAAAGAATTCAGAAGCTGAGAGAGCTTTCAGTAACAACACCTGTTCACATCGACCTTGAGAGAGCAAGAATCGAGACAGAGGTTTACAAGGAGTGGGAGGGAAAGGTTTCAATCCCTGTACTTAGAGCAATGTCTCTTAGAGAGTATTTCTCAAGAAAGACTCTTTATCTTGGAGACGGTGAACTCATCGTTGGTGAGAAGGGTTGCGACCCACAGGCATCACCTACATTCCCAGAGATCTGCTGCCACAGCGTAGAGGATATGGTAATCATGAGCGAGAGAGACCTCGTATCATTCCACACTACTGACGAGGACAGAAGAATCCAGGCAGAGGAGATTATTCCTTTCTGGAAGGGTAAGGCTACAAGAGATAAGGTTCTTGCTTCAATGACTGAGGAGTGGAAGAAGTGCTATGGCGCTGGAGTATTCACTGAGTTCATGGAGCAGAGAGGTCCTGGACATACTTGTGGTGGTGAGCAGGTATTCACTAACGGATATATGGATTATAAGGAGAAGATCAAGAAGACTATGGACGAGCTTGACTTCTTTAACGATACAGAAGCATATGACAAGATGGAACAGCTTAAGGCTATGGATATTGCATGCGATGCAGTAATCATCCTTGGTGAGAGATATCACGAGCTTGCGCTTGAGATGGCTGAGAAGGAGACTGATGAGACTAGAAAGGCAGAGCTTCTTCAGATCGCAGCCAACCTCGAGGTTGTTCCTAAGCATAAGCCACAGACTTTCTGGCAGGCACTTCAGCTCTACTGGTTCACACACCTTGGTGTAACTACAGACCTGAACCCATGGGATGCATTCTCACCAGGACGTCTTGACCAGCACACAATCAAGTATTACAGACACGATGTAGAAGAGGGAATCCTTGATGACGAGAAGGCTCTTGAGCTTCTTGAGTGTCTATGGGTTAAGTTCTACAACCAGCCAGCACCTGTAAAGGTTGGAGTAACTCTTAAGGAGTCATCAACTTATACAGACTTTGCTAACATCAACACAGGTGGAGTAACTCCTGATGGTAAGGACGGAGTTAACGAGGTTTCATACCTCATCCTTGACTGTATGGATGAGATGAAGCTTGTACAGCCTAACTCAAACGTAACAATCAGCAGAAAGACTCCTCAGAAGTTCCTTAAGAGAGCTTGCGAGATCTCAAGAAAGGGATGGGGTCAGCCTGCATTCTATAACACAGAGGCTCAGATTCTTGAGCTTGTAAATGCTGGAAAGAGCCTTGAGGACGCTAGAAGAGGCGGATCTTCAGGTTGCGTAGAGACAGGAGCATGGGGAAGCGAGGCTTATATCCTTACTGGATACCTCAACATTCCTAAGATTTTCCAGCTCACTCTCTACAATGGATATGATACATATTCAAAGCAGCAGCTCGGTCTTGAGACTGGCTATGCTAAGGACTTCAAGACTTACGATGAGCTCTGGGATGCATTCAAGAAGCAGCTTGAGTACTTCGTTAACATCAAGATCAGAGGAAACAACGTAATCGAGAAGATTTTCGCAGAGTACATGCCTACTCCATTCCTCTCAGTTGTAACTAACGACTGTATCTCAAAGGGTAAGGACTACAATGCTGGTGGTGCAAGATACAACACTCAGTTCATCCAGGGTGTAGGTATCGGTACTGTTACAGACTGTCTTGCTTCAGTTAAGTACAACGTATTTGACAAGAAGAACTTCACTATGGAAGAGCTTCTTGAGGCTATGGATCACAACTACGAGGGTTACGATGCAATTTACAGAATGGTTAGCGACAACACTCCTAAGTACGGAAATGACGACGACTATGCTGATGATCTAATGAGAGATGTATTCGACCTCTATCACGATACAATCGTAGGACGTCCTAACATGAAGGGCGGTAAGTACGGAATTGACATGCTTCCTACAACTTGCCACGTTTACTTCGGAGATGTTATCCTCGCTACAGCAAACGGTAGAAAGGCTAACGTACCTGTATCAGAGGGTATCTCACCAGAGAAGTCAGCTGATACTAACGGACCTACTGCAGTTATCAAGTCATGTGCTAAGATGGATCACCTTGCAACATCAGGAACTCTTCTTAACCAGAAGTTCACTCCTAACGTTGTAGCAGGTGAGGCTGGTCTTGATCATATGGCTAACCTGATTCGTTCATATTTTGCGATGGATGGACACCACATTCAGTTCAACGTTGTTGACAAGCAGACTCTGATTAACGCTCAGAAGAATCCTGAGGACTACAAGGATCTTATCGTAAGAGTAGCTGGATACAGTGACTTCTTCCGTAACCTTGATAAGCCACTTCAGGATGAAATCATCAACAGAACAGAGCAGTCGTTCTAAATCGCGGTTAATATATTAAGGGGGTATTTTTATTATGAAAATCGGATTTCTCGGAGCCGGCGCTATGGGTGGCGCAATTCTAAGCGGTGCACTTGATGCAGGAGTATTTGCTCCACAGGATGTATACGTTGCTGATTTCTCACAGGCAATCAAGGATAAGTATGCAGCTCTCGGATGCAACATCTGCGACAAGAACACTGACCTTGGTCAGGCTGATATCGTTGTAATTGCACTTAAGCCACAGTATGCTGCTGGTGCTATCGCAAGCCTTGAGAATTCACTTGAGGGTAAGGCTGTTATTTCAATCATGGCTGGACTCAAGGCTGAGGCTGTAAGATCAATGATCCAGGCTAACGTTAGACTTCTGAGAACAATGCCTAACACTCCAGCACTCGTTAACGCTGGTGCATTCGCTCTAGATGCAGACTGCGACCTTACTGACGAGGAGAAGGCTTTCGCTGAGAAGCTCTTCGGAGCACTCGGAGTATTCGAGTGGATGCCTGAGCACCTCATCGATACAGCAACTGGTCTTTCAGGTGCAGGTCCAGCTTACGTTTACATGTTCATCGAGGCACTTGCTGACGGTGGAGTTCTTGAGGGACTTCCAAGACCTACAGCTCTTAAGCTTGCTGCTCAGACAGTATACGGAGCTGCTAAGATGGTACTTGAGACTGGCGATCACCCAGACGTTCTTAAGGATAGAGTATGCTCACCTGGAGGAAACACTATCGTAGGTGTTAGAACTCTTGAGGAGCACGGCTTCAGAGGTGCTTGCATTGATACTGTATCTAAGGCTACAATTAGAGCTAGAGAGCTTGGTAAGTAATCGGGCAATAAATTTACAGTATTAGAAGGTAGGACCGTGAAGAAGAATCTCAGACAGACAATTCTCGAGGGCGCATTTGAGCTGTTCTTCGAGAAAGGATACGAGGAAACAACAATACAGGACATAATCGACAAGGTAGGTGTAGCAAGAGGATCTTTCTACTATCACTTCAGAGGCAAGGACGAGCTTCTCAACGCCGTATCGGAGCTTCTTGATGATTATTACGAGGAGATAGAGGAGACATTCCCGGCGGATATGAATTGCTTCGAGAAGCTGGTTTACATGAATGGAGAGATGCATAGCTACATCGAGCACAATATCCCTTTTGACCTGATTGCAAACCTGTACTCAATGCAGCTTGTTAAGAAGGGTGGATTCAACCTCCTTGATAGGAACAGATACTATTTCATCCTTATGAACAGACTGATTGAACAGGGCAAGGAAGAGGGTACGATTCGTGCGGATCGCACAACTCTTGAGATATCAAGGTTCTACTCAATGTGCGAGAGAGCAATTGTGACTGACTGGTGCATGAACAATGCTTCATATTCTCTCGGTGATTACAGCAAGGAAGTGTTCCATTGCATGATTAACGAGATAAGAGCTCGCGACTAATATATAACGAATAAACGACGCCTCTCCTGGAAGGTCCGCAAGGATTTCCAGTGAAGGCGTCGTTTTTCTTTATAGCTTCACAATGAAATCATTCGTTGTAGTAAAATAGCAATGTGCATTTTATGCACAAATCTATATGAATAATGGTGGCAGTTAAAATGAAAATTACACCTACACTAAGAAATTATGACAAAGCTAATCTCTCGAAGGATATCCTTGCGGGAGTTGTTATTGCTGCGGTATCTATTCCTATTTCGATGGGATACTCGCAGATTGCCGGACTGCCTGCGGTTTACGGACTGTATGGCTCGGTATTTCCGATAATCCTGTTTGCACTTTTTTCTACATCTCCACAGTTCATCTTCGGAGTAGATGCGGCGCCGGCGGCACTTATCGGTTCAGCGCTTATAACCCTTGGAATTGAAAATGGCTCGGCGCAGGCGATGGCGGCTGTTCCGGTGCTGACATTTTATATTGCAATCTGGCTTTTGGTCTTCTATCTGTTTAAGGCCGGGCGACTTGTTAATTATATTTCGCTCCCGGTAATGGGCGGTTTTATCACGGGAATCTGCACTACGATCATTCTTATGCAGGTACCTAAGCTGATGGGAGGAACATCCGGCGTCGGAGAGTTTTTCGAGCTCGCTGAACACATTTATCATACGGCGCTTCAGATTAATATACCTTCGCTGGTACTTGGTGTTTCAACGATTGTAATTCTTTCCGCTGCCAAAAGAGTCATTCCCAAGTTCCCGTCTGCCGTGGTTGTCATGGCTGTCGGTGCTCTGATGACTAAGTTCCTTCCGATGGATGAATGGGGAGTAGCGACTCTTGCCTCGGTTGAGCCGGGACTTCCTAAGTGGAGCGTCCCTGATTTTGGCGCCGTACCTCTGACGGATGCATTTACAATCAGCCTTTCGGTAGCGGGCGTAATAATGGCGGAAACTCTTCTTGCGGAGAACAATTTTGCACAGAAAAATGGATATAGAATAGATGACAACTCGGAGATATTTGCTTTTGCACTCGGTAATCTTGCGGCATCGTTTACGGGCTGCTGTCCGATGAACGGTTCGGTTTCGAGAACGGCGATGGGCGAGCAGTATCAGAGCAGAACACAGCTCACAGGTCTCATAGCGGGACTTACTATGATTGTGGTACTCCTTTGTGGTACGGGCTTTATCGGATACCTGCCGGTTCCGGTTCTGACTGCGATTGTAATCTGTGCGCTCTGGGGCGCGACAGAATTTCATCTTGCGAAGAAGCTGTGGACACTTAATAAGAAAGAGTTTCTGATTTTTGCAGGAGCTTTCTTCGGAGTGCTTATCTTCGGAACAATAAACGGAGTTGTGATCGGCGTATTCCTGTCTTTTGGCGAGATGATTCTAAGATCGTCAAAGCCTGCGAGAGCTTTCGTGGGTTACCATCCGGAACACAGAGAGTTCAGAGCTCTCAGCGAAAGTGACGAGGTTAAGCCACTTGAGGGAATTGTTATTTATAAGTTCAGCAGCAGTCTGTTCTTCGCGAATTGCAAGGCGTTCCAACGTGATATCGAGAGTGTCATTAATGATGATACGCGTGCGGTAATTGTCGATGCGAGTGGAATTACAAGCATTGACGTAACCGCTGCAGAGACGATAGAGAATGTCTACAAGCAGCTTAAGGAGAAGGATATAAAGTTCTACATGACTGAGCATATTTCGGATCTTAACCAGCAGCTTCGCAAGCTCGGTCTCTGCTATATGATTGAGGAAGGTGCTGTCAGAAAGTCTATAAGTATCGCGCTTAAGGATCTCGGTATCAGAAGACCTTATCCGATTGTAGGCGGCAGCACCCAGAGAACTTTGATTTCGCCAAGAAGAAGACAGATTAATTCGAAGATGCAGGAGCTGACATGGGCGTTTGGAGCTGATTCTGAGAAGTTCATTGAGAAGCAGATTAATCTTCAGATTGAGCAGCTCAAAGAAACTGGTGATATGGATAAGCTCTTTAATGGTAAGTGGACCTATAAGGAAGAGCTTGATGAGGATGAATGGCTAGAGCATCTCGAAGAGCATCTGAAGGAAATTGTAAGAATTTCCGGAAGAGATGAGACTGCGCTTGCTGATTCCATAGAGTTAAGCAGACGAAAGGTTTACGAAAGAATTAAAGAAGAGCATCCTGAACTGGCTGAGCGCTTCGTCGAGAGGCGTCAGGTGCTCGATGAACATCTGAAGAAGACAAGACCTGAGGTGTATAAGCTTGTTAAGGCGAGAAGAGCACTGAAGAAACATGAATCTGATTCAGCAGCATCTCGAGAGGAGTAACTGGGCTACTAAATAGCTAGTCGAATTACTGGATGGCTGATGGCAGGATGGGGGTTTCTGAAAAATCATCCAAATCGGGCAGATTTTCAGAAAATTTCTGAAAATCCTTCAAATTATGCTGTTTTAGAAAAAAGATTAGATGTCTGGTCATTCGTGGTGATTGATTGCTGATATCAAGCAACTTCTTATCATGAATGATTTCGTAAAAAACCTTGATTTTGCATAAGTTTTACGAAATTTTCTGAAAATAAGTGTCGAATCGAGTATTTTTCAGAAATGAGAAAAGAGCATCAGATCAGCGGAACGGCAGTGTAAGCGAGGTGAGGTGCACCCCAAAAAGTAGAGTCATAAAAAAGATGATATACTACAAATAACATGGAGGTGCGAAATGGATAGG
>CAKQMV010000006.1 GCA_934255135.1 uncultured Clostridia bacterium | reverse complement strand
AGAATGGTTTCTGCTGTCTGCTGTGGTGTTTGGTTGGAATTGTCCAGCCAAAAGCCGATCCGTGGTGTTGTCTGCATTTTACTAAATACAAATTCAATGTATACAGAAAGAAATATATAAGGAGTGGGAGGGATTCCGCCGTAGTCGGCATTGTAGGAAAATCCAAAAGTTTAGATTTTCTCAAAATGCTTATCTTTTGGTCTTTGGTTCGGAATAGTGTAGTGCTGGCGGTCTATCTATTGTTTTCGGTTGCTTGCTTCTTTACCGTACATGAGCATTACTGCCGGGTACAAAGCGTTTCGGTGAATTAAAAAAATCAATCGGCAGCGTTTCTCAAAAGGTTTTGACTGCTCAGCTTCGTGATATGGAAGAAAACGGACTCGTTAATCGAAAAGTGTATGCTGAAGTTCCGCCGAGAGTAGAATACTCTCTGACAGAATTGGGACAAAGCTTGAAACCTATTCTCGACGCTATGTGGAGTTGGGGCGAAGATTATAAAGAAAAATGTAATAAATAACGAAAAGACCGTCAAATCTCAACATTCGAGACTTGACGGTCTTACATTTTGTGATTGTATTTAAGAAAATCGTTTTGGTGTTCCTGTTTGCGAAGTTGATAGCCCTGTGCAATCAGCGTATCCACTTTCAGAGCAATCAGGTTTATGTCAGAACACATTGCCCGTGCAATCTGCTGAATGTCATAGCCGTTTTCAATGTATTCCAAAATGGTGTCGTCCGGGAGCGAAGCCTGAGAAGCGAAGATATTTGCTTCATACTCCATACGGTTCTCTCTCATATCAAAGATGTTGAACTCTTTGAACCCGCCGACAGCAACCGCTTCTTGCCTGTGGAGAACATCGTGTCCGATTTCGTGCCATAGCACTATCTGCTCCACGACCGGGTGCATACCGTTTTTAAGAAAAACAAAGCGGTTCTTCAGAATAACTTTATATGCTCCACGCTGCTTGTCAAAATTTCGGTAGATTATATTGATACCAAGCTCTTTTGCGACCTTGTATGGGTCACGAGTACCGCAGCGGTCAATGAGCTTGTTTACGATTTTCACAATCTCAGCCGTAGTGTAATACCCCAATCCGGCTCACCTCCCATATTATAGTATATCGGATATTAACCCTATAATAAATTATAAACTATTATATGTCCCATATATTGGACTTAGTTCACTTCGAGGATTACTCGTCTTTGCGGTATTTCTTCGGGGTGTATTTTTTATTGTTTTTCTTTGCAATAAGATAGGCTTCCTGAATGGCGTCAACCATTTCACGCATATCCTCGTCAGCCATTTCGCCGCCGGCAAACAGACCGGTAACTTCTGCAAGCAACTCCTGAGCCTGTCTTGCTCCTCTGCGTCCGTACTTATCCTCTACATCGGCGATGAAAGCGTCGTCCTCAGACAGCAGATAATTCACATTTACATTTAAGGATTCTGCCAGCTTCTTATATCTTTCCATTCCTCTCGGACGGGATTTATCATTTTCATAAGAACCAATTATGCGTCGGGTTACGCCGATTTTAGCTGCCAACTCATCTTGACTCATACCAAGCTTTGTTCTTTCAGCCTTGACTTTTTCACCGAATGTCATTGTGATTTCACTCCTTAAAAGAATATTTACAGTTGAACTACCCATTTGCTCTTGACAAGTACAGTTGAAGTGTATATAATATGAATTGGGAAGTTGAACTACACATAGTGTACACCAAACTACCCAAAATGTCAAGGGGGTTCTAAAAATGTTACGAAGCATACTTCATTGTGATATGAATAACTTCTATGCCAGCGTCGAATGTATGCTCGACCCCGCATTGAAGAAATATCCGATTGCTGTCTGCGGCTCTGTGGAGGAACGACACGGTATCGTGCTTGCAAAGAACTACAAAGCAAAGGCTTTTGATGTGAAAACCGGGGACGCAGTATGGCAGGCTAAACAGAAGTGCAAGGACTTGGTTGTAGTGCCGCCCCATTATGAGGAGTATATCAAATACTCAAAGCTTGCGAGAAGCGTTTATGAGCGATATACCGACCAAGTTGAACCGTATGGTATGGACGAGTGTTGGCTGGATATTAGCGGGACAGAAAGCCTTTTCGGTTCGCCGGAAAAGGTGGCAAATGAAATTCGTGAGACTATGAAGTTTGAACTCGGCTTGACGATTTCTGTGGGTGTTTCCTTTAATAAGATATTTGCGAAGCTCGGCTCGGATATGAAGAAACCGGACGCAGTAACCGTAATTCCAAAGGACACATTCAAAGAAAAGATTTGGGGACTTCCTGCCGCTGACCTGCTCGGTGTAGGACGGGCAACCCAGCGAGTGCTTGACAGCTATTGTATTCGTACCATCGGGGATTTAGCGAATACCGACCCTGAGTTCTTACGCAGAAGATTAGGAAAGAACGGAGTAGTTTTATGGAACTATGCCAATGGTAACGACCTTTCCCTTGTTGCCAAGAAAGACTTCGTTTCTCCTATAAAAAGCGTAGGACACGGTATAACAACGGTAGCAGACTTAGAGAAACCGGAGCAGGTGTGGCCCGTGTTTCTCGAGTTAACCCAAGACATCGGACACAAGCTCCGTGTTCACGGACTGAGTGCAGAAGGTGTCGCAATACATATTAGAGACAACACACTCAATACAAGGCAATGGCAGACGAAGATTGCACTTCCTACACAGTCTCCGATGATTATTGCAAAGACCGCTTTTCAGTTGTTTGAAAAAAGATATGGGTGGAATAACCCTATCCGTTCTGTGACGGTACAAGCCATAAATCTTGTTCCACAAGACACGCCCCGTCAAATAGATATGTTTATGGACGCCGCCAAGCAGGACAAATTGGAGCGAATGGAAAAGTGTGTTGAAGAAATCAGACGGCGTTTCGGAAAGGACAGCATAAGGAATGGGGTTCTGTGTCAGAACCTGCGGCTACCACCGAAAAAAGCTGAAATCACTATGCCGACAGGTATGGTCGGTTAAGGAGGGCTTAATGTGATTGACGAAAAAGAGGTTACGGCTTATGTTACGATACCCGACTGCTTTTTGCAGGGGTGCAGCGAAGATATTGTTATCTTCCGTGCGGACGGCGGAAACCATTTTACCGACTACGGTATATATGAGGGAATGTTCCTGTTCTTTGACCGGAAAAAACGCTTTAAGAAAGGAAGGCTTTCCTGTTACATCAATACTGCCGGAGATGACCGACCTAAGTACAGGGTGTCGGATAAGAACATCGACGGATACAAGCACTTGGGAAGATTGGTTTTGACTTTGAGAAATTACGAGGTATAGAAATGGAATCCGATAGAAGAAAAGTTTATGTTGAAGTAAATGTAACACACAGACCTGATGGGACGGCTCGTCCGAATTTCATCAAGTTTGAGAATGATGAAAAATATGAGATAGACCGTGTAATTCAGAAATGCCGTGCGGCTTCCACCAAAGTCGGAGGAACCGGTATCCGCTACACGGTACAGATTTGCGGCAAGCCCACATTTCTGTTCGACGAAGAAAACGGAAAGTGGTTTGTAGAAGCAAAATCCTAATGGTAGGAGGTTTTGTAACTTGAAACATTTATCGAGATTTGACATCGAAGCGATTGCCGACAAGTATGTTCAGGCATATATGGCACTTCCTGATGTCCGTAACACACAAATATACAGAATTGACCCGGAGCTTCTCTTGGAGAAGGTTCTCGGATTGAATGTCGAATACCAGCACCTATCCTATGACGGTAGTATTCTCGGAATGACCTCATTTACGGAAATGGGTGTTCAGGTATTTGAAGATGATGATAACGAAGCCTTTTTCTTTTTGGACGGGAAAACCGTTCTTGTGGAAAAGGACTTGAACTTTGACAGCAAGCTGAAAGGCAGAAAGAACTTTACCTTAATGCACGAGGGCAGCCATCAGATATTCAAGATGTTGTTCCCGCATGATTACGGTGTAACACAGAAATCTGCCGGAGTACATTATTGCAAGGCAAATTCCGAGAGGAATAAGCCAATATCCGATTGGGAGGAATGGCAGGCAAACACGCTTGGAGCTGCTATTCTTCTTCCTGAAAACCTCATAAAACAAGGAATGTATCTGTTCAGTCTCGGCGAAAAGATTGAATGCCTGAACAAGATATACTATCCGAGCGTATATAAAAGGTTTGACGCACTTGCCGATTTTTTAGGGTGTTCCAAAAAAGCACTTGCCATACGAATGAAACAGCTCGGACTACTGAAAAAGGAGTATCTTGATAATCCTTTTGATTTGGTTACGGTTTATCCGGAGGTGAGCGAGCTATGAAATCGTTGGAACAAAAGATAATCGTAAGGTGCAAAAACTGTGGCTGGCGTATTTTCGACAAGGTAACAATGACAACAGGCGTTATTGAACTGAAATGCCCAAACTGCCACAGAGTAGTAGAGGTTGACCTTTCCCTACGCAAGGGAATGGTCAAGTACAGATTAGTAAAGAACGATAACAGAGCGAACAATTAAATATCGGGCAGATGTACCGAGCCACGAGTCCTTGAGCGAAAGCTCCTGAGTCATCAAATTGCCGGACGCTGAGAATTAAGGGATAGAAATATCCTAATGTTCTTGGTGTCCGGCTTTTTTGTCGCTCCCGAAAGGAGCAAGACCGTGACATATAAGTGGCTGGCATATATCGCCAAGTATCCGTAATCTCCGAATTTTTGATTTCAACCAAATTCAAAAATTCAAATTTAAGGAGATTACGACAATGACAAAACTTACATTAGAACAACAGGAATTATTATTTGCGAACGACTGCAAACTCATCAATCTGCGGTATGAATACCACGGTTACACCGGCACGGAGAAATGGGCGATTGTAACAGAACTGGCGGAAGAAGAATTGTGGGTTAAATACCCTGATGTTATCCGCCGGTACACCCCGTTCATTCTGCTTTCTATGGCTCAGGGCGAAGTGATTGACGAGTCATACAGAAACAATGATAAGTACGAAAAGCGAGCAAAAAGAACAATCGATGTGTACGGCTATGAAGATGACATCTCTGAACAGTTCCACCGGGAACTGATTACTCCGTTTGTTGACCCGTTTGAGCAGGCGGAGGAAGAACGGATTGAGGAAGAAAAGGAACAGCTTCGACAGTTAGAAATTGCAAAAGTCAGAAAGGTATTGGAAATGCTGAAACCCGTTCAGAGAGAAAGAATGATTAAAGCGATTTTGTTAGGTATGAGTTCAAGAAAAATCGCAAAGGAAGAAGGCGTATATTACAGCGTTGTAGATAAGTCGATTGCCGCCGCAAGAAAAAATTTCAAGAAATTTTATGAAAACCTCTGATTTTGGGTGTGCATTTTGACCCCCTTTGTCCAAATGAGTGAAGGGGTTATTTCAATTCCGGATACGAAATGCACTTTCAAGACTAAATGAACAGAGAGGTTATACATATATGCAGAGAAAAGAAATTCAGCGTGGAGATTTATTCTACTACGATTTTGGAAAAAGGGAGGGGTCTGTCCAGTCGGGAGAGAGACCTGTAATGGTAATTCAGGCGGACAACTTTAATGCAAACGCTCCGACAATTATTGTTGCTGCTGTTACGGCTGTGATGAAAAAGAAGTATCTTCCTTCACACATCATTTTGGGTGAGGACTTCGGTCTGAAGAAGCCGTCAATGGTTCTTCTTGAACAGATACAGACCGTCAATAAGGATGAACTGACAGACTACATTGGTTCGGTAAACGATGAAAGGCTTTGGAAGCAAATTAACGCAGCTCTTAAAAAGACTTTCGGTTTATGGATTTACAACACAGACAGAAACGGAGATGTTCGTTGCTTATGCCCCAAGTGTCTGAGCGACTATATCCACGACCCAAACTATGTTGTCAGGCGTCTTGACCCGTTTGCGAAAAGCAAAGACCACTGCGATAAGTGCAATAACAGCGGTTGGGATTACATCGTTTATGACAAACGCACCTCGGTCAAAGGAAAGGGGTGCAGGAATGTCAAATAGCAGTGAAAAAAAGAAGCGTTACAACATTCCTCTTTGGTGTAAACCAAACCTGTCTATTGAGGAGGCGGCAGCTTATTCCGGTATTGGAATGGGAAAGCTTTATGAAATGACGGAAAGTCAGGATTGTCCTTTTGTTCTTTGGATTGGTAGCAGAAGAATGATTAAAAGGAAAGTCTTTGACGAGTTTATCGAAAGGCAATACTCGATTTAAGGAAAAAGTCAAGTCTGCGATGAGCCGATTCGCATAATTGGCTTACCGCAGACTTTTGAGTATGCTGTAATCACCAAAGGCAAGGAGGTTACAGCGTATGTCTGACAAACAACTTAAATCCAATATGTCGAGTGTCCCAATTTGGAAGAAGATGAACCTTACGGTTGAAGAAGCTTCGGAATATTCGGGCATTGGCACATCAAAGATAAAAGAACTATCGAATTGCGAAGATTGTCCTTTCGTTCTTTGGAACGGGGCAAAGCGATTGATTAAAAGGAAACAATTTGAGGAATACCTGTCATCGCAGTATTCCCTCTGATGGAGGTGGTGTTATGGGAAATAAGCAGACTGAATTGAATAATTCAGGTAATCAGGTGGAAACCGTGCCGGTTTGGGTAAAGCCTTACCTTACGATTGATGAAGCGACCGCTTACACAGGCATAGGCAGAGACAAACTCTATGAGATGACAAGCCGAGAAAAATGTCCGTTTGTTCTGTGGGTAGGAAACAGACGAATGATTAAGAGACGAGTTTTTGATGAGTACATTGAGAAAATGTACTCAATATAGGAAGGAGGGCTTATGGACAACGATGTTTTAGCTTACAGAGTCTTACTCGAAAAGCGAAAAGAAAATGCTCCCTTTTGGGAGAAGAAGGTTTTAACGGTTGAGGAAGCAGCCGAGTACACCGGTATCGGCAGGACAAAAATCAGGCAAATCATAATGAGGGGCGATTGTCCCTTTGCTGTCACTAACGGTGTTCAGGTCTGTGTAATCCGAGACAAATTTATTGATTATCTTGATAAGCAATTTAGTATTTAAGGGAGGAAAAAGTTATGCCAAGAACAAAAAGAAAAGACAAATCAAGAGTAGTGCTTCGTACAGGCGAATCACAGAGAGCCGATGGTACATACCATTTCAGTTGGACGGACGCCAACCACAAAAGGCGTTATGTGTATGCCAAGACACTTGATGAACTGCGATACAAAGAGGAACAAATCGCAAAAGACAAGAGCGATGGCATTAAGGCAGAAGCTCGATACACAACGGTCAATGACATTTATGAGCTTTGGAAGGATTTGAAGCGAGGTCTGAAAAACAACACCTTTGAAAACTATAAGTATATGTATGAGACCTTTGTCCGTCATCAGATAGGTTCAAAGACTGTATCTTCTCTGAGAAAAACAGATATAAAGAGGTTCTATAATTACCTTGCAGACGAACGCCATCTGAAGCCGGCGACCATTGATAATATTCATACGGTTCTCCATCAGATTTTGGATATGGCGGTCGATGATGACTACATCAGGAATAACCCGTCAAACAATGTGCTCAAAGAGTTGAAACAGTCCCATTGTTTTCAGACCGAGAAGCGTAGAGCCTTAACAAAGCCGGAGCAAGAGTTGTTTCTTGACTATTTGAAAAACTCTCCGACATCAAAGTATTGGTATCCGGTGTTTGCGGTTATGATTGGTACGGGACTTCGTGTTGGAGAGGTTACAGGGTTAAGATGGTGCGATATTGATTTGGAAGAAGGTATCATTGATGTGAACCACACGCTGGTTTACTATGACCATCGTACCGAGGGCAGTAAGCGTGGCTGTTACTTCAATGTTAATACGACCAAAACCCCGGCAGGAAGAAGAAAAGTGCCTATGCTCGGTTTCGTCAAAGAAGCATTTTTAATGGAAAAAGAAAGACAGGAATTACTTGACCTTCATTGTGAAGCGACTGTTGACGGATACACCGATTTTATCTTCATCAACCGTTTCGGACAGCCGCAACATCAGGCAACCCTCAACAAAGCAATTCGCCGTATTATTCGTGACTGTAACGATGAGCAGTTGTTGAAAGATGAAAATGCAGAAGTATTGCTCCCGCATTTTAGCTGCCATTCTTTAAGGCATACTTTCACAACAAGAATGTGCGAAGCAGGGGTAAATGTTAAGGTCATTCAGGACACGCTCGGTCATAAGGATATTTCAACTACGCTCAACATCTATACCGATGTAACAAAGGAGCTGAGGAAGTCCGAATTTGAAGGTCTTGACTCCTACTTCAAAAATGAGTATAATAAAGTGTCGGTTTGACAGATTAAATTGATACGGACTTCATAGTTGGTGGATAAAAGCATTTACATCATTTACATCAATTCTTACACAAAGCCCCCACGAAACTAATCGAAAATAAAGTAAAGTAGGATTTTGAAAAAATCTGATTTGCGACTTATTTTGAACTATGTTGGGTTATAGCAAGAATTGAAACGATGTCCTAAATCGTCCCAATCATGAAGCCGCTCGATAAGTAATTAAAAAGATTGAATACGGCAAACCTGTTGAAAGGCAGGGGCGCAAAGCTCAGGTATCTAAGCAATATTTTTGTATGATAGACCGGCTGCAGAGAATGTATCTGCGGTCGGTTTTTTATATAGGGGGATGTAATGTTAAAGCATGTACTGCGAGAAGAGAAGAAATTTCTGATCGGAATTGAGGAAGCGATGAGGCAGAGCCATAAGCTTGATCAGGTCATGATTCCGGATTTACATAACGGGCCGACAGGCTACATTGTAAGATCTCTATATTTCGATACTCCGTTTGATGATGATTTCGAGGAGAAGCTGGCTGGAGTAGAGCTAAGACGAAAAATAAGACTGAGAATATATGATCCATCGGATCAGGTCGCAAAGCTTGAGATGAAACAGAAGCAAGGTGCGAGGCAGCTTAAGAGATCGCTTACTGTATCAAGGGCTGATGCTGAAAGATTGATACAGGGAGACTTGTCACCGTTGCTCAGTTATAGTGAACCGTTTGCTGCTGAGATGTATGCGTATATGCAGATGAAATGCTACAGACCGAAGACGATAGTTCAGTACAGGCGCAAGGCATTTATAGCTAAAGAAAACAATATAAGAGTGACATTCGACAGCCACGTGGAGTCCACAGAAAGCTCAGTCGACATTTTTTCAGAGACGCTTAATATGAACTACGTGCTCGATCCATACGGTGTTGTTATGGAAGTCAAGTTTAATGGTTTCTTGCTGGAATACATTAGAGGACTCATCAATACGACAGATCAAAGCGAGATGACGGTCAGCAAGTATTTACTGGCGAGACAGAACGGATACAGAACACATATATAGGAGGGGTTGCAGAGATGAAAGAACAACTATTTTCTATTCTTCAGAATACAGGAGAGATGACACCTAAGCAGGTTGCATTGAATATCTGCATGGCTGCATTGATCGGCATGGTGATTAATTTCTCATATTATCTGTCACATAAGGGAACAATTTACAGCAAGAAGTTCAACGTATCCCTTACTGTAATGGCAATTCTTACAGGAACGGTAATGACGGTTATAGGTAATAACATAGCATTATCTCTTGGTATGGTAGGTGCACTTTCCATAGTGAGATTTAGAACAACAATCAAGGACAGCCGTGACACTATGTATATTTTCTGGGCGATAATTGTTGGAATATGCTGCGGTGTTGGAGATTATCTGGTTGCAGCAATAGGCGCGGCGATAACATTTACTGTGCTCCTGCTTCTTGGTTCTATCAAGAGCGACAACAGAATGCTCCTTATAATCAGAGCAAACAGGAATAAACAGTCCGCGATTCAGTCGCAGGTGTTTAAACTTTTTAACAGAAAAGCGGTGCTTAGAGTACGAAATGCTACGGAAGAGAGCGTTGAGCTTATATATGAGATTTCTACAAAGATACTTAAGGATGCTGAGAATGAGACAATTAATGTAACCGATGCAATCTTTGAAATAGGAGGAGTTGATTACGTAAACATAGTAATGCAGAATGATGAGGTTTCGGCGTAGCGAAATATAGCGTTTAGTCAGAAAGAAAGGGGTGCAGATAATTGAAGAAGCTGGCTGGAATAATAATGTGTATACTTGTTGTCTGCGTCGCATACGTTGCTGAAGGTTTTCTGGACTATGATTCTAACAGATATATCCAGCATGAGAGTGACTCTGCATATACGGGATGCGCTGAATGTGATAGGAAAGAGCTGTGCACGAACTTACCTATAGTAAAGATTGATACAGACGAGGCTATTCCGGGTAAAGCATATAGAGATCCTTACACAAATCTTAAGAAGTTTGAAAAATCGAAGGACGGCAAGGACGAAATTGAGGGCAGAATCAGGATTATAGATAATGGGAATGCAAACAATCACGAGAGTGATGAAGCATCAGAAAAAAGCAGAATGATGATTCATGTTAGGGGCAATTCATCAAGATATTTCGATAAAAGTGGATATGCCTTAAAGCTGATAGATAAGGAATGTAAGAAAAATGATGTTGCAGTCATGGGGATGAAAGCACATCATGACTGGGCTCTGCATGGCCCATTCCTTGACAAAACACTTATGAGAAATTATCTGTGGTACAACGTTGCGGGTCAAATAATGGATTACGCACCTAATGTAAGATTCTGTGAGGTGTTTGTAAATGGTGAATATAAGGGTGTGTACGTTATGGAAGAAACGATAACGGCAGGCGAAGATGGTGCGAGATTAAATCTGTCTGTGGATGAAAGTAATCAGACATACTCGGGATATGTTTTAAGACTTGATAGAGGCGCTGATACACAAATTAAGAATATCGAACCTTTCTCGCGATACACGTATAGAACTAAGCAGAAACTGAATATTGTATATCCAGGAACTGGTAGTCTTACACCTAAAATTGCAGAGTCGATAGAACAGGATTTTTCAGATTTTGAGAAGGCATTGTACTCATATGATTACGATGATGAGAAGTATGGATACAAGAGTTTAATAGATGTCGAATCATTTGTGGATTTCTTTATAATAAATGAGTTTACACAGAATTATGATGCCGGGTGGCTATCAACGTATATCTATAAGGACAACGATGGAAGATACAGAATGTGCATATGGGACTTCAATTCTGCAGATGATTGCTATGTTCATAAAGTGAAGATAGATGAGTTTGAAATGCATGAAGCTGTATGGTTTAACATGTTGATAAAGGATGAAGATTTCGTAGAAGCGGTTATAACAAGATATAGAGAACTTAGGAAAGGAGTACTCAGCGAGGACAATCTGTATTCTAATATAGATGCAATTCAGACATATCTAGGGGGTGCAATAGATAGAAATTATGATGTATGGGGATATTCATTCAATGAAGAGAAGGATTATCTTAAACCTGCATCGAGAAACCCTAGGAATTACAGCCAGGCGATTAAATTTATGAAAGCACATATTCATAAGAGAGGAATCTGGCTCGATGAGAATATCGAATCGTTAAGACAGTATTCTGCTGAGTCAAAGGTAAAGAAATTTAATGCAAATGCGAATTAGACTATGAGGTAGAGAATGAAAAAGTTTATTATCACGATATCTATACTGATAGTTGCGGCGGTAACTTTTGATACGCTTTATTACCGCGTAGGCATTTTTATAGATTTACACCCTAATAAGGAAGTGACTTCTTTCACGAAGGTTAAAGGAAATAAGATTCAGCTTGACAAGGGTGAGGGATTTGAGGACTTTGAGATAAAGGGTGTAAATATGGGATCTGGTTACCCGGGAAGATGGGCGACTGAGTTTAAGATAACAGAAGAAACCTATCTGAAATGGTTCAAACAGATGCAGGAAATGGGAGCAAATACATTAAGAATATATACGGTACAGGAAGATACGTTCTATGACGCTTTCTGGAAATACAATAAAGATAATCCAGATCCGCTCTATCTGATTCATGGAGTATGGGTTAATGACTACCTTATGAATTCCAGAAGAGATATGAGGAGTGACGATATATTTAAGAATTTCCAGGATGATTGCAGAGATATGATTGATGTTGTTCACGGATGCAAAAGATTAAGTCCTGGAGACATCAATTCCGCAGGTTCCGGAAAATATGACCACGACATAAGTCCGTGGGTAATCGGATATATACTCGGAGTTGAGTGGGAAGATGTATCGGTTGCATATACTGATCATAAGTACGATAAGATGGAGGGCTATTCATCGTATAAGGGAAAGTATATGTACACAAGCGAAGAAGCTACGCCGTTTGAAGCTTTACTTGCAGAGGCTGGAGATAAGGCCATTGAATATGAGACAAAGAGATATAAGAAACAGAGACTGGTTGCATTTTCCAATTGGCCTACAACAGACCCGTTTGATTATCCAGAAAACGTTGCCGAGTATTTCAAGAAATGTGCGAAGGTGGATGTCGAGCATATCAAAACAACTGATAAGTTCATATCGGGTCAGTTTGCTTCATACCATGTATACCCATATTATCCAGATTATCTATCATATGTCGATGATCTGAGTATTTACGGAGTAACAAATCCATATGAGTTTATGACAGAAAATGGAGAGTTGAATACATACAAAGCGTACCTGTCCATGCTTACAAGACACCACAGCATGCCTGTTGTGATATCAGAATTTGGAGTATCAACTGGTCGAGGTATGGCTCAGAGAGACAGAAACACTGGAAGGAATCAGGGCAATATGTCTGAGCAGGAACAAGGAGAGGCATTGGTTGAATGCTATGAAGACATTATGGCTGAAAATTGTGCAGGTGGATGTGCATTCTCATGGCACGATGAATGGTTCAAGAGAACATGGAATACGATGTACGCGATTAATATGAGACGAACTCCATTCTGGTCGGATTACCAGACAAATGAGCAATATTTTGGAATAGTTGCCTTTGATCCAGGCAAGAAGGAATCTATTTGTTATGTTGATGGTGACGATTCTGAATGGACTGATGATGATATCATATCAAGAAATAAAGGCTTAACTCTGTCTATGAAATACGATGAGAAGTTTATATATTTGCGTGTTAAGGACAAAGGCAAGAGTTTAAGAGGGGAGAAACTTGCGATTCCTATCGATGTGACGCCTAAGAGTGGAAGTAACTATTGCGATAACAATAAGTTGAAATTCGGAAGGGCTGCAGACTTTCTTATCAATCTGAATGGGGTAAATAACAGCAGGCTACTTGTTCAGGAAAGATATGAAGCTTTGAGAGCAAATTACTCGCAGAATGTGTGGGGTTATGATACCTATGTTAAAGGGAACATCCCTATGAAGCATTCATCTAAGTTTGTGAAAATTAATATGATTCTTCAAACAGCTACAGCATTAGAGACAGGGGATAATACGACACCTGCAGAGATATATGAAACTGGTAAGCTTACTTACGGTAATGCAAACCCTGATAGCGAGGACTTTAACTCACTGGCTGATTTCATGTATGGTGACGACTTCGTTGAGATAAAGCTCCCTTGGCAGCTGCTGAATTTCTCCGACCCATCGAGAATGGAGATTCATGATGACTATTATGATGGAAACTATGGAGTAGCGCACATCAATATAGACAAGTTGTATGCCGGAATTGGTGCATTTGGCGACACTAAGAGAATTCCTATGAATCCTCTTAAGCTAGATGGCTGGGATGAGAAACCGACAAGCCATGAGAGACTCAAAGCATCCTACTATATAATGCAGAAATACTGGAGGGATAATAATTGAAACTTAAGCTGATGATTTATACATACCTGATAATATGCGCGTCGATGATATTATTTAACATCGTCTGTGTTTTAGTGTTCAGATATAGAGAACGTCAGCTAGACAGAGTGAGCCTGGCATTTGCAGAGAAGATCAGGAAACAGGTCAAGAAGAAGAGTATCGCGCCAGAAGAGAAAGAATACATGCAAAAGGAGCTTCGGAAGACGCGGAACCTCCGTGCTTTTGACAGAACTCTTTCTACGATGAGCATTAAGTCACCTAAGAAGGTCAGACGCTACCTCGACGAAATGGCACCGGTATTTATCGGACTGGCGGAAGACTATGGCAAAAGAAATGATCTTCAGGCTGCGTACTTCCCGTATGTAATTCAGAAGCATGAGATTTTTAAGGGAAAGAGTGCGACTGGAATTATTACGCAGATGCTCAAAATGGTAAGAAGTGAGAATCTGTATTGCAGAGAGAACGCACTACAGGCACTGTACTCGATTGGAAATCCTGACGCTGTAGTCAAAGCATTTCAGATAATTGATTCGAGTGAAAACTATCATCATAATAAAATGCTGTGCGACGGACTTCTGAAGTACACAGGTGATAGATTAGAGCTTGAACGGCAGCTGTGGGCTGCATTTCCTCTGTTTGGAGTGAATATGCAGGTTGCCATTCTCGATTATTTCAGATTTGGCTCAGAGGAATGCCCTGAGAAGATGCTTCAGATTATGAATGATTCGAATATAGACATAGAGGTTGTATATAGCTGCATCAGATACTTTGGTAAGTATCCATATGAGAAGGCATATCCGCATCTGATAGCTTTTGCACAAAGCTCTGATGATAAAGACTGGGCATGTACTGCTATTGCCGCAACAGCTCTTGCGATGTATCCAGGAGATAAGACTGAAGCTGTGCTCAAGAAGCTTGTTTCCAATGAGAACTGGTACGTAAGGCTTAATGCTTCAAAGAGCCTTGATGAGCTTGGCTTTGACTACATCTCATCGATAGATATTATCGAGAGCGACGACAGATTCGCGAGCGAGATGATAACCTACAGACTTGATCAGAAGAAACTGAAGGAAGGAGGCGAAGGAAATGAGTGATGCTCTATTTGAATTCACAAAGGCGGTTCTCAATGGCGTCAACATATTCTTCATACTCTATCTGATTGGTTATGCTACATTCCTGTTCATAGCTGTAGCCATCGGCTCGTCGGATTTGTATCGAAAACGGCAAATGATTCAGCTCGAGAGCACGATACATAATGATTATTACATTCCTGTAAGCATAATAGTGCCGGCATACAACGAAGAGGTTACCGTTGTCGAAACGGTGAAGTCACTCCTTGCACTTGAGTACACGGTGTATGAGATTGTCGTGATAGATGATGGATCGAAGGACAGAACCTCAGAGAAGCTGATCAATGCTTTTGGCATGAAGGAGATAAGGAGACCGATTCAGAGGAAAATCTCATGCAAGCCGGAGGAATGCGTGTATGAATCGTTCTCGCAAAAGGCACCTCTTACGCTGGTGAAAAAGAAGAATGGTGGAAAAGCAGATTCACTGAATATGGGAATTAACGTGTGCAGATATCCGTATTTTATATGTATGGACGCAGATTCAGTGCTACAGCAGGATTCATTAAGCAACATAGTTAAACCTGTTATTGAACACGGTGATGTCGTAGCAGTTGGTGGTGCTGTGAGGCCTGCAAACGGAGTAGAGCTCGAGAATGGGCGGGTCAGGAAATTTGCGATGCCTGACAGCACCATTGCCTGCATGCAGACTCTTGAGTATGACAGATCCTTTCTTGCATCGAGAATTATGTTCGACAAATTCAATGGATCTATGATAATCTCGGGCGCCTTTGGCCTCTTTAAGAAGGATACCGCAATAGCATGTGGTGGATATGACCACACAACAATGGGTGAGGACATGGAACTGGTTGTGAAGTTGCATGAGTACTGCATTAAAAATGCAATTAAGTACAGCATCAGATACGCGCCAGATGCCGTGTGCTGGTCGCAGGTGCCGGAGAATCTGAATGATCTGTGCAAACAGAGACGAAGATGGCACATCGGACTGTTTCAAAGCATGTGGAGACACAAGGATATGCTTGGCAACCCCAATTATGGGCCGGTCGGTATAATCTCATATCTGTATTTTTTGATATATGAGCTGCTGTCACCGGTGATTGAGGTGATTGGAATAGCGGTAACGATTGCTGCGGCTTTTGTGAACCTGCTGTATCCGAAATACATGGTGATTTTCTTTCTTACATACGCGGTGTACGGAATGGTGCTGACAATGACCGCATTTTTTGCCCGAATACAGACGATAGATCTTACTCTTACACCTAGAGACGCTCTCAAGGCAATGTCACTATGTCTGTTTGAGATTACAATTCTGAGATTCATAATGGCATTTACACGAATGACAGCATTCATCGGCTACAAGAAGAAGAAAAACAATTGGGGACGTATCGAGCGAAAGAAGATTAATTACGACAAGGAACTATAATGAACTATCAAGAACTAAGTTTTAAGGCCAAAAGAAAAATTAAGTCCGTCGCAGTGATTCTGCTGGCGATGATATTTATTCTTGTGCCGTCGGTCTGCAAGGCCAGGGTGAGTGCTACTAAAACGGATTCAGCTGGGGAGACCGTATACATCGCAGGCAATCCTGACATGTACCCTATAGAATATTATGACGAAAAGTCAGAGACTTATAAGGGCATGCTGCCGGAACTTTATGCGAAGGTTTCGGAGAAGACTGGAGTAGACTTCACTTATATCATGGCGGGGAAATCTAACAGACAGGGATATCTTCTCAGGTGCAATCAGGCAGAAATAATATCGGCACACAGCAAGGGAAAGCTTAATAAAGGAATTGATGAATTCTCGGCGGTAAACTATGAATATAATGGCGAGAAGCATACCGCATATGTATGTTTTTCGGAAGCGGCATCTGATGACATTAGAAAGCTGGTGAAAGATTCGTTTGGGGAGCTCAGTGGAAATGATTATGCCGACGCTGCACTGGCGGCTGCTGTAGCTACAAAGTCAACGAAAGGGACGACCGTGTGGGTTTCTGTTTCATTCGCGCTGCTGATTGTCTCGACATATCTGTCTATAAGGCTGTGGCTCAGCAGGAGAAATCGAAACATCAAGGAGCGTCAGCTTCTTATAGATGAAACTACGGGAATAGGAAATCTCAAATTCTTCCATAAGTGTTACAACGAAGGTATTAATCGGGATACATTCGGCCTGTACTACATTGCATATATTGCTATTGATTTCGGCAGGGTAGAGCTTATTAAGGGGACAGACTCTGCAGATGAAATGCTTCGTGATGTGGTGGATGTGCTCTATGAATTTGTATCGGATGGTGACTTTATTGGTGCTGCAGGGAAAGGCACATTTGCTATAGGCTTTCAGGCGCCTAACGATGAACGTGCTAAACACTGGCTGCAGGGCGTGCTCACAGAATTAAACGGATTAAGCGGAGGCTTGCGGAAGAAGTACAATACTATCTTTAGAGCTGGATTCTATAAGCTTGAAACGCATCTGACAACATCCGATGCTGCACTAACGAATGCAAAGCTCGGTTACAATTATGCCAAGCAGCTCCTCAAATCTGTAGAGCAATGCGACAAGGCGCTTCTTGATAAGGAATCAAGAAAACTTAGAATCAGGGCCAGAATGTCGGATGCAATTGATGCAGGAGAATTTAAAATGTATCTTCAGATGTTGTATGATACAAAATCTGGAAGATTCATTGGCGGAGAGGCTCTTTCAAGATGGATTAATCCTGAAGAGGGACTGCTTAGCCCTGGGTATTACGTTGATTCGATGATCTCATCAGGACTGATAAGCAGACTTGATTTCAGTATCTTTGAGCAGGCATGCAGTCTTCTTGAGAAGTGGAAAGACACTGATATGGCTGAATACAAAGTATCGTGCAATTTCACCAGGGTTACTGCATCAAGTGAAAGTTTTGCTACAAAGCTAAGAGACATTACATCGAGATACGATTTTGACCACAGCAGATTGGTCGTCGAACTCACGGAGGATACACTTTCAGCGAACAAGGATCTTTCACTCAAGAATATCGATGCATGCAGGAATCTTGGTTTTGGCATTGCGCTTGATGACTTCGGAAGCGGATACTCATCGGTCAACGATATATGTGATTACCCTGCGGATATCGTTAAGATTGATGCACATATCGTGAGAAAGGCTTCGACAGAAAGAGGAAGAGCGCTTCTGAAAGGCATCGCGGATCTTATGCATAATCTTGGTATGAAGGTAGTATGTGAGGGGGTTGAAACAGAGTCTGAAGGCAAGCTCGTAACTGAAGCCGGCTGTGATTACATCCAGGGGTTCTACTATTCAAGGGTGCTTCCTTGCGATGAGGCAGAGAAATTCTTAAGAAAGAGTGTGGATTAGGTGAATGATTGATTATGTTAATGCGTTAACACGGTCAAAAGTGTTATAATAACAGGACGTGTTCCGTATGCTTGCATATGTGTTCAATTCCGAAACAGATGCAGGTCTGAAGACGACACGATATTTAACTGAAAATGTTTAGGAGGCATTAGATATGGGTATTCCTGAAAGATTAAAGGCTCTAAGAGCTCAGATGGCTGACAAGGGAATTGATGTTTACGTAGTTCCTACTGCAGACTTCCACCAGAGTGAGTATGTTGGAGAGCACTTCAAGGCAAGAAAGTTCATTACAGGATTTTCAGGTTCAGCTGGTACTGCTGTAGTAACTGCTGACGAGGCAAGACTCTGGGTTGATGGACGTTACTTCATCCAGGCTGAG
This sequence comes from uncultured Clostridia bacterium, assembly GCA_934255135.1. GTDB lineage: Bacteria > Bacillota > Clostridia > Peptostreptococcales > Anaerovoracaceae > Crickella. The sequence goes on along the minus strand of CAKQMV010000006.1, from coordinate 78,799 downwards.
GAGCAGCTTAAGGGCACTACTGTTGAGCTCATGAAGATGGGCGAGCCTGGTGTTCCAGAGATGAACGATTACATCGCAGATGTTGTTAAGGAAGGCATGACTCTCGGATTCGACGGAAGAGTTGTTTCTGTAGGAGAGGGTGAGGTTTATGCTAATATCGCGGCTGCTAATGGAGCATCTGTACACTACAGCGATGACCTTATCGATGCAATCTGGGATGACAGACCAGAGCTTTCTAAGAAGCCTGCTTTTGCACTTGGTGTAGAGTACACTGGTGAGTCAACTGCTGATAAGCTTAAGAGAATCCGTGAGGAGATGGCTGCAGAGGGAGCTAACGTTCACGTTCTTACAAGCCTTGACGACATCAACTGGACTCTTAACTTGAGAGGTGACGATATCGAGTTCTTCCCACTCCTTCTCTCATATGCAATTATCAAGATGGATTGTGTTGAGTTCTACATTGACGAGTCAAAGCTCAGCGACGAGATTAAGGCTAACCTCGCTGCAGACAATGTAAATCTTCACCCATACAACGATATTTATGAGGATGTTAAGGTATTCGGCCCTGAGACAGTTCTCCTGATCGACCCTGATAAGCTCAACTACGCTATCTTCAACAACTTCGCGGATGATGTTAAGAAGATTGAGAAGAGAAATCCTGCAATCCTTATGAAGGCTATGAAGAACCCTGTTGAGATTGCTAACATCAGAAAGGCTCAGATCAAGGACAGCGTTGCTCACGTAAGATTCATGAAGTGGGTTAAGGAGAACGTTGGCAAGATGACAATCACTGAGATGAGCGCATCTGATAAGCTTGATGAGTTCAGAGCAGAGATGGGCAACTTCATCCGTCCAAGCTTCGAACCAATTTCATCATTTGGTCCTCACGCTGCTATCGTTCACTACACTTCATCACCTGAGACTAACGTAGAACTTGAGGAGGGCAATTTCTTCCTTACTGATACTGGTGCTGGATTCTATGAGGGATCAACTGATATCACAAGAACTTATGCTCTTGGAGAGGTTCCACAGTTCATGAAGGATGACTTTACTCTTGTTGTAATCAGTAACCTTCAGCTTGCTAACGCTAAGTTCCTTGAGGGAACTAGAGGAATGGTTCTTGATATTCTTGCAAGAAAGCCATTCTGGGATAGAAACCTCAACTTCAATCACGGAACTGGTCATGGCGTAGGATACCTTCTTAATATCCATGAGGGTCCAACAGGATTCAGATGGACTTACAGAAAGGGCGAGATCGAGGCATTCAGAGAGGGCATGGTCATCACTGACGAGCCAGGCATCTACATTGGCGGATCACACGGTGTAAGACTTGAGAACGAGCTTCTCACTTGTAAGGGTGTTCAGAATGAGTATGGTCAGTTCATGTACTTTGAGCCAATCACATTCGTTCCTATGGACCTTGATGCTATCAACCCTGATATGCTCAACGATGAGAACAAGCAGCTTCTTAACGACTACCACAAGAAGGTATTTGAGGTTGTTTCACCTTACCTCAACGAAGAGGAAACTGCATGGCTTGAGAAGTACACAAGAGCAATCTAGTGTAGCAATTCGGATTAATAATAACAAAGGCGGCAATCCCAATCGGGATGCCGCCTTTTAAATTGTCGTATTGGTTATGTATTTCCTTTACATCAGGTTGCATACAAGCTCGCTCAGTTCACCTGCATCTTCAACCTGAAGTCCTGAAATCATTCTTGCAAGATCATATAGGATCTTAGCATAATCCTTAATCTTATCGTCATTTCCTTCAAGTGATTTAATCTTCTCTGCAACTGGATGCGATGCATTGATGTCGAGGACAACCTCAGCCTTAACATCACCGCCCATTGGCATTGCATTAAGTGTCTTCTCCATCTCGATTGAAATCTGACCCTCATTAGTAAGAGTAGCAGGATAGCTTGAAAGATTGCTTGTGAATCTTACATCCTTAACCTTATCACCAAGAGTCTCCTTCATGATGCTGAGAATACTCTCTGCATCTTCATTCTCCTTACGGATTGCTTCCTTCTCCTCATCTGTTGAAAGGTCAAAATCAGATGCGCTTACGTTCTGGAACTGCTTGCCCTCGAAGTCCTGCATAATCTGAACTACGAACTCGTCTACAGGATCTGTCATAAAGATAACCTCATAACCCTTGGCAATTGCAGCCTCTGTCTGAGGAAGAGCCTTGATTCTGTCAACAGAGCTTCCTGTTGCAAAATAAATCTCCTTCTGCTCATCCTTCATTCTCTCAACGTACTCCTTGAGGGTGCTTCTTGACTCATCCTCATTTGAAGTCCTGTATACAAGAAGACTTGCAAGCTTATCCTTGTTCATACCGTAGCTGTCATAGATACCGTACTTGATCTGAGTTCCGAATGAATCGAAGAACTCGTTATACTTCTCTCTATCATTATTCTGAAGATTCTCAAGCTCACTCTTAATCTTCTTCTCGATGTTCTTTGCAATTACTCTAAGCTGTCTGTCGTGCTGAAGAAGCTCTCTTGAGATGTTTAGTGAGAGATTTGCGCTGTCGACTACACCTCTGACAAAATTGAAGTAGTCAGGAAGAAGCTCCTCACATCTCTCCATGATCATTACTCCGTTGGTATAAAGTGCAAGTCCACTCTTAAAGTCCTTAGTGTAGTAATCATATCTTGGCTTAGATGGAACATACATAAGAGCATCATATGTTACAGTACCGTCTACTCTTGTGTGAATGTGACATACAGGATCTGTGTAGTCACCAAAATGCTCCTTATAATAATTGTTGTAATCCTCGTCTGTCAGCTCGCTCTTGTTCTTCTTCCAGATTGGAACCATGCTGTTAAGAACCTTGTCTTCATACACAGTCTCAAACTCAGGCTCCTTGTTCTCATCTGCATCTTCGTCAGGTGCCTTCTCTACAGGCTTTGATGTCTCGAACATCATGTGAATAGGATATGTGATGTAATCTGAGTACTTCTTAACGAGACTCTGGAGGTGATACTGGCTCAGGTACTCCTCGTAGTTCTCATCATCTGTGTTCTCCTTGATATGGAGGATGATATCTGTACCGCAGCTGTCCTTGGTAGTCTCTTCGATAGTGTAGCCATCAGCACCTGTTGACTCCCAGATATATGCCTTGTCCTCACCGTACTTCTTAGTAATTACCTTTACGTCATCACTTACCATAAATGCCGAATAGAAGCCGACACCAAACTGACCGATGATATCGATGTTGTCCTTAGTTTCATTCTCATTCTTAAAGTCAAAAGATCCACTCTTCGCGATGATGCCAAGGTTATTCTCGAGCTCATCTAAATCCATTCCGATACCGTTGTCGGAAATAGTGAGTGTTCTGTTTGTCTTGTTTATTGCAAGTCTGATCTCAAAATCATCTCTCGAAAGACCTGTAATCTTATCAGTCAGCTGCTTGTAGTACAGCTTGTCGATAGCATCACTTGCATTAGAAATAAGCTCTCTTAGAAAAATCTCCTTATGTGTGTAGATGGAGTTAATCATCATGTCGAGCAGCTTCTTGGATTCTGCCTGGAATTGTTTCTTGCCCATTTATATGTACCTTCTTTCAGTAATATTTCATCTTATGTTGGGTATTATAGCCTTCGCTGTTAGCACTGTCAAGCGTCGAGTGCTAAAAATCATCATCGTCACACAATCTCCACCGAAGTGACACGGGAGGGGCTTGATGAGGCGAATATAATTTTTGCAGAAAGAGTTGACAAATAGTTGTTATTGATATAATATCCTTATTGAGAATAGTTCTCAATAAGGATAACGACAGGAGAGGTGATTATGAGAGTAAGAAGAAATACGATTCAGAAGGACCTTGTCCTGGATGCTGTTAATGAGATGAGGCGACATGTTACAGCTGATGAGGTCTATGAGTTCATCAAGGCGAAGCATTCGACTATAGGCAAGGGTACTGTTTACAGGAATCTCGGAGTTCTGGCCGATGAAGGTGCGGTGAGAAGAGTCGAGGTTCCGGACGGCCCTGACCGATTCGATTTTACACTTAAGAATCACTATCACGTAAGATGCGTAAAGTGCGGAAGTGTATCGGACGTAGATATGGATGTGATACCGGATCTTGAGAACAAGATTAACGATACACATGGAATGGAATTTTTAAACTATGACATCTTTTTTAAAGGAATCTGCAAGGATTGCAGAGAAAACGACGGAGGTAAATACAATGGCTAACAAGTATGCAGGAACACAGACAGAGAAGAATCTGGAGACAGCTTTTGCAGGTGAATCACAGGCAAGAAACAAGTACACTTACTTTGCTTCTACAGCTAAGAAGGAAGGCTACGAGCAGATGTCAGCACTCTTCCTTAAGACTGCTGACAACGAGAAGGAGCACGCTAAGATGTGGTTCAAGGAGCTTGCTGGAATTGGCGACACTAAGGCTAATCTGGCAGCTGCAGCAGAAGGTGAGAATTACGAGTGGACTGATATGTATGCAGAATTTGCTAAGACAGCAGAGGAAGAGGGCTTTCCTGAACTTGCTGCTAAGTTCAGAGCTGTAGGTGAGATTGAGAAGCATCATGAAGAGAGATATCGTGCACTTCTTAAGAACCTTGAGACTGCACAGGTATTTGAGAAGAGCGAGGTTAAGGTATGGGAGTGCCGTAACTGTGGTCACATTGTAGTTGGCACTAAGGCGCCGGAAGAGTGCCCTGTATGCAATCACCCACAGAGCTACTTCGAAGTTCACGCGGAGAATTACTAAACTATGAGTATTAATACTAGCCTGAATAATGGCTCAAATGTAGGGAATGGCGCGAGCTTGGACAAGGGCTCGCACCTGAACCTACCGGACAAATATAAGTTGCTCTCCGGTGCGCAGCTTAAGTACATAGCCTTTGCATCGATGCTTATCGACCATGTAAACAAGGCGTTGCTTTATCCTAATCTGGATGGTGGCGTACTGAATAGAGTGAGCGACATCATGGATATACTAGGAAGAATCGCTTTTCCAATATTTGTGTTCCTGATGGTCGAGGGCTTATTCAAGACCAGAAACAGATGGAGATATCTTGGAACTATGCTGCTTTTCGGTGTTATTTCTGAGGTGCCATTTGATATGTTCACTACGGCAACGTTCTTTGATAAGAACTGGAACAATATAATGTTCTCGCTAGCTTTGGCAATGGCAACACTATGGATAGTGGATGAGCTCAAGGCTCGGATGAATGGAATGCCTGTGGCATTGTGGTATGCGGCATCCTTTGTGGTGGTAGGAGCTATGTGTCTTGTGGCTATGAATCTTGGACTGGACTATGATCAGTATACGATTCTGGTTGCTTACTTCTACTATATATTCTGGGACAGACCTGTAATTGCAGTAGTACTTAGTGCACTGATACTGTTTAAGACTCCATGGGCTGTACTGGGATTTGCGCTTACACTTACATACAATGGTAAGCGTGGTAAGCAGTACAAGATACCGAACTATCTGTTCTATCCTGTACACATGCTAATTCTGGGAATAATAAGAATGAGATTAGGGATCTGATTGTTTAATATCGGTGGGGGTTTCTTCGGAAGCCCCCTTTTTTTTATCAAAATGGTAATCCCACGCATGTCCTCTAACCCAGGCATTTTTCTGGAAACTCGGTAACAAGCAAATCGCAAACGGATGGTTTACCGTTTACCAAATTCATTGTAATCGTGTAAAATTAGAATGCGTGACAGATACCATTTCGCAACTGCGGAGCACGGCACACCGTGGCTTCGCTGATTATAATTTATTGAAAGGATAGAAGAATTTTGAAGAGAAGTCTGACGGAAGGATCGGTTTGGGGCAACCTGATATTATTCTCGCTTCCTATGATTGCAGGAAATATGCTTCAACAGGTATACAGTCTGGTGGATACCCTGATTGTTGGACGCTTTCTGGGAGCAGGGGCGCTGGCTGCGGTTGGATCCTCTTATACACTGATGGTCTTTCTGACATCGATAGTTATAGGCCTGTGTATGGGAAGTGGCGCATACTTTTCGATGGATTTCGGTGCGAATGACAGAGAGAAGCTTGAAGAAGACATATACCTATCGTTTACATTTATAGCTTCGGTCACTTTAGCTCTTTATCTGATCATCTATCCAGGTATGAATATAATATTGAAGCTACTTAAGACACCTCAGGAAATCTATGGAGTGGCACACGAGTACGTTATGGTTGTTTTCGTGGGAATGGTATTCGTGTTTATATATAACTTTTTCGCATTCCTGCTTAGAGCTACAGGTGATTCGATGACGCCACTAATATTTCTTGGTGCATCATCGGCAGTTAATATTGTGCTGGATCTGTATTTTGTAATTAAGCTTGAGATGGGCGTAGCAGGTGCAGCCTGGGCGACTGTGATTGCGCAGACAGTTTCGGGAATTGGAATTATGCGTGTGGCACTTAAGAGAATGCCTGAGGCAAGAACTGCGTTCAAGAAGAGATCTGGTAGCAAAGTTAGACTTGTTAAGATTATAAGAAACGATCTGGCGACAGGTGTGCAGCAGTCTATTATGAACTTCGGAATCCTTATGATCCAGGGTTTGGTCAACAGCTTCGGAACAGTTGTTATGGCAGCATTCGCTGCAGCCGTCAAGATTGACACTCTTGCGTATATGCCGACACAGGAATTCGGAAATGCATATTCACTCTTCATCTCGCAGAATGCTGGAGCCGGCCAAAAGAATAGAATCATTAAAGGAAGTCGAGCCGCTTCGTTGACGGCTGGTGTTTTCTCGGTGATTATTTCAATTGGAGTGTGCATCTGGGCGCGTGAGCTTATGTGTATATTTGTAGATGCATCTGAGACTGCAATTATAAATGAAGGAATGAGATATCTTCGAATTGAGGGTGCGTCATATATAGGGATAGGAATCCTATTTATGTGGTATGGACATTTCAGAGGAATTGGCAGACCCGAGATTTCGCTTGTGCTGACCGTGATCTCGCTTGGCACAAGAGTTGTACTGGCGTATGCACTGGCACCGAACACACCTCTTGGTGTTACCGCAATATGGCTTGCAATTCCAATCGGATGGGTGCTTGCAGATATAGCAGGATTAGCTTTCTACAAGAAGTATAAGGGGGATACCTATGGAATTAATTCTTGATAAGCTTAAGGCTCTTGAAGATTCAGACTATGCCGAGTTTCAGATGAAACTGATTCCAGGAATGGATAGAGATAGAATTATAGGGGCGAGAGTGCCGCTTGCGAGAAAACTCGCTAAGCAACTTCTTAAAGAAGAATTTGCGGCCGTAGCGGAATTTCTAGCAGAGGTGCCGCACGAATACTATGATGAAGATATTTTGCATGCGATTATAATATCTGAACTGAAGGATGATGACGATATCTACAGGGAACTTCAGAGGTTCCTGCCTTACGTAGACAACTGGGCGGTGTGTGATATCATGGCTCCGAAGAGGCTTGCGAAGAATCCGAAGAGATTACTCGAAGCGATCAGAGGATGGGCAGCATCAGAAGAACCTTATACTGCGAGATTCGGAATGGAGATGCTCATGACATTCTTTCTTGATGAAAGATTCAGTGAAGATTATCTTGAGATACCGCTTGAAGTTACTGCAACAGGATACTATGTTGACATGATGAAGGCCTGGTTTTATGCAACTGCACTGGCCAAACAATGGAAATCTGCAATTAATATAGTAACAGATAGACGGCTTGATGCGTGGACACATAATAAGACAATACAGAAGGCTTGCGAAAGTTACCGTATTACAACGGAACAGAAGGTGCAGCTTAGGAAGTTAAAGATAAAGTAATGTGATATAATCTGCATATCATATGGGAGGTTTTTACATGAAGAAGAAAATTCTGATTATCGGACATAAGAATCCAGATACTGATTCAATCTGCTCAGCAATTGCATATGCTGATATCAAGAACAGAATCAGCAACAGCAGACAATACTATGCGGGAAGAGCGGGTGAAATCAGTGCCGAGACAAAGTATGTCCTCGACAGATTCAAGACTCCGTATCCGCCATATATAGATAGTGTGGCCACACAGATTATGGACATGGAGATGCGTCATACACCTGGTGTAAGCGACAAGCTTACAATCAAGAAGGTGTGGAAGATCATGGAGAAATACGAGGCTATGGCACAACCTGTAACAACGGATGATGGTAAGGTTAAGGGGCTTATTACCAAGGGCGATTTCGCCAAGGTTATTCTTTCGGCTCAGGATGGATATTTTCTTGCTCAGACTAAACCTCCATATTCCGATATCGCGGAGACTCTCGATGGAAAGATTTCTGTAGGCTCGGGCGATGCTCGTTTTGACAGGGGTAAGATTCTTATCGGTGCATCATACGTTGAAAGAATGCAGTCGGTTATCGAAGATGGTGACCTGATTATTCTTGCGGATAGAAGAGAAAATCAGCTGGCGGCTCTTGAGGCTGGTGCTGAATGTCTCGTTCTATGTCTTGGCGCAAAGGCTGATGAGGAAGTTATCAAGCTTGCAGAGAAGAAGAATGCCGTTATTATCGAAACTGATCTCGATACTTTCTCTGTTTCAAGAGAGATTGCGATGAGTATTCCTGTCGGCGAAGTAATGACAACAGACAATCTGATTACTTTTAAGACTGATACAACAACCGAGGAACTTAAGAAGGTCATGTCAAAGACAAGACATAGAGCTTTCCCTGTTGTAGATGCTCACGGCAACTACCTTGGAACTGTTTCAAGAAGAAATCTCCTCGGTGTTGAGAAGAAGAAGGTTATTCTTGTAGACCATAACGACGTAGCACAGGCAGTTGACAACATCGAAGAGGCGGAGGTTCTCGAAATTGTTGACCACCACAGAATCGGAACAATGCAGACAACACAGCCAATTCTGTTCAACAACCAGCCTGTAGGATGTACAGCTACAATTCTGTATCACATGTACGTTGAGAAGGGCATCGAGATTCCTGAGGAAATTGCAGGACTTCTTCTTGCTGCAATTATTTCTGACACTCTGATGTTCAGATCACCTACATGCACAGTAACAGACAAGATGGCTGCCGGTGCACTAGCACTCATCGCAGATCTTGATATTGAGAGCTTTGCAACTGAGATGTTTGAGGCAGGATCAGATCTCAAGGATAAGTCACCTGAAGAGATTTTCTATCAGGATTATAAGAAGATTACACTTGAAGGAGTTGGCTTTGGTGTAGGACAGATCAGCAGCATGAGCCCAGATGAACTTGAAGTAATTAAGCAGAGAGTTAAGCCACTTCTTGGACATGAGTGTGGCAAGAATGGTGCTGAGATGGTATTCTTCCTGCTTACAGACATTAAGGATACATCTTCAGAGATGCTTTACGCCGGCGAAGGCGCAGAAGAGCTTATCAAGAAGGCTTTCCCAGGAGCACCTAAAACAGACGGTGGCTTCATACTTGAAGGATTGCTTTCAAGAAAGAAGCAGCTTCTACCAGCACTGATTAACGCAGTGTCGGATATGTAATGTCTGAAATGTAATAAAAGAAAGGAACGAACGAGCCTTGAAGAAGCCCATGAAGAAAATACGCAGCCAGAAGAAAAAGATTCTTAAGTTGGAACTCATAGTTCTGGCTGTTCTTTTGGTGTGTCTTGGACTTTCGCTTTATAGGTATTTTTCAATCAGACCGGGTTGGGTAGAGGCTTCGTCAATCGAAGCGGTCAAAAGAACGGCGTCATCAATCGAGATTTCCTGGAGTGAAGCGAGAAATGCTGTGAAGTATGAGACTGTCTGGACTGAGCAGGACAATGCCGATGCTGAACCAATATCTGTTATATCCGAAACGACGACTGCAAAGGCTACAGGTCTCAAGCAGGGAACTGAATACAAAGTCAGGATAAGAGCATATGCGGAGGATGATATCGAGGGAATCTACTCAGGCTCGAAGGTATTTGCGACGAAGTCGAAGCAGAAGTTGACAGCGAAGTCTAAATACCTTAAGTTGACATCGAGCAAGAGCTTTAATATAGCAAAGGGTGCCAAGTCAGAAACAGAGTGTTCCTCAAGCAACCAGAGGGTAGCAACTGTTACCAATGCCGGAAAGGTCAAGATTAGAGGAGCTGGAACTGCAACCTTAAGAGTTGAGGCCAAGGCTGATGAAAATTATCTTCGAGCATCGAAGACAATCAGGCTTGAGGTCATAAGCTCACTTGAGAGAAACTCAAATGGTGGATCCTTCGGTGTTGTATATAATATCGGCCCAAGCGACGTGAAGATTGTTATGACTGTTTCTGGTGAGGGCGGTGCAGCAACACCTCAGTCTATGGGCTTTACCGGAAAGAAGTATATCATTGCATTTGGAGATGAAGGCTCGCAGAGAATTATTTCGTACAATCTTGACGGCTCAGGGAGGAAGGTTTCAGTTCCGTCCCATAATCTGGGACATCCGAACGGATTCACTTACTGCAACAAGACAAAGCTCTGCTACTGTGTACGCGGCTTTACGACTTCGATAGACACATATAACCCAAAGAATGGAGCATACGGCAAGACATCAATGCCATATCAGGCAGCAGGAATCTGCTATGACAGAGTAACCGGCAAGATGCTCACAACATCGAGAACGGGAATCAGAGTCTATAAGGGTGATGGCTCTTTTGTACAGGAGAAGCTGATTTACGACATAAGCAGACCGATGCATGTCTACACACAGGATTCATGTGCACATGCCGGATTTGTATTCAGATGTATGAGCGGTGCTAACAAGCATGCAGAGAACTATATCGACATGTTCAGAGTGAGCGATTCGAAGTATCTCGGCTCAATCCGTGTGAGTGGGTTAGGCGAGCTTGAGAGCGCAATCGTCGATAACGAGGGCTACCTTGAGCTTCTTGTCAACTCAAGTGTCGACAGAATTTATAAGACTAAGATAAGAGTGAGGGATCTAAAGTAATGAATATGAATGAAACAGCATCCGGACAGAGAGTACATATAGCATTTTTTGGACGAAGAAACGCGGGCAAAAGCAGTCTCGTCAACGCAGTTACCGGCCAGTCGCTGGCTGTTGTTTCTGATGTTGCTGGTACCACAACCGATCTAGTCAAGAAGGCGATGGAGATTTTGCCACTTGGGCCAGTTGTCATTATCGACACTCCGGGTCTTGATGATGAGGGTATGCTCGGTGAGCTTAGAGTAAAGAAGGCGAGAGAGGCAATGGAAATTGCAGATATTGCTGTTCTTGTTGTTGATTCAAACGCCGGAATGGGCGATGACGAGAAGCAGATTCTTGATATGCTCGAGAAGAAAAAGCTTCCGCACATCATAGCAATGAATAAGAAGGACCTTCTGACTGAGAGCATCACGCTTCCTGAGAATGGAATTGCTGTGTCTGCTATGACTGGTGAGAATGTGAATGAACTAAGAGAGATGCTTGGACGCATGGCTCCTAAGAATTCGCAGGACAAGAAGATTCTTGCAGATATTGTGAGCAAAGGCGACACTGTAATTATGGTTGTGCCCGTAGACAGCTCAGCACCTAAGGGTAGAATCATCCTGCCACAGCAGAATGTTCTTAGAGAGCTTCTCGATATTCATGCAAGAGCAGTTGTATGTCAAGACACTGAGCTTGCTGAAACACTTGATGCTTTGAAGGAGCCACCGGCACTTGTAATCACAGACTCGCAGGTATTCGGTAAGGTTCAGAAGGTACTTCCACGGGACGTTCCTCTGACATCATTTTCTATTCTTTTTGCCCGTTACAAGGGAACTCTCGACACACTTATCGAGGGAGCAAGAGTTCTCGGTGAGCTTAAGGATGGTGACCGCGTGATTATCGCTGAAGGCTGCACACATCACAGACAGTGTGAGGATATCGGCACGGTCAAAATCCCGGGCTGGATAAAGTCAATTATCGGTGCGGAGCCTGATTTCACATGGAGTTCAGGTAACGAGTTTCCTGAGAATCTCGGTGAGTACAAGCTGATTATTCATTGTGGTGCGTGCGTGATGACTGAGACTGCAATGAAGAGCAGACTTGAGAGAGCAAAGGAGGCTGGCGTACCTGTTGTAAACTATGGAATCGCCATTGCTTCGATGCATGGAATCCTTGCAAGAAGCCTCGAGCCGCTTATGAAATAATTGTGATTTAATAGTAGCTATGCTAAAATAAATTGTATTATTGCTATTAAAATAGCCATATTTTTGGAGTACGACAAGGAGAATAAGATGCATAATTGCGCAATTGTAGGAATTAACTGGGGAGATGAAGGAAAGGGACGTATGGTTGACCTTCTTACTCAGGATTACGATGTTGTTGTAAGATATCAGGGCGGTGGTAATGCCGGACATACAGTAATCAACGAGTACGGAAAGTTCGCTCTTCATCTTCTGCCATCAGGACTATTCAGAGATGGCGTTGTAAATGTCCTTGGTAATGGTGTTGCGCTTGACCTCGAGAGTCTGTGGAATGAGATGCAGGATGTAGAGGCTCAGGGTGTAAGCATCACTCCGGACAAGCTGAAGATTAGTGACAGATGCTCACTTCTTCTTCCATGGCACAGAGATTTAGACAGCCTTGAGGAGGCTAGACTTAAGGATCAGAAGTACGGTTCAACTAAGCAGGGAATCGCACCTTTCTATTCAGATAAGTATCAGAAGAAGACAATCCTCGCAGGAGAGCTCTTCTATCCTGAACACCTTAAGGAGCATGCAACACAGCTTGCAGAGTGGAAGAATCTGACACTTGCAGGCGTGTACAATGCAAAGACTTATACAACAGAAGAGGTTATGGAGTGGCTCACTGAATTTGGTGATAAACTCAAGCCTTATATCTGTGATACAGGCAAGGTTCTGAGAGAGGCTGATGAGGCTGGAAAGAAGATTCTTTTCGAGGCTCAGCTTGGAGCTCTTAGAGACCTTGATTACGGCATTCACCCATACACAACCTCATCAAATGCTATCGCTGCGTATGCACCTGTAGGATCAGGTCTTCCATCAGCAAAGCTCGATGAGATTATCGGTGTTGTTAAGGCATACTCAACCTGCGTTGGAGAGGGACCATTCGTATGCGAGTGGTTCGGCGAAGAGGCAGAGGCTCTAAGAGAGGCTGGCGGTGAGTATGGCGCTAAGACAGGAAGACCAAGAAGAGTTGGTCCGCTGGATATCGTAGCAACACGTTATGGTACAAGAATGCAGGCGGCAACAGGAATTGCACTTACTAAGATGGACGTGCTCAGCTATCTTGATGAGATTCCTGTATGTACAAAGTATATTGTTGACGGCAAGGAGACTGACGAGTTTCCATTCCCGCTGGCATTAAATGATGCTAAGCCTGTTATTGAATACATGCCTGGCTGGAAGAGCGATATTTCAGGTGCGAGAACCTGGGAAGACCTTCCTAAGGAGGCTAGAGACTATGTGGAATTCATCGAGAAAGAAATCGGCTGTCACATCAGTTATGTTTCAGTAGGCGCAGAGAGAGACGCTTACATCAGGAGGTAACGCGAGGCAAGAGGAATGTGCACTAAGCGTAATTTTGAGAAGATCTGGCTCACAGTAGTGGGAAACTTAGTATATGCAGTAGGTGTTAACGTTGGAATCAACCCACTACACCTGTACAGCGGAGGCTTTACTGGAATTGCTCAGCTTATAAGAACCTTTCTCATTCAGGTAGTACATATTCCCGAGATTCCGGGCGTTGACTACATGGGAATAATTTATTTTGCAATTAATCTGCCGTTCTTCTTCATGGCCTATAAGATCATGGGCAAGAAGTTCTGTGCGACAACGCTGGTATCGATTGTGATGGCGTCAGCCTTCCTTTCGATGATACCTATTCCGAGCGAGCCTGTTATCAAGAACATAATGCTAAGCTCAGTTGTCGGAGGACTCGGTTCTGGTATTGGTGCCGGAATGGTTCTCAAGGCTGGTTCAAGTCAGGGCGGACAGGACCTGATTGGTGTATGTCTTGCCAAGACACATCCGGACTTCAAGGTAGGTGCGGTAGGAATTGCAATCAGTATCTGTATTTATACAATCTGTCTGTTTATTTATGACATTGATACAGTACTGTATTCAATTATTTTTGCAGTTGTAACTGGTCTTTGCGTTGACAGAGTTCATACGCAGAACATTAAGCTTCAGGCAACAATCATTACAAAGAAGGATGGCATCGAGAAGATTCTCCTCAAAGAGCTTAACAGAGGAGTGACTTGCCTGAGTGGAACTGGAGCATATACGGGAGACGAGACGCATGTTTTTCTCACTGTAATTTCAAAGTATGAAGAACAGCATCTGAGAGAGATTCTTGAAGAGAATGACCCTAACGCATTCGTTATCATGAGCGAAGGCACAAGGGTTATGGGAAACTTCCAGAAGAGGTTTACTGACTAAATTAAATATAAGTGGGAGGTTATGTCTTATGGCATTAGTAACAACAAAGGAAATGTTTGCGAAAGCACTTAACAGCGACTATGCAATCGGTGCTTTCAATGTTAATAACATGGAGATCATTCAGGGTATCGTTGAGGCAGGACAGCAGGAGAACGCTCCGCTGATTCTGCAGGTAAGTGCAGGTGCACGTAAGTATGCAAAGCCTGCTTACCTTGTTAAGCTGGTTGAGGCTGCTATTATGGATACTGGCTGCGACGTTGCACTTCACCTCGATCACGGCGAGGATTTCGAGATCTGCAAGAAGTGTGTCGATGACGGATTCACATCAGTAATGATCGACGGTTCAAAGTACGACTTCGAGGAGAATATCAGAATAACTAAGGAAGTAGTAGATTACGCACACGCTCACGGCGTTGTTGTAGAGGCTGAGCTCGGTAAGCTTGCAGGTATTGAAGATGCTGTAAACGTAGATGCTAAGGATGCTACATTTACAGATCCTGCTCAGGCTAAGGAGTTTGTTGAGAGAACTGGTGTTGATTCACTTGCAGTAGCAATCGGAACAAGCCACGGTGCATACAAGTTCAAGGGCGAGCCTAAGCTAGATTTCGAGAGACTTAAGGCAATTCACGAGGCTATTCCAGATACACCACTTGTACTTCATGGAGCTTCAACAGTAGTTAAGGAGTTCGTTGATAAGTGCAACGAGTATGGTGGAGAGATTCCAGGAGCACAGGGTGTTCCTGAGGATATGATTACAACTGCTGCTAAGTACGGCGTATGCAAGGTTAACATCGATACAGATCTAAGACTTGCAATGACAGCAGAGGTTAGAAAGTATCTTGCAGAGAACCCTAAGGAGTTCGACCCAAGAAAGTATCTCGGCGCAGGAAGAACAGCAATCAAGGACATGGTTGCTCACAAGATCAGAGACGTGCTTAAGGCATCAAACACAAAGTAGGAAATTGTTTATGGCAAGATTTTTCGTATCGCCGGGTCAGATTGGCCCGGCGTCTGTTTCAATATTTGACGGTGATGTAAATCACATCAGAAAGGTCCTCCGAATGAAGGAGGGCGATGAGCTCACAGTAAGTGACGGAGATGGCACTGATTATTTCTGCCGTATCCGTTCAATTTCAGAAGAAGTTGTTGTATGTGATATCGTTGACAGCTGGACTTCGTATGTAGAGCTCCCAGTTAAGCTACACCTTTTTCAGGGGCTTCCTAAGGCTGATAAGATGGAGCTTATAATTCAGAAGGCTGTTGAACTTGGCGCTTATGAGATAGTGCCGGTTGCAATGTCGCGAAGCATCGTGAAGCTTGATGAGAAGAAGGCTGGAAAGAAGACTGCTCGCTGGCAGGGAATCTCAGAGAGTGGTGCTAAGCAGTCAGGCCGTGCGATTATTCCTGAGGTCAAGTCTCCTATGAGCTACAAGAATGCACTTGAGTACGCGAAGACCCTAGATGCAATTATTGTTCCTTATGAGAAGGCAGATGGAATTGAAGTCAGCAGAGAACTTATAAGCAAGCTGTGCAGTGATGAGAATATAAAGTCAATCGGAATATTCATCGGACCTGAAGGAGGCTTTGCAGAGAAAGAGATTGAACAGGCTCTTGAAGCCGGTGCAACTCCGATTACACTTGGAAGAAGAATTCTAAGAACCGAGACTGCTGGCCTTGCAGTTCTTTCGATTCTTATGTATCAGCTCGAGAGATAGGGGGACGACGATGAAGCTGAACACAGTTGCAGTAATGGCCGGAACACCTGTGGACACAAGGATGGGAATGGATTTCCTTGAAAGCAGGGGAATAGAGACGAAGGGGTTTCCGACAGCGAATAACCCTGTAGAGCAGACGAGATTTCAGACCAGCTCGACTGAAGAACGAGAGGCTGTGATCTCGGGATTGCTTGAAGAAATAAAGGTTGATGGAATAAACAAAGTGTTTGTATATTGCAATTCACTCAGTGCTACTGTGGATTTTCCAAGGCTTGCAGCGGTGCATGATATTAAGATTGTGACTCCTCTGGATGTATATTCGCTGATTGCTCCACGCTATTCACTTATCGGCGTAATGGCGGCGAATAATCAGAGTCTGGCTGGAATCGAGAGGGTTATGCTTGCAGCTAATCCGTCAATGATTATGATCGGCCATGCATGCCTTAAGATTATAAATGAGATTGAGAAAGGTCTTGAGCCTTCAGAAATTATCAGAATTAATGGAATTGATGATCTGGCAAAATCATTTGAGAAATGCGGCACTGAGATTCTGGTACTCGGATGCACGCATCATCCTTATCTGAAGGAAGAGATAGAGAAGATTACTTCACTTGAAATTGTGGATCCAGCAGAGGAGATGCTTAAGCTGCTGGTTGGATAAGATGTGAAAACGCACCTGCTGTTAATGCCTGTTTAGGCATAACAGAGGTGCGCTATTTAATGTTTATTTGCGGTGCTTCTTTATGGCTCCTGTTATCAGCTTGAATAGTCCTCTTATGAGAAGGAAAATCAGGAAGGCAATCAGGAAGCCTGCTATTCCATATACTATATCTGCAAATTCCATTACTCCGGTTCCAGTTAATCCCTGACCGATTTCAATTGCGAAAGCAAGCACTATCATAAGTGTAAATACATATATGAAGGTGATAACAATAGTGTGCTCATTTCTGGCAAGCCACGTAAAAATCGGATGGATTATAAATACAGCTACAATTCCGAGCAGACCCAGTATAAGGAAGTGGAGTTCCTTATCGGTGAAGCTCTGCTCGAAACCATTGTTAAGATCCAGAATTCTGTTATGAATAATGGCTGTCAGTTCGACTAATTTATATAGGAATTCTGCCAAGACGAGTCCTCCTTTCATATCAGAGTGATTAAACTATTACATCCTCCAGCTTACGCTTAGGAACGTAGTGTCTGTTATCCTCGTCTCTGTAATAATTGATATCTTCACCATCACAGATTTCGACGAGCTCGATGTCTTCAATGCCTTCGCCGATTGCGATTACGAGCTGCACTGTGTATCTCTCATCGAGCTCTAGTGCTTCACGAAGTGCTGGCTTGCTGTAATTACCAATCATACAACAGTTAAGACCCATCTCTGTTGCACACAGTGTGATGGACTGTGCTGTAATACCGACATCCTTCAGGAAATGCATGCTGCAGTCATCTTCATGTATAGTCTTATCATGCAGAATGAGAATGTAAGCGGGAGGCTCTGTTCCTTCGAATGGAAGATTGAGCTCCGGCAAAGCACGTGCAAGCTTCACGTGGCTCTGAACTATGTGAAGCTCTTCAAGATTATTAACTGGATGAAATTTAAGTGGCTGTTTATTCATGCTTGAAGCTGAAAGTCTTGCGCAGTCAATCATATCTCGAAGCTCTTCATCAGTAACCCTGCGCTCAGGATTCCATCCTCTATATGAACGGTTCTTAATTACAAGATCCTTAAACATTGTAAAGTCTCCTTTCGAATTTCACTTCATATTTGTAAAATGTGTTGTTTCACATTATATCCCTTTTATATGAAGCTTAGGTATATTCTGAATAAATAAAAATATCAGACATGAAAGAACAATTGTTCGTAAAATTCACTTGAAGTATAAAAAATGGCGTGCTACAATTTTGCCATGGAAAAGTTCAAAGTACATTCAGAATTCGAACCAATGGGCGATCAGCCCGCTGCAATTGAGAAGCTCGCACAAGGCATAGCAGATGGTAAGAGGCACCAGACTCTTATGGGCGTTACAGGTTCAGGTAAGACTTTCACAATGGCTAAGCTGATTGAGAAGGTTCAGAAGCCTACGCTGGTAATATCACATAATAAGACTCTGGCAGCGCAGCTACATGCGGAGTTTAAGGAATTTTTTCCGGATAATGCCGTGGAATACTTCGTCTCTTACTATGACTACTATCAGCCCGAAGCATATGTTGCATCTACAGACACGTATATCGAGAAGGATGCGGACATCAATGACGAAATAGATAAGCTGAGACACTCTGCTACAGCATCCCTGCTTGAGAGGAGGGACACGATTGTAGTTGCTTCAGTATCTTGCATATACGGACTCGGTTCACCTAACTCATATCGAAATCAGTTGATCAGCTTGAGGCCGGGACTTGAGAAGGAACGAGACGAGCTTTTGCGCGAACTGACAGATATTCAGTACGAGAGAAACGACATAGATTTTCACCGAGGCACTTTCAGAGCTAGGGGCGATATTGTCGACATATTCCCTGCTGGAGGCGAGTCTGCGGTTAGAATTGAATTCTGGGGTGATGAGATTGAAGCCGTTAAGGAGATTAATCCCCTGACCGGGGAGGTTACTGGAATCAGACAGCATATCAGTATCTTTCCAGCATCTCACTATGTTACAGACAAGGAGAATATGGCAAGAGCTGCCGCGAATATTAGAGAAGAACTTGCAGAGAGACTTGAGTGGTTCAAGGCAAACGGCAAGCTACTTGAAGCGCAGAGGCTTGAACAAAGAACCAACTATGATATCGAGATGATGATGGAGATTGGTACTTGCAAGGGAATTGAGAATTATTCAAGGCACATCAATTTCCTTGAGCCGGGAGAACGTCCATACACACTGATCGACTATTTCCCTGATGGTGATTTTCTGACTATTATTGATGAGTCACATGCGATGCTGCCACAGCTTCGCGCGATGTATCACGGTGACAGATCAAGGAAAGAATCTCTAGTAGAATACGGATTCAGACTGCCTAGCGCTTTCGATAACAGACCGCTTAAGTTTGATGAGTTTAAGGAGCTTATCGGGCAGGCTGTTTACGTTAGTGCAACGCCAGCGGAGTATGAGCTTAATGCGTCTGGTGGTGTGACTGCTGAGCAGCTCATCAGACCGACCGGACTTCTTGATCCTGAGATTGAGGTAAGACCTGTCGAGGGACAGATTGATGATCTGATAGGTGAGATTAATTCAACAACCAAGAAGGGTGAGAGGGTTCTTGTAACAACTCTTACCAAGAGAATGGCTGAGGACCTGACCAAGTATCTTGAGAATATGGGTATAAGAGTAAGATACCTGCATTCTGAGATCGATAATTTCGAGAGACTCGAGATTATACGAGATCTGAGACTTGGCAAGTTTGACGTTCTTGTCGGTATCAATCTGCTGAGAGAGGGACTCGACCTGCCGGAGGTTTCGCTTATTGCAATTCTTGACGCTGATAAGGAGGGCTTCCTCAGAAACGAGACCTCACTTATCCAGACTGTTGGTCGTGCTGCGCGTAATGCCAGTGGACACGTTATTATGTATGCAGAGAGAATAAGTCCTGCCATGAGAGCGACAATCGACGAGACTGCGAGAAGAAGAGAAGCTCAGATGAAGTATAATGAGGAGCATGGCATTGTTCCGAAGACAATCGTTAAGCCTATAAGAGATATTATTGAGGCTACTAAGGAATATACGGAGAGTGCGGATATTAAGAATCCGAAGTCTATGACAACTAAGGAGCTTAACGATACGATCAAGAAGCTCGAAGCATCTATGAAGGAAGCTGCAAAGAATCTTGATTTCGAGAGAGCTGCGGAGCTTAGAGATGTGCTGTTTGAACTTAGAAGCAGCAGGAGAGCATAAGCGCTTGAACAATAGTATAAAGCTGTGAAGCTTAGGAGAATATATGAGCAGAGATATAGTAATTAAGGGGGCGAGGGAGCATAACCTCAAAGGGATAGACGTTACTATTCCAAGAGATAAGATGGTTGTGATAACAGGCTTGTCGGGATCGGGCAAGTCATCTCTTGCATTTGACACAATTTATGCAGAGGGGCAGAAGAAGTATGTTGAGAGCTTATCTTCGTATGCAAGGCAGTTTCTCGGCCTTATGAAGAAGCCAGATGTTGAGAGCATCGAGGGTCTGTCGCCTGCGATCAGTATTGATCAGAAGACTACGAACAAGAATCCTAGATCGACAGTCGGAACAGTAACTGAGATATATGATTATTTAAGACTTTTGTACGCAAGAATCGGTATACCTCACTGTCCTAAATGCGGCAGGGTAATTACCAGCCAGTCTGTCGACTATATTGTTGATGCTATAAGAGCTAAGGGTGAGGGTACTCGCGCTGTAATTCTCGCACCTGTAATCAGAGGTCGTAAGGGCGAGCACAAGGGTGTTATTGACAGAATAAGAAGAGATGGATTTACAAGAGCAAGAATAGATGGTGAAATTCTGAGACTCGATGAGGATGAGATTACCCTTGCCAAGAATAATAAGCATACTATTGAGATTGTCGTGGACAGGGTAGTAGTAAGAGACGGAAACAGAGGTAGACTTGCTGAGGCAATTGAGGTTGCTGTACGTGAAGGTGAGGGCATCTGCAATGTTCTATATGCTGATAATGACAATATTGAGACATACAGTACACTCCTTGCCTGCCCTGAGCATGGCATCAGTATTGAGGAGATGGAGCCTAGAATGTTCTCATTCAACAGCCCTTTTGGTGCGTGCGAGACATGCAGTGGACTTGGCTTTACGCTGAAGATCGAAGATGATGCTGTTGTATCAGATCCTGAGAAGAGCATTCTTAATGGAGCGCTTGGACAGGTGTTCTCAACTATGGATGCAATGGGATATTACAGACAGATGCTTAACCAGCTTGCGAAGGATCATGGAACTGATCTTTCGGTTCCATATAAGGAACTTCCTAAGGATTTCCTTGATGAGCTTCTGCATGGAACTGGTGACAGACATCTGAAATACACATATACAAGCAAGTCGGGTAGAGTTTCTCATATGAATCATACCTTTGAGGGCGTAATACCGAGCCTTGAGAGACGTTGGCATGAAACTAATTCAGATTATATCAAGTCCAAGATAAATGATCTAATGACTGAATCGGAGTGCCCTACTTGTCATGGACAGAAGCTTAAGGATATAGTTCTTGCTGTAACTGTTGGCGGAATAAATATCATCGAGTTAACAGATTTGTCGGTTATCAAGGCGCTGGAGTTCTTTGAGAAGCTTGAGGGTGAGTTAAGCGACAGAGATAAGCAGATTTCTCATATGATTACGAAGGAGATTAGACTAAGGCTTAAGTTCCTTAAGGATGTCGGTCTTGGTTACCTTACACTTTCAAGAACTGCAGGAACGCTTTCTGGCGGAGAGTCACAGAGAATCAGACTTGCTACACAGATAGGTTCAGGTCTTGTTGGTGTACTCTATATTCTGGATGAGCCAAGTATCGGATTACACCAGAGAGACAATGATAAGCTTCTGGCATCATTAAGAAGTCTCACAGATATGGGCAATACTCTGATAATTGTAGAGCATGATGAAGATACAATGCATGTTGCTGATTACATTCTGGATATAGGCCCTGGTGCAGGTGTTAATGGAGGTTACCTTGTTGCAGAAGGAACATGCGAAGAGGTAATGGCTAACCCTAACTCAATAACAGGGCAGTTTCTGTCAGGCAAGAGGAAGATTGAAGTGCCGGAGAAGCGACGAGAGGGTAATGGTAATTACCTTGAAATCATCGGTGCAGCTGAAAACAACCTTAAGAATATTGATGTTAAGATTCCTGGCGGCAAGCTTGTTCTTGTAACTGGAGTTTCAGGTTCGGGTAAGTCATCGCTTGTTAATGAGATTCTGTATAAGGGCGTTTCAAGAATTACCAACAGGACTCACGCAGCTCCAGGCAAGCATAAGGAGATTAAGGGCATAGAGAATTTCGACAAGGTAATAGATATTGATCAGTCACCAATCGGCAAGACACCAAGATCTAACCCTGCGACATACACGGGAATGTTTACACACATAAGGAACCTTTTTGCAGAGATGCCTGAAGCGAAGGCAAGAGGCTTCAATGCAGGACGTTTCAGCTTTAACGTGAAGGGCGGTCGATGTGAACACTGCAGCGGCGATGGAATCATCAAGGTTGAGATGAATTTCCTTCCAGATGTATTTGTACCGTGTGAGGAATGTGGCGGTGCAAGATATAACAGAGAGACGCTGGAGGTTAAGTACAAGGGCAAGAGCATTTCAGAGGTTCTTGACATGACAGTATCAGAAGCACTTGAGTTCTTCGAGAATCAGCCTTCAATCAGCAGATATCTTAAGACACTCGATGATGTAGGTCTTGGATATATCAGCCTTGGACAGCCATCAACACAGCTTTCTGGTGGTGAGGCACAGAGAATCAAACTAGCGACGGAGCTCTCTAAGAGAAGCACTGGCAGAACGCTATATATTCTCGATGAGCCTACAACAGGTCTTCATTTTGCTGATGTTGAGAAGCTGACATATGTACTGGATAGACTTGTTGATGAGGGTAATACTGTAGTCGTAATTGAGCACAATCTTGACGTTATCAAGAGGGCAGATTATATTATAGATCTTGGTCCTGAGGGAGGAGACGGCGGCGGTACAATCGTTGCAACCGGAACACCTGAGGAGATTGCGGCATGTCCTGAATCTTACACAGGACAGTATCTTAAGAGACTACTATAACTAATAAAGCAGCTGATCGGTGACATAATGTCTGATCAGCTGCTGTTTTAGATTATGATAATTATCCGAGATGTATAGTCTTGACTGCTTCGAGCAGGATTGGGAACTCATCAATTCTTGGCAATCTGATTCTTACAGAATTTGCGTCCAGACTGTTGAAGGTTGCGCCACTTACACAGAGAACCTTATTGTCCCAGAACATCTTCTGAAGATCAGCTGATGGATCATCATGAATAAGGACCATGATTGAAACCATATCGCTTGTTTCCGCTGCAGATAGATGTCCAGGCTGCTTGAGCACTTCTTTGATCTCTCTCTTCATCTTAGTAAAATCAACCATATTGTCCCAGAAGTGATATGGATGTTTA
The DNA here is from genome assembly GCA_934255135.1 of uncultured Clostridia bacterium. Taxonomy (GTDB): domain Bacteria; phylum Bacillota; class Clostridia; order Peptostreptococcales; family Anaerovoracaceae; genus Crickella. The sequence goes on along the minus strand of CAKQMV010000006.1, from coordinate 55,612 downwards.
AGAGCCATACCGCCCATCTCACGAGCGAACTCGCTGACCTGATATGGATTAACTGTCTTCTTCATATAAGAAATCAGAGTCTTAGTCGATACGATGTATCCGATTCGAAGTCCTGCCAGACCGAATGCTTTGGAAAGTGTTCTAACCATAATGAGGTTAGGATATTCAGCACAGAGTCTCATCGCAGAGTTCTGATTAGGCATAAAGTCTCCATAAGCTTCATCAATAATAACCGCTGCACCGACATCTGATGCTCGCTGAATAATCTTCTCGAGTGCATACAGATCAATAACCTGCCCCGTCGGATTATTAGGATTGTCAATATAAACGATATCGGTATCATCATTAATTGCATTGATGAAAGCGTCTGGATTAAAGCGGTAATTTCGCGCAGGATCAAGTTTAACAGAGTTATAGTTCATGCCGAGCAGCTTAAAAGCCATCTCAGCGTCTGTAAACTGTGGTGATACACCGAGAACGTTGCAGTCGCTGTCAAAAATTCCGGCGATTATATATAGTGCGCTGATGCTTCCGTCAGTCAGAAGGATATTCTCAGGTTCGATGTTCTGGTATCCCTTCCAGTATTCCGCAAGACCCTCATTTATTGCGTGGCTGTGTGGATATGGGCCGAACCTCTTAATGTCAAAATCATGCATCGCCTGTTCGAGTGCAGGCGGGAATCCGTAAGGATTACATCCCTCATTGCAATCGATTCCGCCTTCCGGAAGATTAATCTCGTCGGATGCATAAGAAATCTTAGTCTGTTCGACTATAGTGTTTCTAACTCTTAAATTCTGGCCGAGCTTGTACATATCTGACCTCCAATGATATTTCAAAACTTAGTTGACTCTATGTTAACACCAAATCTTCATAAATAAAATGGCAAAAAACTATTGACAGTTAGGCAATACTAACGTAATATAAGGGTGTCAGTTAGAGAGTGCTAACTACAACATGCATAAATAAGCCATTAGCAGTTTTTTAGAGAATATTTTTTACCAGTCAGATGAGAAATTAAAGAGAAAAGGAGGCGACAATATGAATCTTATGGATGCAGAAATTGGAAAGACATATACAGTTTTGGATATTGCTACAGATGATGCTGAAATGAGAAGCTTCCTTTTCACTCTCGGCTGCTTCAGCGGTGAACCGATTACCGTAGTGGCAAGACGAAGAAACAACTGCACAGTGTCCATCAAGGATGGAAGATACAGCTTTGATAAGCAGCTTGCTGGTGCTGTGCTTGTATAACATAACCATACGATAGGAGAGATGATCATGAACATGGCTACAATAATTGCATTACTTGTGGTATGCGTCATAGTTGGAGCCGCATTAATCCACATACACAAGGCTAAGAAGAGCGGCGCGAGGTGTATCGGCTGCCCATCAGCCAACAGCGGAAGCTGTCCACATTGCAACGGTAATAAAAAGTAAAATAGAAACGGAGGCATGAATTACATTAGTGGTTTGTGCCTCTGTTTTATAATATGAATTTTAAGTTTAGAATGATGCTCTATTTGTTAAAACTTGTATATAACATAGTCACTGTTTACATAAATGGTTTACCGTTTGCGAAGCTTGCAAAAAAGAACAGAACCTCGCGGCTCTGTTCTTTGCTACATATGGTGGAGATGGTGGGAGTCGAACCCACGTCCAAGAGCATTTCCGAAGGAATTTCTCCGAGCGCAGCTGATGCTTTAAGATTCGCCTGCAATGCCGTTACGTCAGCAAACTGCAGACAGGCTATCCCGTTGTTCCCTTACGTTACCGGGAGCTCGCGCAAGGTTGTCCTGTATAAATGACACCGGATTTCAGGCCTACAGGGAAACCTGAGCCGGCGCGCGGTGCTGAACTATGCAGCTAGTGCGAATGAATTGTTGTTTTTAGCGTTTATATTTAAAACGGCCCTTTTAACGTGGATGACGCCACGGCTCGCTTATCCTTGTTCCACACACCTGTCGAAACCATTACATCCCCATAAACTCTCGTCGGTTAAGCTAACCTTCGAGATGAATGCTGTCTAGTTGTCTTCTTGCACTGTCTCTACGCTAGACTGTGAAGATGAAAGCTGCTTGGGGTAGTCCAAAATAACGTTCAGTCGCCACCAGATGATTCCGGCTGCTGCTGCGATGATTACAATCGCAAGGAGTACGTCATTGATGTTATGAAGAATATCCTTAAGCTTATTCATAAATAGATCCCCTTTCGCTCTTAGATTACCCCTTATTATACACAAGATTGATGCACACTTCAATAAATGGTACAATATCACAGTACCTAAAGGAGGTTTAAATGAAACAGATTTCAATCGGCCCTAATGATGCGGGGAGACGTCTCGACAGATTTCTGAGGAAGTATCTGTGTAGGGCTTCACTAAGCTCAATATACAAGATTATCCGTAAGGATGTTAAGGTCAATGGATCAAGACAGGGTAATGAATATATGCTATCAGAGGGAGATATTATCAATCTCTATCTTTCTGATGAGATGATTGCGTCACTGTCTGAGCCTCGCAAGAAGCAGACTGCGGGCAAGAAGGCAAGGAAAAACTTCAAGATAGTTTACGAAGATGACAATATACTTGTTGCCGACAAGCCATGGGGCCTTCTTACACACGGAGACAGCACGGAGAAGAAGAACCACCTAGCCAACCAGCTTAAGGACTACCTCATCGAGAAGGGGGAATACAACCCTCGAATTGAGAAGGTTTTTGCCCCTGCACCATGCAACAGACTCGACAGAAATACGACAGGACTTGTTATCTGCGGTAAGAATGCGATGGCACTCAAGGGCCTCAATGAGATGATACGTGAGGATATGGTCAGCAAGTACTATATGACAATCGTTTACGGAGTTATTGATAAGGAGCTTCGCCTGACTGGCCGCCTGACTAAGGATTCGAAGACGAATACTGTTAAGGTTACGTCGGCAGGGGAGGGTCGCGATATCGTGACTATTGTGAGGCCTGTTAAGGCACTTTCTGGGGCGACACTTGTGGAGGTTGAGCTTGTAACTGGAAGAACTCACCAGATTAGAGCGCACCTTGCAAGCATAGGACACCCGGTTCTTGGCGACAGCAAATATGCGCGTGGCAGAGCAGCGGATTTTAACAGCATGTTAAGGAAGAAATGTGGACTCAGCACACAGCTTCTTCACAGTGCAAGATTAGAATTGAAGCAGACTGTTGAGGGGCTGGAATATCTCGAAGGCAGAGTTTTCGAAGCTGAGATTCCAGAGACCTTTGATAAAATAATCAGAACATTGGGAGAGAGAAATGAGTGATTTTGTAAAGAATCTTATTATAGATATTATTATTGCGGTGCTTGTTGCAGGAACGATTCTGTTTTTCATCAAGCCGACTATAGTTCAGCAGACAAGCATGCTTCCAACATTCAAGGAAGGTGACTATCTTATTACATATAAGAGAGCTTATTCGCATAAGGAACCAGAGCGTGGTGATGTAGTAGTATTTCAGTCATCACTGACTGATGATTCAGGTAAGGATAAGCTTCTTATCAAGAGAGTAATCGGTCTTCCTGGAGAGATTATTACAATCAAGGATGGTATGGTTTATATCAACGGTAAGGAGTATGAGGAGAGCTATCTTAACGATGGCTATACGCCTGGCGATATTGATGACTATGTAATTCCTGAGGGTAAGTATTTCTGCATGGGAGATAACAGAGTTGTAAGTATTGATTCAAGATCAGCTGATGTTGGGCCTGTAGACAAGGATCTGATTATGGGTAAGGTTGTTGTAAGACTCTTCCCATTCAGCCGTATCGGAACTGATTTTAACTAGGATTTCAATTAAGAACCGAAAGCAGGAGAATTATGGCTAAGAAACATGGCAGATATCTGGTTGCGAATAATAAGAAGGCTCGCCACGACTACTTCATCGATGAGGTCTATGAAGCAGGTATCGTCCTCACAGGAACAGAAATTAAATCAATTCGTGCGGGACGCTGCAGCATCAAGGAGAGCTTTTGCAGTATAGATAAGAAGGGTGAGCTGTATATCTACGGAATGCATATTTCACCGTACGAGCAGGGCAATAGATTTAATGTTGAACCGCTTCGTGACCGCAAGCTTCTTCTACATAAGAAGGAAATCAACAAGCTTATCGGAACACTTAAGACTTCAGGCCTGACCCTTGTGCCTCTCAATGTTTATCTTAATGAGGACGGCAGATGCAAGCTTGAAATCGGTCTTGCTCGAGGCAAGAAGAATTACGACAAGCGTGATACGATTGCCAAGAGGGATGCGGATCGTAAGATGGAACGCGCGATGAAGCAACGTTACTAATAGCAACGTAAATAGGAAAATATTGAATTAAAGGAGAATCCTCCTGTTTGATATCATTAGGTGTAATTATACATCCTAAGGATCGGACAGGAGGATTTTATGTTTATTATGACTGGAGATGGTGAATTAATAACGAATTCTATAGTTGATGCTCCGGTCAGAAACGGCCGGAATTTTTGATTGTACGAAATAAGGTTTTGCATTTACGATGCGAAAAAGTGGCTTTATAATAGAAATGTAGACAGCAAATTACAGAGGTGGGTTATGACAACCGAGAAACGAGAGAAGCTTAAACAGAAGCTTTCACTAAAAAGAGAGAAACTTATACTTAGACTTTCATTCGCAGCGAGCCTTGGTCTGGCTCTTGCAGAGTTTATCTTTGCCGTATACAGCCACTCGCAATCAGCACTGACTGATGCTGTGTACGATGCATCGGAGCTGGTTTTTATTGGCTTGCTCCTGTTTATCACACCTCTATTCTATAAGCCGGTATCGGAGAAGCATCCATTCGGCTATTATCAGATAGAGACTGTATTCCTTGTTGTCAAAGGTATCATGATGATTTCCGTTACAGTCGGCGTATCGGCCGAGATTCTTCACTCTGCACTGCACGGAGGAAACCATGTTAACAATGGAATGATTTCATTATTCCAGTTCTGCCTCGGAATTGCGAGCATCATTCTTTATACATCACTTAAGCGACTGAATCACAACCTGTCGACACCGGCAATCAAAGCGGAGCTTATCAGTTGGAAGCTTGATATCATGTATAGTATGGGTATGTCCTTCGCATTCTTTGTATCACTTTGCATCGAGGATACACCAATCGGCTTTATCACACCATACTTCGACCAGCTGGTCGCGGTAGTCGTAATGGCAATCACACTTCCTGAGAGTATTAAGATCCTGTGGAAAGCGGGTAAGGAAATATTCCTGTTCTCGCCGAGCGAGGAGGTTATTGAGAAGATTAAAGGTGTATGTAATCCGATTATGGAGGAGTATCGCTTCCTGCCAGTCTTCTATGATATTACCAAAACAGGCCGTCATCTGTGGATCGCGATATACTTCCGCGTGGATGCAGACAGTCTTGAGATAGAGAGTTTGTCGAACGCTATCGCTGAAGTGAACAAGGCTGTTGTTGAGACGTATAAGCACTGCTCATGCGAGCTGATACTGGAGCCTTAGAATGGAGACTACATATGATTATTAGAAAGGCAAATGAAACAGATATTGATGCAGTAGAGAAGTTATATGATGCAATACACACGGCTGAAGAAGCAGGCCAGCAGACAATCGGCTGGATCCGTGGAATATATCCGGTGAGGGAAACAGCGGAATGTGCTTGTGGTCGCGGCGAGCTCTGGGTGCTAGAAGATGATGACGAGATTCACGGAACTGGAATCATAAACAATACACAGGATGCATCTTACGCTAATGGAAACTGGGCTGGTGAGGCGTCTGATGACGAGGTGTGTGTGCTTCATACACTTGTGATTGATCCGGCATGTTCTGGCAGAGGATATGGCAAGGCATTTGTCGCCTTTTATGAAAATTATGCGATGGAGACTGGATGCACGGAGCTTCGTTTTGACACTAACGAGAGAAATTCAGTGGCGCGTGCGATGTATAATAAGCTTGGATATACGGAGGTCGGCATCGTTAAGACAGATTTCAATGGGCTGGGCAAGATTAACCTGGTACTTCTTGAGAAATCCCTTGGTAATTAGAGGCGTGGAGGTATGAGATGATTCTATGCTATTCGGGAACTGGCAATAGTCGTTACATCGCCATACGGATTGCGGATGAGCTGCATGATGAGATTATTGATTTGAATGAGAGGATTAAAGGTCAGAATACTAATGCCGTACACGCCGAATCGGATGTTATTGTTGTGGTTCCGACGTATGCGTGGCGTGTTCCGCGTGTCGTATCTGACTGGCTTGCTCAGACGGAACTTGATGGTGCTAGGAGAATCTGGTTTGTAATGAATTGCGGAAGTGAGATTGGAAATGCGTCTGATTATAACAGGCGAATTGCCGATGAGAAGAAGCTTGAATATATGGGTACGGCTCAGATCATCATGCCTGAGAACTACATTGCTATGTTTAATGCGCCTGATGCAGAGGAAGCTAAGCAAATTATAGCTAAGGCGGAACCAGATATCGATAAGGTGATAGAGTGCATCAGGAATGGTCAGAAGGTTGCACCTACGCGCTGCAACCTTTATGACAGGTTTATGAGTGGGGCGGTGAATCCGATTTTTTATAAGTTCATTGTTAAAGCAAGAGCATTTCGTGTCGATGATAGATGTACAGGCTGCGGACTATGCGTTAATGAATGTCCTCTTAACAACATCGAGCTTTGCAATGGTAAACCTGTGTGGGGAGATGCGTGTACGCACTGTATGGCATGTATCTGTTATTGTCCTGCAGAGGCTGTTGAGTATGGAAGAAAGAGTGTTGGTAAGCCACGATACAAGATAGAGGAATTACATATCGATTGATGCGGTGTACGTTTCATAATGTTCAAGTAATAAAATGATAACCATGATGGTATAATAGTAGCAGGTCTTATCCGGCTGGACTATACGCGAGCATATAAAGCGCAAGGATTATAGCGGTGAATCCGCATTGCCCTTGCGTGTTTTTTATTTTTGCGGGAAAGCTTGTCGTGAATTAAATCGCAGGCAGCTGCAATTTACATTTGACAAACTAAAACCATAATTGTATAATCGCATCGTTCAAAATGGAACGATAAGCAAGCGATAAAGAGAAAGGGGCAATATTATGCATTTTTGGGATAGACATAAGACAATAATCTGCTGCTATGAGACAATCACTCATTCTGTATGTGATAAATACAATCTGACACAGATGGAGTATGATATACTCATGTTTCTGCATAACTACCCAGAGTATAATACTGCAGCCGACATTGTAAAGATTAGGAAATCAACTAAATCGCATGTTTCGACTTCACTGAAGCTACTTGAGGAGAAAGGCCTGGTGGAGAAGAGGCAGAGCGAGAATAATAAGAAGCGTATTGAAATCTATCTTCTTGATTCCGCGGAGGAAATTGTTAATGAAGGACTTAATGCACAGAAGGAATTCGCGCATGGGATGCTTCACGGACTTACGGAAGATGAGGTCTCGGTGTGCAAGACAGTTTTTGGCAAGATATGCAATAATGCCGAGAACATGCTGAAAGAAATGAAAGAGAAAGATAGAATATAACGGTACGGAATGAAATATATTCACGGGCAGAAGCCGCATCGATTTCGATGCGGCTTTTGCTATTTACAGAGACATCCCGGTGTTGTAGAATTACGACGTATGCGGATGGTATTCTGAATGAAACTATACCGATGAACTTAATTGATAATATGGACTTCCAATGAGACTGCAAGGATATTGTCATCAGATTTATTATGAAGTAGGTGATTTGATGAGAATAGGTTTTATTGGCGCAGGGAAGGTAGGATTTTCTCTGGGAAGATTTATGAAAGAAGGCGGCGTTCAGGTGACCGGATATTACAATAGGCACCGAGAAGGAGCAATAGAAGCTGCCGAGTTTACAGGAAGCATTTGCTACGATAATCTTGAAGAGTTAGTGCAATCAAGTGATGCGATATTCCTGACAGTTCCAGATAATAAGATCACAGAAGTCTATGAGTCAATAAGAAGGTTAGATATCAGAAATAAGATGATTTGTCATTGCAGCGGTGCTATGTCGGCTAGGGAGGCTTTCCCTGGAATCGAGGAGCATGGAGCTGCAGGATATTCGATACATCCGCTATTCCCGGTCAGTGATAAGCTGACATCGTACAGGGAACTAGGGGGTGCTTTTTTTTGCATTGAAGGAACGGAGTCTCTTGATATCTGGAAAGAAACTTTAGAATCTCTTGGGGCAAGAGTTCAGGATGTTTCTGAAGATGTTAAGAGCAAGTATCATGCTGCATGTGCGATTTCGAGCAATCTTGTGTGCGCACTTGTTGATATGAGCATAAGACTTCTAGAGGACTCCGGCTTTACAGAAGAAGCTGCGAGAGAGGCGTTAAAGACTCTTGCTATGAGTAATATGTCGCATCTTATGGAAGAGGGACCTGCCAAGGCGCTGACAGGTCCGGTAGAGCGCGATGATGCCGAGACGGTGAACAAGCATCTTGCGGCAATCGAAGATGAGAATGATAGAAATCTCTACATTGCGGCATCGAAGGCAGTTCTCGAAATAGCAAGAAAGAAGAATCCCGACAGAGACTATGAACAGACGACAAAGATTTTGGCAAAGGAGAAATAAATGGCAAGAAACACAGTAAATTCACTTCTTAAAATGAAGGCGGAAGGAAAGCGAATTTCACAGATCACATGCTATGACTACACAACTGCAAGAGTTGTCGACGCGTCAGGCATCGACACAATCCTTGTCGGCGACAGTCTCGGTATGGTAATGCAGGGATATGAGAACACGCTTCCTGTAACCATGGAGGAAATGATTGTTTACGGAAGAAGTGTAGTAAGAGGAACAGAGAATGCTTTTGTTGTAATCGACATGCCGTTTATGTCATATCAGTGCTCAGTAGAGCAGGCTGTGATGAATGCAGGAAGACTTATCAAGGAAACTGGCGCAAATGCGGTTAAGCTCGAGGGTGGCGTTTCAGTAGCACCACAGATTACAGCAATCGTAGATGCAGGAATTCCTGTGTGCGGTCACGTCGGAATGACTCCTCAGTCATTCAATCTTCAGAGCGGCTTCAAGGTTCAGGGTAAGAATGAAGCTAACGCCGAGAGAATTATCAGGGATGCCCTGGCTGTGCAGGAGGCTGGAGCATTTATGATGGTTATCGAGTGCGTTCCGCCTAAGCTTGCGGCTCTTATCACAAGCAAGATGAATCTGATCACAATTGGAATTGGAGCTGGAGCGGGATGTGACGGACAGGTGCTCGTAAATCAGGATATGCTTCAGGTAACATCAGATTTCTCGCCGAAGTTCGTAAAGCATTATGCATCAGTTGGTGAAGTGATGCTCGAAGCGTACAGGAACTACGACAGAGAAGTTAAGGCGGGAACATTCCCTGAGGTGGCGCATTCATTCCCTAAGAGTGACTGTTCAGACGAATTTCTAAAAGCAATGGATGAAAAATATTAATACTATTCCAAGGAGAGGAGAATAATAATGAAAGTAGCAAAGACAGTAGCAGAGGTAAGAGAGCAGGTTAGAGCATGGAAGGCAGAAGGATACGTGGTAGGACTTGTTCCAACAATGGGATACCTTCACGAGGGGCACGCAAGCCTTATCGACAAAGCAGTATCAATGTGTGATAAAGTTGTTGCATCAGACTTCATAAACCCTACACAGTTCGGACCAGGGGAGGACCTCGAGAGCTATCCAAGAGATTTTGACCGTGACTGCAAGCTTCTTGAGGAGCACGGCTGCAGCATGGTTTTCTATCCAGAGGTTGATGAGATGTACCCAGACGGAAATGGTAGCCAGGACACTTATGTTGAGATTCTTAATGACATGCCTAAGGCGCTTTGCGGTAAGACAAGACCTATCCACTTCCGTGGAGTTTGCACTGTTGTAAGCAAGCTGTTTAATATCGTGACTCCAGATAAGGCGTTCTTCGGTCAGAAGGATGCTCAGCAGCTCGCAATTATCAAGAGAATGGTTCGCGATATGTCTTATGGCATCGAAATCGTGGGATGTCCTATCGTAAGAGAAGCGGATGGACTTGCGAAGTCATCAAGAAACACTTACCTTAGCGAGGAGGAGCGTCAGGCAGCTCTCGTTCTTTCTAAGGCAGTAAAGCTTGGTGAACAGATGGTTACCGATGGTGAGAAGGATGCGGACAAGGTTGTCGCTGAGATGATTAAGCTTATCGAGGCAGAACCTCTTGCCAAAATTGACTACGTTCAGGCTGTAAACAATTTCGACATGTCGCCGGTATCCCGCTTCGAAGGAAGTGTGCTTGTGGCTATGGCAGTTTACATCGGAAATACTAGACTGATTGACAACTTTATTGTAGAATAGTCAGCAATATGATTCTTAAAGGGGCGAAATGTCCCTTTTATAATGTGAAAAAATAGTGAATACACGTTTTTTATACTGGTATTCAATACATATTCAATGCTTATTTAACTCATTTACTGTATAATGAACGAGTTATGAACATGAAGAAAACAGCGGTACAAATACTATTTTGTTTGATAGTAATAATGATGACAATGGGTTATCTGCTTAGAGGGGGCGGATTTGCAAGGTTTATTCAGGATCTTATGATGCTGAGACCTGCAGATGTTCTTCTGGCATTTACTCTTCTTATGGGATATATCCTGCTTGAGTCTGTGATCATCAAGGTGATTATGTATTCGCTTGATGAGGAAGTGTCGATGCTTCAATGCTGCAAATATTCCTTTATAGGTTTCTTCTTCTACTGCATCACACCAGCAGGCTCGGGAGAACAGCCATCACAGCTCTACGCGATGCACAAGGATGGCCTGAGTACAGCGAAATCACTTTTTGCCCTTACCCTGATCACGATAACCTTTAAGCTCGCGATAGTCGTTCTGGGCGTTTGCGTATATGTCTTCAAGCCTGAAGAGGTTATGAGAATGATTGCACCGATATCGCCTCTATGCATATTAGGGCTTATTCTGAGTGCGGGCTGTGTGGTTCTGTTTATCTGTCTGCTCTGGATCCCGTCGAATATCGAGAAGCTTGCGAAGCTTGTAATCATGTGGCTTGGTAAGATCGGAGTGCTTCATGATACAGATAAATATGTTCATATGCTATCAGACTTTATGAAGAAATACGAAGAGACTGTTGATGAATGCCTCGCACAGAAGCCGCTTCCTGTAGTAGTACTTCTGATTACCGTAGCGCAGAGGGTGTGTCTTCTTGCGATAACTGCAGTGATGGCGTGGGCGACAGGACATGCAAGACTCGGATTGGCAAGCGTTGTATCAGTGCAGGGAATGGTGCAGCTTGGAACAGAAATGCTGCCACTTCCCGGTGGTGCTGGCGCTAATGAGCTTATGTTTCTCAGGGCTTTCAGACCGGCGTACGGTCACAACACGTTATCCGTGTTGATGCTTTCGAGAGGTGTCAGCTTCTATGGCCAGCTCATTATCTGCGGAATAATGTCTCTGATAATTGCTGTAGCAGCTAAGATGAAAAGAGGTAATAAATGATAGGATTCTGGAATTATACAGTTATACTTACATACATTGGACTGGCGACTTCTGTAGTAGGAATGACTCATGCAGTTAACGGCAATTTTAAGCACGCGATTATATGTCTGGCAATATCGGGACTTTGTGATGCTTTCGATGGCACCATTGCCAGAACAAGGACTGTAAGCACGGACTCTGAGAAAATGTTCGGCACGCAGCTCGATTCTCTCTGTGATGTCGTATGCTTTGGATTCTTCCCGGCAACTATCTGCTATTGCATGGGAATAAGAAGCAAGGTTGGCGTTGCTCTTATTATTTTCTATGTCATTTGTGCTGTTGCAAGGCTTGGATATTTTAATGTACTTGAAATTGAGCGTGATCCTGAGGACGATTCTCCTAAGGTATTTTACGGACTGCCGGTTACATCTATCTCTGTAGTATTCCCGGCTGTGTATTTCTTAAGCTACTGGTTTACAATGGACTTGAAGCCAATGCTTCTGGAGCTTATGTTGCTGATTCTTGGCGGTCTCTTTATTGCCAACATTAAACTCAAGAAGCCCAAGCTGGTTCATATTCTGCTTCTGGCAATCTGTGTAGCGGCTTTATTTATAATCATGCCGTATCTTACAATGACTAAATAATGGGAGGATCCTAGCGTGGAAGATAAGCAGACAAGACTCGTGAGGAAGCTTTATGAAAGTGTGCCTGGACGCATGCTTCTTAAGCTCCTTGTAAGACCGTGGGTATCAAAGCTTGCGGGTGCTTATATGGATTCATTTCTATCAAAGAGCCTTATCTCTTCTTTTGTAGAATCCAATGGAATAAATTTAAGCGACTATGAAGATCAGAGGTATTCATCATTTAATGACTTCTTTACCAGAAAGATTAAGGCGGAGAATCGTCCAATATCGATGAATCCTGAAGACCTCGTATCGCCATGCGACGGAATGCTGAGTGTGCACAGGATTAGTGCTGAAAGCACTTTTGACATTAAGGGTAACATCTGTACGATGCATGAGCTAGTGCGCGATAAGGTGCTTGCTGATAAGTACGATGGCGGACTTCTCCTTAAATTCAGACTGACTGTTTCGGATTATCACAGATACCATTATCCGGATAGCGGCGTGAAGAGTGGTAACACCAGAATTGGCGGAGTGCTTCATACGGTGCATCCAATTGCGGCAGAGCACAGGAAGATATACTGCGAGAATGCTCGTGAATACTTCACAATTAGATCTGACAGCTTCGGCGATATGCTGTATATGCAGGTTGGTGCACTTCTTGTGGGGCGAATCTGCAATAACCATGAGGAAGCAGCTGTGACAAGAGGACAGGAAGCAGGGTGCTTCGAATATGGCGGCTCGACTGTAATTGTATGTCTGACAGAGAATCAGGCAGAAATATTTCCTGAATATCTGAATGGAAATGCAGATGGAGAAGTAAGAGTGAAGATGGGCGAGACGATTGGAAGAGCTTTAAAGAGACAATAAACTGAATAACCGAGCAAATTATATGACCGACAATCTAGTGTTGCCGGTCTATTTTTGTATCATAAAAGTGTAAGTAAAGAGTGTCAACCAGATGCTTGGAAACTTGTACTTATTATAATCAGCAAAGTCCGCTGACAGCGAACCACTGCTGGCGGACTATTTGCTAGAATCAGATAAAGATTACTGCTATTGTCATTGGAAGTACAATAGAGAACAGTAGTGTATACAGCAACCTCATAATTAAGCGTTGCACTGTATGCGGCTGGAAACGTCTAAGTGTTTTGCTGAGTATTCCGATGTAGTCCGCATTATAGAAATAAGGCATAAATATCACAAGGAATGCAGCAATGCAGGTTGTAATGCGTTGTACAGTTGTGGCTGGTATGTTATCAACCGTAATGTTGTCACTTGCTGCGATAAAAGCAACGCCAAACAATGTATATACTGCGATTGCAATCCATGTTGATATGTGACGAAGCCTCTTTACACCAATTGGCTTGCATGGAGTCTGATTTGACTCTAAGCAGGTGCTAACCTGACTATCAGTATTGATAGATAGAAGTTCAATCAGTGCAGCTTCAAATTCTGTAGCACTCTGATATCTGTCTGCAGGGTCGAGTTTGGTTGCACGTGTGATGGTCTCACCTAGAACACCTTTAGTAGGGCATCTTGCAGGAATATCGCCTGTCAGAAGTACGTTCATTGTAACTGCAAGCGAGTATAAGTCGGATCTTATATCAGTCTGACCGAAACCATATTGCTCGGGTGGAGCGTACGATGCTGTTCCTAGAAGACTTGTATCACTATCACGGCAGTTGTTTGAGTCAAAGCTCCTTGCTATATTGAAGTCCGTTATATACCAGCGATCTTCTTGAATCATAAGATTAGAAGGTTTGATATCTCGGCAGATAATAGGTGGATTTAGAGAGTGTAGTTCCTTAAGAATGCGACAGATATCAATTCCGAATCTGATGACAGCTGCTTCGGTACGGTTATCAGTATTACTGAAATACTTATCAGCAGTGAGGCCATGTACATACTGTTCAATTATGATGACTTCGTCTTTACTGTCATCGGTACCTTCGAATATATGATGGATTGACGGAATGCCCTTTATGCAGGCGTCCTTTAGTGTAGAATAAACTTCGGGATTGCTGCATACAGTTCTTTTGGATACGAGAATAGATCCATCACGCATGTCACGAACAAGCCATACGCGATTCGCTGAATCTAGTGCGGTGAGCTTTTCGTAATTCGATAGAATTGCCTGTTCCTCTAATGTCATAGCTTACTCCGTTTCTTTGTTTTATACTCATACTAGTGTAACATAAAGAAACATGAAAAGTAGGACATACATTTAGGAGACTTTTATGGCGAATAAGATGACAGAACCTCAGAAAACTGAAGAGCTAAACGAAATACTGGGAGCACTCAATAAGAAAAGATTTTCATCATATGTATCTGGTCTTGATACAATTCCAAGTATAGCAGGAATCTTCGAGAATTATTTATTTCAAAACGGTATCACAAGAGGTAATCTCATTAAACGAAGTGGTCTTTCTAGAAGCTATGCATATGAAATCCTGAATGGAATAAAGACAAATCCTTCAAGGGATTCTATAATTTCGTTGTGCATGGCGGCAGAGATGGACCTTAATGCTACTCAGAGAACATTGCGTGCGGGTGGAGCTGGTGAGCTTTATGCGAAGATTCCGCGGGATGCGGCGATTATTTTGCATATTAATCAGGGACAGCACGACATTGTCAAATTGAATATTTTTCTTGAGGAGCACGGGCTTGAGTGCCTTTAGAATGCTTTTGCATCTTATTTAGGGACGAAAACAACGTAGAGATGAGATCGTCTTATGATGACTACAAGTATCTGGGAGGAACATCATGAAGAGAATCGGTGTATTTCTGTTATCTCTTGTTCTTGTGCTTTCGCTGACTGCATGTGGAGGAGAATCAGATGGAGAGACTGGAGAGAGCAAGGCCGAGAAAGAGGTCGTATATAAGGTCGGTGACACATGGGCTGTAGATGGCCAGTGGAAGTTTACAATCACATCTGTCGAAACAACTACCGAGAGAAATGAGTTCGAAGAAAGCAATCCTGAGCAGATTATCCTAATAAAGTATAGCTATGAGAACCTTGGATACGAGGATACTACTGGTCTTATGGATGGCCTTTATATGGATATTGACTCAATAGGACAATTGATCGATTCAGATGGCAACGTATGTACATCATATCCACTGGGTGATGAATATGCTCAGGAGACACCTGTGGGAGCTAAGTGTTCGGCTGAGGGATGCTTCGGGCTTAAAGCGAAGGGGGCACCTGTCAAGCTCAATCTTTCTGCATATGATGGAAACCTTGATGAGCAGAAGGCCACATTTGAACTTAAATTCTAAGAGATTTATTTGAAGACAAGATAAACGGAACAGGAGATTATTAATATTATGGAGAAGAATGCTGTTTGCAGCACTGGAAGACTGGTGCTTGGAATTATTGCAATTATACTTTTTGTGCTGATTGCTTTTCAATCATGTGCAGCCGGAGTAGGAAATGCACTTGGAGATAGTGATTCAATTAGCGGTTCATCAGGATTTATACTGTCGATTTTCATGCTTGCTGGAGGCATTACAAGTGTTGCTACCAGAAAGAGTACTGGCAAGGGTGGACTGATGGCATGCGCTATATTATTTGGAATCGCTGCAGTAATGGGTGCTACCTCATGGAACTCAGATTATAGTGATTTGAAGATATGGGTAGTTGTATCAGTGTTTTATTGCATTTTCTACATTGTCTGCATCAAGAAGACAGGCAAAGAATAAAAATAGTTTGATTAGGATTATTGATTAAAAAGGATAAACGCTAATTTGTTTATCCTTTTTAAATACTGCTAGAAACAATGCCGCTTTTGTTGAAAGAATGAAAATGGAGAAGTGATGGATTATAAATAAATTGAAGCTAGCCTTACTATGGTCTCTTATAGTAGAAATTCTGTTTGAGTGTACCTGCCTCAAGTGACTTGAACGCTACTGCTGCAATTATTGCACCGGATGATAGCAGGAGCAGCCTGAACGGAACACATGTTGCGGCCTCGATGATATTACCAAACAACATATATTCTGCGAAGAAGAATGCTATAGTACCAATGACAATTGTAACTATATAGCCAATAAACTCAGAAACGGGAATTCCCAGAATCATATGTGTTCCATTGCTGTTTCTTGCTCTGTCTATAAAGAAGCCGAAAACAAGAACTACAGTCAGCTGAACAACAAAGGTCCATGGTGCCCAGAATGCGTACCCACCGAGAATATCGGCAAGTGATGTTCCGACTGCACCAGCGAAACATGCATATTTACGAGGTAAGGCCATTACTGCGAGGAATACTATCGGCTGTCCGAGGTGAATATAGCAGTCAGGTCCAACCGGGATCTTGAGTATTAAGGTGAACAACACTGTTAGTGCGGTCAGCAGTGCTGTAAATACCATTTTATTCATTGAATTACGGCTTGGAGTCATATATAAAACCTTTCTAATTACATATCATAACTATAAGATATTTTATCACAAAATGGAGCAGGAGAAAGGGTTAGATATAGCATCTGTATTCTGTACCTTAGCAAAAATCACTAAATCAAAAGGTACAGTTATATCAAATGTATCAAAATTACGTAGCAAATCGGCATCTGTACTCATCAAAACTCTTCTATCTGTTCATTTGAGAAGTGCAGTTTCTATTGTAGAATAGTCATTGTAAAAACCGGTTAATATTTCATTTAAGGAGATTCGCACAATGACTACAATGCAGAATGCTAAGGCAAAGCCTCGCATCACAACATATGATCTAGTAATTACAGCCCTGTTCACAGCGCTTATCTACGTTGGAACATGGCTCATCAACATCAGACTTCCGCTCGTAGGAAGCGGTGGACTTATCCACCTCGGTAACGTTCCACTTTTCGCAGCAGCAATGCTCTTCGGTCGCAGAACCGGCGCATGGGCAGGAGCTTTCGGAATGGGACTGTTTGACCTTATGAGCGGATGGACAGCATGGGCACCATTCACTTTCGTAATCGTAGGATGCATGGGATATACGGTTGGCCTGATTACTGAGAAGAAGCCATTCAAGAGTATGTTTGCTAACGATGTGCTTTCAGTAATTGTAGCAATCATCATCAAGATTGTAGGATACTACTTCGCTGAGGTTATCCTCTATGGCAACTGGGCTGCACCGCTTGGTTCAATTCCAGGTAACATCATTCAGGTTGGTGTTGCAGGAGTAATCATCCTTGCATGCATTGGACAGCTGAGAAGACATGTTCCAAGAACAATCTAATTCTGAATCGCCGGCAGATGAAGCCGGCGATTTTCGAATTTAAGAATATATTCATATTTAAGGAGAGAAAGCTATGTATAAAGTTATGACAGCAGGACCTGTTCAGGTCAGAGAGAACGTTCGTGAGGCAAGAGCTCTTGAGTGCACTAATCCAGATCTCGATATGGATTTCTTTGATTTCTACAAGGAGACTTGCGAGCTTCTTGAGATGTCAATGCACGCAATTGACCATCAGGCACTTATTCTTGGCGGTGAGGGAATCCTCGGACTTGAAGCGGCATGTGCATCACTGACAGAGCCTGGAGACAGAGTACTCGTCATTGATAACGGAATCTTCGGAGAAGGATTCAAGGATTTTGTCAGTATGTACGGCGGAGAGCCTGTTCTATACACAACAGACTACCACAAGCCGGTTGATATCGAGGAGCTTGCAGCGTTCCTGGAGAAGGATCATGACTTTAAATATGCAACTGTTGTTCACTGTGACACTCCAAGTGGTGTGCTTAACGATGTTGAGACAATCAGCAGGATGCTTGCGGAGCATGGCATTATGAGTGTTGTTGACTCTGTTGCAGGCATGTTCGGTGAGCCCCTTGACCTTAGCAATGCATCAATTGATATTCTCTGTGGCGGTTCTCAGAAGGCTCTTTCAGCGCCTCCTGGACTTACAATGCTATGGGTATCTAAGAAGGCTTATGCTTCAATGGAGACTCGTAAGACTCCAATCGCTGCATTCTATGCTAATATTCTTATGTACAAGGACTATTATGAGAATAAGCTGTTCCCATATACAATGCCAATAAGTGATATCAACGGACTTCGTCAGGCACTTGATAACTATTTTGAGGAAGCAGCTTCAATCTACGAGCGCCATGCATCAATTGCATCAGCATGCAGAACTGCAATTTCAGAAGCTGGGCTAGGGCTTTATCTTGAGGATGGATTTTCTAACACTGTTACCGTTGTGAACATTCCTGATGGCATCACTGATGAGGAACTCCGTGGAGAGCTTATGCACGATCATAACATCATTATCTCAGGATCATACGGATGCCTTGCAGGCAAGGTTGTAAGAATAGGTCACATGGGTGAGAATGCATATGAGGATAAGGTTGCTGAGGTTCTTACAGCACTTGCTGCAGTACTGGCTAAACATGATATTCTTCTTAAGTGTGACATGGAGAAGAAATTCCGTGAGGTTTTAGCTTAATACATTAAACTCCAGTTTGTTATACACTAATAAGGGAAAGCCGTGGCCGATTGGACTGCGGTTTTTCTTTTGTAAGAAATCATGTTATTTTATAGAGATATTGTGCAAGCTCGGTTTACACAACTAAAAAGACCCGCTTTGCAGCGAGTCTTTCCAGTTTGGGTATTTGATATGAGAATATATATAGATATATTAGTTATTCATTCCAAGTCCGTTCTTGTTGTGCTGAATGTGCTCCTCAATTCCTTCGATTTCGTGAGCGATTTCTTCGTGAACGTGCTTAGTGATATGAACCTCATCCTTAACAAACGATCCAACGATACCACCCACGATTGCAGGAACTACCCATCCAAGTCCAAGTGGTGTGAATGGAAGCATGCTCAGGAAGTCAAGTCCAAATCCGAACATATTGTTAGCAGTCATTACAACACTTACAAGGAGTGCAGCGTAAGTTGCAAACTTGATGATGTGGTGGTTTGTTGACACCTTCTCAAAGAATGCACCAATTACGAGCACGATTAGTGGTGGATAGAGAATCTCAAGGATTGGTCCGGCAATTGAGATGATTGTTGAAAGACCAAAGTTTGACATTGCATAGCTCACTACGAGAGTTGTAACAACAACAGCCTTGTACTGAAGCTTTCCACCTGAGAGCTCCTCGAAGTAGTCACCTACAACTGAGCTGAGTCCGAGTGCAGTTGTCAGACATGCAAGAATAACGATAGCACTTAGTGCGTAAACTCCTGCATCACCCATAAGCTTGTATGTGATTGCAACCATCAGAGGTGCCTGGTCAAGACCGGCAAAAGCCTCGATGCCTGATACTGTTGATCCGAGGTATGAAAGACCTCCGTAAACGAGTGCGAGAAGAACAGCTGAAATAATGTCTGCACCAGCTACCATCTTAGAAACGTCCTTCTTATCCTTGAAGCCGTAACCGAATGCTGCATTCATGAGCATCATTGTCATGAGTACACCGCCGATTCCGTCAAGAGTCTGATATCCGTTCTGAACACCCTGTGCAAAAGGAACGATGTCATCGATTGCAACTGCATCTCCGATAGAGTTAACGATTCCGAGTACAATCAGAAGAACCATAACACCGAGTAGAAGTGGTGTGAGGTACTTACCGATAATATCTACAACCTTGCTTGGTCTGATTACAAGGAAAAGTGTAATAGCAAAGAAAATAGCGCCGTATAGCCAGAGAGGAACACCTGGGAGCATAGTCTGAAGACCAAGCTCATAGCTTGTTGCTGCTGTTCTTGGGATACATACGCAAGGACCGAGGCAGAGAATGATAGTTGTAAGGAGAACTTTACCTGCCTTTGGACCCATCTTACCAACAACTCCGTCAACTGTACCAGCCTTGTTAGCTACTACTGAGAGAACTGCTGCAGCAGCAAGACCTACGTCCATGATAAGGAATCCGAGGAATCCTGTCATCCAATCTGAACCTGTGCCTCTTCCGAGGAATGGTGGGAAAATCAGATTACCAGCACCAAACTGAGTGGCAAAAAGTGCAAGACCCATGCAGATAGTCGCCGAAATTCTTTTCTTGTTATTGTTTTCCATTTTGTTTTGTTACCTACTTTTCTTAATACCTGATTGAAATGAATGTGAATAAACTAGTTAAAAAAGTAAACTAATTATAAAGATTCGGTGAAGTTCACCGCTCAAGCACTATTAAACCCCTTTATTTATTAAAAAGAAAACGAATTATTTTCATCTAGCAAGCACTTTTGTTCATATCAAAAACATGTTTCTGAAAAACTATGTAGTATAATGTCATAGACACATAAAATCTTTAATATTTTGGGGATTTGCACTATGAATATAGATAAGTTAGAGTATTTTATAGCGGCAGCAGAACTTGGAAATTTTACTAAGGCTGCAGAGAGATGCCAGATTGCGCAGACTACAATGAGCAAATACATATCACAGCTCGAGTCAGAATTCGATTGTCTTCTATTCCATAGAACCAATAAGGGCTGTGAACTAACTGAAAAGGGACAGATTCTTTATGACCATGCCATCACACTTCAGCATGAATATTCTGAATTGGTGCTTGAGATTAAAGAGGACAGATCTGGCGAGATGAATATAGGTTTCGACGGATCACACTTTTTTGTGCCTATTTTCAGAGAATTTCAGCTTGAAAATCCTGATACAAAGTTTAACGTTTCAGTTGCAGACGAGAAGTCCCTTGCAAGTGGTCTTCTGCAGAGGCAGCTTAGCGCAGTTGTAATGCCAGACTCACTTCGCACACGCTTTCGTAAGGGCAGCAAGATAAAGGCTGTTGATATTCTGAGAGCAGAGGAGCATCTTGTGTTGTCCAAGTATGCATTAGATAAGTTTGGTTCAATCGAGAATGTAGTCGAGAATCTGCCGCTTATCACAAAGTCATATGACGAATCATATGTTGATTTCTGCAGGGAGAACCTGACTTTAAGATTTGGTGTTACGTTTAAGGACTGCCAGAGCGTGCAGAGTCAGGATGTTCAGAATACAATGCTTGCAATTTCACAGGGGTTCGGTATCATGCCGATTTCAGAGATCAAGGAAGGCATGGATTTTGATATCTATCCTCTTGGAGAAGATTTCGTAGAGAGACTTCAGCTCTTCTACTGTACACAGAACATGAGCCAGGCTCTTAAGAAACTTGTTTCTTTTATAAAGAGACGAGGAGTAATGGACTATTAATGCTTTAACGTATATAGTACATATAGTTAGAAGATAATAATTTTATTCAAAGGAGATAAGACAATATGGAGACTATGAAGATTGGAAATTTTGAGGTTACTGAGCAGGATGTTGATGTACTGATTGCCAGAATGCCTGCACAGCAGAAGGCTTTTGCGCAGAGCCCAGCTTTCAGAGCACAGGTAGAGAAGAATGTTAGAGATATGGTAATGTTCGCTGCTTGGGCTGTAGATGAGGGCATGGAGGACACTGAGGCCTACAGACAGTCAATGGAGATGGCAAGAAGAGATATCCTGAGTCAGATGGGAGTTTCTAAGATTCTAGAGAACATTGAGGCTACTGATGATGAGGTTAAGGCTTACTTTGAGGAGCATAGAGAAGAGTTCAAGACTCAGGCTTATGCAAACGCTAAGCACATCCTTGTAGATTCAGAGGAGCTTGCAGAGGAAATCAAGGGTAAGCTTAACAATAACGAGATCAGCTTTGAGGATGCTGCACAGGAGTACTCAATCTGCCCATCTAAGGAGCAGGGCGGAGACCTCGGACTTTTCAATCCAGGCCAGATGGTACCAGAGTTTGACAAGGCTGTATTTGAGGGACCTGTTAATGAGCTTATCGGACCTGTTCAGTCACAGTTCGGTTACCACCTTATCACTGTAACAGAGAAGAATGACGGTGAGCTGAAGTCATTTGATGATGTTAAGGAAGAGATTTCAGTAAAGATCATCAATGAGAAGAGAAACGCAGCATATGATACTAAGGTTGCTGAGCTCGAGAAGAAGTATCTCTAATTCGACACACGGATTATATATCTTGTAAACATAATGGAGGGAAACGTTGTGGCAAGTCAGTTCGCGAGGACGGAGCTTCTATACGGAGAAGAAGCAATCGATAGACTTAAAGATAAGCGCGTTGCTGTTTTTGGCGTCGGTGGTGTCGGTGGATATGTGTGCGAGTCACTTTGTAGGAGTGGCGTCGGTGCTTTTGACCTTATCGACGATGATGTCGTAAGTATGACGAATCTTAACAGGCAGATTATTGCACTTCATAGTACGATAGGAAAGCCGAAGACTGAGGTAATGAAGGAGCGGATGCTCGATATCAATCCTGGTGTTGATGTGAGGATTCATCAGAAGTTCTTCCTGCCTGATAATGCGTATGAGTTTCCTTTTGATGAATATGATTATGTTGTAGATGCTGTTGATACAGTATCAGCGAAGATTGAACTGATTGTTCAGTGTATCGGTCGAGGAATTCCGGTGGTAAGCTCGATGGGCGCGGGCAACAAGCTCGAACCGGGAAGATTCATGATTTCAGATATTTACAAGACATCAATGTGCCCCCTTGCCAAGGTTATGAGGCAGGAGCTTCGTAAGCTGGGGGTGAAGAAGCTTAAGGTCGTTTATTCAGATGAGAAGCCGGTTAAGACAGAGGGTAGGATTGAAGGTGAAGAAGTCGCTCACAAGAGAAGAAGCACACCTGGATCAACAGCTTTCGCACCGGCGGTCGCAGGATTACTGCTTGCAAGCGAGGTAATGAAGGATCTTGTGACATCAGATATTTAAACAGGAGGCAGTAATATGCTTGAGATTAAAGATTTATTCGATTTAACTCATACAATTGCGGGTGATTATCTTGCAGGTTTTACTTACCCATGGGAAGCACTTGCTGGAATCAAGGGACTTATATTAGAACTTGGTCCTAAGCTTGGTGATGAGTATGAAGAGGTTCAGCCTGAGGTATGGGTTCACAAGACTGCAAATGTATTTCCATCAGCATACCTTGGATCACCATGCATCGTAGGGGCGAATACGGAAGTGAGACACTGTGCTTTTGTCCGCGGCTCAGCGATTATCGGAGAGAATTGTGTGGTAGGAAACTCAGTTGAGCTTAAGAATGTTATTCTGTTCGATAATGTTCAGACTCCGCACTATAACTATGTTGGTGACAGCATCCTCGGATACAAGAGCCATATGGGTGCAGGCAGCATCACAAGCAATGTTAAGAGTGATAAGAGCCTGGTTGTAATCAAGAATGGCGATGAGGTGGTTGAGACTGGCCGTAAGAAGGTTGGTGCAATGCTTGGCGACTTTGTTGAGGTTGGCTGCAATTCTGTAATGAATCCGGGCACTGTAATCGGACGTAATTCCAATGTATATCCGGTTTCAAGTGTAAGAGGTGTGGTTCCTGCTGATTCAATCGTTAAAACTGGTGGTGTTGTTGTACACAAGAGATAACTATTTTAGATAAGAGGGTAAAGAATTGTCCAGAGAATTAATGAAGCAGATAAGGATACTTATGGTTACCGCAGCCGTACTGGTTCTTGCGGTGATTTATAGCGACGTATTTTTTAAAGGGGTAGCGACTTGCTTCAGTATTGTTAAGCCATTTCTCATAGGTGGAGCAATAGCTTTTGTGCTTAATATTCCGATGACTCAGATTGAGAATAGACTTCTCGGAAGCTGGCAGGACAGCAAGGCTGATAAGTTTAAGCGTCCTATAAGCCTGGTTCTGACAATACTTCTGATGGTTGCATTAGTGGGGCTGGTTGTAGAGCTGGTTGTTCCTAATCTGGCAGATACTTTTGCAATGATTATGAAGGATGTGCCTGCTTTCCTTGATAGGGCGAGTCATACTGTTGCGGGTCTGAATCTTCCAGGACTCACTAAGCAGGCCGATGTTCTTGAAACGATAAGCAAGAACTGGGATTCTATGGTGGAGAAGATTGCCGGCTTCATGCAGTCCGGACTTACATCGATTCTCGGATCGACAGTTCAGATTGTAAGCTCGATTATATCGACGGTCGTTAACTTCGTAATCGCTTTCATCTTTGCGATTTATGTGCTAGCACAGAAGGAAACTCTTGCTGCACACTTTAACAAGCTTATGAAGGCTTATATTAAGCCAGCAGAGAGAAAGCAGATTTACAGAGTGCTTAATCTGCTTAACAAGAACTTCAATTCATTCATCACAGGCCAGTGCATGGATGCGCTTGTTCTTGGTGGATTATTCGTAATTACCCTGACCGTTCTTAGGATGCCATATGCGCTTATGATTGGAGTATTGATAGCAGTTACTGCGCTGATCCCGGTAGTCGGAGCATTCATAGGTGCGGTGGTTGGAGCATTCCTGATACTGATGGTAAATCCTATGCAATCGCTGATATTCCTCATAGTATTCGTGGTACTTCAGCAGCTCGAAGGCAATCTTATCTATCCTAAGATTGTGGGCAATTCGGTTGGACTTCCGGCAATCTGGGTTCTTGTTGCAATCACAGTCGGAGGCAGCCTGTGTGGAGTTGCAGGAATGCTCGTGTTCATTCCTATAGCTTCAACAGTTTACGCACTGCTTCGCGAAGATGTGAACAAGAGATTATCAATTTAATGAATAAAACTAATAATCAAAAACTCGGAGAAGCAGATGTACCTGCCTATCCGAGTTTTATTATGCTAATATTATTCTATTCCGGCCAGATGAAATTACTGGCTCCGGCCTCGCCTCCATCGATTAAGAGGTTCTGTCCTGTCATAAATCGATTTGTTACACCGACAAAATATACCCATTCAGCAATCTCTTCAGGAGATGCCCATCTCTTAAGTGGCGTGAGCTCCATAATCTGGTTCCAGAGAACTGGATCATTCATTACAGGCGAGTTAAGCTCTGTAGTAACTCCACCTGGATCAATGCTGTTACATGTCGCATGAGGTGCAACTCTTCCAGCCACATTCTTGGTGTATGCCAAAAGGCCACCCTTGCTGGCCGCATATTCCGGGAATTCCGAGCCTGTGTGAGCGCTCGCAGATCCGATGATTACAACTGATTTCAGATCAGGATTTCCGATGGCGTAATGCTCAGTGACGTTGATGACGCCCTTGAGATTAATTCCGATATCATCGCCACTTTCCTGAACTCCTGCGTTATTGACAAGGACTTCGACGGAAAGCTCTGGAAAATCCTCGGGGTTTCTGACATCTGCAATTATATGATGGTATCTCTCATCTTCAATAGATGGAGGCAGAATGTCCATGCCCCATACTTCAGATCCTCTGTTCAGAAAAAACTCTGCGCACGCACGGCCGATTCCGTGTGCACTTCCTGTAATTAAAACTTTCATGTATATATTCCTTGTTTACTGATTATACTGACTCTCCAGATACTCCAGATACTGAATGCCGACATTCTCTTCCTTCCACTGACGCGTAACATTGTAGCCAACCGGGCTGAAAATCACCTCGCATAGAAGCTCCGCGATTGCGCCCGTAATTGAACAGATTACAACCTGAGTCATAGTCCATCCGAAGAAGTTCAGTGAAACGATAAGGGCAAAAGCGAAGTTATCGACAAGCTGCCCCGCGAGAGTCGAGATGTATGATCTTGCGGCAAAAGCTTTGAAGTTGTCCGCCTTCAATCTCCGTGCAACGGTCTGATTGATTGTCGAGTTGGTGATTGCGCCAAGAAGCATTGCTATACTTGATCCTAGAACAACATACCAGCTGCCTCCGATAGTCTGATTGAGTGCAGTGTTTACCGAATCAAGCCCAGTTGAATAGAATTCGCCCCAGTGACCCGGAGTCATGGAAACAATCTTGAACAGAATGCAGACAAATGCATTCACAAGCATAGCAAGAATGGAAATCTTGGCACCAGCCTTAGGACCGAAACGCTTGCATATCATATCCATGCAGAGAAATGATATCCAGCTTAGAAGAAATCCGCAGTCAAGCGCAAAATACTTGTAGGATACGAGTTCCTTGTTGGCGAGAAGGTTCATCAGCACAACGCTTAAGATGAACATCGAAACGATGAGAGACGGAACATTACGCAGCAGAATGCGGTAGTCCTCAAGCTCTCGAGTGATTAGATTAGTCATGATTTAATTCTCCTTTGGTTTTAATCTTTAACAAGCAGGATATCGGAACAGAACTGCTTGGAGCTAAAAACTCGGAAAGAATTATATCACAAAACAGAGAAATCGGCACAAACGGATTGCGCTGAATTGAAGAAATGCACTTTTTACAGTCCATTGTACAAAAAATATATATAAATTGTGGACAATCAACAAAGAAAGAGTATAATTACCATTACAATTTAGAAAAATCAACAAATAGAAGGGGAATTATAATGAAGGAACTTAATCTACAGAGCTTTGAAGAGGCGGCAAAGCTAGTCAAAAAGGTTACGCTTCCAACCAAGCTCGTTTACAGCGAGAGCCTGTCATCAAAGACTGGCGGAAGTGTGTATCTTAAACCTGAGAATATGCAGTACACAGGTGCTTATAAGGTAAGAGGTGCATATTACAAGATTTCACAGCTTAGTGATGAGGAGCGTGCGAGAGGTCTTATCACAGCATCGGCAGGAAACCATGCGCAGGGGGTTGCATATGCAGCGAAGCGCTACGGCTGCAAAGCAACCATTGTTATGCCTACAGTTACACCACTTATCAAGGTGAACAGAACAAAGAGCTACGGAGCAGAGGTTGTTCTGCACGGAGACGTCTACGACGATGCTTGCAAGTACGCTCTTAAGCTGGCCGAAGAACAAGGTCTAACGTTTATTCATCCGTTCGATGATCTCGATGTTGCAACCGGACAGGGCAGCATCGCTATGGAAATTGTCCAGGAACTCCCTACTGTTGATTATATTATTGTGCCTGTAGGTGGCGGCGGCCTCATTACAGGCATATCCACACTCGCAAGCATGCTTAATCCTAAGATTAAGGTTGTCGGCGTTGAGCCTGCTGCGGCACCAAGTATGACTGAAGCAATTAAGGCGGGCGAGCCAGTAACACTTGAAAGCGCTAACACTATAGCGGACGGCACGGCAGTTAAGACTGTTGGGTCGAACATTTTGCCATACGCTATTAAGAATATTCACAAGATGCTGACTGTAGAGGATGCGGAGCTTATTCCGGCATTTCTGGATATGGTCGAGAACCACAAGATGATAGTCGAGAATTCGGGATTGCTTCCGGTTGCAGCTTTAAGACAGCTTGACCTTAAGGGCAAGAAGGCGGTTGTAGTTCTGAGCGGCGGTAACATGGATGTAATCACAATGTCATCGGTTGTGCAACATGGTCTCATTATGGAAGACAGAATATTTACTACTTCAGTGCTTATGCCTGATAAGCCAGGTGAGCTTGTACACGTTGCGAAGTCAATCGCTGATGTCGGCGGCAATGTAATCAGACTTGACCACAACCAGTTCGTAAGTGTTAACAGAAATTCATCTGTTGAGCTTCGTATAACAATGGAAGCTTTCGGAACGGAACATAAGAATCAGATACTTAATAATCTGCGCAAGGAGGGGTATGACCCGCAGATTGTTGATACAAAGCTGTATTAGTCTAGTTGAATTGAATAGAACCACAGTAAAGGCGCCGGGATTGTATTAATCTCGGTGCCTTTACGTGAAAATGAACAAACTTACCAGGAGATATGATATTATTTCATAATTGAGACGAATTATTTAACTAAACTAAAGGAGCGACTAATTAATGGAAGACAATAAGACTAAGGCGAATGGTTTTGCACTGATTCCGTTTGCGGTATTTATTGCGATTTACCTCGGAGCAGGTGCAATCATGTCAGCTAAGGGCGTTGAGTTTGCATTCTACAAGTTCCCATCTGTAGTAGCAGTATTCATTGCAGTAGTTGTTGGATTTATAATGTTTAAGGGAACTATCGATGAGAAGTTTGCTATTTTTGCAAAGGGTGCGGGCAATCCGGATATCACATGTATGCTTATGATTTTCCTCCTTGCAGGTGGATTTTCAGCGGTAGCAGGTGCAATGGGCGGAGTTGATTCAACAGTAAACCTTGGAATTTCAATTATTCCTGCACAGTATATAACAGCTGGAGTGTTCGTAATTTCAGCATTCCTTTCATTTGCTACAGGAACTTCAATGGGTACAGTTGGTGCAGTAGTTCCTATTGCAATGGGACTTGTTGATAAGGCGGGACTGAGTATGTCAATGGTAATGGGTGCTTGTCTTTGCGGAGCGTTCTTCGGAGACAATCTTTCAATGATTTCAGATACAACTATCTCTGCTACAAGAACTCAGAACGTAGAGCTTAAGGATAAGTTCAGATCGAACTTCGGAATTGCACTTCCGGCATCAATTATTACGCTCATTCTGTTCCTTATGTTTGGTGCGCCCGAGAGAGTGGTTAAGATGGAGTCTCTAGATTACAATCTCATTAAGGTTATTCCATATCTGATTGTAGTTGCGTGTGCTCTTATCGGAATCAACGTATTCTGCGTACTTCTCTTCGGAATCATTTCGGCCGGAGCAATCGGAATCATCTGCGGAGACCTGACAATCCTTACTTTTTCCCAGGGAATCTGGAAAGGATTCCAGGGTATGATAGAGGTATTCATCCTCTCAATGCTTATCGGAGGAATCGCAGAGATGACGAAGCATTATGGCGGTTTTGACTGGATCTTAGAGAAGATTTCTAAGATGTTCAAGGGCAAGAAGTCTGCACAGTGCGGAATCGCTATTCTTACTGGACTTAGCGATGTTGCAACAGCTAACAACACAATTTCAATCATTATTTCAGGACAGATTGCAAACGATGTATCAAGAGAGTACGATATCGACCCAAGAAAGACAGCGTCAATTCTTGATATCAGCTCTTGTGTAATACAGGGAATGCTGCCATATAGTGCGCAGTTCCTGACAATCGTTTCTCTTACTAAGGGTGCAGTTGACCCAATCGGAGTTATTGCTCATAACTGGTATCTGTTCCTGCTGGCAATATTCATGTTTGCCTCATTCTTCATTCCGAATATGGATTCGCTTCTTGTTAAGGGAAAGTGGAACTGGGAGACAAATAAGGCGGAGAATTAATAATAAATGCTTCAAACCTCGGGCAAATGCTCGAGGTTTTTACTTTTATGAATGTTAATAAGTGAAGAAAACGTCATAAACTTGCATTTATACGGGAGGTTTCTGTATAATTAAGCTGATTTTTTGTGCATATTGGAGGAATTTATGTCTGAGGGTAAGGGGAACAGTAAGGTTCTCATATACGGACTGGTAATAATCATCGCGGTGTTCTGGGGATTTTCATTTCTGGCGACATCAATTCTGGTAGATTACCTTGAGCCAATACAGGTGCAGGCGGCTAGATGGATTGTTGCTGCGGCATTCTACGGAGCGATGATAGCGATGGGTAAGATCAGAATAGATTTAAGCAAGAAGGGCAGATGGCTTCTTCTAGCGTGCGGACTCTCGCAGCCATGCTTCTATATGATTTTTGAAACCTACGGAATCAAGATGACTTCTGCATCGGTCGGATCAATCTTCGTTGCAACAATTCCGTGCGGAGTTCTTCTTATAAACACCCTCGTATTCAAGCAAAAGACAGGACGTAACGGAATCATAAGTATTCTGCTCGCGTTCGCAGGAGTTGCTGTGGCAACGATGTGCTCTCCCGCCTTCTCATTTGATGGAAGAGCAATAGGATACATTGTAATGTTCGGCGCGGTCGTAATGGGCGCTGTCTATACGGTTATCAGTGCAAGAGCAGGCCACGACTATTCATCGCTTGAAGTAACAGCCTCGATGGCGATAATCGGATGCATTTTCTTTAATATATTGAACTTCGCGATGGGCTATGGAACTGATACATACAAAACGGTAGTAGGCGATCCGAGAATCGCCGGCGGAGTCATTTTCCTCGGAATCTGCTGCTCAGCAATCTGCTACCTCGCGTTCAACAAAACAATTACAATGATGGATCCGGCATTAGCCAACAACATGAATTCGAGCATGACGACAGTAATCGGAGCCCTTGCGGGAATCTTTATCGCGGGCGATCCGGGCGGACTTTATACCGTAGTCGGACTTGCTATGACAATCGCGGGAGTAATACTCTCGTCAAAAGAAATCGGATAGGAGAACTATGACTGATAAGAAACGAATAAAAGAAGAATTTGACAGCTTCAAGAGCGCGTATAGAAATCTCGAAACGATGACTGAAGGCATGACTCCTGAAGAGATAGAACTCATTCATAAGATTCAGGTCGTGCTGCAGGCTCACGAGGATGAGCTTGAGGCAGCGGCTGTCGAAATTATCGCTGAGGAAGAGGAGGATGGCCTGCTCGTAACAGAGGATGATCTCTGGGATACGGAGGCAATGGAAAGTCCCGAGGGAGAAGAAGCCTTCGAGGATGAGATTTTCGCGGGCCCAATTTCGACCCCCGGTGAGTCACTCGATGTGCCGGAGGATTCCGATTCGGAGGAGACGCCAAAAGAATCTGCGGGCGAGGAAGCGCTTCCCGTGCCGCCGGTAGGTGATCGAAAGCCCGATGTTTTTGACCGCATAGGTACGAGATTCTCACGATGGAATCCAAAGTCACGACTCCTTGGATGGGTTGCGAGGGACAAACATAACGCGACTTTTGCTGCGATGATTCTTGTCCTGATTGCGACTTGCGCGGGCATGGCGATTGATTATGCTATTCCTGAAAATGTAACGGTTGTATACGAGACTGTCGCAAAATTCGACAAGATTGAGATGGAGACAAGAAAGTCTACGGTTGACGAGGTTCTCAAGGAGAGCGGTCTTGAGATTGGCGAGAAGGATAAAATCACGCCAATCAGGGAGCATGATGTTACTGATGGCATGGAGATCAGGGTAAGACACGCAACCAACGCTACTGCTAAGATCGGTGGCAAGGAGATGGAGCTTCTTCTGGTGCCTGGCACTGTTGAGGATAACCTGCTTCTCAATGACATTGAGTACGATGATGATGACAGAATCAGTCCATCGCTTAATACTAAGATTACTGACGACACTAAGATTGTTGTTGACTATGTTGATGTGAAGACTGTTAAGAAGACTGAGAAGGTTAAGTCGAGAAGTCTTGTAAAGCTTGATCCGACGCTGACTTCGGGCGTTGAGGAGAAGGTTAGCGGCCATGACGGTAAGGCTGTTTATGAGTATAAGACTACTTATGTAAACGGCAAGAAGACTAAGACCAAGAAGTCTGTAAAGAAGTGGATCAGAAAGGTTCAGAACACTGAGCTGAGACTTGGAACCTCTTTGACAGGTCACAAGGGTGAGTACGAAATCAAGGAGCAGTTCACTGGAAATACGACTGCTTACTGGATGGGCAACAATGCCCGCGGTGCATCAGGTGGAAGATGTGTTTACGGAACATGTGCGGTAGACCCTAAGAGAATTCCTTATGGAACCAACATGTGGATTGAGGGCTACGGATATGCCAGAGCCAACGACTGTGGCGGTGCGATCAAGAACAATCACGTCGACCTGTGGATGCACAATTACAGAGAGTCATGTCAGTGGGGAAGACGTTTTGTAACCGTGTATGTGTTTAAGTAAATGTGGTATTGATTAAATCTATAGATAAAGCGTAATGATGATAGCGGTTGTATAATAGATATATTAAGTATTGAACTTTTTACTAGGAGGATAAAGAAATGAGAATAGATGCAACAGGCAAGCAGTGCCCAATTCCAGTAATCATGGCTAAGGCTGAGCTCGACAAGGGTGCTCAGGACGTTGAGGTTATCGTTGATGGACAGATCCAGGTTGACAATCTTGTAAGACTTGGTGATTCAATCGGAAGACCAGCAACTGCTGAGGACTTCGAGGGAAAGAAGCTTGTTAAGTTCGCTAACGGCGAGACTCAGAGCACAGGATCAGCTGCAGCTGAGGGAAGCTATGCTGTATTCTTCAACAAGGCTGGTGTAGGCGGCGGTTCAGATGAGCTTGGACAGAGCCTTGCTAAGATGGCAATCTTCACTCTAAGCGAGAGCGAGAACATCCCTGCTTACATTCTCTTTATGAACGGCGGAGTTAACCTCACAACTGGTGTTGAGCCACAGATCATCGATGATCTTAACACTCTCATCTCAAAGGGAACTCAGGTTCTTGTATGCGGAACATGCCTTAACTACTTCGGCGTTAAGGAAGACTGCAAGGTTGGTACAGTAAGCAACATGTACGACATCCTTGGTGCAATGCAGTCTGTTGAGAAAGTTATCACTCTGTAATGAAGCGAGGTATAGATGATAGAAGAATTCTACCTGTATACTTTTTCTAATACGCATGGTGCGATTGCCACTGAGAAGCTTCTCAAGGAAGCGGGAGCTACAATCCTTCCAGTCCCAAGAGTAATCTCAGCAAGCTGCGGAATTTCTGTAAGGATTCAGCCTGACAAGATTGATCTGGCGAAGCAGATTATGGCAGAGAAGTCAGACCTTAAGGAGGGTGAATACTCGCTTTACTTCATGACTAAGAATAAGGACACCAAGCAGACAACAGCGGAGAAGCTGCTGTAAATAACGGGACTTTAAGATGAAGAGGGCGCCGTGGAGGCAGCTCTCTTCTTTAACAGTTGACGGACAGACATATCAATTGACTGACATCATCACTTATCCAGGCTATGACAGAAAGGATTATACTGGAAATTATGAGGTTATTTATGCAGGAAACTTTGATAACCAGCGCGCATCAAAGACTGGCTGCATCACATGCTTCGGAAGCTGCGATCAGGGCGTTACATCATGTCATGATACAGCGAAAAAGATCCACTACATGCCTAAGAAGTCAATTCTTGTTCCTGGCAAGACTGTAACAGTTACTTACAAGCTTAAGTAAACTGACCATATCACGGCCCGAAGGCCTGCGTAATTTAAGGACATCTCCGACATATCGGGGGTGTCCTTTTTCCGTGCTTATACTCCTTTGCGGCAGACGATTCGCATATTCCTGCCGCATAATCTACATATACATCTATCATTACATTTTGCGGCAGATGATTCTGTGATATTTATGATTCATCTGCTGAAATACAGACGTTGCAAGCTTTTGTGAAACTCGTCTGCCGAAATACAGATGTTTAATGCCAAAATAAAAATTCGTCTGCGTCTGAAATGTTCTGAAAGATACGTAAGTCGTAGATTGTTTGAAGATTTTTGCTCAGTCGTCTGCGTTTTTTTGCTTAAGATGCAGACGATGAATGAGATTGAAGAGAAGCATCTGCCTTACGATTGCCCCAAACTCTTTTTCCATGGCAGATGATATTTCATTATTAACAGCATTATCTGCTTTTTGGCATACGAAATCAGAAAGACATAGTTATTGTCAGCACTTCGGCAGACGAACTTCTGGAAGTAAACAATCATATGCGTCTTCACGTGTTGGAGGTATGATGAACCACAGAATTGATAAAATGAGAATCTGCTTATATAATGAAATTCGAATGCGGTAAGGAAAGGAGACAATCCGTAATGAAAAACAATAAGAGATTTACAATCGTTATGACACTTACGCTTGCTCTTGCAATGGTATTTTCAAGTGTAGGTGTAAATGCGGCAGCAAAGAAGCTTACTCTTAAGGCAAGCTCAACAACAGTTACCATTGGCAAGACCGTAAAGATTAAAGCCAATACAAAGGTAAACTGGAAGACAAGCAACAAGAAGATTGCTACAGTGTCAAGCAATGGCGTAGTAAAGGGTAAGTCCGAAGGAACTGTAAAGATTACTGCAACTTCTAAGGCTAACAAGAAGTTAAAGAAAACAATCAGAATCAAGGTTGTAGCTAAGACAGAGCCAGCACCAGATCCTGATCCAACACCAAATCCTACACCAGACCCAGATCCTGCACCAACACCAGATACAGCTCCAACGACAGACGGACTGGTAGTTGATCAGGCTGCAAAGACAGTATCGCTTGAGTGTACTGCAGTAAAGTGGGATATGTATACAGTTGCAGTAATGCATAACCTTGTAGTTAATGAAAATGGAAGTATGCACGAAAGAGCACCACTCCTGACCAAAGTAACTACTGACGATTTCTACAAAGCAATTGAATCAATCGCCGGCAAGAAGATGTGGAACGACAAGGCTGGCACTTCAATTGGTGACACTGAATCAATCGACGACCAGCTGGCTAAGAATATCGGAAGCGCAGATTATGCAAAGTTCGAAGTGACTGTAACAGTTGATGGACAGACATATCCACTGACAGACATCATCACTTATCCAGGCTACGACAGAAATGATTATAATGGAAACTACGAGGTTATATTTGCAGGAAACGTTGACAACCAGTGCGCATCAAAGACTGGCTGCATCACATGCTTCGGAAGCTGCGATCAGGGCGTTACATCATGTCATGATACAGCGAAAAAGATCCACTACATGCCTAAGAAATCAATTCTTGTCCCAGGCAAGACTGTAACTGTAACATATACTCTTAAGTAAGAATTTTCATCCCCAATTCAGGGGATGTTTTTTTGTGAATCATTTCATAGTTATAGAAAGAATCAATGATAAAGAGGCGTTAAATGAAATACAATTAAGGTGCTCTAATAATGCGATTATGAAAGGAGATAATCAGTAATGAGAAAGCAGAACAAGAGATTTGCTGCAGTTATGGCACTCACGCTTGCACTTACAATGGTATTCTCAAGTGTAAGCGTTAACGCTGCAACAAAGAAAGTAAAGTCAATGACTCTCAGCGCTAAGAACGTAACACTTGAGATCAATGACACAAAGAAGGTAACAGTTAAGAAGGTAACTCCTGCTAAGGCAAGCAAGAAGGTTACTTGGAAGTCAAGCAATAAGAATGTTGCAACAGTATCAGCAGCAGGTGTTATCACAGCTAAGGCTGAGGGTAAGGCTACAATCACTGCAACTTCAAAGTCAAACAAGAAGGTAAAGAAGACTATAAAGGTTACAGTAAAGCCTTTTGAGCAGCACTATGTAAATGCTGAGTATGTATACAACAACGCTGGAAGTGCAAACATTGTACTTGTTGACTGCCGTGCAGTAGCAGATTATAAGACTTCACATATTCCAGGTGCTGTATCAGCTAGCCAGGTTTCAATCGTTAAGGAAGGCGATATGACTGATGGAGATGCACTTGAGAACACAAAGAAGATTGTAGAAAAGTATGGTAAGGACAAGGAATACCTACTTATCTGCTATTCTGGAAATAGATACGCACAGGCATGCGCAACTAATCTTTCAAAGTGCGGAGTTGCAAATGGAAAGATTAAGACTCTTGGTGGAGATGACAACCAGGTTTCAGGCGAAGGCGGAATGAAGGCATGGGCAAAGCATTACCCAGCATTTGTAGCTAAGGCTGGCCCATCTTCAGAAGGCGGTAAGTTCATTTTCGATAACAACATGAGTATTGAGAATGTAAAGAAGGACATCGAAGATGGAAAGAAGCTTACTATCGTTGATGTGAGAGATGCAGCTTCTTACAAGGCAGGACACATCCCGGGTGCAATCGACGCATCACTATGTGAGATCAAGGATAACAATAAAACACAGGTTTCTGAGGATCAGGCAATCGCTGCATTAAAGCCAATTGTTGAAGCAAATCCGAACGGATTCTTTGCATTCGCATGCTTTACAGGTAATTCATACGCTGATTATGCAAGAAACATTATTGTAAACAAGCTTGGCGTTAAGGAAACTCAGGTTGTTTGCATCATTGGTGGAAATCAGGACTGGACAAAGGCAAAGTATGAGCTAGAGGCTTATAATTATGTGAATGCTGACTATGTAAACGGCAAGCTCGGTGACGCAAACACTGTACTTGTTGACTGCCGTGCTGCAGCAGACTTTAAAACTTCACACATCCCAGGCGCTGTATCAGCAAGCCAGCTTTCAGTTGTAAAAAGCGAGATGACTGACGGAGATGCATTCGTTAATACAAAGAAGATTGTAGATAAGTATGGTAAGGATAAGGAATATGTACTTATCTGTTATTCTGGAAACAGATATGCACAGGCGTGCACAAAGAACCTTAGAATTTGTGGAGTAGCAAACGCAAATATCAAGACTCTTGGTGGAGACGATAACAAGATTTCAGCAAACGGTGGAATGAAGGCTTGGACAGCAAAGAACTACGCACTTGCAGGAGAGAAGGGTGGAATTGCATACGATGCAGCTGCTAAGACAGTTTCTTTCACTTGCAAGGTAACAGGTAACAAGAAGCCTGCACACTGGTTCATCGTAAACGAGACAGGTTCAATGGCTGGAAAGACACTGCTTACAACAAAGGTTACTACTGATGATTTCTATGATGCACTTGTAGCAGTAGCTGGCAAGAAGGTATGG
Source organism: uncultured Clostridia bacterium (assembly GCA_934255135.1). GTDB lineage: Bacteria > Bacillota > Clostridia > Peptostreptococcales > Anaerovoracaceae > Crickella. Next base: position 19,277 of record CAKQMV010000006.1, on the reverse strand, counting down.
AATGACGTTGCAGGAAATGAATTCGGGGCAGATGAGTCAATTGATGACCAGCTTAATAAGAGCGTTGGAAGTAAGGATTTTGCTAAGTTTAAACTTACAGTATCATGGGGTGGAAAGACTTTCCCACTTTCAAAGGTTGTAACAAAGCCAACTTACAAGGGAGAGGCTTACAAGGGTTCTTACGACATTGCTTTTGCAGGAAACCTTGACAATCAGCACAAGGCTAAGACTGGATGTATCACTTGCTTCGGTGGATGCTACATGGGAATCACTTCAGGACATGACACTCCTATGATGATTGAGTACACACCAGCTAACCTACCTAAGGCAGGAAAGACTGTTACAGTTACTTACACAGTTAAGTAACTGTTACTTAATAACGTTGTCTTTAAGAGAAGAATAGGCGAGAGCTTATTCTTCTCCTTTTTTGATTCTGCATCACAATTACAAAACTATTAATTAAACTAATAAAGAAATAAGTGCGTATAGAAATAATCTATGCGAATGGAACGGTTATTGGAATACAATTGTATAGTTCTAATAATGCAATTATGAAAGGAGACAATCAGTAATGAGAAAGCATAACAAGAGATTTGCTGCAGTTATGGCACTCACGCTTGCACTTACAATGGTATTCTCAAGTGTAAGCGTTAACGCTGCAACAAAGAAAGTAAAGTCAATGACTCTCAGCGCTAAGAACGTAACACTTGAGATCAATGACACAAAGAAGGTAACAGTTAAGAAGGTAACTCCTGCTAAGGCAAGCAAGAAGGTTACTTGGAAGTCAAGCAATAAGAATGTTGCAACAGTATCAGCAGCAGGTGTTATCACAGCTAAGGCTGAGGGTAAGGCTACAATCACTGCAACTTCAAAGTCAAACAAGAAGGTAAAGAAGACTGTAAAGGTTACGGTAAAGCCTTTTGAGCAGCACTATGTAAATGCTGAGACAGTATATAATGTACTTGGAAGCGAAGTTGTTCTTGATGTAAGACCAGCAGAGAAGTATGCTGCAGGACACGTTCCTGGAGCAGTTGCAGCAAGCGTAAAGGATGGAGACGTAGAGGCTACATTCAACGCAGTGGTTAAGAAGTACGGCAAGAACACTAAGTACTACCTTGTATGCAACTCAGGAAACACTCTAGCTGACCTGGCTACTACTGAGCTACAGAAGAGAGGTGTAGCAACAAGCAAGATCTTCACTCTTGGTGGAGACGACGCAAAGAAGTCACCAGAAGGTGGATGGGTTGCATGGACAAAGCACTACCCAGACTTCGTAGTCGCTCCTGGCAAGACAGCTAAGGGCTTTGAGTTCAACCACATCATCACTAAGGAAGTTCTCAAGAAGGAGCTTGCAAAGGGTGAGGCTTCAAAGGTTACAGTTATCGATGTAAGAGATGCAGAAGCATATGCAAATGGCCATATCCCAGGAGCAGTTTCAGCACCACTTAAGGATGAAAAGGGTGATCTTGACGATGCTGCAGCAAAGGCAGTTATCAGCAAAGCTGTAAAGGCAAACCCTAACAAGCTTTACGCAGTATGTTGCTACACAGGAAACAAGTATGCAAACAGAGCTAAGGAAGTAATGACTCTTCTCGGAATGGATGAGAACAAGCACCTTTGCATCGACGGTGGATACGCAAAGTGGGCTGAGACAGAGGACGTTCAGATTTCTTACAATTATGTAAATGCTAAGCAGGTTTACGATGCAGTTGGAACTAAGACTGTAATTCTTGACGTAAGAGCTGACGAGAAGTTTGCTGCAGGACATATTCCAGGATCAGTAGCTGCAAGCGTTCTTGATGGCGATGTAAAGGCTAACTACGATGCTGTTGTTGCTAAGTATGGCAAGGATGCAACTTACTACCTCATATGCAACTCAGGCAATAAGCTTGCTGAGAAGGCTACTAAGGAGCTTAAGGACAGAAAGGTAAGCTACAAGAACATCTTTACTCTTGGTGGGGATGATGCAAAGAAGTCACCAGAAGGCGGCTGGGTTGCATGGTCAAAGAACTATCCTGATTTTGTAGTTACATCAGGAGAGACATCAGGAAAGTTCTTCTTCCAGAACAACATCTCTGTTGAGAACCTAAAGAAGGATGTTAACAGTGGTAAGAAGCTTGTAGTATTCGACCTAAGAGATGCTAAGTCATATGAGGCTGGTCATATCCCAGGAGCAATCTCAACAGCACTTAAGGGTGAGGATGGAAATATGGTTTCTGTAGACGCAGCAAAGGAAACTCTTAAGAAGGCTGTAGATGCAAACCCTGATAAGGTTTACGCTGTATGCTGCTTCACAGGAAACAAGTTCGCTAACTTTGCTAGAAACACTCTTGTTAAGGAGCTTGGCGTTGATGAGAGCAGAGTAATCTGCATCACAGGCGGATACGCAGCATGGTCTGCTGCTAAGTAGTAGCTATACTAAATAAGATTTAATGACAGATGGGGACTTTCCTCATCTGTTTTTTTGCGCGGAATTTCTGGCGGTGCATGGTGGTGCGGGGTGATGAGTGATAATGATTTGTGAAGTCATTGTGAATTCGTATCGGTAGTGGGCAGTTAGGCTTGGACAGTGGTTGGTGACTATAGTAGAATATAAGGTAACGTGGGGGATTGTTTTTTGCAGGAGATAGAAGGAGCATTAAGATTTCCCAGGAAAGGTAACGACACAATGAAAAAGCTTTTTAACAATCCATATACGAAGGGTGGCTTGCTCGTTGTTATATGCGGGTCAATCCTTATACTGTTCAATAACTGGGTGGATAAGGCGACGATTTCCATTGGATTCTCGACGCTTAACGACGTACTGACACCGGTATATATTGGCATCATACTGGCGTTTCTTATGTGCCCTATTTATAATGCTACAGTTGGTGGAGCGTATAGGTATCTGTGCAGACTTGATGAGAAGCCTGCGCCTACTTACAATTCATTCCATACGTTTAGAGCAGAGCAGCTTGCGGGACTTCCTGCTGCGACCAAGAACAGGAAGAATCTCGGAATGGCGAGATTAATTGCTTCAACATTCTGCCTGATCCTGGTTCTGGGCATAGTTGCGCTTCTGACGTATTTCGTTGCGCCGCAGCTTATAGAGACATCCAAGGAGCTTCTTAATACGGGTCCTGATAAGCTTGACGCGGTAACACAGTGGATTACCAAGAAACTGAGCAGATATCCGTCAGCAGCTGCTAAGGCTGAGGAGATTACAAGTATTGGATATACTGAGGCAATGAATTGGCTGAAGACACAGCTTACATCTGAGAAGGCACAGGATTTTGCTGCGGTTGTTTCAACAGGACTTTTCTCAGTAATCGGATTTGTTGTTGATGCCTTCATCGGTGTTCTGATAATGGTATATCTCCTTAACTATAAGGAGAAGCTTTTTGCAATCTGCAGGAAGATTTCTGCGGCTGTATTCAAAGAGAGAACTACTCAGAACATTAAGGAGTTTGTAGATATTATTGATACAACCTTTGTCGACTTTATCGTTGGACGAATCATAGACTCCGCGATCATCGGAGTGCTCACATTTGTGTGTATGACAGTTTTTGGCATGTCTTTTGCCCCAATGATTTCGGTAATCGTCGGAGTAACGAATGTAATTCCGTTCTTCGGACCGTTCATCGGAGCTATTCCATCAATTTTGATTCTGCTTATTGAGCAGCCAGGTGATGCGATATGGTTTGCTTTTCTGATTCTGCTGATTCAGCAGCTTGACGGTAACGTGATCGGACCTAAGATTGTTGGAACAGCAATTGGAATCGAGAGCTTCTGGGTACTTATTGCGGTACTTGTTGGTGGAGGATTGTTCGGTTTTGTGGGAATGGTTCTTGGTGTGCCGGTTTTCGCCGTAATTTATAAGTATGCGAATAAGGTCACACGCAAGAAGCTTTCTGTGAAGAACAAGGATGTTAAGACGACAGATTACATGTCTCTCGACGAATTCGGTATAGATATAAGTGAGGTTGACATGAGACGTAAGGCAGGTCAGGGTGTCTTCTTCCGTAAGAAGAGACATCACGGTAACAACCCTACCGACAGTCTTGAGGAAACAATTGACGAGAGTCAGTTAATTGATACAACAGATAAGGATGGTAACAATGCAGATAAGTAAGAATGTTAACAATATAGAGTGGGTCATCGAAGAGGTTTCTAAGATTGTACCAAGAGACAGAGTCCTGAGATTTGAGCCTCTGAAGGCTTACACAACCTTCAAGGTTGGCGGACCGGCAACGGCACTTGTTAAGGTCAACACCGAGAGGGAGCTTTCAAGAGTTCTCAGACTTCTCATTGATACAAGAACCAAGCACATGCTTATCGGAAATGGATCTAACCTTCTTGTGAGCGATACGGGGTATAAGGGAATCGTGCTTAAGCTTGAGGGCGATTTTGATGCGATCGAAAGAGATGGAGATACTATTACAGTTGGATGCGCGAAGCTTCTTTCGGCAACAAGTGCTTTTGCAACAGCAGAAAGTCTTACCGGCTTTGAGTTCGCAAGCGGCATTCCGGGAACTGTCGGCGGCGCAGTGTATATGAACGCTGGTGCATACGGCGGAGAGATGAAGAATGTCGTTACAGAGGTTAGAGTTATGTCACCTGATGGATATCAGGTTGTTGATATGCCTGCAGATGAGATGGAATTTTCATATAGACACAGCATTCTCGAGGAGAACGGATGGGTTGCACTTTCGGTTAAGATCAAGCTTGAGCCCGGCAATCAGGAAGAGATTAAGGCAAGAGTGCTAGAGCTTGCCGGCAAGAGAAATGAGAAGCAACCGATTAATTTCCCAAGTGCAGGAAGCACATTTAAGAGACCTGTCGGAGGTTTTGCTGCAGCACTTATCGACGAAGCGGGACTTAAGGGTGCACATGTGGGCGATGCGGAGGTTTCGACAAAGCACGCCGGTTTTGTCATTAACAAGGGTGAAGCAACGTGCGAGGATATCCTCGAGCTTATGAGAATGGTTGTAGAGAAGGTGTACGAGAACTCCGGAATCAGACTTGAACCGGAGGTTAGAATTATAGGAGAGGAACTTTAATGAACAGTCTGAATGAACTTCGAAAGCAGTACAGAATGGTGTTTGATTATCACACTCACACCGTGTATTCGAAGGTTGGACCTTATTATCATGGTAAGGGAACAATTATGGAGAATGTTTCTGCTGCGAATATGCTTGGACTTTCTGAGATTGCGATTACTGATCACGGACCATCGGATCTTTACGGACTCAGAATCCGCAGAGTGCCAGAGGCCAGAGCTGACATTGAAGAAGCGAGAGCAAAGTTTCCGGAGATGAAGATCCTTCTTGGACTTGAGGCTGATCTTAAGGATACGGAGTCGGGACTTGACATTACGAAGGAAGAAACCGGACTTTTTGACATCGTAAACTGCGGATATCACGTGAGTGTTCCGGGATGCAAGTCGGCTCAGAGCATCATTTCAACTAAAATCGGGGCTCCAGCGGGAAGCATGGCGAAGCTTAGAGATTATAATACTGAGCTTGCGCTAAGAGCGCTTTATGGAAATAAGATAACTGTACTTACACACCCTGGCGATAAGGGACCTTTTGACATGGACAGACTGTGCAAGGCATGTGAGGAGACAGGTACATACATGGAGATAAGCTCAAGGCACACTCATATGACAATTGAGGAGCTTGAGATTTCGAAGAAATACGACGTACGCTATGTGATTTCAAGTGATGCGCACAAGCCATCGCAGGTCGGACTTTACGAAGTCGGTCTGCTTAGGGCGCTCAAGGCGGGAATCCAGGTCGAGCGTATTGTAAATATTGAGAAGAGATAGGTCGAGAAGAGGTGAGTTAAGATGAAAGCTGTAATCATAACAGGAATTTCCGGTGCGGGAAGATCAAGAACAGTCGACTGGTTCGAGGATCAGGGCTACTATTGTGTGGATAACATTCCACCTGCACTTATGAAAGCCTTTATCGAGCTTGGTAATAACAGTGCAGAGCCACTTGAGAAGGTAGCTTTTGCAACTGACATCCGAAGCAAGAGCTTCTTCTCAGATCTCGAGAATGCGATTGAAGATATCAGAAAGATGCCTAATGTTGAGCTTTCAATCGTTTTCATCGAGGCAGCAACTAAGACAATAGTTAAGAGATACTCTGAGACAAGAAGAAATCATCCGCTGACAGGAGGTGCAGCAACTGCAGAGGTAGTTGAACATGAGAAGGAAATGATGAGACCTATCCGAAATGCGGCAGATGCAATCTTCGATACAACAGGACTTAAGGTTTCAGGGCTTTATGAAGAACTCAACAAGAAATTCCTCGGCGGAGTTACGGAGAATACGTTCACGCTGAACATCAGCTCTTTTGGCTTTAAGTACGGTACACCAGCGGAGGCCGATATGGTCATCGACGTGAGATGCCTGCCTAATCCATATTATGTACCGAGCCTCAAGAGACCTACCGGAAACAACAAGAAGGTTAGGGAGTATGTGTTCAGATCAGGTCTGGCTCAGGAATACCTTGATAGTCTGGTTCACTCCATTGAGATTGCAATCCCTGGCTTCATTAAGGAAGGCAAATATCATCTGAATATCGCATTCGGATGCACAGGTGGCCACCACAGAAGCGTTGCGATGGCTAATGCCGCATCCGAGGTGTTCAAAGAGAAGGGCATGAGAGTTACAACAGTTCATCGTGATATGGATCTGATGGCGAAGGGAAGATAGAAGATGTCATTTGCACAAGAGGTTAAGGCGGAGCTCGCAAGAGTTGCCCCGTCCAAAAAATGCTGCATGCTGGCGGAGATTTCCGGCTTCCTGAGAGTTGCGGGTTCGCTGAAGCTTGCGGGAGGCGGAAAGTTTTCGATCGTGGTCTCGACGGAGAACGCTGCGATTGCGAGACACTATAAGAAGCTGATTAAGGAATATTTTGACAGCACGGCCAATCTTGGAATCGGTGAGTCGACTCAGGTCGGACAGACGAGGGGCTACAGATATTATCTGACAATAGGCCCGGAGGAGAAGAGCTCACAGATTCTTAGAGAGACTGGAATGATGCTGATCAGGGAGGGAAATGACTACTTCTCTGATGGAATATATAACCAGATTGTAAGGACAAAGTGCTGTAAGAAGGCGTATGTCAGAGGACTTTTTCTTGGATGTGGAACTATGTCAGATCCGAGAATGAGTTATCATCTTGAGTTCGTTGTCGAGAGTAAGAAGCTCGCGTCCGATGTGAAGAAGCTGATTGGATCATTTGTGGATCTGTCTGCGAACTACACTCAGAGGAAGAATGAATACGTCGTATATATGAAGAAAGCAGCTTATATTACGGATCTTCTGAATATCATCGGAGCCGAGGAAGCCGTAAAGAAATTTGAAACTATAAGAATCGGTAAGGAAGTCAAGGGCGAGACGCAGAGAATTCTTAACTGCGACAATGCCAATGTGGACAGAGCTCTGACTGCTGCCGAGAATCAGATATCGTGGATTAACAAGCTTCAGGAGAACGGCAAGTTCGAGTCACTGCCACTCCCGCTAAGGGAGGTTGCGGAGCTTAGACTCGAGTATCCGGCGGCATCTCTTACAGAGATTGGAGAACTGCTGAACCCACCCATCAAGAAGCCGGGAGTTAACAAGCGATTTGCGAAAATTAAAGAAATAGCGGAGAAGATATAATGCTAAGCAAGGGAGATATTATTGAAACACTGATTGAGGATATTTCTGGTGACGGTGCCGGAATCGGAAAGGTTGACGGGATGGCCGTATTCATCGATGGCTGTCTGCCGGGAGACACCGTGCGTGCGGAGATTACCAAGGCAAAGAAGAACTATGCTTTTGGCAGTGCGGTAGAGATCGTGAAGCGTTCGGCGGATCGAATCAAGCCTCTATGCCCATACTACGAGAAGTGTGGCGGATGCACTTACCAGGAGTATGATTACGATGCGCAGCTTGCGCTGAAGCAGAAGCAGGTGGAGGATAAGCTTACTAGAATTGGTGGACTTGAGAATCCGGTGATTCGTGAGATTATCGGTCAGAAATATACAGATGACGCGGGGATTGAGTACGTTCCGTTCAAGTACAGAAACAAGGGAGAGTATCCTGTGTGGAATAATCTCGTTGGATTCTATGAGAAGAAGTCGCACAAGATTGTCGATGTTGAGACGTGTCTTCTGCAGTCGGATGCAGCCGATGCCGTTTCCTATGCGGTTAGGGAGAATAACAAGGGCGAGATTAAGAATGTCGTTGTGAAGACTGCTTTCGGAACCGGCGAGGTTATGGTCGTTCTCTCGTGCAAAAGTGAGCCTAAGAATCTCGAGGCCATCGTGCACGCGATCGATGAGGCTGTGGCTGATGCTGATTATGCGCTTACAAGTGTTTACACAAGGATTAACGACAAGTACAAGTGCATCGCAGGCTCAAGAACAATTACTGACGAGGTTGAGATTGACGGAAGAAATCTGAAGTTCGAGATCAGCGCTCCTTCATTTTATCAGGTGAATACTGAGCAGATGAAGAAGCTATATGAGAAGGCGATTGAGTATGCGGATCTCAGCGGTGAGGAGACTGTGCTTGACCTGTACTGCGGAATCGGAACTATAGGACTTTCGATGGTAGGACGCGCAAAGGAGATTGTTGGAATCGAAATAGTAAAGGAAGCAGTTCTTGATGCCAACAGAAACTCTGTGATCAACGGTGTTATTAATTCAAGATATATCTGTGGCAAGGCTGAAGAGGTAATCGAGAAGGTTGCAGCACCTGACTATGAGCCTAAGGAAAACAGCGCTGAGGCAAGTCTTAAGGCTGCACTTGCGGCTGATTCAGTGGTAGCTGTACTTGATCCTCCAAGAGCGGGCTGTGACGAGATTCTGCTTCGCACACTTGCTGATGCGGGAGTAGGCAGAATCGTATATATTTCATGCGACCCTGGAACTCTTGCAAGAGATATCAAGCTTCTGACAACAGAGCTTGGATATGAGTTTGTAGAGGCTACACCTGTGGATATGTTCGGATGGACAAATCACGTTGAGACTGTCTGTGTGCTTAAGCGTGCATAGGCTGGATATAGATGTGTAGAGATGTAGATATAGCGATGTATAGAAAGAGGTGGACGATATGAGTGAGAAACTATACAAAGAGAAAAGATTTGCCAACTATCGTGAGATAGTTAACTATGCGGCAGACACATACAAGGATAAGGCTGCATTTCAGATAAGAGACAAGGCACAGGGTGGATACCGATTCATCAGCTATGAAGAGGTTCGCGACTATTACTATGCACTTTGCGCAGCTTTTATCGAGAAAGGATACAAGGGCAAGAGAATTGCTATCATGGGCAAAAACAGCTGTGAGTGGTCGCTTTGCTATCTTGCCGCTTCGACTGTAGGTTGTGTCGTTCCTATCGACAAGGAAGTAAGTGCAGAGGATGCATCAGAGTTCATGAAGTCTGCAGAGTGCGTTGCAATGATTTCTGATAAGAAGCTTTCTGCTGCAGTTTCAGCAGTTGGATACAAGGCTGACTATTATGATTTCTCATTTGTATGGGATCGCGTGCTTAATGTCAGCGACTCAAGAAAAGAAGAAATCAATGCAATTGAGCTTCCTAAGGATAAGTGCCAGATTCTCATCTTCACTTCAGGAACAACAGGAAACTCTAAAGGTGTATGTCTGTCACAGCATGCGGTATGCTCAAATATTTACTCAACAGTGCAGGCAGTAAAGATTACACCTAAGGACAGAACACTTTCACTTCTGCCACTGCACCACACTTATGAGTGCACACTTGACTTTCTTCTCACATTTTCAAAAGGTTGTCTGATTACTTACTGTGATGGTCTTACTAAGGTCAAGAAGAATCTTGTAGAGTACAAGCCTACAATTCTTGTAGTTGTACCTGCAGTTCTTAAGATGCTGTCTAAGCAGATAAAGAAGGGTGTAGCTGCAAGCTGCCCTAAGAAATATACTAAGCTGTTCGAGGAGCACACTCTCGGATATGCAATGGCTCACACAATGTTCCCAATCAGATGGGCAATCAAGAAGAGCGTAAGAGAACAGCTCGGTGGAGAGATGAGACTTTTCATTGTAGGTGCTGCAGCAGTTGAGCCATACCTCATCGAGGACTTTGATGCTCTCGGAATTGAGACTCTTCAAGGCTACGGACTTACAGAGTGCGCACCACTTGTAGCCGGCAACTGCGACTTCTACATGAATGTAAACTCTGCTGGTAAGGTAATGCCTGGTAATGAGATGAAGATTGACAATCCTAATGCAGAGGGCGTTGGTGAGATTCTCACTCGTGGTGATAACCTGATGCTTGGATACTTCAACAATCCTGAAGCAACAGAAGCAGTATTCAAGGATGGATGGTTCAGAACTGGTGACCTCGGTTACATCGACAAGGACGGCTGGCTCTACATCAGAGGCAGATCCAAGAACGTTATCGTTACACCTAACGGCAAGAATATCTATCCAGAAGAGCTAGAAGAAAGACTAGGCAATTGCCCAGAGATTTCTGAAGTAATCGTAGTTGCAGGAGAGGATAAGAACGGCGAGACTTCAGTAAAGGCTAAGATTGTAGCTAACCTAGAAGAGCTCAAGGTAAAGTTTGCTGATCTTGACATCAACGATCCAGAAGCAGTCAAGGCCAAAATCAAAGCCGTTGTTGACGACATCAATGACAAGATCCCTGCCTACAAGAAGATAAGAATTGTTGAGGTAGTTAAGGAACTGGAGAAAACTACTACTGCGAAGATTAAGAGATATGGCAAGAACGTAGAATAAGCTTGTTCTTTTCACCCGCAGCTTCGTCATCTGAAGTCTTCCGGTGCTCATGTACGAAAGGTACGCTCCGCTCCTCAGGCTTCATCTTCCTCGCTGCGAGCGAAAATAACTGCGCCTAAGAGATAATTGAATAAAACAAGACAAGGAGTTTGGAGGCTCGGTCAAAATTGGTGACCGAGCCTAACCAAACTCCTTTTTGTATGAAGAAAACCCCGCGTTTGACGCGGGGACCCGTGATTCATTCTCATGTATTGTGCCAAGCTGCTCCTGCGAAGGCCACGCAGCGGTGTGCATTGGTTGCATTTCTGATGGCTGACACCAACATAATTGCATGCTTTTCGAGGCTCGTAGTCAAGCTGTTGCTGACCATTGCAGGTTTATTTAGCATGTAGTATTGCGGCAAATAGTATTCTGCATATCAGATATTGGCAGACGATTTTAGAATTATTGCAGAACGTCTGCTGAAGTGCAGACGCTTTGTACTTTTGATTAAGGTCGTCTGCCGAAAAGCAGACGTTACAATAATACTAAGATTTTCATCTGCTGCTGCAATTGTCTTACGTGAGTGCAATTTGCAGATGAAGTGATGAAGTTAATTAAAACATCTGCAAATTATAGTGGTTTTTACAGACGTTTACTGATAATAAGCTTATTAGTCTGCCGTTACCGGACTGCTGTTTGTAGGTCCTCGGCAGACGTATTTAACAGAATTGCCCAAACATCTGTATTTCAGCAGACGTCTGATTCATAAATGCCAAAACGTCTGCTGTTCGACAGACGAACACAATGTTTCTTACAAATATCTGCCGGAAGGGGGCAGTAAAGGAGTCTCCAAGTGTCTGCCGTTGCTTGGCTGTTGCATAGGCCTGCGGAAATATGCAATGAGAAAACCTGCACCAGCGCTTGGCTTTGTGGTGCAGGTCATTAAGAGATTTTAAATCCGTAAGGTTACGAGGTTGGATTTAAATCGACTTATTAAAAGTTACTGCTTCGAGCGAATGTAGTGAGTGACTATAGTGACTCCTTTCGCTTTAGGAGGATTGCGGCCAGTGCAGCAATGATCATAAGCACTGGCGCAATGTACTGAATGCTTCCTATTGATGAGCCGGCTACATCAGACATTACATGGCCGGCTCCTGATTCCTTCACAAGTCCGAAGATTGCCGAAGCGATAGACAGGACGCCTGCGATGAGAGCAAATTTCTTTCGGGCAGTGAGAAGTCCGAATGCAGCGAGTGCTCCAAGAAGTGCAGACGCAATCAGAACTGCGTATCCAATTCCACGGGCTGTAAGCTCATCTGTTACAGTGGCTCTTGTATCATCGAGGAATGAGCGGGCTGCAGCGATTGCCTTTGCGGCTTCGTTGTAATCAATATCAGTTTTGTTCTTCATATAGTTGAAGTCAGCGCCGAGTCTTTTTGTGATTGAATCGACTCCTTCGTATGACTCTGTTGCGATAAGTGTCTCTGTGCCTTCGATTGCCTGAGCGCGTCCGTCCTCGAACTGCTTAAGCTGCTTCTTTGCGGCCGCGAGTTTAGCCTTACCCTCGGCAAGCTCCTTTTGGCCGGCATCGAGCTTTGCCTGTCCTTCTGCAAGCTCAGTTCTGCCGTTTGCGAGCTGTACTTTGGCGCTTGCAAGTCGCTGCTTTCCGTTTACATATGTGTTGTATCCAGTGTATGCCTTGTTGATTTCTTTAGCTGATTTGCCGGCTGCTGATGCGACCATAGATTCAGCAGATGACTTTGAAAGGCCGTTATAAAGAGCGGCAACATTTGAGTAAACTGTCTGAACAGATGCTGCATCGGTGCCGGATTTTGCGGCTACTGCAGCGTATGCCTCGGAATGTGAATATCCGCTCATAAGCTTCACAACTCCGCCGTAGGCTGCCATGATAACGTTTGCTGGTACGCCTGATTGCATTGAAACGGCCTCGATAGCTTTGGCTTGTGGGAGTCCCTGGCTCATTGCCTGCTTCACGCCCTTATAAATCATACCTACTGTCTTTGCGTCAGATCCTGCTGTTGCTGCGACGGTTGCGATGGCTTTCTGCTCGCCGTATCCTCTAACGAGCTCGTTAACTCCGCTGAAAATTGTCTGAGCCTGAGCCGCATTTACCCTGCCACCTGATGATGACGCAACGATTGATGCTGATGCGCTTAAGTTTCCTCTTGCGGCCAAAAGCCTATCAACATTATCATGTGCTGCCTTAAGTACGGGTACTCCGCTTCCGCCGTAATTTTTTTCTGCCGTGCGAATTGTTTTGAGTCCGTTTGAATATTCTGCTTCTCCATCAGAAAGACGTTTCTTGCCTGCGGCAAGATCATTCTGACCTTTCTCGTACTCAGCAAGTCCTGTAGCGTAATCAGCTTTGCCCTTCTTGTACTCCTTAAGACCCTTCTGGTAAGCGGACTCTTTGGACTTTAGTGTTTCGAGTCCGTCCTCAAGGGTATCGATTGCCTGCTCTGCATCGCCCTGTGATTCCCAGTAGCTCTTGGCATCGAGCACATCGTTCATTCCCTGAACTGACGCAACCATGCTAAAAGCACAGAAACAGATTAGTGCTATGCTGGTTATGGTTGAAATCTTTTTCATATTTAATCTCCTGTTATTATAAAATTCATTAGTTTCTAATTTCGCGAAAGATGTTGTTATGACAACAAAATACATAACGAACATATTTATAACATAGAGGAAGTTGTCGTGTCAACAAAATCTTAACAAGAGATTCACTTGAAATAGAGCCGATTTTATGGGATAGTAGTATTCGAATTGGAGGAGTATAAGACAATGAGTGATTATATAGTAAGAGGAATCGCGGCAAACGGAACAGTCCGTGCTTTTGCAGCAAGAACAACGGAGACTGTGGCCGAAGCGAGAGAGAGACATTTCACTTACCCTGTTGTAACAGCGGCACTTGGAAGACTTTTGACAGCAGGCGCAATGATGGGCTCAATGATGAAGGGTGACAAGGATCTCATTACGCTTACAGTTAAGGGCGACGGTCCTATCGGAAATATGACAGTAACAGCAGACAGTCACGGAAACGTTAAGGGCTTCCCTGGTAATCCATCTGTTGATATTCCGCTGAAGTATGCCGGCAAGCTCGATGTAGGTGCGGCAGTTGGAAACGGAACTCTGAACATCGTAATGGATCTTGGACTTACTGATCCGTACAACGGAACTGTTGAGCTTCAGACTGGTGAGATTGGTGACGACCTTGCGTACTACTTTACAGTTTCAGAGCAGACTCCGTCAGCTGTAGGACTTGGCGTTATGGTAGACACTGACTCAAGTGTTAAGCATGCGGGTGGATTTATCATTCAGATTATGCCTGATGTTGAAGAGGAAACAATCGCAGCTCTTGAGAAGAAGATTTCAGAGACAAGCCCTGTTACAACCCTTATGGAAGAGGGCATGACACCAGAGATGATTCTTGAGCACATTCTTGGTGATCTTGACCTTGAGATTACAGATAAGGAAGATGTCAGATTCCACTGTAACTGCAGCAAGGAGAGAGTAAGCGAGGCACTTGCAACAATCAGCAAGGCAGACCTTCAGGAAATGATTGACGAGGGTGAAGATATCGAAGTAAAGTGCTTCTTCTGTAATACTGCGTATAAGTTTACAGTTGATGAGCTGAAAGAATATTTGTAGAGACAAATTGGCGTGACTTCGCTGCGGACGGTTCTCGTCGCAGGGGAGTCACACTTTTTTTGACAGAAAGCACGCTACAATATATAATCTTGGACGGCAGGTATTCGCGTGCGAAACTTGACCTTGAGTATGAAGGAGAATTTAATATGAAGAAGCTTTCTAAGCAAGAGAAGCATGACCAGTGCGTTCGGGAGATCAAAGGCACCCTTGTTGTCGTATTTTTATGTGCGATTTGGCATATAGGGACAGCCTTTGCGTTAAACGGCACTGGTCTTTATTTTATGGGAATGCCGGCGTGGTTTAGTGTGTCGGTGTTCGGTACAGTGCTGATTGCACTGATAGGAGTGCGCTTCCTCCTGAAACACGTTTTCATTGATTTCGAGTATGACGATGAAATGGAGGTGGATCTCGATGAGTAAGAATCAGTCTATCATCCTGGCGATTTTTGTCGTATACCTGCTTATTAATGCGGCGGTTGGAATAATATTCAGTAAGAGACAAGAGAAAGCAAACTCGCTTTCCGAAGAGAAAAAATATTTTATTGGCGGCAGAAGCATGACTGGTCTTATGCTTGCCATGACTACTATGGCAACCTACACATCTGTAAGCTCATTCGTTTCTGGACCAGGTGCGGCAGGTATGACTTATGGCTATGCACAGGCGTGGATTGCGGCTGTGCAGGTTCCGGTAACATTCCTTGTTCTCGGAGTTTTAGGCAACAAGCTCGCGATTGTTTCGAGAAGAACCGGCGCCGTGACCGTTGTTGGTTATCTCAAGGCTAGGTACAAAAGTGATGCGCTTGTAATCATCACATCCCTGCTTATGGTGGCATTTTTCATCTCACAGATGATTGGACAGTTTACCGGTGGTGCGACACTTATCGCGTCAATCACAGGCCTCAACCACGTGAACTCACTTCTTATCTTCGGGGCAGTCGTTATAATCTATACGGCTTTTGGCGGCTTCAGTGCGGTTGCGATAACAGACACGATTCAGGGAATCATCATGTGCATCGGAACGTTCCTGTTTATATTCTTCGTCCTGAAAGAGGGCGGCGGACTTTCGGGGATCGATGTGGGGCTGCAGCAGAATCTGCCGGATGTTTACGATAACCTGACCGCGGTGTATACGCCAGGAACTCTTCTTAGCTTCTGGGTGCTCGTTGGTTTCGGAACGCTCGGACTTCCGCAGACCGCGGTTCGTTCGATGGGCTTTAAGGATACCAAGAGCCTTCACTCTGCGATGTGGATTGGCGCGCTGACCTGCAGCTTTGTCATCGTAGGAATGCACCTTGCGGGAACATGGGCGGGAGCTCTTCTTGGTCCAACAGAGTGCCTTGAGACATCAGATTATTTCATCCCATACATCGTGCAAAAAATCATGCCGGTTGGTGTTGCGGGAATCTTCCTCGCGGCTCCGATGGCCGCGGTCATGTCAACAGCTGATTCGCTTCTGATTCTTGCATCGGCGGCGATTATCAGAGACCTGTGGAGAAATTACATAGTTAAAGATGACCCTAAGAAAATAGAATCATACAACAAGAACGTAAGAAAGGTCAGCTCACTCTTTACGTTTATTCTTGGAGTAATCGTAATGGTGCTGACAATCAATCCGCCGGAGATTATATTCTTTCTGAATCTTTTTGCCCTCGGTGGTCTTGAGTGTACTTTCTTCTGGCCTCTTGTTGGCGGTCTTTTCTGGAAAAAAGGCACAAAGCAGGCTGCTGTTGCAAGCTCGATAGGTGCTGCAGCGACTTATGTTTTCTGTTATTACAATGTCGCGGTGGCCGGAATAAATGCGGTCGTGTGGGGACTTCTCGCGGGAGGAATTCTGTATTTTGGCATCGGCAAAGCAACCTCTGGAAATGGGCTAGATCAGGATATTATCGATAAGTGCTTTTAGTATAACTTTGTGATATCATTGTTGAGTCTTAATCACAGGGAGGAATGTGAGATGAATTCAATAAAAAATTATATTACTACAATAATCATGGTTATAATCACAGCTGTATTCACTGCAGCTGCTGTTCTGTATGATCCACAGCCAATCGCGGCTAACGGAACTGATGTCGGCTTCGGTGCGTTCAATCTGAGCGTAAACCAGAGCCTCGGCTCTGATATGAGATGGTATTCAATCACAGAGATTATCGGCTACGTGGCGATTCTCGTTGTACTGTCGTTCGGTCTTGCCGGCCTGATGCAGCTTATCAAGAGAAGGAACCTTCTTAAGGTCGATAGAGGCATCATCACACTTGGCGTCACTTATGTTGTGATGGCCGTTGTTTATGCAGCTTTTGAATTTGTGGTTATCAATTACAGACCGATGATTATGCCAGGCGAGATGGAAGCTGAAGCATCATTTCCATCATCACACACAATGCTCGTTGTCGTAGTTTTTGGAACTGCTGCCATCGAGTGGGCTCGCCAGTTCAAGGGCAAAAAGGCGCTCGCAACGATTCTGGTCATCCTGTCAATCGCGATGATTTGCATCATGTGCGCGGGAAGACTTCTTTCCGGTTGCCACTGGGCAACCGACATCATCGGTGGAGTCCTTTACGGACTCACAATTGTGACATTCTACTACAACATCTCAAGAAAGAGAGCGTAGCGGGATGGCACTGATGCGTGACAATGCTTTTGCACGAAAGGTTTACGAGGTGGTGCGAATGATTCCGGAGGGCTACGTTTCGACCTACGGAGATATAGCTAAGCTGGCCGGAAGCCCCGGCGCGGCGAGAGCGGTCGGTAATGCGCTACATGTGAATCCAGATCCTGATGGAACGCCGTGCTTTCGCATTGTAAATTCGAAGGGAATGCTTTCGAAGAATTATGCCTTCGGCGGGATGCGCGAACAGAGGCGCAGGCTCGAGGAGGACGGCATCGAGGTTATAAATTATAAGGTGGACCTTGAGGTCTATAGGTGGAGACCGGAGTGGGAGTTGATTTCCAATACGGAAACGAACATCAACCCTTCGGGCGATTCCAACGAAAATGAGGTGAACGTAAATGGCAGATTATAAATACATGACAGCCGCAATGAAAGCTCTTGCTGACGGTGTTGACTACAACATATCGAACCTTGCGAACGCTTCTGCGCTCATATGGAATCAGCTTGATGACATCAACTGGGCAGGCTTCTACATCATGGATGACGGCCTGCTGAAGCTCGGACCATTTCAGGGCAAGGTTGCGTGCACAAGAATTCAGGCTGGCAAAGGCGTGTGCGGAACAGCTGTAAGCGAGGACAGCACACAGCTTGTGTGCGATGTGCACCAGTTTCCAGGACACATTGCCTGCGACTCAGCAAGCAACTCCGAGATAGTTGTGCCACTACACAAGAATGGCGAGATTTACGGAGTGCTCGATATCGACAGTCCAAGCATCGGACGATTTACAGAAGAAGACCGCGAAGGACTTGAAGCGCTGGCTAAGGTGATAGAGAAAGTACTTAAATAAAGTGTGATTAGAAAAGCAGCTGACTGGCAGCTGCTTTTCCTATATGCAGAAAAACCCCGTGCGGGGCACCGCAACAACCTGCAAGGCGTCGAAGCAGTATCAATAATCAGCAGACTTCAAATTCACAGAAAATAATCGATAGCTGCACTTGCATTTTGGCCGGTAAAAGGGAACTCCCTGGTTTCAGATGTAGTTATCAGATTGATGCCAAGAGTCCAGCCTTCTAATTGGTACTGTTTGAATTTATCAAAGGCTCGGCAGGCGTAATCATTCTTATCCATTAGGCCAAGGTGTTCCCATATATAAAGTGTGCCAGTTTCAGGATCTGCAAGGATGAAATCTGGCATGTACTCAATACCGTTAATTTCGACAATGGGCTCATAGACATATGGAATGCCACGTTTGAAGAGCTCATCCGCAATGATTGCTTCGGATTTGGAACGAACACGTTCACCACGGAGGGTTAGGACTATACATTCATCTTTTCTAAATGAGGCCATTTTATACTTGGCATTTAATCCTTTCTGTAATTCTTCATTGGTAGTACCAATTTTAAATCTCAAAAGTTTGTTGAACTCATCTTGATGTGTATAGTTCATGTGACCAGGCTCTACATCTTTATGTTTGGAAAGATATGCATTCATTGCATCTACTTCTTGTTGCAGATCACCATTCAACTGTTCTAGGTACATACGATAAACATAGTTTGAAGCAAGAAGCATATTCTTCTTGTTTATGTCTCTATAAATTGGCTGACCTTTAGAATCTATACCGATAGTAACTCTATATCTCAACGATTCTCCACTTCTGGATATGCCAAAAGTTTCCTGTGGTAATGTTGGTATGATTGCGTTATTCTTATTAATCTCTTTGGTATAACGGCTGACTTGCTTACGGAATTTTTGTGAAGTATTCATTATGCCTCCTGTTCTTAAGATGCCTAAACGTGTTTTTTGCATTATAGTTCCCTGCGCGCGTAATGTCCAATGGGTCGTGACGAAACTTCATAACGAGAGGTTAAGAATATTACTGGTATTGAGATATTGCTAAATGAAAAGCAATATAAGTTGGATGAATGTATTTTTGAAGAAACTTCGATACGATTATCACTGCCTGATACGTTGTTGTGTCTGTGAATGTCTTGGAATGACAATAGTATTTTGGCGTAAAGCGAGGTAATGCCTCGATCATGGACATGGCATTCGGCGTAAAGCTACTATATTCTGAAAACTTGGACTTGTTTATTGCTTGCAGAAGTGAATATGATTTGATATATCAGGCTAGAATTGTCCATATTTATTGAAATGCATTTGATATGGACAAAACTAAGGGGTAAACTGAGGTGACCCCCTAAAAGTAGAGTGTCAAAACTCACTTTTCCTGATTGTAGAATTCCTCAGGGGTCATGTAGTTGA
>CAKQMV010000005.1 GCA_934255135.1 uncultured Clostridia bacterium | reverse complement strand
CCCTTAGGAGCCGCTTCATCTCTTAGACTAGTTTCTACACTATGAAGTTTTCAAGGTTCTGCTGTCTTGCGACAGCTTATTTATAATAGCATTTACAAAAGTGTTTGTCAACAACTTTTTACTATTATTTTTCGCTGCACTTTTGCGGCTGTTCAAGTCGCTTAAGTGATAGCTTGTCTATATTACTCCCATTTTGCGCTTCTGTCAACAGACTTTTTATATTTTTTCAATATTTTTTATCCTTATACTTTCACCTTCATATATAAAGGAAACATTGTACCCAGCATAGTTCATTCCATATACACGATTGTCATCATTATGGTAGCCTGGCCTCGGGTCTTCAGATAACACCTGCAATATTTCTGATAGCATCTCAGCAGGCAGTTCTTCGCACACCTCACGGGAGTCATCGGGCAGAAGAACATTCTTTTGGCAGGGAGCCTCTTCGAGCCATCCTGATGAAGCTTCCGGTTTTGAATCAGCATATGGGATATATGGTTTAATGTCGATTAGCGGTGTACCATCGAGGACGTCAGCGCCTTTGATATGAAGCACAATGTGTCCATCTGAAGAGCCTACTTCTATTAATTCTACACAGGACATTCCGATTCTACCGGGATGATATGGAGAGCGAGTGGCGAAGACGCCCATGCGTCTGTTGCCGCCAAGTTTTGGCGGTCTGACAGTATGTTTCCATTCGCCCTTTAACTCCGAGAAGCTCCAGAGCAACCATATATGAGTGAATGTTTCAAGACCCCGAAATGCATTGATATCGTCATATTCCGGTTCAAATGTTATATATGCGTCATTCGGAACCAGGCCTGACTGCCTGGGGATGCCGAAACGTTCTTTGTATTTGGTGTGTATCGTTCCGATGTAATTCATTTACGCTCCTTTATATATAGAAAGAGAGGGAGTCTAACCCCCTCTTGTATTGTACACTATTAGATTAATTCTGGATGCTATTCCTGTACTGAGCCAGCTCTTCCTCTTAGTACTCTCATTACAATATATAGAAGTACGAGTCCAACAAGAAGTGGAATCCAAGGACTTCTGATAAATCCTGCAATTGCAAATGATATAAATGAAATTCCCATTACTGTAAATGCATATGGTAGCTGAGTTTCAACGTGGCTTACGTGGCTGCAACCTGCTCCTGCTCCTGCCATAATAGTTGTATCTGAAATTGGTGAACAGTGATCTCCACAAACTCCACCTGCGAGGCAAGCTGAGATTACTGGGATCATAAGCGATGGCTGACTCTCAGTAATTGCAAGTGCGATTGGAATAAGGATTCCGAATGTTCCCCATGATGTTCCTGATGCGATACCAAGTCCACACGCTACTAGGAATAATACTGCTGGGATAAGGCTGATTGCTCCTGCACCGAGATGCTCAACCTGACCTGATACAAACGCTGCAAGTCCAAGGCTGTCTGACATTGCCTTGAGTGACCATGCAAGTGTGAGTACAAGAATTGGTGATGCCATCTGGCAGAGACCCTCTGGTACGCAAGTCATAATTTCCTTGAAGCCTACTGTTCTTCTTGCTACGTAGTAAGCAATGATAATAACGAGTGCTACCATGCTTCCGAGTGAAAGGCCAACAGATGCATTGCTGTTTGCAAATGCATTTACAAATGACTCACCTGAGAAGAATCCGCCTGAATAAATCATTCCTATAATGCAGCATACAATCAGAATTGCTACTGGAAGAACAAGGTCCATAACGCGACCGTGCTCGCTTCCTTCGTCATCATCAATTGAGCCTGTTGCATACTGTCCTGAGAACAGGTCTCCATCTTCGATAGCTGCTCTCTCATATGAAGCCATCTTGCCATAATCGAACTTCATTGTTGTGATCATGATCATCATCGCAACAGTAAGAAGTGCATAGAAGTTGTAAGGAATTGCACGGATAAATACTGATAGTCCATTCTGCCCCTCAACATAACCACTTACTGCAGCAGCCCATGATGAAATTGGGGCTAGAATGCATACTGGTGCAGCTGTTGCATCTATAAGGTATGCAAGCTTTGCTCTTGAAATATTGAATCTGTCTGTTACAGGCTTCATTACTGAACCAACTGTAAGACAGTTGAAGTAGTCATCTACGAAAATCAGACATCCGAGTCCGATAGTAGCAAGCTGTGCGCTGACTCTGCCATGAACCTTTGTAGCAGCCCATCTTCCGAAAGCCTTTGAGCCACCAGTCTTGTTCATCATAGCTACAACCATTCCGAGGATTACAAGGAAAATCAAGATTCCTACGTGATCTGGATCTGCAAGGCTGGCAATGATACCACCCTGTAGAAGCTGTGTTGTAATTCCTGAGAAACTTGCTCCTGCATAAAGTACTGCTCCAGATAGCACTCCGATAAAGAGTGAGCTATATACTTCCTTAGTAATAAGTGCAAGTCCTATAGCTACGATTGGTGGAAGTACTGCCCAGCCTGTTGCGTAAAGTGCGCAATGTGCTTCTTCCTCTGCAAATGCCACAATCGGCATTGCCATAATCATTAATCCCGCTAGTCCTGCGATAAATGCGGGTCTTCTTCTAGTCTGCATAATGTTCCCTCCTGTTGTTATGCCTTAAAATAAAAAATCCATGAATAACGCTGAAACGTATCCATGGCCATACGAAACACAACAACAGGTCGTGCTCCTACCTCCGAATAGCGCTCCACTTGCGTGACAGTCCGTTGCATCTTATTACAACGTCCCAGGGGCTCCTCCCCTTCGGCGGATCATCCTTTCATCCTGCGACTACTATTAATCTCCGCGACCTCTATTTCAGTAAGTTATTCATTTGTTATTGGTATTAAACTATATTTTATTCACATTGTCAATACTTTTTGTTGATTTTTACAAATTTGTTTAAAGATATTGGATTTTTCCGTTATTGTTTCTGCGACACCATTGTTTTAAAATTAACTTAACATATAACGAAGACTGAAAGGAGGGTCGTAATGAACACAATTATGAATCTTGATTTAATGGCAAAAGAACTGAGTGAGCGACATGACGACACCCCGCTCGATTGGAGCAATCGTGTTTTCAAGGATATGAATCTCGTTGGCTGGGATCTTAACAATATCGACTTCACGGGTTCTGATTTCACAAATGTTATTCTAGACAACGTGAACCTTGATCATTCCAATCTTCATAAGACATGGTTTACGGACTGCAGTATGCGCGATGCAAAGCTGACTAATGCTGATGTAACCGAAGCCGGCATGCGTTCGCTAGATTTAAGTGGATCAGATTTTTCGGGATCTAATTTTCATTGCACTCTTTTTGAATATGCTATCCTTGATAATATAGTAGATGACGAGAACACTAAATACTATAGAATGGTATGCCCTGAGGAAGGTCCTTTTATCGCATGGAAATGCTGCACAGAATGGAGAGTTGTTCAGCTTCTTGTCCCGGCCGATGCAAGAAGAGTCTCTGCTACAGGAGATACCTGTCGCTGCGATAAAGCCAAGGTTCTTTCAATAAAGAGTATAGACGAGAGCATCACATATACATGGGCTCAGTCGACCGTTGATCCTGACTTCTACTATGAAGTAGGTAAATGGGTGGAACCAGCCAATGGCTTTGAACCGGATAGATGGATGGATTCATCTGCTGGAATTCATTTCTTCATGAAACGCGAACAATGTGTTGCCTATCAGACTGTATAATAATAATGATAAATTGCTTATGTTGAACACATCAGATAAAAATGATAAAATATACGTCTGTTGAATGGAGGATAATACATGAGATTTTTTATGATGCTAGCAAGCCTGTTTATGCTTGGTACGGGTACATTCTGTATAGCAAATTCTAGCGTTGCGATTGGATCGCTCGCATTTATCATAGGACTGGTTTTCTGCATAGTTGGAGCCTGCGAGTTATTCGTTCTTAGGGGAGCCGAGAGTGTATCTGCAAATCTTGAGAAGGAATACATCACACACAGTGTTGTAATGATTATTATAGGAATAGCATTCCTTTCTGGACAGCTCGTAGATGACAATGCCGTTAAGATGATTTTCGCACTGTGGATGTCGTATGACGGTGCTAGAATGATTGCAGAAGCAAGACTTATAATCAAAGACAATTCAAGAGAAGAGAACACATATCTGGTTCTCGCGCTAGCAAGCCTTGTTGTAGGAGTTTATATGTTCTTTGACAGTCTGTTTTTGAACATCAACACGCTAGCTCTTGTAGGAGTATGTATTTCTATTCTGGCTATAAGAAAGTTCAGATTCTCAACCGAGATTGAATACAAGAGACCGTCATTCCTTACAGGTAACCAGGAGAAGCTCCAGGAAGCAGAGCGTGAAGAGAAGAAAGCGATGGCAAGAGCTAAGGCAGCAATCAGAGAGAGCAAGGAGCTTCAGAGAAGAATTGCCAGAATAAAAGCTGACATCAATGAAGAGAGAAGAGTTGAGGCAGCAGCTAAGATTGCTAAGCACGCGTCAGATCGAGATGACAAATAATCACATAAAATAAATCAGCAGCCCTGTGAGAATTCACAAGGCTGCTTTTATATTGTCCGATATTATTCTAGTTGTTCTCAATAAGCTCATTAAGAACAGTTCTAGCGATTGGAGCTGCTGTCTCAGATCCGTATCCTCCGCCCTTAACCCATACGACAAACGCATATGGATGCTTGTCATCATCGATGAATCCTACAAACCAGCTGTTAGGGTTGTCTGTTCCAACCTCTGCCGTACCTGACTTAGCATATAAGTCAAGGCCTGGGAAGTTTCCTTCGCCGTAAGATTTCTGTACAGCAAGCTTCATCATTGACTTAATCTTACCTGCCGTCTCCGAACTGAGATATTCGCCAAGCGATTTTCCACCGCTTAGCTTACCAAGAATATTCGAGTTCTTGATAAGTGTTGGCTGAATCGCTTCGCCTCCATTTGCAATTGATCCCACATATACCATCATAGTGCATGGGTTTACAAGATCTTCACTCTGTCCGATTCCTGCCCAGCTCAGGAGAATATCATTATCCTCTGGGAATGTGAATGAACCCTTAGCAGTCTTAATTCCATCTACATCCACTGATTCTGTAAGTCCAAGCTTCTTGACAGTCTCGCCCATTGCAACTGCGCCAACAGATCTTGTGATGCTTCCGAATGCACCATTGCATGAAACAGCCAACGCGTTCTCAAAATCGACGGTTCCGTGAGCATTTACACAGTTAATCTTCTCATTACCAATTGCATTTGTTCCATCACATGTGAATGAGAACGAATTTATATTCGACAATGTATCAATTGCAGCAGCACTTGTAACAAGCTTGAACGTTGATCCCGGTGTCAGCGCGCCCATAAGGAATGTATTGAAATATACAGGCGAATCAGTATCTGAAGGTTCTTTTCCTGTAGGATCAAATGTTGGCGTATTCACCATACACATAATCTCACCGGTCTTATAATTGAACACACCTACAGTACCATCGTAGCTTCCTAGAGCTCTGTACGCAGCGGCATTTGCCTTCGCGTCAATGGTTAGCTTAATCTTTTTACCGTCCTTGGTTGTGTCATAAGTACCATTAAGAAGGTCGTATCCGATAAGCTCGCTCTTCCACATATTAATCGCACCGGTTGCGACGCTTCCCTTAGGATCGCCGACAACATGAAGCGTAGAGCATCTTATATCTGAATCTGAGTTGTACTCCATACCCTTATCAGAGCAATTAAGAAGCATCTCGCCGTTTCTGTCGTATATACTTCCTCTTTTGATTACTCCATTGTTAAAAATCTGAGTATTGCCGTAGAAGCTCGCCCACTCAGCACCTTGTGTCACGAATCTCCATCCGAAAACCACTATTCCGAGAAACAGAACGGCCGCCAGAGCAAGACATATCCATGATCTCTTTTCAAGTTTTCGCATTTAGTCCTCCTTATCGCCACTTGCAATTGCAAGACTCGCATCCTTTCTCATGTCAGCAGCTTTGAAATAAGCTAGCATCGCCCATGACGCAATCATACTTGTACCTCCGACAGACACAAATGGGAATGTTACTCCGGTAAGCGGGAACAGGTCAACCGCACCGAAAATGTTTAATATTGTCTGGAACAGGAACATTGTTGCTGCACCGCATGCGCCGATTGTGTAGAAAGTCGAGCGTCCTGCGACAATCGAGTTAACCGCAAATAGGCATAGTGTTATTATGCACAGCACCAGAAGCACGGCTATTATAAATCCCCACTCCTCCATTACAAATCCAAATACAAGGTCTGTATCTGATGCAGGTATATTCTTAAGAGAACCATTTCCTGCACCAAGTCCGAGGAGTCCTCCGCCTGCGCCAAAAGACATCGTTCTGGTCTGCTGAAATCCGGCGTCAGCAGGATCTGTCCACACCTTGCCCCAGATAGCAAATCTATCCAGTATATATGGTTTAAATCTCAGGACCATAAGTCCCATAATTCCTGCACCTGCTACAGTAAGAATAAGCTTCGAGAAATCTCCGCTTCGCAGGAATGATACTACAAGAAATGTAACAAAGAATATAAGTGCTGTTCCGAAGTCTCCCATAAGTGCAAGACATCCCAGACAGAATAACGAGAACAGTGCGTACATAATCGTATTCTTTCTCTGAAACAATTCCTCTAATGTTGCTGCTCCGATACATATAAATGCAATCTTAACTATCTCGGATGGCTGGATTGTAAATCCTCCAATTCTTACCCAGTTAGCTGCACCGTACTGAACTGTACCGAATACCAGGTTGAACAGCAGGAGAGCTACTGAAAGTCCTGCGATCTTAGGTCTGAGACTCTTGGTTCTATCAAGATCTCTAAGATAAATGCACATAAATATCATAAGACCGAGGCCTACTACAAGAGCGACGAGCTGCTTGAGTGCAGAGCCGGGAGCTGAGCTCGCAGCAATTGCAAAGTCCATTGTCGACATAAAGAATGCAATAAGTTCAACCTCGAAGCCCTTTCGCCCCATACCCTTGAATACAGATATGTATGTCCACATGATTACGCAAAGCAGCACGATTGCCAGAAGATCGGTAACACTGCAATCCTTGCCCATTCCAATAACAAGCTGTATGAGTGTCATCACCTGAAAAATTGTGATTGCAACCATTATCTTCCACGGAGCAATAGGTTCCTTATCCATACTTCTAAGCTCGTTATTATTACGGCTTTCCTCAAGGCTGACTGGAGCGACTGTGCACTTCACACCACTCATATTAATCTCGTCACCAGGATTTATAAGATACCTCTTGCTTGGAATCAGTCTCGTTCCATTGACTATTGTTCCGTTCTTTGATTCAAGATCCTTAATCATCCATCGGCCGCCGCTTCGCCTGTTAAGAATCGCCTGATTCTTAGATATGGTCTTGAGTTCAAGATTTATATCGGCAGAATTTGATCTTCCGATTACATTCTCCCAGTGGGTTATCGGATGACTCACTCCATCCTGAACATAAAGATAGCCCCATACCTCTGGAGTTGTTCTTGTTGACAGAAGCGACATGATTGCGCTCAGAAGAATATAGACTGCAAGCGCAACAAAAGCCCATCTGAACCAGGTGGTAGTCATCTTTGCAATCATTGGATTCTCTGATGCAAAAGTAAGTAATTTGTCAAAAATAACGCTAATAGTAATCACCCCGTATAAAATTATCGCCCGCCGCAAATAAAACGCGGCAGGCGATTATAAGTTTCTCTATTATTTCTTCCAAGAACTCTTCAGTCCAACAATACTGTTAAATACTTTCTCATCTGCTGTAGTGAGCTTTGAGTCAGCAATGTAGTATCCCTTTCTGAAGAACTGGAATCTTTCACCTGCTGATGCT
This sequence comes from uncultured Clostridia bacterium, assembly GCA_934255135.1. GTDB lineage: Bacteria > Bacillota > Clostridia > Peptostreptococcales > Anaerovoracaceae > Crickella. The sequence goes on along the minus strand of CAKQMV010000005.1, from coordinate 134,357 downwards.
TCCTTAATTGATGGCTCAGCATATCCACTGATTACCTTAACTGAGTCTGGATCATAAACCTTCTCTCCATCCTCATTCTCCTTCATGAGATATCCGTACTCACGGATTGTAATCTTCTCAGCAGTGCTTGCCTCGACAAAGTGAATAGTGCCCTTAACCTTTCTGTCGCAGTTCTCTCCACCGCCTGCTGTCTCTGGATCGTATGTGCAGTGAAGCTCCTTGATTGAGCCATCCTCATTCTTAACAACCTCATTGCAAGTTACAAAGTATGCGCCCTTGAATCTAACTTCGTTTCCTGGGAAAAGTCTGAAGTACTTCTTAACGGGAACCTCCATGAAGTCGTCTCCATCAATCCAGAGTTCTCTTCCGAATGGAATCTCTCTTGATCCAAGCTCAGGCACCTTACCGTTGTTCTCAACCTTAATCATCTCGATCTTATCCTCTGGATAATTGTCGATGATAACCTTGATAGGGTTTGTTACAACGTTTCTTGCCTCGACCTTATTCTGAAGATCATCTCTGATACATGCCTCAAGCTGAGCGATATCAAGAGTTGAATCAGCCTTGGATACTCCGATGTCGTTACAGAACTTTCTGATTGCTTCAGGAGTGTATCCTCTTCTTCTGATACCGGCGATTGTTGAAAGTCGTGGGTCATCCCATCCTTCAACGAGCTTGTCATCAACAAGTCTCTTGAGGTATCTCTTGCTCATCACCATTGTAGTGATGTTAAGTCTTGCAAATTCAATCTGTCTAGGTGGGTTAGGCCAGAAGCCAACCTCCTCAAGTACCCAGTCATAAAGAGGTCTGTGATCCTCGAACTCAAGCGTACAGATTGAATGAGTGATTCCCTCAATTGCGTCCTCAATAGGATGTGCGAAGTCGTACATTGGATAGATGCACCACTTGTCACCTGTATTGTGATGAGTCTCGTGAACCACTCTGTAGATAACAGGGTCTCTCATATTGATGTTAGGAGATGACATGTCAATCTTAGCTCTTAGGCAGATTGAACCATCCTCGAACTCTCCATTTCTCATTCTCTCGAAAAGCTCAAGATTCTCCTCAACACTTCTATCTCTGTATGGACTCTCCTTACCAGGCTCAGTAAGTGTACCTCTGTATTCTCTGATCTGATCAGGTGTCAGGTTGCATACGAATGCCTTACCCTTCTTAATCAGCTCAACAGCTGCTTCGTACATTGTGTCGAAGTAGTCTGATGCCCAAAGTCTCTTGTCCCACTCGAATCCAAGCCAGCGAACATCTTCCTCGATGGAGTTGATATACTCCATATCCTCCTTCGCAGGATTGGTATCATCGTATCTTAAATTGCACTTTCCGTCATACTTCAGAGCAGTTCCGAAATTAAGGCATATTGACTTAGCATGTCCAATATGCAGATATCCGTTAGGCTCTGGTGGAAATCTTGTGATTATCTCTTTATGCTTGCCGCTCTTTAAATCATCCTCGATGATGTCGTGGATGAAATTGCCGGCCATATCCTTGTATTCTTCTCTAGTTACGTTAGCCATTCCTGTCCTCCGGCTCATTTAATAATATAATGTATACATTATAGCACACCTGCAAGCTCGTCCATAGTATCTTTGATGATAGCAGGGAGCTTTCTGCACTTGTCCTCGCTGATTGACGCTACAGATACTCTTACGCCCTGATTCTGCTCGATAAGGAATACCCCCTTCTTCTCAAGCGCCTGGCATAGCAGAGCAGGATTATCATAAGGAATTGTGATAAAGAATCCTGATCTGAAAGGAACCATCTGAAGTCTTAGAGCAGCAGCCTCTTCCTCGAATGCCTTTCCTCTTCTCTGAAGAATCTCTCTATACTTAGCTCTTTCCTTATCTACTCTTCTCATCAGATCGTTATCGTTGTAAATCTTCTCGATAACAATCTGAGGAGCTCTTGGTGAATTTGACCAGCTCGCTCTTGATGAGAATGTACACACTCTCTCGAACTCTTCAGCAACCTCCGGATTGTGGGCAAGACACAGCATTGCGGCACATCTGAAACCGTAGAAAGTGAAGGTTTTGGACGCACTATATGCGATAATCGGAAGAACGTTCGATCTTAATGTATCAATCACCGAGAGGAACTCTCTTGTCTCGTTAGTCTCACCAGCAAAGTCAATGTATGCGACGTCAACCAAAAGGGCAATCTTCTTCTCAAGATCAATTCCGTCGAGAATGTTCTTAACGCCGTACCAGTCCTCCATTGAAAGTGAATAGCCTGTTGGGTTGTTCGCAGGAGTGTTCAGAATAATGAGAAGTCTATCCTGTGTTCTTGTGAGCTTCTTAACCTTGTATTCGAAATCTGCAAGGTTGAAGTTTCCATCCTCATCGAACATCTCGAATGTCTCGAGTGATCTTCCCTGCTCACCTGCGATACTCTTGTATGGGCCCCAGTGCCAGTTGTGAGTAAGGATGCTGTCTCCGAGGCATGAATAATTAGCGATTGCGTTTCTGATTGAACCAGTTCCGCCAGGAGTTGCAACAACCTTCACGAAGCCGTTAGGCTCATAGTTACCGAGAGCAGCCTTTGTTACGGCCTTCTTAAAGCCTGGTGTTCCCGCGATAGGTGCATACTCCGCGAAATCTGCACCGCTAAGATTATGCACAATCTCCTCAACTGAAGATAACACAATCAGATTTCCATCGTCATCGAGAAGTGAGCCGATAGTCGCATTGATTGTGTTCTCGTGGCCATGCTTAGTAAGATAAGCCTTTGCTCTTCCGCTTGCACCGAAGACCTTATCCTCTGTAGGAATATTTCTTCCGTTGTATGCCGCCATAGATGTAATCTGTGTCATTTGTGCATTCTCCTTTGTCTCTCCGTTTCGTCTTCTAATCACAACGCGCTTGATATTCTCACCAAGACCGCTGAATTTTGCTTCGTACTCAGTCTCGATATTTTCTATCCAAGGACAGTTATGAAGGTCTCTTGTAATCTCTGCAATCTCAAGATCGCTTGCCAGAATCTCCTGAATGGTGAACTCAAATAGACCTGTGTTATCAGTCTTGAAAATCACCTGTCCTCCCTTGCCAAGAATTGTGAAATACTGCTTAAGCTTATCTCTGTGTGTAAGTCTCTTCTTTGCAGTATAATTCTTAGGAAGAGGATCACTGAAGTTAAGATAAATTCCATCAACCTCTCCTGGAGTGAACCAGTCGTTGAGATTCTCAATGAAGTGAGGAATAAACACAACATTTCCTGTTCCATTTGTCTCAATCTTCTCCATTGCTCTTAGCATAACACTTCGATTTCCCTCAACTGCTATATAGAAGTTCTCAGGATGAAGTGCTGAAAGCTCTGAGATAAACTTTCCCTTGCCGCAGCCTACTTCAAGGTAAATAGGGCGGTCACCCGCAAGCTTCTTCCACTTACCTCTTATCTCAGAAGGCTCGTATACCAGAATGTCGTTATAAACTTCATATTTCTGTTCTAGATTCTTTACTTTTCTCTGTCTCATATTATTTCCCCTATATCATTCCGGTTGCGATTACAGCTGCAAACGAGAGCACCATCAATACTGCTGCTGCAAAATCACTGCCCGCAAAACGGATTTCATTCATTCTTGTTCTTCCATCTCCACCGTTATAGCATCTTGCTTCCATAGCAAGTGCCAGATCCTGCGCTATCCTAAATGAGCTTATGAATAGCGGAATTAGAATAGGAATCAGCGCCTTGCCTCGCTGAAATATATTACCAGACTCAAAATCGGCACCTCTTGCCTGCTGAGCCTTTATAATCTTGTCGGTTTCCTCCATAAGTGTAGGAATAAACCTTAGTGCAATGGTCATCATAAGTGCAATCTCATGACTTGGCACTCCGATTACTCTAAGCGGCTTAAGCAATTTCTCAAGACCGTCAGTAAGCTCAATCGGTTTAGTACATAAGGTAAGCATCGATGATCCTATTATCAGAAGAACCAGTCTTATTGCCATAAAGAAAGCTCTCTCGACACCTTCAACGGTCATCTTCAGGAATCCCCATTGCCAGATAATCCGTCCATCCACCATGAACATATTCAGGACAAATGTAAACAGAATTATCGCAAACACTGCCGTTAATCCTCTGAAAATAAACTTCACCGGAACTTTGGATATCGCAATAATCATTGCAAGAAATGCAGCCATAAGCAGGAATCCGTAGAAATTCTTTACAACAAAAAGCTCTGCAACAAACACCAGAGTTCCTATTATCTTAGTTCTCGCATCAAGCTTATGGATTGCAGATTTCGCTGGGAAATACTGTCCAATTGTAATATCTCTAATCATCAGCTCTTCTTTCTGTTCAAAAATTCTTCTATCGCGTCCGCTGCTTCTTTCATATCGAGAGCAGCTGCATGAAATCCCGTAATCTCTTCGGAAATTCTGTCTAGAATCTCAGTCACCGGTGGCAAACCAAGACCGACTTCATCAAGAGTCCTCTTCTGACTGAAAACGTATTCAGGCGATCCATCTAGAATTATCTTGCCGTCATCCATAACAAGAACCTGATCACACATATCTGCAACGTCCCCCATATTATGCGAAACGAAAATGATGATAATTCCTCTGGTCTTGTGAATCTTGCGTATCATGTTAAGGATGTCTCTGTGTGCTGTAGGATCGAGTCCTGCGGTAGGCTCGTCAAGAATCAGAATTGAAGGATTCATTGCAATTACACCTGCAATAGCAACTCTTCGTTTCTGTCCACCGGAAAGCTCAAACGGCGACTTATCCTTAACCTTCTCATAGTTAAGCCCGACAAGCTCAATAGATTCTCTGATTGTCCTATCAAGCTCATCTTCCTCAATGCCCAGATTCTTAGGTCCGAACGCCACATCCTCGTATACAGTCTCTTCAAAAAGCTGATACTCCGGATACTGAAACACGATGCCGACCTTACGTCTCACATCGACGAGCTTCGTCTTAGGATCCGTAACAGAAACACCATCGAGCACTATAGAGCCACCCGAAGGCTTAATCAGGCCATCAAGAGTCTGCAGCAGTGTCGACTTACCCGAGCCTGTGTGTCCGATAATTCCACACATGCTTCCATCGTTTATTTCAAAAGACACTCCGTCGAGCGCCTTTGTCTCTCCGGGCATTCCCGGTGAGTATGTATATTCTAAATCGTTTACTTGTATTGACATAAATCTGTTAATCTAATTATCTATATTCCCTAATAAAGTCAATTAATGAATCTTCATCCATTACAGTCCCTGGAATATCTATTCCTCTCTCTGTAAGAATTTCTCTAAGCTCAATTACTGGTGGCATCTCCAGACCTGACTCTGTAACCAGCTTCCTGTCTGAATAGAATTCTGCAGGAGTGCTGTCACTGAAAACCTTACCATCTTTCATTACAATCAGTCTGTCCGCACAAGCTGCCTCAGTCATAAAATGAGTGATAAGTATAATAGTGATGCCTTCCTTGTTGAGCTCCTTAATTATCTTAAGAATCTTCTTCCTGCCCTTCGGGTCAAGCATCGCCGTTGGCTCATCAAACACGATACACTCAGGCTTCATTGCAATTGCACCAGCTATCGCAATTCTCTGTTTCTGTCCACCGGACAGCATATGAGCGCCCTTGTTTCTATACTTGTACATAGAAACCTGATTGAGTGCATCATCAACACGCCTTCTAATCTCTGCCGGTTCTATACCGAGGTTCTCAGGACCGAAGGCAACATCATCTTCGACGATAGAGGAAACAATCTGGTTATCAGGATTCTGAAACACCATTGCGACACGCTTTCGCACGTCCCAGATTCTCTCATCATCCTTTGTGCTTATTCCATCAACAAGAACCTCTCCAGAATCCGGAACAAGAAGCCCATTAAGATTCTTGGCAAGAGTCGACTTGCCTGATCCATTGATGCCGCAAATTGCAACGAAAGATCCTCTCTCGATGTTCATTGAAACATCGTCGACCGCCAGATGCTTAATCTTGCCTCCATCCTCATCGAGTCTGCAGTATTCGTATGATAAGTTTCTTACCTCAATGAAAGACATTTCAACCTTCCTTTTACACATAAATATAACCCATATATTATATCGCAAAAATTTGTGATTGTGCAACAATGCATAGCAAAAGAGAAGGCGTTCACACTGTGATAAGCCTTCTCTCCCATTGATATTGGATTTTACTGTGGATAGCTACTTAATACTCTGCGTATGTAAATCCGCTCGCACCATCAAATAACCCCGCTACATACGATACATACAGCACAGTGAATACCCCTACAATAAATAGAGTGTGAAGCATAAATCCGCTTTTGGTATTTATATCTGTAATCTTACTTAATATACTTGTAAATCTGTTCATTAATCATCAGCCATCCTTTCTTCGAAGGGTGCACAGAGTCGCTAAAGAACCCCTGTGTATATTCATCATTTGAAAAATCTGCAAGCTCTACATTATTCTTCGATGCAATCTCACGAATTCTGTCGTAGCAGACCTGTCTCTTCTCCTTGCTAAGTCCTGTGTAATCGTACCATTTACCGTTCATCGGTTGAAGCACAAGCATCGGCTTAATACCCTGTTCCCTGCATACATCAAGAAACAGTTGCAGATACTCGTACTCATTAGAAGTCTCGAAATTCTTGTTTCTGTTCTTCCCCTTACTCTCATCGAAAACGCCAGGCAGAAGCATCTTTGCATTCTTGTACATATTGAATCTGTGATTCAGTCTGTTTCCCTCGGTCTGCTCATTTTCACTCATGAGGCGACCAAAATCGATATCGCCGGATTGTACCTTCCGCTCGGCCCTTTGTGTATCCTTTTGACCGGATGTCAGCCACGCGAACACGCTTCTGCTTATATCCTTCTCCTGCTCCATAAAATCTACAGGTTCGCTTCCACCAAATGCATCTCGTGTAATGGAGCGAATCTTATTTCGAGTTTCAGGAGTCAGACTGTTATTGCTAATCGCCGCATGATAGAAGGTTTTCGAGAATCTCATTCCGTATCTTCCTGCAGAATCTCTGTCAGAATAGAACCATGTCGGAGAAAGAATAAGCACAACCTTGCCGGAATGCACCTTCGGACCTAGTGCAGCCACCAGAATCGCATGATTAAGAGACTGATTTACAGCACTTCCGATGCACATTACATCGAGATTATCCCTGTTAAATAGTACATATGGATTGCATACGTTACGCTTAAATCTTCTAAGTTCAGATGATCCTAGAATCAACGAAGCATCATCGGCTATATTTTCGCTAAGCATGAGATAAGATGCGTCCTTCTCGTAGCTCACCCAGTAACCGAGTTCCTTGTCATTCTTCGGAAGACATGTAATTGCACATATGTGCACTGCTGTAAGAAACGATAGAAATATCATTACAGCAATTCCAAAAGATGCCAGCTTCTTCATTATGCCATTTTCTTAGCAGCAACAGCTGCAACTATCTTGTCGGGTGTGTCGAGATCCTCTCTGGTATACTCAGAAGGTGGCAGCACCACTCCAAGCTGATCCTCGATTTCAATCTGAAGAGAAACATAATCCAGTGAGTCGAGAAGGCCCATAGTCAGAAGATTTAAATCTCCGCTCTCCCTTACAATAGAATCTCCACAAAGATCTTCGAGTATTGAAAGAACCGTTCCTCTGATTTCTTCATTTGTCATTTTATTATCCTCCTTAAAGTAAAACTAAAATATATCGCCTGAGAAAATACCGAAGCCCACCATCACCAGATTGAAGGTTGCAAACCAGCTTAGGAATCTGTATATTCGGTTATTTCTGTATTTCTTATAGAATTTCGATTTCTTCTGGTAAAGCTCTGTCACTGCAAGCAGCACTCCATGATACAATCCATAAACTATGTAATTAGCTTCAAGACCATGCCACAGACCCATTACAAACATGTTGATCATCAGACAGAAGCAGGCCTGATACACTCTATCGCCACCAAACAGTTTAGCTCTCATCGAGTTCTTGAGTATTCTTGAGAACAGGAAGTCTCTGAGCCATGTCGAAAGTGTTATGTGCCAGCGATTCCAGAAATCGCGCATATCGATACTCTTCCACGGATTTCTGAAATTTTCTGGAGTCTGTATTCCAAACACCTGTCCTAATCCTATCGCCATCATGCTGTATCCAGCAAAGTCAAAGAACATATAGAAACCGTACACGTACATGTTGTCTATTCCAGCAAGCATGCACAGATTTGCAAAAACGAATTTATATACGGCTCCGATGCTTATTCTGTACAGTCCATCACCGAGAAGCTCGAGGTACTCAGTCTTGCTGATTTGTGTTTCACTATCCGCAAGGAATCGTCTGCTTCTGTCTATAGGTCCGCACAGAACTGTAGGGAAAAATAAAGTGAAGTACAGATAATCTGTAATTCTAACTTCTTTAATAAGACCGTCACCGATTTCAATAAGAACCTGTACTGACTTGAATGTCATATAAGAAAGCCCGATAAACCCAAGCGTTCCTATATCGAAATATGAAATCAGCTTCGATGCAATAAGCGGCATTATTGCAAGCGCAACGAAGATACGATTAATCTTCGCATCAGTTCTTTCTCTATGTTTTAAATAGAGTAAAGATTTAATTAGGAGAACCTGATAACACATGTAGCTGCAAAGGATGAGGATTGAAACCCATGAGTCCTTCATAACCAGCAGCAACATTATCACACTCGCAACAATGCCGTAGTGCTTTATGTTTCTTTCCATGATGCCGAGCGCGATAGCAGGTACGCACAGCGCTGCAGCTACAAGAAAAAAGCCTGCACCACTATATAGTTCAACATTCATATAAGTTCCTCCAGCCTCTTTCTGTCAATCTTGCAATTAGCATTAAGCGGCATTCGGTCAATAAATGTAACTATCTTAGGAATCATATACGCAGGAAGCTTCTCGCTTAGTGCATTACGTATCTTAAGGGCGCGGTCAAAAGACTCTCCTTTAGACTTCGGAACATCCTCTGCATCAGACAGAACAACTATAGCGACGAGGTATCTTATCGCGTCGTTCTTTCTTTTGGCCAGAACAACGGCTTCTGAGATTTCGTCGAGTTCTTCGAGATTCGCCTCTATGTCCTGAAGCTCTATCCTGTAGCCGTTAAGCTTAATCTGCGAATCAGCTCTTCCGCTGAAATACAGAAGCCCATCTGCCTCGTAGCCAATATCTCCGGTTCTGTATGAGCAAAGGTCCTCTTCGTTTACGAAAAAGCTCTGTGCGGTCTTCTCCGCATTTCGGTAATAGCCCTTGCCGACTGTATCTCCAGAAATGATTATCTCTCCATTATCGAAAGAAATCTGACAGCCTGGCTTAGGTCTTCCGATTGGAATTCCATGCTCGGAATTAATCATATCTCTAGTAATTTCTACACCTGTTACTGCAACCGTGCATTCTGTAGGTCCATATGTATTGATAATTGAAATATCAGGAAATGCTCTGAATATAGCCCTTGCAGTTCTTTCAGTAAGCTTCTCCCCACAGAATCTGAATCCTTTAAGGTTCGGCAGATTCTCTGAATTAAATGACGGTTCAGCGAGCAGGGTGTTTGCAAAAGATGGTGTAGATACGATATACCCTACCTCGCAGGACTTTATGTAATCTATAGTAGCTGTTATGTTATGCTGCATTGTTTTATCGGTGCAGCACAGTGTGCTTCCTGTTGTCAGGGCCGAGTAAAGATCCATCACCGACAGATCAAAAGAAAATGCTGCCTGATTCAGAATTGGCATATCGCCAGGGAACATCTCTCCTGACCATTCAGCAAAGCTTGAAAGATTATCTGCTGATATTTCAACTCCTTTAGGTTTACCGGTGCTTCCTGACGTGAAGATAATATAGATTGTGTCATCCTTATTAATCCAGGACTTCTCATTTATGTCAGCAACCTGGCAGCCTGAAATTGAGAGATTGTATTTATGATCTACATTTATCAGATTGTCTGTATCAATTGGAAATATCTCTGTTGCTATAACGAGAGGTTCCCCAATTGTATCCATTATGTCTGAGATTCTGTTCTTCGGCATTGAAACGTCTATCGGACAGTATGCGTGCCCAGCCTTGGCGCAAGCAAGAAATGAAACAATCATAGCTGGAGACTTTGATCCGTAAACAATTATTGGTTCATTATCCTGTCTTATTTCATTTATTCTTCTGGCCAGAATATCGGATTCACGCCACAAAGCACCGAATGAGATGCTGCCAGTCGATGAAACGATGGCCCTTTTGCCCGGGTTGTCAAGACAGATTCTCTTAATCCTGTGCAGAATATGTTCTCTTTGCATTTATATTCCACCCTCCAACACTTTGATATCATTTTATGGCGTTATACTACTATCAACGAGTTGATTGTTTATTGGAGAAGAAAGAATATTTTTTCAATACTTTTCCAATCTTGCTGTTTATAATGAGCATGTATAATCAGAAATTGTAATGATGTCAGGAGGAGCTTATGAAATTACTTGTTGTTGAAGATGAAGCGAGAATGCGTGAAGCAATTATAGAGAATCTTAAGCTCGAGGGATATCTTGCGGATGGAGCCGAAAATGGTGAGGTCGGTCTCGATATGATAAGAAGTGGACTTTATGATTTTGTGCTTCTGGATATCAATCTGCCAAAACTGAACGGTATTGATATTCTTTCGATTGCACGTAAGCTTGGTATCAACACTCCGGTTATTCTTCTGACTGCTCTGTCACAGCTTGAGGATAAGATTGAAGGAATGGATAGCGGTGCCGATGACTACATTACCAAGCCATTTGAGATGAAAGAGCTCATGGCAAGAATAAGAATGGTTACAAGAAGACAATCTGGAGATCCTACTGATTCTGGCATTCTGAAGGTTGGTAATCTGGTGCTTGACACATCCAGTCACTGCGCAAGAAATGATGAATCGGACAGAAGCGTTCAGCTTACACGTAAGGAGTTTCACCTGCTTGAATATATGATGAGAAATGTCGATCATGTTCTAACTAGAGAGCAGATAACGACGAGGGTGTGGGGATATGATTCAGATTCTGAGTATAACAATGTAGATGTCTATATCTCATATTTGCGAAAGAAATTTGCATTCCTTAAGGTTAATGTTCAGATAACATCTGTACGATGTGTAGGTTACAGGCTGCAGGAGAAATAATGAGGATTCCATATGATTACACAGCTTAAGAAACGAATCATTATACTTGTCGAGATGACAACTCTGATGGTTCTATTCCTGATTCTTCTAGGTCACAACATATATGTAACCGTCAACAATATTAATGATTCTGTTGATGTAATTAAATACTGTGCCGAATGTGTAGATACATATTCAGATGAGATCGACAATTATCTTAAGATTCCTGAGACTGAGCTCCTTGATGCTGTTGAGAACAAGAGCTTAGGGCACACCAAGGTGACTTGTCCGATTTATGCAATTATTTCATCTGATCTTACTGTCATTAAGACTGACTTGTCTGGGAACACTCTACAGTTCTGTGGAGATGAAGACCTGTTTTCTGACCACAAGTCTGAGATTAACAAAGTAATGAAATCAGATTCCAAGGATACAGAACCCGGCCGTATTGAATCGGTGCTATATACAACGGTAATCAAGAAGGATTTTAAGTATATATTGCTACTCAATACCGAAGGCTGGAGAACAGAGATAATACAGACTATTCTCATTTCAATTCTTGGTCTGATTCTTGCAGCAGTACCGATGTATTTCGTTGGTCTTTTCCTTTCGAAGATTATTGCGAAGCCTGTAGAAGAAGCTCTTGAGAAGCAGAATAGATTCATTGCCGACGCAAGCCATGAGCTGAAGACTCCGATCTCAGTCTTCAATTCAAACATTGCTGTTCTTGAGAAGGAGTATGGAAGCAACAAGTGGATGAGCTACATCAAAGAAGAAGGCATGGAGATGAACAGTCTGATCAATCAGCTCCTCAATCTGTGCAGGCTCGACTACAGTGCAGATGCGAAGTCTGATGCAGCGCGTAAGGGTGAATCATTTGATATATCAGAAGCTATTCTCGAAGCCGTCCTGCCATTTGACAGTACAGCATTCGAGAAGAATGTAATGCTTGATTCCGACAAGATTGATCCGTTTTACGTTTATGGTCAGAAAGATGATTTCAAGAAGATGATTACTATTCTTGTTGATAACGCAATCAGTCACGCCAACGCAGGAGGATTGGTAGCTATTAATACCAAGCAGGGTTTCCACCGTTTTATGAACACAAAATCGTCCATCGCATATGTGGAAGTGTCTAATACAGGCTCAACTATCTCAGCCGAAGACATGCCTTACATATTTGACAGATTCTACAAATCTCGTGACGAGAAATCCTCTGGCAATAATAACTTTGGGCTTGGGCTGTCAATCGTAAAGTCAATCGCCGAGAAGAATAACTACGAAGTTACAGCCGCATCTAAGGACAATGTAACAACATTCAGAATAAAACTGCCACTTGCGAGGAAACCATCGAACTAACGGGATGCTTTCCTTACACATCATACGTAAAACAGCCGGAATCGAATATGATTCCGGCTGTTTTGGCATTATTCATCAATTAGCGGTGCATCACACATATTTCTGCACAAAGTAAAAACGGATGACCCTAAAGCCATCCGTTTACTGTGGTGAATTCCGAATATCAGATTCCCCAGTCTGACATTCTAAAGCAATTATGTATAATCAACCCTCTTGCTGCATGAACAAATTATATACTTGCATATATGCACCGTCAAGAATATTTGTTTAAAATTACATATTCTTTACAATATTTGGTTGAATATACAATGCTCTTGCAAGCAAGCTGCTTACTTTACCCTCCACATCTCGCCTGCTACTACAGCATCTCCTGGGATCACGTCAGCAACAGCCTCGTTCCAGTTCTCAGGAGCAACCTCCTGAACTGATACTGAAAGTGCTTCCATTGGGCATCCAAGCTCCTCCTGAGCAAGAACCATAATCTTGTCAGCAAGCGACTGCTTAGCTTCCTCAGGCTTACCAGGGTACATCTTAATGTTGATATGTGGCATACTATTTACCTCCCTTAAAATAATAATCTTTGATAATATCTAATGATATCTGATATTCAATACTTAATTCCATTCAATTCCAACGCCAGCCTCAATAGCCTTATCCGCAATCTTTGCAGCAGCAACAAGGTCAAGTGCGCCAAAACCTACATTCTCGTATACGATAATCTCGTCTTCTGACTCTCTTCCAGAAATATTACCAAGAATGCAATCACCAATATCACCTGTGAACTGATCCTTAGTAAGTGTTCCTGCATCGAGTGGCTTAAGAATATCTCCAGACTCAGAAAGAACAGCTTCCATATTGTCAAAATAAATCTTTCCGCACTTGTCGAATACAGCAGGGTCAAGCTCCTGCATCTCATACTGATAAGCACCAACAGCACTGATCACGCAGCCCGGCTTGAAGTACTCTGCACTGCATACAGGCTCATGTGAAACTGTAACGAGAATCACAAGATCAGCTCCGTTTACTGCCTCGTTAGTATCCTCGCAGGCGACAATCTTAGTGCCAAAGTCTGCAAATTCCTTACTTGCATTCTCAACAAACGCCTTAGTCTTCTCAAAGTTTCTTGCTGCAACTCTAACCTCATCAAGCTTTCTTGCAGTAAGCATCGCCTCAAGCTGGCACATAGCCTGACTTCCTGTGCCAATCATTGCACCGATCTTAGCATCCTCACGGCCCCACAGCTCGAAAGCTGCTCCTGATGCCGCTGCTGTTCTTAGCGCTGTCACATATGTTCCGTCCAAAAGAGCCTTTGCCTCACCCGTATTCCCGTCAAAAAGCATAACCTGTCCGATAGAACCAGGAAGTCCAAGGCTGCTGTTTCCAGGGAATATATTAACTATCTTGCATGCTGCAGCGTTCATATCGCTGCTGTATGATGGCATGAAGATAAAGTTGCCCTTCTCTGCAGGAATTACAGGTCTTAGTGGAACAACAAACTTATCCTGGGCATCGAGCGCGTAACACTCCTTGTTAGCCTCGATAGCATCCTTCATTGTGAATACCTTCTTGATATCCTCTTTGTTAAGCAGAATCACTGTATAAACCTCCTAATAATACAATTCTTCGCGTATATTCGTCATTCGCGATTAGCCGTTAATAAGTGCAGCGAGCTCACCCTTCTGAAGAAGACCTGGCTGTCTGTAAGTAATCTCGCCATTCTTAACAACCATAATTGTAGGAATGCTTGCAACCTGATTCTTTACAGCAAGAAGCATCTCTTCATCAATGTTAATCTTGCAGAACTGAACATCTGGCATCTCTGCAGCCAGCTCATCAACGATAGGCGCCTGAAGCTTGCATGGTCCACACCAGTCAGCATAGAAATCAACTACAACAGTCTTGCCTGAATTCATAACGATATCATCATAAGTATCCTTAGTTACCTTTACTATTTCCATATGTCACCTCACATATTCTTTATTAATACAAACGCCATGCGCATCTCCGTACAAAACGATTATAGTTCATATCACTTCAAACTTGCAATCGGTATCACAATAAACACAAGAAATGCCATTAATTCTGAACATCATAAAAGGAGCATCGCTTACGCGATGCTCCTTCATTGTGCGTATGTAGTCTCGACTAATCTATTATTACTCGATGATCTCTGTTACTACACCTGAACCTACTGTTCTTCCGCCCTCTCTGATAGCGAATCTTAGTCCCTCTTCGATAGCGATTGGTGTGATAAGCTCGATCTCCATTACTACGTTATCTCCAGGCATGCACATCTCAGTTCCCTCTGGAAGCTGTAGATCACCTGTTACGTCTGTTGTTCTGAAGTAGAACTGTGGTCTGTATCCGTTGAAGAATGGAGTGTGTCTTCCTCCCTCTTCCTTCTTAAGTACGTATACCTGACCCTTGAACTTTGTGTGAGGGTGGATTGTACCTGGCTTTGCAAGTACCTGTCCTCTCTCGATCTCTGTTCTCTGTACACCTCTTAGAAGTGCTCCGATGTTGTCTCCAGTCTCTGCCTCGTCAAGAGTCTTCTTGAACATCTCAACTCCTGTGCAGACTACCTTTCTCTTCTCTTCAGTAAGTCCTACGATTTCGATCTCGTCTCCTACCTTAAGCATTCCTCTCTCTACTCTTCCTGTAGCTACTGTACCTCTTCCTGTGATTGAGAATACGTCCTCTACTGGCATGAGGAATGGCTGGTCGTTTGCTCTCTCTGGCTCTGGAATGTAATCATCTACTGCCTGCATGAGCTCGAGAATCTTGTCTCCCCACTCGCTCTGTGGATCCTCAAGTGCCTTGAGTGCTGATCCTCTTATGATTGGTGTGTCATCTCCTGGGAACTCATACTCGTCAAGAAGCTCTCTTACTTCCATCTCTACTAGGTCAAGAAGCTCCTCGTCGTCTACCATGTCGCACTTGTTAAGGAATACGATGATGTATGGTACGCCTACCTGTCTTGAAAGCAGGATGTGCTCTCTTGTCTGTGGCATTGGTCCATCTGTTGCTGCACATACGAGGATTGCTCCGTCCATCTGTGCTGCTCCAGTGATCATGTTCTTTACATAGTCAGCGTGTCCTGGGCAGTCTACGTGTGCGTAGTGTCTGTTTGGAGTCTCATACTCAACGTGTGCTGTTGAGATTGTGATTCCTCTTGCCTTCTCTTCTGGTGCCTTATCGATCTCGTCGAAAGCTACGTCAGCTCCGAGCTGATATCTCTCGTGAAGAGTCTTAGTGATTGCTGCTGTAAGAGTTGTCTTACCGTGGTCAACGTGGCCGATTGTACCAATGTTGATATGTGGCTTGGTTCTCTCGTACTTCTGCTTAGCCATTTCTTTTCCTCCTATAAAATAACGTTACTTTGTAGAATTTGGGATTCAGGGCGTCCCCACATCCCGGTGCGTTTCCGCTGGAGCTGTTGAGCAGACTCGAACTGCCGAACCTCTTCCTTACCAAGGAAGTGCTCTACCACCTGAGCTACAACAGCGCATATCATAGATGAAATTCTACCTTAAGGCACTCAGCATGTCAAGGATAACAGAAGCGGCGATATCGGTGCAACCACCGTATCTCCGCCCCTGTATTTCTCTTAATAATTAGGATTAAAAATCCGCTCTTCGTTTAGCCTGGTGGCCATGTCATCTTTCTCTTTCCGAGAATATGAATATGAAGATGCTTAACTGTCTGCTGGCCATCCTCTCCACAGTTAATAACTGCTCTGTAGCCATTCTCAAGACCCTCAAGCTTGGCAATTTCCTTAATCTTGAGCATCATGTGACCCATTAGATCCTTGTGATCATCTATTAGGTCATCAAGAGATGCAACATGCTGCTTAGGTACCATCAGAATATGTACCGGTGCCTGCGGCTCTGCATCTCTAAAAGCTGCAATTAGATCATCCTGATAAACCATATCTGTTGGAATCTCTCCGTTAGCAAGCTTGCAGAATATACAATCTGTCATCTCTTTACCTTCCTTTCTCGACTACAACAGCAGTGCAGCCGTCATTACAGAACCCTGTGAGTTTAGTATAGCAGAATTCTCCTGTTTTAAGCTCATGATTTCTGTCTTCTATATACACCTTTATGTAATTATCAGTGTAGCCGGTTACGAAATCGCCCACTCGTTCTTCCGAAAGAACCTTGTGTACAGTCTCAAAATTCATTCTTTCGAATTCATGACTCACCTCATCAGCGACATTCATCAGTCTCTCAATTCGATCTGACTTCACGATTCCTGGAATCTGATCCTTCATCGCGTCTGCTCTAGTACCCTTTCTTCTTGAGTATCTGAACGCATGAACCTTCTCGAAGCACGCTTCTCTGACAATGCTTACGCTGTCTTCGAATTCTTCTTCTGTCTCACCAGGAAAACCAACTATTATATCTGTTGTCAGTCCATAAAGCGGATTGAACGCTCTGATTGCCTTAACTATCTCCAGATATTCCTCGCGAGTATAATGCCTGTTCATTCTGCTGATGACGCTCGTACTGCCACTCTGCACGGACAGATGCAGATGATGGCATAGTTTATCAAATCTGATTATCTTCTCGACATGTTCCTTGTCGACAACAGTCGGCTCAAGCGAGCTTAGTCTCATTCTGAAATCGCCATCTATTGCATTTATTCTCGACAGAATCACCTCCATTGGAGAGAATCCATCTTCTCCATCTATACGCTCATAGCAGAACCCTTCTTCTGTGCCGTAAAGAGCAGTGTTTATTCCTGTTAGAACAATCTCTCGAAATCCTTTATCTATAAGAGTTCTCGCCTCTAGAACTACATCCTCGACCGAGCGGCTTCTTACTGTTCCGCGGGCAAAAGGAATCATGCAGTAGGAACAGAATCTATCGCAGCCCTCCTGAATCTTAACATATGCTCTAGTTAGCCCGCTCTCGCTCGACTCAACAAGTCCCATGTCTTCATACTCTACAAGACAAGAACGCTCTAGTACATTCTTCGCACATGAAACATGATTATCAGCCACTGCCTTAAATACTGCATCGCATATTCCACTCTTAAGTCCGTTACCTATGACAAGATCAACCTCTTCGATAGAAGCGACCTCATCAGCAGCAACCTGTGCGTAGCAACCAGTAACGACCATCAGAGCATCCGGACTTAATTTCTTCATCCTCCTGATATACTGTCTGGACTTGCGATCTGCAATATTTGTAACCGTGCATGTATTGACTACATAAACATCAGCAGGCTCTTCCTCGGAAACAATCTCTGCGTCTCTTAAGACAAATGCTTCCTTCATAGCCTCTGTTTCATATTGATTTACTTTACATCCTAATGTGTGAAATGCTATTCTCATAGCTTACAATTTATCATACCTTCTAAAAGCGGTCAATAAAGCAGCACCTGCTACTGATATTAATGCAAAAACTGTATACATACCGCCTCTTGAGTGATCTCCTGTCTGGGGAATATTATCATCTGCAGTTATAGTCTCTGCTTTGTCTTGCGGTGCATCCACTTTATCGTCAGGGGTTCCTTTATCAGGAGTTTGAGGCTTCGGCTTAGATTGAACGGGAGCATCCTTCTTTCTGGTATTATAAAAAGAGCATATCTTTACATTCTCTTTCTTGCCAGGAGACTCTCCCCCAATTTTCACAGTCTGATCCTCTGCATCATTCTTATACCCTTCAGGCGGTGCGGTTTCCTTAACATTATATTCACCTTCTGGAATATTCTTAATTACAGCACAGCCATCTTTGTCAGTTGTGGTTTCAAGCTTATTTCCATCATTGTCCTCAAGTGTGAATACTGCCCCTTCAAGCTTTTCCTCTGTTTCCTTATCCATCTTCATGATCTTAAGCTCTGTTTCCTCAGACTTATTAAGAAATGACAAGTTGTAATCGAGATGAGCCTTATTCTTATCTACTTTAAGGTTTACCTGCTTCGGAGTAGAATCGAGAATGTATCCCGAAGGAGCTTCTACCTCTTTGACCTCATATTGACCTAAATCGAGCCTTCCGCTTTCAGCCTTACCATTGACGTCTGTCACAAGTGTTTCTACAAGCTTATCGCCCCTTCTGATCTCAAACTTTGCACCTTCGAGAACAGTTTCTTCCTTTACTATTTTGTTATCTTTGAAAACATACTTTTCACCTTTTTTGAGAATGACAAGCCTGGCACTCTGCTTCTTGTTTATAAACTCAATCTCTTCTACCGCTTTCTTTCCATCAACTTCTATGATTGATACTTTATCTGAAAGCATATATCCTTCTGCAGACTCTGTTTCACATACTGCATAAATCTGATTAAGTCTTAGCTTTGAAGCATCACTATAAATACCATTTTCATCTACAGTGACGATATCAAGCTTGTCTTTATCCTTCATTATATTCTCGCGTGTAGGGTCATCACCATTTACAAGGTAGCCATCCTCTGCAAGTCTTACAACTGCAAATTTGCAGCCAGGCACCGGATTACCATCCTCATCCTTCTTAATGATTTTAAGGCCTACACGATCATTCCAATTTATTGTCAGTTTAAGAAGATTTGTTTTATCTTCAACTATATTCATCTGCACAAGATCCTGAATAGAAGTACTCTTTGTTACAAATCTTGTAACCTCAAGCTTCTTGTTATATGCCTTTACCTCGTACAGCTTATTTGTATCAATCTCATCAGTTGCTTCAAAATAGAATCTGCTTCCTTTTTTTAAGGTAACATCTCCGCTCGACTGTGTCTTGCCGGTATCCGCATTATGATAAATCATTCCTTTGGGTATCGGCATTCTAAGCGAACCCTTTTCAGAACCTGTAACTGTTATAATTTCAGTAACAAGCCTTCCATTTTCACTGTCCCCGCCAGTCTTAACTGAAGTTTTATCAAATGCAAGCTTTACTGATGGTTTGCTCTTACCAACGATGTAACTCTTAAAAGCCTTATATCCAGGCATCCAGTTAAAGGAACCATCGCTGTAATGTTCATATCCTACCAGTGCAGAAGTGCACAAACGAGCTTCCTTATTGCTCTTAAATCCCTTCCATTGTTCAGGTCCCTGATATCCATAATATAAGTACTTGTCAAGATCATCTTTCTTATAAACCTGCGGCGTTACAATAGCGCCTGTTGAAGGACTTTTTTTACCTCGTTCAACACAGAACGCAGCCCTTCCATTTACTGAAAATTCAGTGAATCTAACACTGTGACTCCCCGTTTTTGCCCAAATATCTCCACTGTTTTTAACTTTTGTGGCTCCAAACACAAAAGAACCTCCGACCACAGCCAAAACCATTGCAATTGAAGCCACACGTATAAATCGCATCCTCTTTCTATTCATATTAATTCCTCCCAAGATATCCGGTTCGGCACACCCAACATCTTCCTGAGGAACACTGGTTATTCCAGTCACTCTCTTTCTTCTGGCATATCAGAAGCAGAGGTTGCCTCGGCATCTTCATTTCGCACCAGATCATTTGAATCTGCATCCATTATCAAAGATGCATCCTCTGTTGCTTCAAAAATCGCATCCTTAGGCGCTTCCTCGAATACAAAGTCTGGTACAGGCTCATTCTCATCGGCAAAAAGCTCTGTAATATCATCCGGATTCTCCGGTTCCGCCGGGATGTCTTCTTTCGCTGACGCCTCTTCTTTTGGCATAGTCTCTTCTCTTACTGGTGATTCTTCTCTAATTGAAGCTTCTTCTTTAATGTTCTGTTCATTATGGCGATGACTCTCACGTCCATTATGCTTTTGATTATCAGGTTCAGCATCTATTCCCTTGAATCTGTCAAAAAGAAGCTTCATCAGAACCCTTGCTTCCTCCTTGTGAAGAGTAATACCCTTAGACATCTGTTTATGATCCGGTGACCAGTCTCGAATATCATACTTCGGCTGATTATCATTCCATTGAATTACATTAAGCTCCTTGGCCCATCCAGTCTGATAATTGGCCAAAACCCCGATATGAGTCACTACCTTAAATGAGATTTCTCCGTTTCTCCCTGCCATATTTCCTCCTTGTCTCCATTGAGGGTAGAAATGCAATAACTTATAAACAAATTCTAAATTTGCTGCAAGAATTCTTCAAACAACAGAATCACTATTTTCTACATCGACCGACTTTTATCGTGCAATGCGTGATTAAGATCCTGCAATTACTACATATTAACTATCAAAACATGCATAAATCCGAACAATAACCCCATGGTAAAGTTCTTTTATTCTGTACACATTACCAATCTCAGAATTGCAATAGCCTTCACATAAATTTCATTAACTTTAATTTTCAAAAATATGTTTGACATCTTTTCATTTTGTGCTAATATTAGTAAGATTTAAGCAAAGGAGAGGAGACTAGCATGGCAATGGCACTATTCAAACTGAATGAGACGCACGTAGCCAGCTCCGTTTTTGACTCTTTTTCATACATTAATAAGTTATTTAATCACCCCGGTTTATAGAGTTGTCATCTCTAATAGAACCGGTTTTTTTTAAAATCAGGAGGTGTACATAATGGCAAAAAGAACAGACATTAAAAAGGTGCTCATTATCGGTTCAGGTCCTATCGTAATCGGTCAGGCTGCTGAATTCGACTATGCAGGAACACAGGCATGCCTTGCTCTTAAGGAAGAGGGATATGAGGTAATTCTCGTTAACTCAAACCCTGCGACAATCATGACTGACACATCAATCGCAGATAAGGTGTACATGGAGCCGCTCACAATCGAATATATCGCTAAGATTCTTCGTTATGAGAGACCAGACGCTATCGTTCCTGGAATCGGTGGACAGACAGGCCTCAACCTTGCTATGCAGCTTGAGAAGAAGGGCATCCTTGATGAGTGTCGTGTTGAGCTTCTCGGAACAAGCAGTGAGAGTATCGAGAGAGCTGAGGACAGAGAGCTATTTAAGGAAATGTGCGAGTCAATCGGCGAGCCAGTTATTCCTTCACAGATCACATACAACCTCGAAGAAGCAAAGGCAGCTGCAGCTAAGATCGGTTATCCGGTAGTTCTCAGACCTGCATTTACACTTGGAGGAACTGGTGGTGGTTTTGCATATAACGAGGATGAGCTTGTTTCACTCGGAATTAATGCCTTCAACCTTTCACCTGTACACCAGGTTCTAGTTGAGAAGAGTGTTAAGGGATATAAGGAGATCGAGTTCGAGGTAATGCGTGACTCAAATGACCACGCAATTACAATCTGCGGAATGGAGAACGTAGACCCTGTTGGTGTTCACACAGGAGACTCTGTAGTAGTTGCACCAATTCTTTCTCTGAACGATCACGACCTTAAGATGCTTAACGACAGTGCTATCAAGATTATCAGAGAGCTTAAGATTTCAGGAGGTTGTAACGTTCAGTTCGCACTCAACCCTGAGTCAAGCGAATACTATCTGATCGAGGTTAATCCAAGAGTTTCAAGATCTTCAGCACTTGCTTCAAAGGCATCAGGATACCCAATCGCCAGAGTAACTGCTAAGATTGCTGTTGGAATGGATCTTTCAGAGATTCCTGTAGCAGGAGGAACTGCAGCTATCGAGCCACAGCTTGACTACATCGTAGCTAAGTTCCCTAGATTCCCATTTGATAAATTCTCAGATGCAAGTAACAAGCTCGGAACTCAGATGAAGGCTACTGGAGAAGTTATGGGAATCGGTTCAAACCTCGAGGAGTGTATGCTTAAGTCTGTAAGATCACTCGAGATCGGCGTATGCCATCTCTACATGCAGAAGTTTGACGATATGAGCAAGGACGAGCTTCTCGAGTATGTCTCTGAATTCAGAGACGACAACATTTTTGCCATCATGTCACTCTTTGCGAAGGGTGCAACAGTCGAGGAGGTTCACAAGGTAACCGCTGTTACTGAGCTCTTCCTTGAGTCATTCAAGAGAATTTATGAGATGGAAGTTAGCCTCAGAAGAAATGTTAAGTGCGCTAAGACTCTTCTCGAAGCTAAGAAGATGGGCTTCAGTGACGAGTATATTGCTAAGCTCTGGAATTGCGATGAGCTTGAGGTTACAAGATTCCGTCATGATAATAACATCAGACCTATATTCAAGATGGTAGATACTCTTCATACAGGTGAGTATATTGCATATCTCTACTCTTCATACACAGGAGAGAACGAGTCAAGATTGACTGACAAAAAGAAGATTATTGTTCTTGGTGCCGGTCCTATCAGAATCGGTCAGGGAGTTGAGTTTGACTACTCAACAGTTCACGCTGTACAGACAATCAAGCGTGCGGGCTATGAAGCAATCATTATTAATAACAATCCTGAGACTGTATCAACAGATTACACTACTTCGGATAAGCTCTACTTCGAGCCACTCACACCTGAAGATGTAATGGAAATCATTGAGTTTGAGCAGCCTGAAGGTGTTATCGCATCTCTCGGTGGACAGACTGCAATCAACCTTGCACAGCCACTTATGGATAGAGGTGTAAAGATTATCGGAACTGACTGCGAAGCTATCGATAAGGCTGAGAACAGAGACAGATTCGAGAAGATTCTCGAGGAGCTCGACATTCCACAGCCTAAGGGAAGAGCCGTTACTAAGATTGAGGACGGAGTTGCAGCAGCAGCTGAGATTGGTTACCCTGTACTAGTAAGACCTTCATTCGTACTTGGTGGTCGTGCAATGCAGATCGTAGCAAGTGAGGCGCAGCTAAGACACTACCTCAAGACAGCAGTAGAAATCGACGAGGATAAGCCTGTTCTTGTAGATAAGTACATTGCAGGTAAGGAGCTTGAGGTCGACGCAATCTGTGATGGAATCGACGTATTCGTACCTGGAATCATGGAGCTTGTAGAGCGTACAGGAGTTCACTCAGGAGACTCAATCAGCGTATACCCTACATTCTCAGTATCGAATAAGGTAAAGGGTACAATTCTTCAGTACGCTAAGAAGCTCGGTCTTGGAATTGGAATCAAGGGACTTTACAATATCCAGTTCATCGTAGATGAGCACGAGGATGTTTACATTATCGAGGTTAACCCACGTTCATCAAGAACGGTTCCATTCCTTTCTAAGGCTACAGGATACCCTCTTGCAGATATCGCAACAGAAGTAATCCTCGGCAAGAGCCTCAAGGAGCAGGGATATTTTGAGCTTTACCCACAGGAGTCAGACAGAGTTTACGTCAAGGCGCCTGTATTCTCATTCAACAAGCTCAAGGGACTTGATTCATACCTCTCACCTGAGATGAAGTCAACAGGAGAGGCTATCGGATATGACAAAAAACTTAACAGAGCACTTTATAAGGCTCTTCAGGCTGCAGGAACTAAGGTAAAGAATTACGGAACTGTATTCGCTACACTTGCAGGAAGCGATAAGGAGGAAGCACTTCCACTTATCAGAAGATTCTACAACCTCGGATTCAACATCGAGGCAACAGAGGGAACAGCAGAATTCCTCAAGGCTAACGGAATAAGAACAAGAACTCTTGCTAAGCTAAGTGATGGCAGCACAGAGATTCTTGACCTAATCAAGTCTGGACACATCACTTACATCATTAATACAAGATCAGTAAGCGATGAGAACAAGGCTTCAGACGGTCACCAGATCAGACTCTGCGCTACAGAGAACAATGCGACACTCTTTACATCACTCGATACAGTAAGAGTACTTGTAGAAGTTCTCGAAGAGACAACACTTACAATTTCAACTATCGACGCTAAGTAGTTTACTCACATAACGTCCAAAAGGGAGCCGCAATTGCAGCTCCCTTTCTCAATTTTTCATTTGAAGCATTCCGCTTCGTCCATTTTCTTCATTATTATAGAATG
The DNA here is from genome assembly GCA_934255135.1 of uncultured Clostridia bacterium. Classification (GTDB taxonomy): domain Bacteria; phylum Bacillota; class Clostridia; order Peptostreptococcales; family Anaerovoracaceae; genus Crickella. Next base: position 110,141 of record CAKQMV010000005.1, on the reverse strand, counting down.
TTTATGCCTCTCCGCCAAGAAGCTTAACCTCATCAGTAAACAGTCTTCTGAACTCACCCGGTTCAAGTGATTCATCAAGCTCAACGGCCCCCATTGAGGTTCTCTTAAGATATGTAACCGTACTTCCAAAAGCCTCAAACATTCTCTTAACCTGATGAAATCTTCCTTCTCTCAGCACAACCTCAAACACATATCTATTATCATCAGTTTCACCCCAGAATTCGATTTCTGCCGGCATTGTCGGTTCATCATCTCCAATATCGACGCCCTTACGAAAAACCTCCATATCGTCATCTGAAAGCGATTTATCTGTTATAGCTATATACGTCTTATCGACATGCTTCTTAGGGGACAGCAGTCTATGTGCCAGCTGTCCGTCATTCGTAATCAGAAGAAATCCCTCAGTATCCTTATCTAACCTTCCTACAGGAAATAGATCTCTTATATTCTCTCCGTCGAGCATATCAATTACAGTGGCTGACAAACCATCCCTTGTAGCACTTACGCAGCCCTGTGGTTTATTAAGCATATAATATCTGAACTTCTCATATAGAAGAGGCTGTCCATCAAAGCATATTTCGTCATCTGAAGTATCAACCTTCATACCGTTATCCTTAACAGTAGCTCCATTTACTGTAACTCTATTCTTCTTAATATATCCTTTAACTTCACTTCTTGTTCCTGTGCCACATTCAGCAAGGAACCTGTCAAGTCTCATCTTCTCACCCATATGATATGCACCTCTCGTTATCAGAAATTTGCCATATTCAGCTTAGGAAATTATACCACAATCATCACAAGCTAAAAAAGGAGCATCGCTTACGCGATGCTCCTCCATTGTGCGTATGTAGTCTCGACTAATCTATTATTACTCGATGATCTCTGTTACTACACCTGAACCTACTGTTCTTCCGCCCTCTCTGATAGCGAATCTTAGTCCCTCTTCGATAGCGATTGGTGTGATAAGCTCGATCTCCATTACTACGTTATCTCCAGGCATGCACATCTCAGTTCCCTCTGGAAGCTGTAGATCACCTGTTACGTCTGTTGTTCTGAAGTAGAACTGTGGTCTGTATCCGTTGAAGAATGGAGTGTGTCTTCCTCCCTCTTCCTTCTTAAGTACGTATACCTGACCCTTGAACTTTGTGTGAGGGTGGATTGTACCTGGCTTTGCAAGTACCTGTCCTCTCTCGATCTCTGTTCTCTGTACACCTCTTAGAAGTGCTCCGATGTTGTCTCCAGTCTCTGCCTCGTCAAGAGTCTTCTTGAACATCTCAACTCCTGTGCAGACTACCTTTCTCTTCTCTTCAGTAAGTCCTACGATTTCGATCTCGTCTCCTACCTTAAGCATTCCTCTCTCTACTCTTCCTGTAGCTACTGTACCTCTTCCTGTGATTGAGAATACGTCCTCTACTGGCATGAGGAATGGCTGGTCGTTTGCTCTCTCTGGCTCTGGAATGTAATCATCTACTGCCTGCATGAGCTCGAGAATCTTGTCTCCCCACTCGCTCTGTGGATCCTCAAGTGCCTTGAGTGCTGATCCTCTTATGATTGGTGTGTCATCTCCTGGGAACTCATACTCGTCAAGAAGCTCTCTTACTTCCATCTCTACTAGGTCAAGAAGCTCCTCGTCGTCTACCATGTCGCACTTGTTAAGGAATACGATGATGTATGGTACGCCTACCTGTCTTGAAAGCAGGATGTGCTCTCTTGTCTGTGGCATTGGTCCATCTGTTGCTGCACATACGAGGATTGCTCCGTCCATCTGTGCTGCTCCAGTGATCATGTTCTTTACATAGTCAGCGTGTCCTGGGCAGTCTACGTGTGCGTAGTGTCTGTTTGGAGTCTCATACTCAACGTGTGCTGTTGAGATTGTGATTCCTCTTGCCTTCTCTTCTGGTGCCTTATCGATCTCGTCGAAAGCTACGTCAGCTCCGAGCTGATATCTCTCGTGAAGAGTCTTAGTGATTGCTGCTGTAAGAGTTGTCTTACCGTGGTCAACGTGGCCGATTGTACCAATGTTGATATGTGGCTTGGTTCTCTCGTACTTCTGCTTAGCCATTTCTTTTCCTCCGTTAAAATTTATAATTAATCTTTAAATTAATATATTACTTTGTAACCTTCTCAACAAGGCTCTCTGGGAGCTTGTCGAAATGGTCGAACTGCATTACATATACACCTCTACCCTGAGTCTTTGAACGCAGGTCAGTTGCGTATCCGAACATCTCTGAAAGTGGAACGAATCCTCTAACTGCAGCAGCTCCGTTGTTGATGTCTGATCCTTCGATACGACCTCTTCTTGAGCTGATGTCTCCGATGATGTCTCCCATGTAGTTCTCAGGTACTGTTACCTCAACCTTGAAAATAGGCTCGAGGAGAACAGGCTTTGCCTTCTTGCAAGCTTCCTTGAATCCCATTGAAGCTGCGATCTTGAATGCCATCTCAGATGAGTCAACCTCGTGGTATGATCCATCGTAAAGCTCAACACCAAGGTCTACAACCTGGAATCCTGCTACAGGACCTGACTGCATTGACTCGATGATTCCCTCCTCGATCTTAGGGATGTACTCCTTAGGAATAGCACCACCAACGATTGAGTTCTTGAACTCGAATCCTGAACCAGCCTCTCTTGGGTAGAGCTTGAACTTAACGTGTCCGTACTGTCCAGATCCACCTGACTGCTTCTTATGCTTGTAGTCCTCATCAACTTCCTGAGTGATAGTCTCCTTATATGATACCTGAGGCTTACCTACGTTAGCCTCAACCTTGAACTCTCTGAGAAGTCTGTCTACGATGATCTCAAGGTGAAGTTCTCCCATACCTGCGATGATAGTCTGTCCTGTATCAGCGTTAGTGTATGTTCTGAATGTTGGGTCCTCTTCAGCAAGCTTTGCAAGAGCGATACCCATCTTCTCCTGACCGATCTTAGTCTTAGGCTCGATAGCGATCTCGATTACAGGATCAGGGAACTCCATTGACTCAAGGATAACTGGGTGATCCTCATCACAGAGTGTATCTCCAGTAGTAGTCTGCTTGAGACCTACTGCTGCAGCGATATCTCCTGAGTAAACTGTATCGATCTCGTTACGGTGGTTAGCGTGCATCTGGAGGATTCTTCCGATTCTCTCCTTCTTGCCCTTAGTTGCGTTAAGAACGTATGAACCTGCATCAAGAGTTCCTGAGTATACTCTGAAGAACGCAAGCTTACCAACAAATGGGTCAGCCATAATCTTGAATGCAAGTGCTGAGAATGGCTCCTTATCGCTAGCCTTTCTCTCATCTGGCTCCTCTGTATCAGGGTTGATACCCTGGATAGGTGGAATGTCGACTGGCGATGGCATGTAATCAAGAACACCATCAAGCATCATCTGAACACCCTTGTTCTTGTATGCTGATCCGCAGAATACTGGGTACATCTCACCTGCAATAGTCTGCTGTCTGATAACCTTCTTGATCTCCTCGATAGTGATTTCTTCACCCTCAAGGAACTTCATCATAAGCTCCTCATCAGTCTCTGCAACTGACTCAACAAGCTTCTCTCTCCAAGCCTCAGCCTCTTCTCTCATGTTCTCAGGAATCTCAGTCTCCTCAATCTCCTTACCAAGATCATCCTTGTAGATCTCAGCCTTCATATGGATGAGGTCAACGATTCCAACGAACTCGCTCTCTGATCCGATAGGAAGCTGCACAGGAACTGCATTAGCCTTAAGTCTATCGTGGATCATGTCAACTACTCTATAGAAGTTAGCTCCAAGGATATCCATCTTGTTAACGAAAATCATTCTTGGAACATGGTACTTCTCGGCCTGACGCCATACAGTCTCTGACTGTGGCTCTACTCCGCCCTTAGCGCAGAGTACCATTACCGCACCGTCAAGTACACGGAGTGATCTCTCTACCTCTACAGTAAAGTCAACGTGTCCCGGTGTATCGATAATATTAATTCTTGTATCCTTCCACTGAGCTGTTGTAGCGGCAGAAGTGATTGTAATACCTCTCTCCTGCTCCTGCTCCATCCAGTCCATTGTAGCGCCACCCTCGTGAGTCTCACCAATCTTATGAGTCTTACCTGTGTAGAACAGGATTCTCTCAGTAGTGGTAGTCTTACCAGCGTCAATGTGCGCCATGATACCTATATTTCTGGTCTTCTCCAGTGAAAAAGCTCTCTTAGCCATGAAGCTCCTCCATTACCATCTGAAGTGTGCAAACGCTCTGTTAGCCTCTGCCATCTTGTGTGTATCCTCTTTCTTCTTTACGGATGCACCAGTGTTGTTAGCAGCGTCCATAAGCTCCTTCGCAAGTCTCTCAGCCATAGTCTTCTCGCCTCTAGCTCTTGTGTACTTAGTAAGCCATCTGATTCCAAGAGTCTGTCTTCTCTCAGGTCTTACTTCGATAGGAACCTGGTAGTTTGCTCCACCAATTCTTCTTGCTTTAACTTCCAGTACAGGCATGATGTTATTCATTGCCTTCTCAAATACTTCCAGTGGCTCCTCACCAGTTGCTTCGTGAATTCTATCAAAAGCATCGTATACGATAGTCTGAGCTACACCCTTCTTACCGTCAAGCATAATGCTGTTGATCAGCTTAGCAACAACGAGGTTTCCATATACTGGATCTGGAAGTACTTCTCTCTTTGGTACATTACCTTTTCTTGGCACTTCTCTTCCCTCCTTAATTTCAGTCGGTACTCGTTGGCTCGAAACGTGAATTTCTTCGGACAGCCCAAAAGTTCTGTCTTACTCCCGTTCCGGTCCCCGTGGCGCCCCTTTCATTTATCTAAAAGAGATGCCTTAACCGATTATTATTCGCCACCGAATTGTGACGAACGTCATTTGCTAATTCTTCCGTGCTTATCGCACGCGGAAGCTTAAGAAAAACTACTTCTTCTTAGGCTTCTTTGCACCGTACTTAGAACGGCTCTGAGCTCTGTTAGCTACACCAGCTGCATCGAGTGTACCTCTAACGATGTGGTATCTTACACCAGGGAGGTCCTTAACTCTTCCTCCTCTTACAAGAACAACTGAGTGCTCCTGAAGGTTGTGTCCAACACCTGGGATGTAAGCAGTTACTTCCATTCCGTTAGTAAGACGTACTCTTGCTACCTTTCTCAGGGCTGAGTTAGGCTTCTTAGGTGTTACAGTCTTAACTGCTACGCAAACTCCTCTCTTCTGTGGAGAGTTAACATCAGTAAGAGTCTTCTTAAGAGTGTTCATGTTCTTACCGAGTGCAGGTGCAGTTGACTTCTTAACTGCGCTTGTTCTTCCCTGACGAACTAATTGGTTAATAGTAGGCATTATATTCTCCTTTCCTCAAATATTTCTCAAGGAAAATAAGCAGATCCATGAATTTAAAATCTGCGCATTTTCCTAACTTAATCAGTATACATTTGCATTGGAATTTTGTCAATCAATTTGTACTGTAATATTGTTTATTCTTAGCATAATTGCATGATTATCATCGATTTGTGCTGAGCCCAAAAAACTACTATGAGTCCGGCACATGGCCGGACTCATATCTTATGTCTGCTAATTAGCAGGACACGTTATTATTCTACGATTACAACCTCTTCAGTTGACTCAGTTGTTTCGTTTGCCTCAGTAGGCATCTCAACAGAAACGCTCTCTTCCTCTCCCTCGAGGATTACCTCGCTTGGTGCAGCTGGCTCCTGAACGGCCGCTGTATCATAAACGAAATTTTCCTCTTCAATAGGAGCTGAGTGAGCTTCCATCATTTCAGTGTATTCACCGTAATCGACAGAGATTTCCTTGTACTGTTTCATTCCTGTACCTGCAGGGATGAGCTTACCGATCATAACATTCTCCTTGAGACCCTCAAGCTTATCAACCTTACCCTTAATTGAAGCGTCAGTAAGAACTCTTGTAGTCTCCTGGAATGATGCTGCTGACAGGAAGCTGCTAGTTGCAAGAGCAGCCTTAGTGATACCAAGAAGCTGTCTTGTTGCAGTTGCAGGCTCTCCACCCTTGAGTGCAGCCTCCTTGTTTGCATCCTGAAGCTCGAATCTTGAGTACTGACCGCCTGGGAGAAGATCTGTATCTCCAGCAGAATCAATCTTGTACTTAGAAAGCATCTGGCTTGCAATAACCTCAATATGCTTATCTGAGATATCTACACCCTGTGTCTTATATACTCTCTGTACTTCCTTAAGAACGTACTCGTATACGCCCTGTACACCGAGAATCTCCATGATGTCATGAGGATCAAGTGGACCTCTTGTAATCTGTCCACCAGCCTTAACCTCATCACCAACAGATACGTTGAGTGCAGCTCCGTAAGGAATTACATACTCTCTGTCTCCATCAGCCTCTCTTACGATAACATCAGTCTTGTGGTCATCTCTTGGGTTGATCTCGATTACAGTACCATCTCCTCTGCAGATCTCAGCAAGACCCTTAGGCTTACGAGCCTCGAAGATTTCCTCTACTCTTGGAAGACCCTGTGTGATATCGTTACCCGCTACACCACCTGTATGGAATGTTCTCATTGTAAGCTGAGTACCCGGCTCTCCGATTGACTGTGCGGCGATAATACCAACAGCCTCACCAGGGAGTACCATCTTGCCTGTTGCAAGGTTCTTACCATAACACTTAGCACAGATACCTTTTCTTGACTCACAGGTCATTACTGATCTGATCTTCACTGTCTTGATTCCGAGGTTCTCAATCTTCTGAGCAAGATCATCATCGATGAACTGGTTAGCCTCACAAACAACAGCTCCTGTCTCAGGATCGATAACATCAGCAGCAGCAAATCTACCTGTGATTCTCTGCCATAGCTTCTCGATTTCAGCCTTACCCTCAACAAATGCCTCAACCTCAATACCATCAGTAGTTCCGCAGTCGAAGTCATTAACGATAACGCTGTGTGATATATCAACAAGTCTTCTTGTAAGATATCCTGAGTCGGCAGTTCTAAGCGCTGTATCGGCAAGTCCCTTACGGGCACCGTTTGATGAAATGAAGTACTCCAGAATTGATAGACCCTCACGGAAGTTAGCCTTGATAGGAATTTCTACAGTGTGTCCTGTAGCTGTACCCATCAGTCCTCTCATACCTCCGACCTGTGAAATCTGTCTCTTATTACCTCTGGCTCCTGAGTGTGCCATTACATAGAGGTTATTGAGTGAACCAAGGCCCTTCATAAGTGCGTTGGCAACATCCTCTGTAGCCTCTGCCCAGGTCTTGATTACAGCCTTATATCTCTCCTGGTTGCTCATCAGACCACGTCTGTAAGCATTCTCAAACTTATCAACTTCCTTCTCAGCTGCTGCAACGATTCCAGCCTTCTCCTCAGGAATCTCCATGTCGGAAATACTGATTGTTGTTGCAGAAATTGTTGAGTAGTGATATCCGATGTTCTTGATGTAGTCAAGCATAAGAACAGTTCTTGTATTACCGTGTGTCTTAAAGCACTTGTCGATAATTCTTCCGAGTGCCTTCTTGTCACATAGGAAGTCAACCTCAAGTGAGTATTGATCAACACTTCTGTCAACAAATCCGATATCCTGTGGAAGACCCTCGTTAAAGATAAATCTACCTACAGTTGACTCAACAAGCTGTCCTGGATCATCCTCGTTAAGCTTAACTCTTACCTTAACTCTTGCGTGGATTCCAACAACCTTTGCCTGGTAAGCCATCATCAGCTCATCCATATCAGCAAAGCACTTGCCATCACCCTTATCAGCATCCTGGCTTCTATCCTCAGTACCAGGGTGTGTCAGGTAGTAGCATCCAAGGATCATATCCTGTGATGGTACAGTGATAGGTGATCCATCCTTAGGAGCAAGGATATTGTTAACTGAAAGCATGAGGAATCTTGCCTCTGCCTGTGCCTCTACTGATAGAGGTACGTGTACCGCCATCTGGTCTCCGTCGAAGTCTGCATTGAACGCTGTACATACAAGTGGGTGAAGTCTGATAGCCTTACCCTCTACAAGCACTGGCTCAAACGCCTGAATACCAAGTCTGTGAAGTGTCGGCGCACGGTTCAGCAGAACTGGATGGTCCTTAATTACATAGTCGAGAACATCCCAAACCTCAGGTTCTCCCTTCTCAACCATTGTTCTTGCTTTCTTAGTGTTGTATGCGTAATCTCTCTCAACAAGCTCCTTCATGATGAATGGCTTGAAAAGCTCAAGCGCCATTGTCTTAGGAAGTCCACACTGGTACATCTTAAGATCAGGTCCTACTACGATTACAGATCTTCCTGAGAAGTCAACTCTCTTACCGAGCAGGTTCTGACGGAATCTACCCTGCTTACCCTTGAGCATGTCTGAAAGTGACTTAAGCTTTCTTCCTGCTGCTCCTGTAACAGGTCTTCCTCTTCTACCATTATCGATAAGTGCATCAACTGACTCCTGAAGCATTCTCTTCTCATTTCTGATAATTATATCAGGTGCACCGAGATCGAACAGCTTGCTAAGTCTGTTGTTTCTGTTGATTACTCTTCTATAAAGATCATTAAGGTCTGAAGTTGCAAATCTTCCTCCATCGAGCTGAACCATTGGTCTCAGATCAGGTGGAATTACAGGAAGAACCTCAAGAATCATCCACTCAGGTCTGTTGCCTGACTGCTTGAATGCCTCGATTACCTCTAGTCTCTTAACGAGCTTGATTCTCTTCTGTCCTGATGCATCCTCAAGCTGCTCTCTAAGCTCCTCAGCAAGTGTCTCTACATCAATGTCAGCAAGAAGCTTTCTGATTGCCTCAGCACCCATCATAGCTTCGAATGACTTTCCATAGATTTCTCTTGCCTCATTGTACTCATCCTCCTCGATGATCTGCTTGTAAGCAAATGGCGTCTCACCAGGATCAGTTACAATGTATGAAGCGAAATAAAGAACCTTGTCGAGTTCCTTTGGTGTAAGATCGAGAACAAGTCCGATTCTTGAAGGAATTCCCTTGAAGTACCAGATATGTGACACAGGCGCAACAAGCTTGATGTGTCCCATTCTCTCTCTTCTTACCTTTGACTTAGTAACCTCAACTCCGCAGTACGGACAAGTGAGGCCCTTATATCTAATCTTGTTATACTTTCCGCAGCCACATACCCAGTCCTTAGTAGGTCCGAATATTCTCTCGCAGAAGAGTCCGTCATACTCTGGCTTCAGGGATCTGTAGTTGATAGTCTCAGGCTTTGTTACCTCACCATGTGACCAGCTAAGCATCTCCTCTGTTGAAGCTAGCTTAATCTGTAGGGACTCAATGTTTCTAAGATCTGCATTGTTATCTATATTCATATATTCTTCCTCCCTTCAGATTACTCTTCGTCAAAATTTGCGTTTGTCTCTTCTTCAACGAGCTCTTCATAGCTTGCAAGATCAGTCATATCTGCAACATCTGCCGGCTCGTCGTCTGCTGCGCCGATAGCTCCAAGAAGCGCGCTGAATCCTGACATAATGTCATCGTCATTTTCTTTCTTTGACTTAGCCATTGCCTCAGCATTCATTCTTTCTCTCTCGTGCTCAGCCTTACGGTCTGTCTCGTTAATTAGACGGTCAAAAGTAAGAGCTCCATCGTACTCTGATGTCTCCTTAATCTTGATTTCCTGGTTATCTCCTGACATTGTCTTAATGTCGAGTGAGAGTGCCTGAAGCTCCTTGATGAGTACCTTGAATGACTCAGGAATTCCTGGCTCAGGGATATTCTGACCGTTAATGATTGCCTCGTAAGTCTTAGTTCTTCCGATAATATCATCAGACTTGAATGTGAGAATCTCTTGAAGAGTATGTGCAGCACCATAAGCCTCAAGTGCCCATACCTCCATCTCTCCGAATCTCTGTCCACCGAACTGAGCCTTACCTCCGAGAGGCTGCTGAGTTACAAGTGAATATGGTCCGATTGATCTAGCGTGAATCTTATCGTCTACAAGGTGGTGGAGCTTGAGCATGTACATGTATCCAACAGTTACAGGGTTGTCGAAGTACTCTCCTGTTCTACCGTCTCTCAGGTGAAGCTTACCTGTTCTTGAGTATCCACACTCTTCAAGAAGATCTACTACGTCCTTCTCGCTTGCTCCATCAAATACTGGAGTTGAAATATACCAGCCTTTAGTCTTAGCAGCAAGTCCAAGGTGAACCTCAAGTACCTGTCCTACGTTCATTCGGGAAGGTACACCCAGAGGGTTAAGCATTACCTGGAGTGGCTCACCATCCTCCTTGAATGGCATATCCTCTTCAGGAAGAATTCTTGAAATTACACCCTTGTTACCGTGACGTCCGGCCATCTTATCTCCAACGTTAATCTTTCTCTTATTCGCAACATATACACGAACAATCTTATTAACGCCAGGCTGAAGTTCTGAGCTGTTTGTTCTGTCAAAAACTCTTACGTCAATTACGATTCCCTCTTCTCCGTGTGGGAGTCTGAGTGATGAATCTCTTACTTCCTTTGATTTCTCGCCGAAGATTGCTCTAAGCATTCTAGCCTCAGGTGTAAGATCAGTCTCACTCTTAGGAGTGAGCTTACCTACAAGAATGTCAGTTGACTTTACCTCAGCACCGATTCTTATGATACCCTCCTCATCAAGATCCTTAAGTGCATTCTCACCAATGTTAGGAATATCTCTTGTGATTTCCTCTGGTCCGAGCTTAGTATCTCTAGCCTCGCACTCATGCTTCTCGATGTGAAGTGAAGTAAGTACATCGTCCATGAGAAGTCTCTCATTAAGGATGATAGCGTCCTCGTAGTTATATCCTTCCCAGGTCATGAATCCGATAAGAAGATTCTTACCAAGGGAAATCTCTCCAAGGTTTGTTGAAGGACCGTCAGCAACTACCTCGCCGACCTCAATGTGCTCACCAAAGTTAACGATAGGTCTCTGGTTGATGCAAGTTCCCTGGTTAGAACGCTTGAACTTGAGCATCTTGTATGTATCGATCTCTCCATTGTCGTCTCTCTCGATCTTTACCTTGTCTGCATCTACGAAAACTACAGTTCCTGCATTCTTACATAGAACTACAGCTCCTGAATCACATGCAGCCTTGTACTCGATACCTGTTCCAACATATGGAGCCTGAGTTACAAGTAGTGGTACTGCCTGTCTCTGCATGTTAGATCCCATCAGCGCTCTGTTGGCGTCGTCGTTCTCGAGGAACGGAATCATAGCAGTTGCAACAGATACTACCTGCTTTGGTGAAACGTCCATGTAGTCAACTTCTGACTTGTTTACAAGAGTGATTTCACCCTTGATGCCTCTTACAGCAACCTTGTTGTTAACAAATCTTCCCTGCTCATCAAGAGGCTCATTAGCCTGAGCAACGATAGCTCTCTCCTCAGAATTAGCTGAGAGATATTCAACCTCAGTTGTTACAACGCCAGTCTCCTTATCAACCTTTCTGTATGGAGTCTCAATGAATCCATAATCGTTAATAATTCCGTAAGTTGTAAGAGATCCGATAAGACCGATGTTAGGTCCTTCAGGAGTCTCGATAGGACACATTCTACCGTAGTGAGTGTAGTGTACGTCTCGAACCTCGAATCCTGCTCTCTCTCTTGAAAGACCGCCAGGTCCAAGAGCTGAAAGTCTTCTCTTATGAGTAAGCTCTGAAAGCGGGTTGTTCTGATCCATGAACTGTGACAGCTGTGAACTTCCGAAGAACTCCTTGATTGCTGCTGTTACAGGTCTGATATTGATGAGTGACTGTGGAGTTGAGTTGTCTGCAGTCATTCTCTCTCTGATTGCTCTCTCCATACGTACAAAACCTACTCTGCACTGGTTCTGGAGAAGCTCTCCTACAGTCTTAAGTCTTCTGTTTCCGAGATGGTCGATGTCGTCGATTTCTCCGATTCCGTATGGGAGGTTAAGTGTGTAGCTGACAGAAGCAACGATATCCTCGAAAGTGATGTGCTTTGGTGAAAGCTCATTCTTTCTGTTAGCGATGAGTACTCTCATCTTATCCTCGTCACCAGCAGCTTCCTCAATAATCTCCATGAGCACAGGATAGAATACCTTCTCTGACAGCTTGTATGGTGTCAGATCAAAGTCAATGTACTTGGCTGGATCTACGAAGTTGTTTCCGATTACCTTAGTAACAACATCTGAGTAGTCACCTGTACCGTGAACGTATGCACATACAACACCGGCATCCTCAATTTCCATAGCAAGGCTTCTTGAGATTGTTGAACCTGCCTCAGCAAGTACCTCTCCTGTGTTTGGATCTATGATATCCTCGGCAGGGACAGCATGTACAAGTCTGTCGTGAATACCGAGCTTGTTGTTATATTTATATCTTCCAACCTTTGCAAGATCATATCTTCTTGCGTCGAAGAGAAGTGCGTTGAGCATAGCTCTTGCATTCTCAACTGTTGGAGGATCTCCAGGTCTAAGTCTTCTGTAGAGTTCTCTAAGTCCGTCATCTGAGTTCTTAGTTGAATCCTTCTCAAGAGTCTTAAGAAGTCTCTCATCCTCACCGAATAGCTCTAGGATTTCTTCATTTGAGCTGAGTCCAAGTGCTCTTAGGAATGAAGTGATAGGCTGTTTTCTTGTTCTATCAACCTTAACATAGATGATTCCTGCAGAATCTGTTTCATACTCAAGCCATGCTCCTCTGTTAGGGATGATCTGTGAACTGAACAGCTTCTGATTTGACTTATCAACCTCTACTCCGAAATAAGGTCCAGGTGATCTTACCATCTGTGTAACGATAGCTCTCTCAGCACCGTTGTAGATGAAAGTTCCCTGCTCAGTCATCTTAGGAAAGTCTCCCATGAAGACCTTCTGTTCCTTAATCTCGCCAGTTTCCTTGTTGATAAGACGAACCTTAACAGTCAGTGAAGTAGCGTAAGTAGCATCTCTCTCCTTGCACTCCTCTTGATTGTACTTAGGTGTATCTGAAAACTCATAGTCTGCGAATTCAAGATTGAGTGTATTAGTAGTATCTCTGATAGGTGAGATGTCCTCAAGAACCTCTCCTAGACCTTCATCGATGAACCACTGATATGACTTTGTCTGAATATCAATGAGGTTAGGCATCTCGCATACTTCATTGATCTTCGCATAAGTCATACGTTCTTTCCTTCCAACTTTAATTGGTTTTGGCATCTTTAATACTCCTTGTTTTCTTTAGAAAAAACGTTCGACAGTTATTTATAATGTGCAACTGACCGGCACATGTTCTTAAAAAGATACAATTTTTGGCCAAAAAATGCGATTTTAAGGCAAAAATCACTACCCTTATAACGCACGAATTGAGCCCATATCTCAGGGCTCAATTCTTATTGCATGGTTCGGCTCCATATCGCAGGAGCCAATTTGTAATTAATTTAATTTAAGCGGTTAAAACTGCTCGGGTTGAGTTACTGAAGCTCAACAACTGCTCCAACTTCCTCAAGTGACTTCTTAAGAGCCTCTGCCTCAGCCTTGTCAACGTTCTCCTTAACTGCTGATGGAGCACCGTCAACTACTGCCTTAGCCTCCTTAAGTCCAAGACCTGTAGCCTCTCTTACAGCCTTGATAACCTTAATCTTCTCAGCGCCAGCCTCCTTAAGGATTACGTTGAACTCAGTCTTCTCCTCAGCTGCTGGAGCTGCGCCACCTGCTGCTGGTGCTGCTACTGCTACTGCTGATACTCCGAACTCTTCCTCAAGTGCCTTTACAAGCTCGTTAATCTCAAGAATGCTCATCTCTTTAAGAGCGTCAATGATCTGTGTCTTATCCATTGTTGTTTTCTCCTTTGTCTGATTTTAATTCTGATTGGACTATGCAGTCCGTAATTTCATTTTGTTTGTATAAATTATGCTGCTTTGATGCAGCGACTTATTAAGCCTCTTCCTTCTCTGCGATTGCCTTGAGAGTAAGAGCAAGCTTTGTAAGTGGTGACTGGATGCTTCCCATGAATCTTGCGATAAGTACATCTCTTGATGGGATGTTTGCGAACTCCTCGATCTGAGCCTTGCCGTAAACAGTACCCTCAACGATACCACCCTTGAATGACATCTTGTTGTACTTGTCAATTGCCTTCTTGATGATTCTAGCTGATGCTGTAGCATCCTCTGTGCAGAAAGCAAGTGCAGTTGATCCCTTAAGAGTCTCGCCATCAGCAAGTCCCTCGAACTCAGTTCCAGCGATAGCTCTCTTAATGAGTGAGTTCTTATATACTGTGAAACCAACGTTCTCAGCTCTGAGCTGTGCTCTGAGCTCGTCAGCCTCTTCTACAGTAAGTCCAATGTAGTCTACTACTACTACAGATACAGCTCCTTCGATTCTCTCCTTGATCTCATCGATAACGAGCTGCTTTGCCTGTTTAGCTTCTACTGACATATAGTTTTATTCTCCTTTCCTGAACACACGGCGGTGTTCATACTTGGTTAGGTACAAAATACCCCGCATCTTCTGAAGACAGCGGGGTTCAATTTATAATTGTACCTCGGAGGGAAATTAAGCCCTGCGGCACCCTCTGTCTTCGGTTGATATTCGAATTTAGTGTGACCGGCGATTAACCAAGCTGTGCTGTGTTAACCTTTACACCAGCGCCCATTGTTGATGCAACTGTAACGCTTCTGAAGTACTGACCCTTTGCTGCTGCAGGCTTAGCCTTAGCGATTGCCTGGACCATAGCGTTAGCGTTATCAGCAAGCTGCTCGTCAGTGAATGACTTCTTACCCACGATTACGTGAATAATGTTAGCCTTGTCAAGACGGTACTCTACCTTACCAGCCTTGATGTCTGCGAGAGCCTTCTCAAGATCCATAGTTACTGTACCTGACTTAGGGTTAGGCATGAGTCCCTTAGGTCCGAGAACCTTACCGAGACGACCTACAACACCCATCATGTCTGGTGTAGCTACTACTGCATCAAAGTCAAACCAGTTTTCCTTCTGGATCTTCTCTGCCATATCCTCAGCTCCTACGAAGTCAGCTCCTGCTGCCTTTGCCTCTTCAGCCTTAGGACCCTTAGCGAATACGAGAACCTTCTTGCTCTTACCAGTTCCGTGTGGAAGTACGATAGCACCTCTAACCTGCTGGTCAGCGTGTCTTCCATCTACGCCAAGACGGATATGCATCTCAATTGTCTCATCGAACTTAGCTGTTCCAAGTTCCTTTGCTTTCTTTACAGCGCTTGTTACGTCGTAGAGTTCGTGCTTATCGAAGTTCTCTACTGAAGCGTTGTATCTCTTTGATCTCTTCATTTTTCCTCCTAGTGGTTCAAACGGCGTCATCTATTGTGACTGCCTCCCATCAATTACTCTGTTACTGTAACTCCCATGCTTCTAGCAGTTCCCTTGATCATATCAGTTGCTGCCTCAAGGCTACCTGCGTTTAGGTCAGGCATCTTAGTCTTAGCAATCTCCTCGCACTGTGCAAGTGTGATTGAAGCAACCTTAGTCTTGTTAGGAACACCAGAACCTGACTCAATTCCTGCTGCCTTCTTAATAAGAATTGCTGCTGGAGGTGTCTTGCATACGAATGTGAATGATCTGTCAGCGTAAACAGTGATTACTACTGGAATAACCATTCCCTGCTGATCTGCTGTTCTAGCATTGAACTGCTTACAGAAATCCATAATGTTAACACTCTTCTGTCCAAGGGCAGGTCCAACTGGTGGTGCTGGAGTAGCTGCTCCTGCAGGAATCTGAAGTTTGATGTAACCTTCAATTTTCTTAGCCATCTTAGTCTCCTTTCTTCAGTTATAGTTTGCTTACCTGAGAAAACTCAAGTTCAGCTGGTGTATCTCTTCCGAACATTGAAATCTTCGCCTTAACAACCTGCTTCTCCGGATTAATTGACTCGACAATGCCGAGCTGACCCTCAAAGAGTCCTCCGATGATGCGAACTGTGTCTCCAACTTCAATATCCAGATCGATATGCAGTTTCTCAACTCCCATTCTCACGATTTCTTCCTTAGTTAGAGGAATAGGATCGGAGCCGTGTCCAACGAAGCCTGTAACACCCTCTGTATTACGTACGAGGTACCAGGTCTCGTTGTTGACTATCATCTTAATAACGACATAGCCAGGATAGAGTTTACGAGTCTTAACCTTCTTAACGCCATCCTTGATCTCGATTCTCTCTTCAGTTGGAATAACAACCTCAAGAATCAGATCCTGCATGCCGCGGTATTCAACCATTCTCTCGATGCTGGTCTTTACCTTGTTCTCATAACCTGAATAAGTATGTACTACATACCACTTGGCTGTACCATCGCCTCTGAGACCTTCTCCCATAAGAGGTGATACGGTAGCTTTGTTCTTGCTGTCGATTCCGTCTGTCATCTGTTAAATCTCCAATCTCTTAGGATAGTGTAACGCCGAGAACTCCCTTAAGTGCTGCCAAGAATCCAGTATCAATTAGCCAGAAAGCGAGCGCAAAGAAAGCGCATGTAGCTAAAACTACAACAGTATCTGTTGTAAGCTCGTCCTTGGTAGGCCAAACAACCTTGTTTGTCTCCTGGCGAACTCCCTTCAGATAATTAATAAGCCCTCTGTCCTCCTTGGCCGAAGCCTTTGAGCCGTGATTCTTATTCGAGCTTTTAAGAGTTTCTGCACTGTTTGCGGTCTTCTCTTTAGCCATTCTACTTCTCCATTTCTCCAATAACGAAATTACTTTGTCTCCTTGTGGAGAGTCTCCTTGTTGCAGAACTTGCAATACTTCATGAGCTCAATTCTGTCTGGATTGTTTCTCTTGTTCTTCATAGTATTGTAGTTTCTCTGCTTGCACTCTGTGCATGCAAGGATAATCTTGTTTCTTACACCACTTGCCATGTCATTTCCTCCATTTCAGATTTTCGCAAAATCATTTATTCACTCTAAAACCAGAGCAGTGTTTCCTCCGCTCTGTTCAGTAAATACATAAAGTTGCTAAATAATAATACTCAACTATCGTGTCAATGTCAAGCTTATTCGCGCAGTATTTACAGATAAAATTGGAATATACAATCTGTCATCCTCTTATCTGCCACAATCTCTCTGTCTTCTGATTTCAAACATAATTACAGCAGCAGCATTTGATGCATTCAGTGAATTAATCTTACCCTTCATAGGGATTGATACAACGAAGTCGCACTTCTCCTTAACGAGTCTGCCAACTCCCTTGCCTTCATTTCCGATTACAATTCCTACCGCACCGTCGAGTGCGCAGTTATAGAATTCCTGTCCGTCCATATCAGCCGCACCAATCCACAGCCCCTTATCCTTCAGCTCATCGATAGTTCTTGAAAGATTAGTTACCTGGACAACCGGCATATTCTCGATTGCACCAGCCGCACTTTTGGCAACGGTCTGAGTAAGAGTGCACGCTCTTCTCTTAGGAATGATGATTCCGTGAGCCCCTGCACATTCCGCTGATCTGATGATTGCTCCAAGATTATGAGGATCAGTGATTTCATCAAGAAGGATGATGAATGGTTCTTCTCCGCTTGCTTCTGCGCGGGCAAAAATATCTTCCATCTCCGAGTACTTATATTCCGAAACCTTCGCTGCTACGCCCTGGTGTCTCTCGCCGGGAGCGGCCATCGCTTCAATACGCTTCTTATCAACGATATCAACGATTACACCCTTCTCTCTTGCGAGTGCCTTGATCTGAACAATTGAACCCTCTGCTCCTTCTGCAATAAACACTCTCTCAACGTCGCGGTCGCCCTTAAGCACCTCGATTACAGGATTTCTTCCTACAACTACTTCGAGTCCGTCAGTTCCAACATAATCCCATTCTCTCTGTGGCTGATGCTTTGGCTCATAGGATTTTCTTCTCTGAGGCTTTGACATTCTCTTAGGCTCGTAGTTATCTCCGTAGTCACGTCTGTTCTTGCCACCCCTCTTAGGTCTTGAGTTGCGCTCGTTATCATTAAATCTCTTATTATCTCTCTTGCTCATATCTATTTCTTTCTCTCGTATGTATAAAATCTGTACTGTATTCCGTTATCTTCGAATAATTCGCTTTCTTCTATTATCTCATAGCGGTCATCTTCATCGATGTTTGTAATGAAAGCGTCCGCGCCGAGGTCAGCAAACAGCTTCGTGATAAAAAGCTTATCGCAGCGGTCATAGTACTTGTTGTATATGCTTGCTCCGCCGATTAGAAAAACTTCATCACCAGGATACTGCTCAAGCTCTCTGAACAGTTCTTCTTCCGAATTAACCACTATGCATCGTTCCGCTTCAAATTCAGAATTTCGAGTCAGCACGTAGTTAGTTCTGTTAGGAAGCCCTCTCTTCTTAGGCATCGACTCAAGGGTCTTACGTCCCATTACCACAACGTGTCCTGTAGTTGTTTTCTTGAAGAAGGCCATATCTCCAGGAACCGAAGCCAGAAGGCCGTTATCCTTTCCGATTCCCCAATTGCTGTCAACAGCAACTATCATATTCATGGTAATACCTCCGTTAAATAGCAACAGGAATATTCTTAACCTGAGGGTTCTTCTTGTAATCCTCAATGATTACATCATCCACAGTAAAATCATAGAAGTCAGTAATCTCAGGATTCAGAGTTACCTTAGGTGCAGGATACTGAGGTCTTTCAATCAGTTCCTTAACAATATCAATATGTCTGTCATAGATGTGTGCATCGCTTATAACATGAATCAGCTCACCAGCCTTAAGTCCGCTCACCTGTGCAAACATCATCAGCAAAACTGCATACTGCACAACATTCCAGTTGTTTGCAGTCAGGATATCCTGTGATCTCTGATTCAGAATTCCGTTAAGCGTATCGCCCTTGACATTAAAAGTCATGCTGTATGCACATGGCTCAAGATTCATCTCGTGAAGATCCTCGAAATTGAATATATTAGTCAGGATTCTTCTTGAATATCTGTCATTCTTAAGACACCAGAGAACATTATCCACCTGATCCATCTCACCCTGCTTGAACTTGTACTTAATGCCAAGCTGATATCCGTAAGCCTTGCCGATTGAGCCGTCCTCATCAGCCCACTCATCCCAGATTGAGCTCTTAAGGTCATTCACATTGTTTGACTTCTTCTGCCAGATCCAGAGAAGCTCGTCTACAGCCGACTTTATCGCAGTCGGTCTCAGAGTGAGAGCCGGAAACTCTTCCTGCAGATTGTATCTGTTCACAACGCCAAAATTCTTGATGGTATGAGCCGGTGTTCCGTCTGGCCAGTGAGGTCTTACAGGAAGTCCCTCTGTACTGAATCCATTGTCAATTATATCGCGGCACATGGTTACAAAAAGTTCATCTGCTTTGCTCATTAATTTCTCCTCTCACTTCTCTCTTTAAATTATGCAGTGATACCTCTGCAAAATTCTCAACCGATATATTATACATTCAAGACCGCAGCATGTACAGAAGTTCGTCCATCACGATTTATTCTATTGATTTGAGCGACTCTGTCATGCTGACCTTATCGAGTCTTCTTCCCATAGCCAGATTTACAATTAATGTAAATACCACAGTCAGAATAACAGCATACAGATAATCGAGTGTAGTTATTCTGGTCTCGAAGAACACCATACTCACCACAATATTATCTATGCAGAAATCAAGAAGCCATCGTCCGAGCGGTATTCCGACAATAGATGCTACTCCTGCAAGCATTATATTCTCTCTGAATACATACTTCGATGTCTCTCTTCTATTAAATCCGAGAACCTTGATTGTAGCAATCTCTCTGATTCTCTCCATTATGTTAATGTTTGTCAGATTAAAGATAACAATAAAGGCAAGCATTCCAGCACAGAGTATAACCACATAGATTACGAGGTTAAGACTCTCCATCATCTTCTGCACACTCTCAATCATATCAAGGTTTACAACGACTGCCGCAGCCTTACTGTACTCGCCGCAGGCTGTTGCAGCATCACGAATCTCAGCATCAGACGTACCCTCTGGGACACGGACATATGCACCCTTGATAGAAGGAGCCTTGCCCATACCATCTGTATATGTTTTAGCACTTACATACACATTCTCGCCTACATAGAAATCGCAGATACCCGACACAGTTACTGTCATGTCACGATAACCTTCCTTAATAGTTATCTCATCGCCAACCTTGGCGCCGAGCGCTTTCTGGATTTTCTTGGAGATTACAGCCTCACCCTTACCAGGGAACGAAACCTTGTCATCTCCGTTGTGAAGGTCTACAAACTTGTCAAAATCCTTAGCTTCAGTTGCTATGCAGGTGCCTTCAATCTTGGCATTTCCCTCTGACACATCTGCACTTGTATTATGTATGAAATGCACATCTCCAAGCTTACCATCAGTCTTTCGTTCACCGTATTTAATAAAGCCTTGCTGCTGATTCTCGTCAAGCTCATCCGAGAACATAACAGTGTAATCATAGATTGAAATCTCTGAATACTGATGCTCAGCAACCTTAGACACAGTTGTGTCGAGTCCAAAACCAGCAATCAGAAGTGCTGTACATCCGCTTATTCCCAGAACCATCATTACAAAACGCTTCTTATATCTGAATACATTTCTAAATGATACCTTATACAGGAAACTCATACGATTCCACACGGGAGTGATTCTCTCTAGCAGGATTCTTTTGCCCGCAGGAGGAGTCTTCGGTCTGATGAGTTCTGCCGGCTGAACGCCGAAATTTTCCGCAACAGAGAACCATGTCGCTGCAAGAGCGCAAACTAGGGCAGCTCCGATTGACAGAGCAAACAGCTTCGGATCAAACACAAATGCAACCTCATCGCTGAAATCGTACATCATCGTATATGCCTGCCAGATCACGCGCGGAAATACGTTGGTGCCTACGGAGAAGCCAAAAACTGCACCCATTGCTGCGGAGCTTCCCGAATAGAACAGATACTTGCACAGAATCGAGCCGTTGCTGTATCCGAGAGCCTTGAGAATTCCAATCTGTGTTCTCTGCTCATCGACCATTCTTGTCATTGTAGTCATGCAGACAAGAATAGCAATCAGGAAGAAGAACAGCGGGAATATTCTCGCAATCTTGTCTACAATTTCTGAATTACTCTTAAATGACGAATATCCGGCATTGTCCTCACGCGAAAATGCGTAAGACTTGCCCATCTTCATCGTGTCTATCTCTTCCTGCGCATCGTCGAGCTTATCCTTAGCGTCATCAAGCTTCTTCTCCGCCTTTGCAAACTCTGCCTTTGCTTTCTTCTTCTCGGAAGCCAGTGTCTTCTTCGCTCTCTCAAGTTCCTTCTGTTTCGAAGATATTGTGCGAAGTCCGCTATTTATCTTCTTGATTCCAGAATTGCACATGATAATGCTGTCCTGAAGCTTAAGCTTGTTAGTAACAAGTGCTTTATAATTGTCACTTTCGGTATCACCCATCGCCTCTAGGCTCGCAATTGCCTGCTTTACAGATGCAAGTGAGCCCTGAAGCTCCTTCTTCTGCTTCTTAGTCTTAACAAGCTTGGCATTAAGATCCTTCTTGCTGGCATTAAGCTTCTTGTTGCCGTCTCTTATCTTCTTCTCGTTATCTCTTATTTCCTTCTCGGCCTTCGTCTTGGATTCCTTGTAGTCTGCAAGCGAATCCTCATATTCAGCCTTCTTATCGTCAAGTTTCTCCTGAGCCTCCAACATTACAGCCGCTCTTCTCTTGCTGGTGATTGTCTTCGCAAGAGATTTCATCTCATCCTCGCGTGACTTAAGAATCTTCTTCTGCGAGCCGCTTAAAGTCTCGCCCTCCTTATCGAACTTCACGTAAAGTGCGGTGTAATACTCTGTGTCAAAAGCATCTTCATTCAGATAAATATATCCATCGAGTGCTCCGTCACCTATGTCTGTCGATCCTCTCTGGTAGTCAAGATACAGGCATGATGTTACAGCTCCGACTATCTTAAAGCTCTGTGATTTAAATTCATCTCGTGCTGACTTCTTGTTGCTCTTGGTAAGCTCTATGTCAGATCCAATCTTGCAAGCCCCATTCTTGATCATGCGTTCATCAACAACGCATTCATCATTCTTCTCTGGGAGTCTGCCATCCGCCAGAGCAATCTTATTAAGATCTTTCGGTACGCTGATGCACTTAAGAAGTCGCTCAGTGCCATCAACGTTTGATACTATATCCTTCTCTATCGTGCCTTCAGCAGCCTTAACACCATCTTGCGATGCAGCATACTTTACCGACTTATCGTCAATTCCATAAGTCGACATCAATTTATAGTCATACATCTTATTTGAATCTATGTATTCCTTGGCAGTCTCTATCATAGACGGTCTGCACATCTTAAGGCCAGAGAAAAACCCCACACCAAGAGCCACTATCGCAAAAATTGCAAGATAGCGCGCTATAGATGATTTAATTTCTCTGAAGGTCGATTTGATCAGCATTGTATTACCATTCTATGTCTTCTATTGGCGTTGGATTCTCATTTACGGTTACATCGATCACTGTTCCGTTCTTGACCCTTACAACTCTGTCAGCCATTGGTGTAAGCGCCTTGTTATGTGTGATTATAACTACAGTCATTCCTGTAGTTCCAGCCTGGTCTGAAAGGAGCTTAAGTATTGCCTTACCTGTATTGTAGTCGAGAGCTCCTGTCGGCTCATCGCAGAGCAAAAGCTTCGGGTTCTTCGCAAGTGCTCTTGCAATCGCAACTCTCTGCTGTTCTCCTCCCGAAAGCTGCCCTGGGAAGTTATTCATTCTGTCCTCGAGTCCGACGGCTTTAAGTGTATCTGCCGGATCAAGAGGATCACGACATATCTGGGTAGCTAAAGACACGTTCTCAAGTGCAGTCAGATTCTGAACCAGGTTGTAAAACTGGAATACGAATCCGATATCATGTCTTCTGTATTCTGTAAGCTCTCTCTTGGTTCCGTGACTTATCTCCTTACCGTCAAGATAAATATTCCCCTCAGTAAGCGTATCCATGCCTCCAAGTATATTAAGCAATGTAGTCTTACCTGCACCTGATTCGCCCACGACAACAACAAGCTCACCCTTGCCGATGCTGAAGCTTACATCATGAAGTGCTGTGATATCAACCTCACCAGCGTGATAAACCTTCTTCACATTATCAAATACTACATAATCTGGAGTGTGCTTATCCATAGCCCGTCTTCCCTTTCCGTTAAACATACTTCTAGATGATATTATAATAACACAAAAGGAGCATCTTAGTGATGCTCCCTGATAATTCTTACCGCTTCATTTATTACTGCATCAAGTCTATCATAATCCTCTGCAAGATGCAGGAATCCAATCAGTGACTCAAAGCCTGTCGCCCACTTGTACTTCTTAGGATCTGCATTAGCAGGTCTTGAGGTCGCTCTATGGTTGCGTCCTCTCTTGAGAAGTCTCTCCTCCTCTTCAGTGAGAAAACCGGTCTCACACATTGTTCTCGCTGCAAGCGACTGTCCATTAGATGAAACATATCTTACAGCCCCATGATGTGCCCTTCCGGCATCCATATTCGGGCTGTTAAGAACCATCTCACGGATTCGAAGCTCGTACACAGCATCGCCAATGTATGCAAGCGATGTTACGTTATATTGCTTTGCCTTAGTTCTATCCATACTAATTTCTAATTACCTGAACTCCCTGTGGTGTATCCTTCAGAGTAATTCCCTGTGCAGCAAGCTGATCTCTGATCTCGTCAGCTCTTGCCCAGTTCTTCTCCTTACGAGCCTGCTGTCTCTCCTCGATAAGAGCCTCGATATCTGCACCAAGCTCATCCTCACCGTTTCCGTCCTGGAAAATTCCAAGAACATCACACAGCTCAGCAAGAACACCAAGAGCAGCCTTCGCATAGCTCTTTGATGTGCCATCCTTAACAGCAACATTAGTAGCTGATACAAGATCGAAGATTGCAGTAATTGCATCAGCAGTGTTCATATCATCTTCCATTGCAGCGATGAACTGCTGTCTGTAAGTATCGAAATCAGCAATAAGTTCAGCCTCGTTAACCATTGGCTCATCAGCTCCGTTCTTAGACAGGAACTCGAGATTCTCCTTGGCATTAGCGATTCTGTCATAACCAGCCTTAGCAGACTCCATAAGAGTATCACTGAAGTTGATAGGGCCTCTATAGTGACCTGAAAGCAGATAGAATCTGATTACATCTCCAGTGTAGTGCTCTCTGATATCTCTTACAGTGAAGAAATTGTTCTTAGACTTAGACATCTTCTCACCGTCGATAGTGATGTATCCGTTGTGCATCCAGTAGCGGGCAAAAGGAACGCCGTTACATGCCTCTGACTGCGCGATCTCGTTCTCGTGATGTGGGAACTGAAGATCCTGTCCACCTCCGTGGATATCGATTGTCTCACCAAGGTGCTTCTTAGCCATTGTTGAGCACTCAATGTGCCAGCCGGGTCTTCCCATTCCCCATGGTGACTCCCACGCAATCTCATCTGGCTGCTTACGAGCCTTCCAGAGTGCGAAATCAAGTGGGTCTCTCTTAATATCCTCTACAGCGATACGAGCGCCGGACTCCAGGTCATCAATGTTCTGGCCTGAAAGCTTGCCGTAATCCTCGAACTTTCTAGTGCTGTAGTATACATCTCCGTCAACCTCATATGCATATCCTTTGTCAATAAGAGTCTGAACAAACTCGATAATCTCGGGAATGTGCTCTGATACCTTAGGGTGTACGTCAGCAGGAATTACGTTAAGAGCCTGTGCATCGTTGAAATACTCCTTGATGTACTTCTCAGAGACCTCAGGTGCAGTAATGCCCTCTTCTCTCGCTCTGTTGATAATCTTGTCATCAACATCAGTAAAATTCTGAACAAACTTCACGTCATATCCGCGATACTTGAAATATCTTCTCAGAGTGTCGAATACAACGAATGGTCTCGCATTACCCATATGAAAGAAGTTGTATACAGTAGGTCCGCATACATATATCTTTACCTTGCCTTCTTCTAGAGGTACGAATTCCTCTTTCTGGTTGGTAAGAGTGTTGTAGATTTTCATAATCCTAATCCTCCTGTTTGTGTCAATAACTGATTCATTATACACCTAGAACAGCGCCTATTGCACCCATAATAATCAGAATGACAAAAGGACTTTTTTTATATTTGCCGACAAGCACCGCAGTTGCTATGCATATCAGGCATGCAACAGGATCCACCGGCAGGCTTTCAAGACTTTCAGGTATAAAAGAAGCACCAAGTCTGTCAGCACTTGTAATCGCCGGGATGGTTAGAGTGATAAGAGCAGATCCTATCATGCCGACAGTTACCGGACGCACTCCTGCAAAAGCGCCTTTGACCGCCCTCGAGTTCTTATATTTCTCCGTCATGCTTGCAATTATCGTAATCATGATAAACGACGGAATCGCAACACTGAAGGTCGCAGCCGCAGATCCGAGAACACCCGCCGTCTTATACCCAACATAGGTCGCAGTATTTATCGCAACCGGGCCCGGAGTTACCTGAGCAATCGCAACAATATTGGCAAAAGTCTCGGCACTCATGTCCGTAAATTTCATGATGCTGTCTCTTATCAGAGACACAATCGCAAGTCCTCCGCCGAAGCCGAGCGTTCCTATCTTAAGAAAGGCCCATACAAGATGACTATAAATCCCCATCTGTACCCTCCTTCTTAATACCTATTACAACGCCGATTGCAAGGAATGCCAGAACAACCAGTGCGACATTAATTTTGAATGCATCAATCAGAACAAAGCTGGCTGCCGCTGCCGCTGCTGACCATGGTCCATTGACAGCCTTGCAGCCGACCTGCCATACAGACACAGCAACAAGACCTGCCGCCGCAGCACGAAGAGCCGCCATCACACCCATAATGATGCCGCTTCCGCCAATTGCATCAAGACAGTTCGCAATTACAAGAATTGTTACAAACGATGGAAGAATTACTCCGAAAGTAGCAACAAGGGACCCAAGAAAGCCTCGTTTCCTGAATCCCACGTATGTCGCCATATTTACTGCTATCACGCCAGGCAGGCCCTGACAAATAGCTATTATGTCTACCATTTCATCGTCTGTGAACCATTTCTTGTCTTCAACCATCGCTGTTCTCAGGATAGGAATCATAGCAATTCCGCCACCTATTGTAAACGCACCGAGTTTAAAAAATACAACAAACAGTTCAAGCAGCATTACATACCGAATCTTTCTGCCAGAACGAGATCTGCTGCAGCTTTAACTGCATCATCTGCTGTCATTACGTTCATGTCAGCCTCTCTTCTGAGCTTGTACTCAACCTTGCCCTCGCCTGCAAGCTTACCTACAGTGATACGAACAGGAATACCGATAAGGTCAGCATCCTTGAACTTAACACCAGGTCTCTCATCTCTATCATCAACAAGAACCTCAATGCCCTTCTTCTCAAGCTGCTCCTCGATTGATGCAGCAAGTGTCATCTGAGTCTCATCAGCAGGGTTTACAACTGTGACAATTGTCTCATATGGAGCAACCGATACAGGCCAAATGATGCCGTGCTCGTCGTTAAACTGCTCGATAACAGCCTGAAGTGTTCTTGTGATGCCGATTCCGTAGCATCCCATGTGGTAAATGCAATCGTTACCGTTCTCGTCCTTATATACAGCATTCATTGACTCTGAATACTTAGTTCCAAGCTTGAAGATCTGTCCAACCTCAATACCTCTTGAGTGCTTGATTGGAGCGCCACATCTTGGACATCTGTCTCCCTCGTCAAGAATCTTAATGTCAGTTACGATATCGCCAACGTAATCTCTTCCGTAGCAGACACCTGTTGAGTGGTGATCCTCCTTGTTAGCACCTGCAACCATGTTTACAGTTCCAACGAGCTCTGAGTCAACTACGATCTTGCAGTTCTTAAGTCCAACAGGACCTGTGAATCCGCCAACGCATCCTGTTACAGGACCCATTGCGCTCTCATCAGCGAACTCAATGTAGTGCTCAGGAATTCCAAGAGCGTTAACAAGCTTGATCATATTGAGCTGTCTGTCACCTCTTACGAATGCAGCTACATATTCAGCTGGGTTAAGATCGTCATCATATGTTACGAACATAAGAGCCTTAACTGTCTTCTTAACAGGAACTCCAAGATACTCGCAAACATCCTCGATAGTCTTAGTTCCAGGAGTGAATACGTCCTTACGCTCTTCCATCTCCTCTACTTCTGGAGCATCGTCAACGCATTCTGCTCTCTCGATTGTTGCAGCATAATCGCACTTAGTACAGAATGCAAGCTCTGACTCACCAACCTCTGAAAGAGCTGAGAACTCGTGTGACTTTGATCCACCGATAGGGCCGTTATCTGCCTCTACAATTCTGTAGTTAAGTCCGCATCTTGTAAAGATCCTCTCATATGCCTCCCACTCTTCCATGTAGCTCTCATCAAGGCTCTCAGGTGTTCTGTTGAATGAGTAAGCATCCTTCATGATGAACTCTCTTGATCTCATAAGACCATATCTTGGTCTAGCCTCATCTCTGTACTTGAACTGAATGTGGTACAGAGTAAGTGGAAGCTCTCTGTATGATGAAACCTCGTTCTTAACGATGT
The DNA here is from genome assembly GCA_934255135.1 of uncultured Clostridia bacterium. Lineage (GTDB taxonomy): Bacteria > Bacillota > Clostridia > Peptostreptococcales > Anaerovoracaceae > Crickella. The sequence goes on along the minus strand of CAKQMV010000005.1, from coordinate 82,781 downwards.
CAGTAAATACCTCCTCGCAAGTTGGGTTCAGGATGAAATCTCTGCCGTTTCTGTCCTGAATTCTCCAAAGCTCAGGTCCATAAGCGAACCATCTTCCTGACTCCTTCCAAAGCTCGGCAGGGTTAACATGTGGCATGTGAATCTCCTGTCCGCCGATTCTGTCCATCTCTTCTCTTACTATCTGTTCAATCTTTCTTACACTTCTCCATCCAAGAGGCATGAATCCGTAAATACCTGCAGCAAGCTTTCTGATAAGATTAGCTCTAATCAGCAGCTTGTGGCTCACTAGTTCCGCTTCCTTTGGTGCCTCTCTTAAAGTCTTGAGGTGCATTTTCGACATTCTCATAATTAAAATCTCCCTTCTATTGCGCAGGTTGCTAATGCTGCGATTCCTTCTCCTCTACCCTCAAATCCGAGCTTCTCGGTTGTTGTCGCCTTGACATTAACCGAGCTCTCCGGGATTCCGAGAGTCCTTGCGATATTCGTTTTCATCTGTGGCACATAAGGCGCCAGTTTCGGCTTCTGTGCGATTATTGTAATATCCACATTGTTGATTGACACATCGCCGATTATGTTCTTTACTTCGGCCAAAAGCTTCAGACTGTCTGCTCCCTTATATCTGTCGTCGCTGTCTGGAAAGTGCTGTCCTATGTCGCCCTTCGCAGCCGCCCCGAGGAGTGCGTCCATCAGTGCGTGTGTTGCAACGTCAGCATCGGAGTGACCCAGAAGCCCCAGCTCGCTGGGGACTGGAGTCCCGCAGAGTATTAACGATCTCTGCAAGACAAGCCTGTGAACATCGTAGCCGGTTCCGACTCTCGTTTTCATAGGTAAATCCTTTGCAATAGTAATCTTATTATTTGATGATGCCCCTTCAGTTATCACCACATTGATACCAGCGTGCTCAGCAACCGATGCATCATCAGTTCCACGGTAGCCGTCACTCTCACAAATCTCATATGCTCTGATAATATCATTAAGATAGAAGGTCTGTGGAGTCTGTACCATATAAATATAGTTTCTTTCGATAACCGTACTGTTTATTATAGGGTATATATTAGTATCTTTCAACGAATAATCAGTTTTTCTTATAGAGTCAGTAGACATAATTGCCGCCACCGCAGCACGGTGCTCTTCCATAGCCGCAAGATTTCTGTCAATAACGTCACTATCAACTCCAGGTCTTGCCGCATCGTGGATTAATACACGTGTCTCAGATGCGTCAGAGCCTATACATGTTGCCATCTTAAGAGCCGCCCCAAGACCTGACTTAACTGAGTCTCCGCGCTCAGCTCCACCACGAACAATTTCTGTAGGCTTCTGATCAAGTTCACTTATTATCTTCCTATATGTATCATCAAGACTTCCATCCTCCGGAGAGACAACAATAACGCCGCTTATGTCAGGATGTCTGTAAAACTTCTTTATTGATTCGCCGAGAACCGTTCCGCCCTCATAAGGCAGAAGCTGCTTGGGAGTATTCATTCCCATTCTGGTTCCCTTGCCAGCTGCAACAATTATCGCAAGATTAATCACAATATCCTCCCGGTCACAAAAATTCTGCGAGCCAAACACCCGAAGCATTAATTCAGCTCGTTAATTCATTATATAAGAAAAGCCGAATCCGGCTATCATATCAGATATGGGATTCGACTAACTCATCAGCTTCTTCTATTGTATATCCGCCAACATATACAAGCTCACTTTCAAGAATCTGCTTAGCTGTAGCCAGGAGCTTCTTCTCCCCTGTTGACAGTGGCTTAGCTCTGTCAGTTCTTACAAGATTCCTTACAACTGACGCAACCTTCTTGATATCACCTGTCTGCAACTTCTCCGTGTTATCCCTATATCTTCTATTCCAGTTCGGGCACATCGGTTCTGTTTCCATTTCAAGAACAGCAAGTACATCTGGGATCTCGTTCGCATCGATAATTCTTCTCACACCAAGTGATTCCGCCTTATCGACAGGAACGCTTGCTGTCATCTTACTGAGCGGAAGCGAGACACTATAATAGCTGCGAATCTCGCCGAGAATCTCTTTGTCTTCGATATCGGTAATAATTCCAGCACCGTACATCGGATAAACGATCATTTCACCTATCTCAAACATAGCTCACTCCTTTTCATATTACTTTCATTATACTCCTTTGTATCCCAAAAAGCACATGAATATTCTCGATATATTCCGCTTCATATGTACATGAAAGTATCCATTTGTCAAGAACCCTTCACACAGTCATGTAGACTTCTTCACAATTCGCGTGATATAATTTTAGTACAATGAGGTCGGCATAGCCTGTCCGATACTGACCGTTTTTACGGAGGTTTAAGTAAGATGAAGAAACTTTTAATTGTAGATGACGAAGCTAAGATCAGAGAGGTAATCAAGGAGTACGCTGAGTTCAGCGGATACGAAGCTCACGAGGCAGCCGATGGTATGAGCGCAATCGGAATGGTCAAGCTGAACGATTACGATCTGATAATTATGGATATTATGATGCCTAAGCTTGACGGATTCAGTGCTGTCAAGGAGATTCAGAAGATCAAGAACATTCCTGTTATCATGCTTTCAGCAAGAGGTGAGGAATACGATAAGCTGTTCGGTTTCGAACTCGGAATCGATGATTACGTTGTTAAGCCATTCAGCCCTAAGGAGCTTATGGCAAGAGTCAATGCTGTTCTTAACAGATACGAGGCATCGGAGCAGCCATCTGACGATATTATGAGATTTGAAGGTCTTGAGGTTAACTTTGCAGCAAGAACTGTAACCGTTGACGGAGAGAAGGTTAACCTTACACCTAAGGAGTATGATCTTCTGTTCTATATGATTCAGAACAAGAACATCGCACTTTCAAGAGACAAGCTCCTTTCTGATATCTGGGGCTATGATTTCTTCGGTGATGATAGAACAATTGACACCCACGTCAAGAATCTGCGTAACAATCTTGGCGAGTACAGGAAGTTCATTGTTACACTGAGAGGAATCGGATACAAGTTCGAGTACGACGATAATAAATAAGTAAGCTTAAGCGGGGGACATCGTCCCCCGTGTATTGCATATGCGCTTGCTCAGATGCAGGCGCATTTACGTTGAAAGGATTTTTTTATGGGTCACGAGAACAAGAAGAAGCTGGACATTCAGAGCATCAAGACAACGACGATGCTCTACTTTATGTTTTTTGCATTTATCATCATTACAGTAATCTGGTGTCTGCAGGATTTCTTTATTAATAATTACTACGAAAGTATGCGTTATTCGGAATCCCTAAGAACTGCAACTGCACTAGAGAGCCAGTACAAGGAGAGATCTTCAAGCTTTGACAAATATGCAAGCGAAACTGCTCTAAGTAACGGTATTTATATAAGAGTCGAGGATTCAACAAATGTAACAGTTTATGGAGGAACAGCAAGCTTCAGCTACTCCATGGCTGAGTTTTCAAGTGACGTAAGACGAATCAAGTCGAAGCTTAGTAATACGCCGCTCGACTCTGTAAGCCTTGTACTTAACAATGCTGATAACAACAAGCGTCTTATTTACGCATCTTCTATCCCCGGCATGGGCGGAGAAGCAACCATTATTATTATTTCGCCGCTGTATCCTAATACAGCCACTGTTTCAATTGTAAGAAATATGCTGGTTTATATCAGCTTGATTGTAACTGTTCTTGCAGTCAGCCTTTCACTATATCTTTCAAGGAAGATTTCTGCACCGATCGAGGGTCTGACAGTTTCTGCATCAGAGCTCGGTCGCGGCAATTATCACGTACGCTTCAACGGTGGCAATTTTACGGAGACTAAGGAGCTTGCTAAGACTCTTTCCAAAGCAAGCTACGAGATGGAGAAGACGGAATTTTACCAGCGAGAGATTGTTGCGAACGTATCGCACGACCTTAAGACCCCTCTCACAATGATAAGATCTTACGCTGAGATGATTCACGATATTTCAGGTGACAATCCTGCTAAGCGTAACGAGCACCTTGGTGTAATCATTTCTGAGACTGACCGACTTAACAAGCTTGTAACAGAAATGATGACAGTATCCAAGCTTCAGTCCAACCAGATTGAGCTCAATAAGGAAACTGTAAACATCGTAGAGCTTGCAAAATCTTCGTTTAACAGCTTTAAGGTTCTTAGTGATCAGGATGGCTTTGAGCTCAAGTTCAAGTCTTGCAAGGACTGTTATGTATACGGAGACAAGGATAAGCTGCTTCAGGTAATGAACAACTTCATCTCAAATGCTGTTAAGTATTCAGGTGATAACAAATTTGTAAGTGTTGAGCTTAAGAGAAGTGCCAAGAAGGTTACTGTCCATGTAATAGATCACGGTGTAGGAATTCCTAAAGAGGAGCTCTCTCACGTATGGGACAGATACTACAGAACAAGCGCCAACCACCAGCGTAATATCGAAGGTACCGGCATTGGTCTTTCTATTGTTAAGGGAATCCTGACTCTTCACAACGCCGATTACGGTGTTGAAAGTACCGAGGGTCAGGGCAGCGACTTCTGGTTCAGCATGGACGTTGTCAGAAAGCCAAGTAAGTAATGAAAGGAAACGTTAATGGCCAAGAAACCTAAGACCGTTTTTATGTGTACAGATTGTGGCAATGAATATTCCAAGTGGCAGGGTCAATGCAGCTTCTGCGGTTCATGGAATACCATTGTTGAACAGAAGGTTACTCCACTTGAAGAGAATGGCAGCAGGCGCAGAACCGGCAAGGGCAAGGCTCCTGTAAAGCTTGCAAGTGTAGGCTCTGGCAAAGCCGCAGGTTCTCGCATCACCTCGGGAATCGGAGAACTTGACAGAGTTCTCGGCGGCGGAATTGTGCCGGGCTCACTTGTTCTCATTAGTGGTGAGCCCGGCATAGGTAAGTCAACGCTGATTATTCAGACCGCCGCTAACATCGCTTCTCGCGGCGATACAGTACTGTATGTCAGCGGAGAGGAATCTGAAGAACAGGTAAAGCTAAGAGCTGACAGGGTGTGCTATGAGGCTGACGAGTGCGATAAGGGCGTTGCCCTGGAGCAACGTAGCAGGGGCGTTGCCAACGAGCAGTGTGATAAGGGCATTGCCCTTCCGGATAGTCTTTACATTTTCCCCGAGACTAACATCGAAAGTGTGGCAGATGCCTGTGAGAATCTGAAGCCGGCGTTTCTTATAATTGACTCGATACAGACAATGTACTCAACTGAGGTTGAATCAACACCTGGAAGTGTTACTCAAATTCGTGCATGCTCTAATGTTCTGATGAAGCTTGCTAAGAGTTCAGATATCCCGGTTTTCATCGTTGCACACGTAAACAAATCCGGCGATCTTGCAGGTCCTAAGACTATAGAACACATGGTTGACTGTGTGCTTAACTTCAATGGTGAACGCGACAAGGATCTTAGAATTCTTCGTTCTTTCAAGAACCGATTTGGTACTACAGATGAGATTGGTGCATTTCAGATGTGTTCCAAAGGAATGGTAGAAGTTAGAGACTTAAGCGGCAGCCTGATTGAGTCGGGAGCCCATGCTGAGGAAGGTTCTGTGATTTCTGCAAGCTATGAAGGCTCCAGAGCTGTGTTCTTTGAGATTCAGGCTCTTGTATCTAAGGCAAATGCAGGCTTTGCAAGAAGAACCTCCATTGGTATTGATAACAACAGACTTAATATGATACTGGCAGTTCTTGAAAAGAAAGCGGGTATCAGACTTATCGATTTTGATGTGTATGTTAATGTAGCAGGTGGCGTGAAGCCGGGCAGCCCAGCGACCGACCTGGCGGTCGCGCTCGCGGTCCTAAGCTCGTACCGCGAGCGGACCTCGCCGAGAAGAGTGGTTGCGGTCGGCGAGGTCGGGCTGACCGGCCGTCTAAGAGCGGTGCACAATCTTGAGAAGATTGTGGCCGAAGCGGAGCGACTCGGCTATGACGCAGCGATCATTCCTTCCCAGAGCAAGTTGTCATCTAAAGCTGAAACTGGAAAGATCCAGCTACTTAAAGCCGACACAATCCGTGATGCAATCACACACTTTTTCAATAAATAACATAGAAGGATGGAGTTTACAGAATGCTGCTTAACTGCATATGCGTGGGAACAGGCGGATTCCTTGGATCTGTTGCAAGATATCTGATATCAATAATCCCACTACAGACGAAGAGCGACTATCCGCTCAATACACTTATAACAAATATTGCCGGCGCGATCCTAATAGGTCTCATAATGGCTCGCGCCGAGCGAAGCAGCATCTCTCCAGAGAAGCTGCTTCTCCTCAAAACCGGTCTTTGCGGCGGACTTACAACATTCTCAACCTTTTCTGCAGAGACCTTCTCGCTATTCCGAGACGGGAGCCTTTTGTCAGGCACCCTTTATGTCATCCTGTCAGTTGCATTATGCTTCGTTGGAGTAGGCATTGGAATGATGATAGGACAGCGAATTTAGATTGACAAGATCATTATAATGACAACAAGATTGAGTGCTTCCACAATGATTAGAAGCGCTCTCATAATTTTTTCACTTTCAATAAATAAAACCCACTTAATATATTCAGCGATATTATTCTATGCATTTTACTTTATAATATCGAATTTTCGATATTATATTACACTTACAGTCAATTAATATCGCAGATTTTCAAATCACCTTTGCAAAAGTATTCCTAGTCGTGAATTTGAGTTGCATATATCAATCACATTTCTATATAGAGTGCCATTTTTCATAAAAAGCTATTGCTCTAAACGCAAATAGATAAGATATGCTTTATAAACATTTGTACACCATAAGTGTTTCTTAATTGTATTCACTTCAGATGCCTTTGTTTAATCCATTCATTTGACATAATACGATATTATACTTATGATTTTTCAAAATAATATCGCTATTCGCCGTGACGCTCCCTTCAAGCATTTTGTGACGTCACTACACACACTCAAGCCTATGGCGCAGCACGCTAGGCCTTACAATATAATTACTTCACCCTAACCTTAATCTTTTTAACTGCAGATACACCTGCCATATACTCTTCTGTTTCTGCAGCTTTCACCTTGATACTGATCGTATATGTACCACTCTTAGTGCCCTTCTTCACAAGAATCTTTCCAGTTCTCTTATTGATACTAAGTTTCTTTGACCCGCCTGTCTTGATGAAAGTCTTAGTTCCCTCTGCACCAATCACCTTAACTGCAGAAGTATAAACAGGCTTCTTCTTAAGCTGTGAGAATTTTACCGTCTTCGAAGCCACAGAAACCTCCGTTCATACATAAAACAATACCCAGCAAATCCAACGCTAACTTAAATTGTAAAAATGGCGCGAACCGCAATTTGCAGTCCACGCCGTATGTATCTGTCACCGCTAAAAAGCAGCTATCTTATTTAATTAGTTCTCCTGTGAAGCCTTATATGCAGCTACAACCTTATCCTGAAGATCTCTCTGCATTCTGTCATATCTAGCAAAGCTCATCTCAAACGAACCATAAGCCTGAGTCATGGCTCTCAGCTTGATTGCATAATCGAACAGCTCTGACTGTGGAGCCTCTGCCTTAAGGATAGTTCCGTGATCTCCCTCATCCATACCAAGGATATGTCCACGACGCTTGTTCATGTCGCCCATTACATCTCCTGTGTACTTGTTAGGAACCTTAATCTCAAGGTTCATGATTGGCTCGAGGAGTACTGGCTTAGCCTCAACGATACCCTTCTTGAATGCAAGTGAAGCTGCGATCTTGAATGATACTTCGTTTGAGTCTACCTCGTGGTATGAACCATCGTAAAGTACAGCCTTGATGTTCTGAACCTTACAGCCAGCAAGAGGTCCTTTGTCCATGCACTCGAGAAGACCCTTCTCAACTGCAGGAACGTAGTTCTTAGGAACTGATCCACCAAAGAGCTCCTCTGAGAACTCAAGGCCTGGCTCCTGTGATGGTGAAAATCTGATATGAACATCACCGTACTGTCCAGCTCCGCCAGACTGCTTCTTGTGCTTACCCTGAACATCTGAGCATCCCTCGATAGTCTCTCTGTAACCAACCTTCTGAGGAATAATCTTAACGTTTACCTTATATCTGTCCTTAAGCTTAGCCATTGCGATTGAAAGCTGCATCTCGCCCTGTCCACCAAGGAGAGTCTGATGAGTCTCAGGATTTCTCTCGAGAACAAGAGTTGGATCCTCCTCAATCAGCTTAGCAAAGCCCTGTGCCATCTTCTCTTCGTCGTTCTTATCAGCAGCCTCAATAGCTACATAGTAGCATGGCTTAGGGAACTTAACGCCCTCAAGCTGAACAGGCTTTGACTTGAGACATAGAGTGTCGCCAGTCTTAGTGAACTGAAGCTTACCGAGAGCTACGATATCACCATAAGCAACCTTATCTGCAGCCTGCTGATTCTTACCTCTTACAAAGAAGATAGAACCAAGCTTCTCAGTCTTCTGTGATCTAGGATTGTAAACCTCCTGACCAGCCTTAAGAGTTCCTGACAGAACCTTAGCATATGAAATCTTACCAAGGAATGGATCTGCAAGAGTCTTGAATACGTAAAGTGCAGGATCACCTTCCTCAACCTTAACTTCTCCACCATCAATAGTTGGATATGGATCGTGCTCTGTTGGGCACTGAAGATATTTAGCAAAAACACCGAGGATTTCGTCAATTCCTTCGCCTGTATAGTTTGAAGCCTTGATGATAGGAATGATGTCACCATTCTTAATACCGTCGTGAAGTCCTTGAGTGAACTCTTCATCAGTGAACGGTTCGCCATCGAAGAACTTCTCCATAAGCTCTTCATCAGCACCGGCAACAGCTTCATCCATTGCATCCTTGTCATCATCAGTAATGCACTTCTTGCCAAAACGCTCTCTGATCTTCTCAACAAGTCCGTCAACATCAACATTGTCCTTATCAATCTGGTTGATTACGATAAAGCATGGTGAATGGAACTCCTCAACAAGCTCCATAGCCTTAACTGTACCAACCTGAATGCCGGATGCAACGTCAATCATTACAAGTGCAGCATCAGCAACCTCAAGTGCAGCTCTCTGCTCGCCAACGAAGTCAAAGAAGCCCGGAGTATCGATAAAGTTGATCTTAGTGTCCTTATACTCAACCGGAACCATAGTCATGTTGATTGAGTATCCCTTCTCGATCTCCATCTTGTCGTAATCTGATACTGTGTTGCCCTGCTCAACCTTACCGAGTCTGTTGATTACTCCAGTGTTGAGAAGCGCAGCTTCGAGGAATGTGGTCTTTCCGCTCTTACCGTGTCCTAGTAGAGCGATGTTTCTGATTTTATCACTTGCAAAACCTTTCATTAATAAAATCCTCCTGTGTTTGATATTGTATATTAATGTTATTAATATCCATATTAAGTTGTAAATCGGGAGATTCGTCACAGGTACTCTATTGGCAAAATCCCTCCCGACATGATGTGCAGGTTCTTAGAACTCTGCGTTACCAGGTGTTCTTGGGAACATCTGTACATCTCTGATGTTGCTCATGCCAGTCATGTACATGAGGATACGGTCAAAACCGAGTCCGTAGCCAGCGTGCTTAACTCCGCCGTACTTACGAAGATCGAGGTACCATCCGTAGTCAGCAACGTCGAGTCCAAGCTCCTTGATCCTGTCTACGAGTACATCGTATCTCTCTTCTCTCTGGCTTCCACCGATAATCTCACCTACTCCAGGAACAAGCATATCCATTGCAGCTACAGTCTTGTTGTCCTCGTTGACTCTCATATAGAATGCCTTGCAATCCTTAGGGTAGTTGATTACGAATACAGGCTTCTTGAATACCTGCTCTGTAAGGTATCTCTCGTGCTCAGTCTGAAGCTCAAGACCCCACTCAACAGGGTACTCGAACTTAACACCTGAATCCTTAAGAATCTCAACGGCCTCAGTGTAAGTGATTCTTGCGAAATCGTTGCTTACGATGTTATCAAGTCTCTCAAGTAGTCCCTTGTCAACAAAGCTGTTAAAGAACTCCATCTCCTCTGGGCAGTTCTCTAAAACATCGTTGATGATGTACTTGATCATGTCCTCAGCAACGTTCATGTTCTGCTCAAGATCGCAGAATGCCATCTCAGGCTCAATCATCCAAAACTCTGAAGCGTGTCTTGCTGTGTTTGAATTCTCTGCTCTGAATGTAGGTCCGAATGTGTAAACATTACGGAATGCAAGAGCCATAATCTCTGCCTCAAGCTGTCCTGACACAGTCAGGTTAGCTCTCTTACCGAAGAAGTCCTTGCTGTAGTCGATGCTTCCATCCTCAAGTCTTGGTGGATTCTCAAGATCAAGAGTAGTTACCTGGAACATCTCTCCTGCACCCTCACAGTCACTGCATGTGATCTCAGGTGAGTGTGAGTAGATGAAGCCTCTCTCCTGAAAGAACTTGTGAATTGCATATCCTGCAACGCTTCTTACTCTGAATACAGCTGAGAATGTATTACTTCTAGGTCTGAGATGTGCAATCTCTCTCATGAACTCCATTGTATGTCTCTTCTTCTGAAGAGGATAATCAGAATCAGAATCCGCCTCGAGAATAATCTCAGTTGCCTTAATCTCAAAAGGCTGTTTAGCGTCAGGAGTAACCTCAAGTACACCCTTTACGCATACGCCGGCAGAAAGTCTGAACTTAGCAACCTCGTCAAAGTTATCAAGCTTGTCTGCTTCATAAACAACCTGAACAGGCTTGAAGAAAGTTCCGTCGTTGACTGAGAGGAATCCGAACTGATTAGATGCTCTGTTACCTCTAACCCATCCTCTGATTACAAGCTCCTGGCCTGCGTAGCTTTCTGTTTCTCTGAACAGCTTCTTGATTTCAATATCTTTCATTAATCTTTCCCTCTAATGTATATTTATTAATGTCTGTAACAGCTTAAGTATATCATCTATCATGCTTCCTGTGCCACTCTTTTATTGCCTCATAACGCTCGGCAAACCTTGGCTCAAGTCCCTGATTGCCGGGCTTGTAATATTCTCTTCCAACCAGGTTGTCAGGAAGGCACTGCATTGATGCAATTTTATCTTCAGTATCGTGTGCGTATATATATCCATCACCGTATCCAAGATCCTTCATAAGACCTGTCGGTGCATTCCTAATATTCATAGGAACAGGCTCTGAAAGCTCCTTCAGAGCATCATCTCGTGCTGCAAAATACGCTGTCTCCATCGCATTCGACTTAGGTGCAAGTGCAAGATAAGTTACTGCCTGTGTCAGATGAACCGAGCACTCCGGCATTCCTATTAGATTAACCGCCTGAAAAGCTGCAACGCATATCTCCATTGCCCTTGGATCTGCAAGGCCGATATCCTCTGCAGCCATCCTTGTCACACGTCTTGCAACGTACTTAGGATCCTCTCCAGCCTCGAGCATTCTCGCAAGCCAGTATATAGCCGCATTCACATCCGAATTACGAACTGACTTGTGAAGCGCCGATATGAGATTATAATGCTCCTCGCCACTCTTGTCATACATAAGTGACTTCTTCGATGTGCACTGCTCCACAATCTCTTCCGTAACAGTTATCTTCTCGCAGCCTCCTTCATCCAGAGATGAATCGCCGTTAAGCACTACCATCTCTAAGATAGAAAGTGCACTTCGCGCATCCCCGTTAGAGAAACCCGCGATAACATTCAGAAGCTCATCGCTGATTTCGACATTCATGCTGCCAAAACCTCTTGGCGACTCTACCGCCCTTCTGAGAAGATCAGCAATCTCATCCTTCTTAAGCTGCTGAAGGACAAAAACTCGGCATCTCGATAGAAGCGCTCCGTTCACCTCAAATGATGGGTTCTCCGTAGTTGCTCCAATCAAAACAATACTTCCCTTCTCGACAAAAGGAAGGAAAGCATCCTGCTGAGCCTTGTTGAATCTGTGAATCTCGTCGATAAATACAATGGTCTTGCTGCCAAGCGATGCCATCCTATCCGCCTGCTGCATGACATTCTTGATTTCCTTAATTCCGCTGGTAACCGCACTGAAGGTGATGAACTGTGCATTCGTTCTGCTCGCTATAATCTGAGCCAGGGTAGTCTTGCCGACACCAGGTGGTCCCCAGAAAATCATCGAGCTTACTCTGTCACTTTCTATCATTCTTCTCAGAACCTTTCCCTCTCCAATGAGGTGCTTCTGTCCGACAAATTCGTCGATATCCCGCGGTCTCATTCTTGCCGCCAGCGGTTCACTCTCTATATTCTCTTGTTCAAAAAAACTTACCTGTTTCATACATCAAATTATACCTTATTCCTATTTTATTTGAAATAAGTAGTTCCCCTGCCCAATATTCGCTGATATCATTATTGCAGATATGATTGAAAGGAGCATTTAAACATGTCTGAAAATACAACTATCGGAATCATCGGCCTTGGAAGCATGTCTTCAGCAATCGCATCCGGACTTATCAAGTACGGTGGCATCAACCCACAGGTAATCACTGCCAGTGCCAGAAACCGAGCACGCCTTGAGGCAAATTGCAACAAACTTGGAATCAAGCCTGGAACAACTGAGGAGGTTGTAGCAAATTCTGAGCTTATTATCATCGGCGTAATCCCTACACAGGTTGAGAATGTCCTTGCAGAAGTAAAGCATCTTCTTCCAGGCAAGACAGTCGTCTCAATTGCTTACGGAGTATCACATGAGAGATACATGGAGCTTTTGCCCGCAGACTGCCATGTAATCTGCACAGTGCCTAACACTCCTATCGAGGTCGGCAAGGGCGTGCTTGTATGCTCTAAGGGCCATTCACTCACAGACGATCAGTTCGCCCTCTTCGAGGATATATTCGGAAGAATTTCAAGCATCGAACTTCTCCCTCCGGAGCTTCTTGACCTTGGCGGAATCATCGCAGGAAGCACACCGGCATTTATGGACATGGTTATCGAAGCTCTCGCAGATGCAGCAGTTCTTCACGGAATGCCAAGAGGCACTTCATATAACCTTGTAAAGCATATGATGGAAGGTTCTGCTGCATACGCAATCGAGACTGGCTCACACCCTGCAATCCTTAAGGATGGTGTGTGCTCACCTGGAGGAGCTACAATCGTCGGTGTTGCATCCCTTGAGCGAAACGGTGTTCGCGGAGCCTTTATCCAGGCAATCGATGAAATAATGAAATAACACATATTACTAAAGAGCATGGTCGGATTAACCTTCCATGCTCTTTTATCTTGCTTAAAAATCTATTCTGTTTCAGGATGCAGAACTATAGGTTAGGATTGAACATATCAATCTTCTCAATTCTGTCGAACGCTTCCTTGAATTTATCTACGCCTACAGTACAAGCAATTCTGAGGAAGCCCTCACCGCAGTTACCGAATGCAACGCCTGGTAGCATCAGAACATGTGCTTCCTTAAGAATAAGCTCCTGTGCCTCTACTGATGTGAGGCCTGTATCCTTGATGTTAACCCAGAGATAGAAGCTTCCCTTAGGTGGAAAAATAACGTGCATATTGCGAAGTCCGTTAACTCTCTCTGCAGCGTAGTACATTCTCTTCTTGAACTCCTCTACGATTGGCGGTACGATCTCTTCCATGTGTCTGAGAGCGTAGATTGCTCCTCTCTGTGAGATTGAAGGTGCAGTAAACATAACACCCTGTGATACAGAAAGAAGAGTCTTAATAATAAAATCTGGAGCGATGATGTTACCAAGTCTCCATCCGCACATAATGAAATTCTTAGAGAATGAGTTGATTATAATTGATCTCTCTCTTGCGCCAGGAAGTGTTCCGATTGAAACGAATGGTGCCTGGAAGCTGAAGCTTGTATAAATCTCATCAGATACAATTACAAGGTCGTACTTCTCAGCGATAGCAATAATCTTCTCCATTGTCTCAACTGTCAGACAGTTTCCTGTAGGGTTACTTGGTGAGTTGATTACGATTGCCTTAGTTCTCTCTGTGATAAGAGACTCAAGTCTCTCAGGGTTAACCTGGAAATCCTCTTCCTCAAGAGTAGGAAGCTCAACTGGAACTCCGCCATTCATTCTTACCTGCTGTGGGTATGGGCTGAAGTAAGGTCCCTGAAGAATAACCTCATCACCTGGATCAAGGATAGTCTTCATTATCATAAACATTGCACTTGTTCCTGATGCAGTGATAAGAACCTCCTTGTCAGAAACGTCCATGTCGTATGCTCTCTTGTAGAAGTTTCTGATCTCAGTTCTAAGCTCAGGATCACCCTGGAAATTAGGATATCCTGTATAGCCCTTGCTTGCATCCTCAAAAGCAGCATCAATAATTCCCTGGTTAGTAACCATATCAGGGTCTCCGATACTTAGATTAATGCAATCATCAAATGAAGCAGCGATTACGTCTGATGCTGCCATTGCAGTGCTCTGTTCCTTCCAGTGTTCTTTAGCAATGAATCTGTGTTTCATCTCAATTCCCCTTTAATAAACTTAGTGTCCTAGAAATATGTCTTCCAAAATCATGTATGCATCGCATCACGATGTATACATTTGGTGTATAGCATAAATAATAACACACCAACCTATGTCCATTCAACAAAGACAAGTGTATGTATTAATAAGAAACAGGGCGTCACTCCGCCCTGTTCTAAACCGAATATTTAAAATTGTATCCAATCGCAATTAGTCTGTAACTCTGATAGTCTTAATTACCTGATCTACCATTGGCTTATCAAATACATCTCTTTCAGCATTTACGATCTCATCAGCAGTCTCCATTCCCTCCAGGACGCGACCGAATGATGCGTACTGTCCATCAAGATGTGGTGATGTTGTTGTCATGATAAAGAACTGTGAACCAGCTGAGTTAGGATCCATCGCTCTTGCCATTGAGAGAACACCTCTCTCGTGCTTTAGGTTGTTCTGGTGTCCGTTCATTGTGAACTCACCCTTGATTGAGTATCCAGGACCACCCATTCCTGTTCCGTCAGGACATCCGCCCTGAATCATGAATCCAGGAATAACCCTGTGGAAAATAAGTCCATCATAGAATCCCTCATTAGCAAGCTTCTCAAAGTTCTCTACTGTAGCAGGAGCAATATTCTCATAAAGCTCGCCAGTCATTACGCCACCGTTCTCCATTTCAATTGTAAACTTCTTCATTTCATTCTCTCCTTATATAAAGATATTTAATAAACCTAGCACGAAACCAATCAGCGCGCCAAGATTGACAATCATGTTAAGCTCGCTCTTCATTACATCAAGCACAAGCTTCTCAAGCTCCTCAACCGACATTGCATTGATCTTCTCTTCAACAACAGACGCGATATCGATACGTTCGAGAGCCTTTCTTACACCCTGGGTTGCAGCCTTTCTATAGAGCTCGCGGACAAAATCGCGGATTGCATCCTCATCATATCCCGCCGCTTCCGCGAGTGATTCAGGTGACGATTCGAAGATATCTGAAAGTGCATTCGATACAAGCGGTCTTATTGCAGCTGTTGCACCATCGTTTATGTATGCACGAAGCCACATTACCACACTGTCAAGAATGCCGTTAATCATATCATCTGACACAAACATTGAGATCATTGATCCGCCAATCTTCTCCTTGATGGCTCTCATGCCCTGCGTCTTGATAAGAGTCTCGTAGTCATAGTTCGAAATTGCATCAACAACCTTGCCTGTAACCATGTTGTCGATTCCAATTCTGAATACAGTCGTCTGCTCTTCGCTCGTTGCTGAAGCAAGAGTCTTCTCTATTGGAGTCTTCACAACCTCCATTACAGAATCTACAAGACCGTCTTCCATCTCCTTGGTCAGAAGCTTCTCAGAAATATCATTCTCTGTGATGAGAGCCTCCGATACCACGGTACCTGCTGCTTTAGCGAGACGGTTTTTGCCCTTAGGGATAGCTCCCGGAGTAAGAGGGAGTTTATGTCCGAAAAGATATTTCTCCTCACGAGGAAGGAACAGCATCTTAACCGCAATATAATTTGTACAATAACCTATTACCATTCCAATTAGCGGACCGGCAATGTATTTAATCATTATGAACACCCTTTCTGCCCACACTTCGTGATGCGAGCTTACCTATATTATTATTAAGACCGATTACCCAGAGGATATCGCCCTTCTCTATGAGCATGTTTGCGCCTGGCATAGTTACAGCATAGCCCTTTCTCTGAATTCCGAGAATCCAGCAGTGCTCTCTGCTTCTGATCTTGCTGTGTTTGATAGGCTTGCCTGCATAATCCTCATTGCCTCGAACTTTGATAGGTGTGCAAGCGAGCGCATGCTCTGTATCAGGATAGCCGGTCTCCATAAACTCCTTTAGGGTTCTGAACTTGTCAGGAACTCCCAGGTTCAGAGTCTTATAGAATATCTGAAGCGAACTTTCATCACCGATGATGTACAGCTTGTCGCCTTCCTTTATCTTAGTTGTAGGTTCAGGGAGTACCACCTGAGTAGAGCCTCTTCTGAGCTTTACAACATATACGCTAAGCTTTCTTCCCCAGTCAAGCTCGTCAATAGTCTTTCCGATATAGCTTGCCCCGGCAGGAACAAAATATGAGAAAATGCTGAAGTCCTCGTCAAGCCATCTTTGTCTACCGAATTCAACCTCTGCTTCGTCGATAGTTCTCTCGTTAAGGTTACGAAGGAATCTTGTCTCTAGCTGCAGGTAGAAGGTCTGAACAGCATCGCTTCGACCCAGAATCAGTATAACTACAACCGTTAGAGCAAGTGGTACAACCATATGTACATCCCAAAATGCTCTAAGCGGAATGTATGCTGCAAATGCGAGCATTGCAACTCTAAGCACGATAAGTGTCATAAGAGGCGGTCTGTTTGCAAGTCTTTCAAGCCACAGATGTGTGAAGCTTACGCTATGGAAATCCATCAGTGGTGCAGTAAACATTATGATAATGACATATACCAGAGCAACCGCAATCAACTTCGCATGCAGAACCTCAAAACGATTGGTCAGCAGCGGGAACACGATTCTGATAGAAAACTCCGCAGCAGCAACCATAATGCCTCCGTAGAGAATAGTCTTCTTCGCAAAAGACTTCAGAACAATGCCCCAATCCTGATCCTTCTCCGCATCATCCTGGTCATCAGACGTATAATCGCTGATTGCCTGAATCAGCTTGTTAGGTAGTATCTTATTTATAAGTCTTACGAAATCATCCGAACGCTTAATGCACACCGGCGTAAATATAATGGTTATAACTGATGCCGATACGATAACCGGATATAGGTATGAATCGATAACACCGAGCGATATTCCAAGCGACGCGATGATAAATGAAAGCTCTCCGATAGGCGCAAGTGAAGTACCCGCCTTAACGGCAGTCTTCAGATCCTGACCCGACAGAACGAATCCAAAGATAGCAGTCACAAACTTAGCAAGTACGCCGACAATAGCGATTGGAATGATCGAAGTCCATCTCTCGACGATTACTGCAGGCTCAACCATTGTTCCTACAGAGAGGAAGAATACGGCGCCAAAAAGGTCTTTAACGCCCTCTGTCGCCTCCATAACTCTCTCCGCATGCTTTGTTCCTGCAATGAGAGATCCCGCAATGAACGCTCCAAGCTCCATTGAAAAACCAAGCTTCGATGCAAACAGTGCCATCAGGAAGCACAGGCCAAGCGACGCGACTGTCAGAAGCTCGTTGTCGAAATGGCTCTTCGCTTTGTTAAGAAACGTTGGCAGGATATATATTCCCAGTACCAGCCAGATTATGAGATACGATGCCATCATAAGAAGCTGCACCGCAATCTCTCCACCGCTTACACTGCTTACTGAGAGTGTAGATAGAATTACGATAATAAGTATTCCGAAGATATCCTCCATTACAAGGCTTCCCATTACGAGGTTCGTGAATTTCTGTCCCGAAAGGCCTTGTTCATCAAAACATTTCTGTATCACTACGGTTGAACTGATTGAAAGCATCGCGCCGAGAAATACCGAGTCCATAGTTGTAAGGCCAAGTGCAACACCGAGTCCGTACCCAACTGCCATCGTAAGCGTCATCCACACAAAGGAACTTATGACCGCAGTTGAACCTATCGTGGCCAGCTTGTTTATATCAAATTCCAGACCGATATGAAATAGTATGATTATTACTCCGATTTCACTCCAGACAGTCAGAGAATCCTTGCTTGCAACAGTCAGAAACGCAGGAAAAAACGGGCTTATCATAAAGCCTGCAAGGATGTATCCGAGTATTACTGGTAATTTCAGTTTCCTGAAGACCAGAGTAACTACACCGGCGGTTGATAGCATTATCGCAAGATCTGTTATCAGCTGTGGTACGTGCATATTTTCCTCCAAATTCCGCGTAAAAAAATAGTCCGACATGATATTTTACCATAGTTTTATGATAAATTAATGGGCATACTAAACGACTCGCACGAAAAAACCGCTGCTCGGGTGCAGCGGCTTTTCCGATTGGGTTATTATTATGCTTCGGCCTTCGCCTGCTTGATTGAATCGATAAGCAGTGGAACAACCTTGAACAGGTCGCCTGTGATGCCGTAGTCAGCAATCTCGAAGATTGGTGCATTCTCGTTCTTATTTACAGCGATGATGCACTCTGAATCCTGCATTCCAGCCTTGTGCTGAATAGCTCCTGAAATACCAAGAGCAACGTAAACCTTAGGATGAACAGTCTTACCAGTCTGTCCTACCTGGTGGTCAGCTCCAATCCAGCCTGCGTCTACGCAAGCTCTTGAAGAACCAACTACTCCGCCGAGAACCTCTGCAAGCTCCTCAGCAAGCTTGATTCCTCCCTCAACGTCTGCAGCGATACCACGACCAACTGAAACGATGAAATCAGCTCCGATAAGGTCTACAAGCTTCTTAGCAGCTTTAACTACCTCAACAACCTCTGTCTGGATATCCTCCTCAGTGAGTGAGAACTCCGGATAAATAATCTCCACCTTCTTTACGCCTTCCTCGTCGAAAGGTCTCTTCTTCATAACTCCAGGTCTTACTGTAGCCATTGCAGGACGGAATCTTGGGCATACGATTGTAGCCATAAGGTGTCCACCAAAAGCAGGTCTAGTCATCTTGAGGTTAGTGTTAACATCAAAGAGCTTTGTCTCAAAATTCATTCCATCAACATCGAGTGATGATCCTGATCTCAGGAACTCAATGTATCCGTTAAGATCAACATCGAGGTGAGTACAGTCTGCGCAAAGACCAGTGTGAAGTCTTGCAGCGCATCTTGGAGCAAGGTCTCTTCCGATGTTTGAAGCTCCTACAAGCATGATCTCAGGCTTGTACGCTCTTGTAACATCAGCGATAACCTTAGTGTATCCCTCAGTTGTATAGTTTTTAAGAAGTGGGCTGTTGCAAACATAAACCTTGTCAGCACCGTATCCACCAAGTGTTGGAGCAAGCTCATCAACGTTGTCTCCAAGGAGAACTCCGCAAAGCTCTACTCCGAGCTCGTCAGCGAGCTTACGGCCCTCTGAAATAAGCTCATATGTTGTAGGCATCATTACGCCCTGACGCTGCTCACAGAATACCCATACATTCTTGAAAGCAGCAATATCTGCACTATTGTATGTCATTGTTAGTTCTCCTTCCTAGATAATGTGCTTGCCAGCAAGAATTCCTGCAAGCTTGTCTGTAGTCTCTTTGCCTGCACCCTCAAGCATCATTCCAACACCCTTCTGTGGTGGAGTGAATGACTTGTAGATGTTAGTTGGAGAACCCTTAAGTCCGATAGTAGTAGCGTCGATGAGATCATGATCCTTAAGAGCATCATATCCCATTACTGTAAGTGGCATATCCCAGCACTCCTCAGTTCCGTTAACTGACATGTATCTTGGCTCGTTGAGCTCCTTGATGCAAGTAACCATGCAAGGAGTCTTAACCTTAACTACCATGTAACCATCCTCAAGCATTCTGTGGATAGTGAGTGTATCTCCATCCTTCTTGATGTCGCCTGCATATGTTACCTGTGGGAGGTGAAGCTTCTCTGCGATCTGTGGACCAACCTGAGCTGTATCTCCGTCAATAGCCTGTCTTCCGGCAAAAATGATGTCCTCGTCATCAACTCCGTAAGTATCGATTGCTGCTGCAAGAATCTGTGAAGTTGCGTAAGTATCTGATCCGCCGAACTCTCTTGCTGAAACGAGAACTGTCTCGTCTACACCCATAGCCATAAGCTCTCTGAGCATTCCTTCTGCTGGAGCAGGTCCCATTGTGAATGCAACTACCTTGTAGCCGTACTCATCCTTAAGTGTAAGAGCTGCCTCAACTGCATTAAGGTCATCTGGGTTGATGATTGTCTGCATTGACGCTCTATCTAGTGTTCCATCTGGGTTTACTGCTACCTTACCGGAGGTATCAGGAACCTGCTTAACAGTTACGATGATTTTCATATTTCCATATCCTCCTTTAATTACTTAAGCAGTGAACTTGAAATAACGATCTGCTGTACCTGGCTTGTTCCCTCGAAAATACTCATGATACGAGCATCTCTGTAGAGTCTCTCAACCTTGTACTCCTGAATATATCCATATCCGCCGTGGATCTGAACTGCCTTGTATGCGCATCTGTTAGCAGCCTCTGCAGCGAAGTACTTCGCAATTGAGCATGCCTTAGTTGCCTCTGGTGAGTTCTGATCCTTAAGCATTGCAGCGTGGTAAGTGAGCTGTCTTGCAGCTTCTACATCTGCTGCCATCTCTGCGATCATGAAGCTTACACCCTGGAAATCAGCGATAGGTCTTCCGAACTGCTTTCTTTCCTTAGCGTACTTAACAGCCTCATCAAGACATGACTGTGCAACACCAACTGACATTGCAGCAACGCCGAGTCTTCCGCCGTCAAGAGTCTTCATAGCGTACTGGAAGCCCTTGTTAAGAGGTCCAACAAGGCAATCCTTGCTTACTCTTACATCCTCGAATACTACGTCGCAAGTAGGATATCCATTGATTCCCATCTTCTTCTCAGGTGCTCCAAGTGATACGCCTGGGAGATGCATGTCAACAACGAACATTGAGATTCCTCTTGAGCCCTTCTTAGTAAGGTCAGTCTTAGCAAAGATTACAATCCAGTCCGCCATAGGTGCGCCTGAAATGAAGCACTTACGTCCATTGATGATGTAATCGTCGCCATCAGGAATTGCAGTAGTAGTCGTACCACCAGCATCTGATCCAGCGCCTGGCTCAGTAAGACCGAATACCATGATCTTCTCACCGCTTGCTACCTGTGGGAGGTAGAACTTCTTCTGATCCTCATTACCAGCAAGCATGATAGGTCCACCACCGAGTGAGTTTGAAGTGTTTGCATAGATAGCAAGAACAGCATCTACTCTAGCGAGCTCCTCGATCATAAGTGCATATGTGAGGTGGTCTGAACCAGTACCGCCGTACTGCTTAGGAATCTTTACTCCCATGAAGCCGTACTTTGCCATCTTCTTGTGCATATCCCAGTTAAACTCATGTGTCTGGTCAAGCTCATCCTGAATTTCCTTAGTGAATTCATTCTCAGCAAACTCTCTGAAGAGCTTCTGCTGAAGGGCATGTTTCTTATCTAGAATCATTTATTATGTCCTCCTTATACTCTGACTAAATGATTATATCGTTTGATTAGTTCTTAGGGATCTCGTGTTTGCTCTCACCGTTAGTGATGCACTCATAGATTCCTCTGATTCCGCTCTCTACCATCTGAGCAGCAGCCTCTTCTGTGAAGAATGCCATATGAGGTGTCTGAACGAAGTTAACGAATGACTTCAGATACTTAAGTCTGAACCAAGGCATTCCCTCTGTTCTTACGATATCAGTGTTGTGAATCTCGTGGATGATTCCAGTCTCGCCTGGAAATGCGTCCATGAACATTGCGCCAATCTTCTCTGACTCCATAGCCTCGATGATATCCTCGATGTTGAAGAGCTCTCCTCTTGCATTTCCAATAAGAATTACGCCATCCTTCATCTTAGCAAGAGTATCCTTGTTGATCATTCCAACTGTGCTTGGAAGAAGTGGAGTGTGAACAGTAATCAGATCCGACTCTGCATAGAGAGTGTCAAGATCAACGTACTCAGCACCATACTGCTTAACCTCATCGCTCTCATAGATATCGTTGCAGATGATTCTGCAACCGAAGCCTACGAGTCTCTTAATTACAGCGCGTCCGATCTTACCAGTTCCCATAACACCAACTGTCAAGCTTCTGAGCTCTCTACCCTGCTTACCTTTCAGTGTGAAGTCGTTATCGTCAGTGTTCTTGAGAGCCTTCTTGAACTTTCTGATGCAAACGAGGATTGACATGATTGTGAAATCAGCAACTCCGTCTGGGAGATATGATCCTGCAGTCAGGTAGAATCCAAGCTCTCTTGCATAATCAACGTTCATGTGATTGTATCCAACACAACGTGAAGCCAGTACCTTTACTCCATACTCCTTAAGAGTATCGAGCACCTCTTTTGAGTATGTGCTCTGTCCAAGAGTTGTGATTCCATCAGCACCCTTAGCCATCTCTACTGTTGACATATCCATGTTCTTTGAAGTGCATTCAACTTCGATGCCCATCTCAGCACAAAGTTTCTCTACTACAGGTAACTCGTCAGGTCTAACTTCAAATGCAGCAATTTTCATGATGATTATCTCCTTTATATAAATACTTGTTCTAAATAGGGAAAATAGTTATCTTTGGTTGATTTATATTACTTACTTTGTGTCGTGCCCTTAGTATGTCTTATTTGTAATCTTTTATGCGAGTGCAGGATCCATAAGTGCAGCTGCTCCGCTGTCTACCATTCCTGCAATCTCTTCCTCGCTGTATCCTGCTTCCTTCAGGATCTCTGTTGTATGCTCTCCGAGGTATGGTCCTCTATTATATGGAGGAAGACCGCACTCCTCGAACATCATTGGTGGTCTTACGAGAGTTCTCTTCGCACCGTTTGGATACTCCATCTCATAGAAGCAGTCTGAACCCCAAGCCTGCTTGTCCTGAAGGAGCTCGTCCCAGTTCTGTGCGATAGCGTAAGGCAGATCTGCCTCGTCCATTACCTTGCACCACTCAGCGAGAGTCTTTGATCCCATGATTGATACGAGGATTTCGTAGAACTCAGGCTTGTTTGCCTGGAGTGCAGCCTGTGGGTAAAATCTAGGGTCACCTACAAGCTCAGGATGTCCCGCAGCTTCCATGAAGATTGGGTAATGTCTGTCATACTGAGGCATTGCAATCTGAAGCCATCTCTCATCCTTAGTCAGGTAGCATACTGTCAGTGGGTTAGCAATTTCGTTTCTCTTTAGAGGGAACTGCATGCAATCTGCACCATACTGGCTTGCCTGAAGTACAAGTGAGATGTCCCAGATAGCACTGTGAAGAAGTGATACTACTACCTTCTCACCCTCGCCAGTCATCTTAGCTCTGAACAGTGCAGCAAGGATTCCTGTTGCAAGGTTCATTGATACCTGGTGATCTCCGAATCCAGGAACTGTCAGCATTGGAACGCTGTCCTTGTCACGGAGTGGTCCGAGGATTCCACCTCTAGCATAGAATGCTGTGAAATCGAAGCCCGGAAGATCCTTATCTGGACCCTTCTCGCCGTATCCTGAAACATATCCGAATACGAGTGAAGGATATTTTGCATGAAGTGTCTCCCAGTCAAAGCCCATCTTAGTAAGAGGTCTCTGTCTTACATTTGTGATGAATACGTCTGCCTCTGAGATCAACTTCTCTAGAGCGTCGTGTCCTTCCTGTGTCTTTGTGTTAAGTGAGATACATCTCTTGCCTGCGTTCTCGAGGTCATATGATGTATTCTCCTTCTGATCCATTGGTCTTCCCTCGTTAACTGCTGTGTAACGAAGTGGGTCTCCCATTGGTGCCTCAACCTTGATTACATCTGCACCAAGGTCTGCAAGTACTCTAGCTGTACATGGTGCTGCGATAAAAGTAGCCAGCTCTACTACCTTTACACCCTCTAAAGGTCTCTTGCTCATTTCATCCTCCTACATTGTCAACATATCTCTGAATGTCTCGAGATTTGTTCTTACCTGTTCAAAGTGAACCATCTGGCGATCCACCTCCACGATTGCAACCGGGATATCAGCTGCATCGCATGCCTTCTTGATCAGCGGATAATCAAACTCTTCTGGGTCGCAGAACTTAGTCATTACTACAATTACTCCCTTTGCCCCTCTAGCCTTGGCTGTATCAACCATCCACTGAATTCTTGGCTTATCTCTGTTATAAAGCACTGAGCAGTTGTCCATTGCCTGGAACTTCTTTCCAAGTGCGCAAAGTGCGTCGTCTCCTGCAGGTACGTCTGTTCTGTACTGTCTTGACTGCGCTGCTACATCATCTGCTACGATGTGCATTCCGAGGTCATCGAAGATTTCGTTCAGGCCAGGAGCATCTGTCAGGATTCCTGATACGATTACAGGAAGCTTTTCCTCTCCAGCAGGAGTCTTCTCGAGCTCAGCGATGAACTCCTCTACAAGCTCTGTATGCTCTTCCTTAGCCATAAAGAACGCACTCTTGAAGATGTCACTTCTCTGTGATGCTGTTACCTCAGGGTGTCCTGCGAGAACCTCATCAAGCTTTCTCATAGCAGCATTGTGTCTGTTGTAAACCTCGTTTGATGCAGCGAGTGCCTCGTTTGAATAGCTTCCGCCAACCTTCTCGAGCTCTCCCTTTACCTTTTCATAACCAGCAATTGTGAACTTAAGTCCGAAATCAGGCTTTCTGTTCTGTGGATATGTCATTGGGATGAATGGAATATCCTTAACAGCATATTTCCAGTTCTCTCCGAGAGTCTTAAGTGTGTCGCAAAGTGATGGAATCACGATTGCGCTTGCACCCTTGTACTCGTCATTCATTCCGAGTTCTAGAATTGACTGTACGATTGAGCACAGGAACGCCGGGCAGTATTCCTTAGCTCTGTTAATCTCTGTATCTGCTCCCCATGCACCGAATGGTACAAAGCCCATCGAATGAATAAGCTCTTCCGGTGTGTAAACAGGAGCTGTAAGCACTACTTTCTTTCCTTCTGCGAGGTATTTATCCATCTGAGCTTTAGGTGAAGCTGCAACCTCATGGAACTGTCTAAGTAATTCGTTTACCATAGTTATCTTCCTCCTTAAGCTTCCTTATTGCTTTCCATAATCTCCATGAGACCCTGAACTCTTGTATCGTACTGAGCCTCTGAGAAGTTTCTTGGGTCTGCCTGGTCACCATCGAAGCTTGCTACCGGAATGTCGCATGCTTCTCCAATCTGGCGGCTCATCTCTGGCATGAATCCACTCCAGAGCTTGCATGAACGGTTAGTGTGAACGAGAAGTCCCTCTACATTGTTGTCCTTGCAGAGCTTGATTCTCTTGTCTCTTGATTTCTCAAGGTTGATTGCGTTAGGAACGCTGCAGTATGCTGCGATCATCTCATCAAAGTTTGAATAGTCAAATCCGAATGCATCAGCATAGATTGTTGTAACCATGTTGATTCCTCTGTTCTTAAGACCCTTTGATGTTGCTCTAAGGTATGGCCAGCAGGCAATTCCCTCGAACATTACTCTGTACTTCTCGTCAGCTCTGAATGTGCTTGTTCCGTTCTCGTGATTCTCCTTGTACTCCTTAAGGAGAGTCTCCATTGCTTCTCCAGCCTCATCCTTACCTCTTGCTGTAACCATTACAGCCATATGATTAAGAAGGTCGAAGCCGTTGAATGGTGAAGGTGTGTACTTAGCCTGTGCAGTAGCTTCGAGCCATGCTCTGCTTGATCTGCAGCTTGCCTCTGTAACCTTCTTGAACTTATCATCATCCCACTTGATTCCGAAGATGTCCTCAAGCTGATGAATTGCATCCCAGAACTGAGCTCCAACGTAATCGATGAACGCCTGTGATGGTTCATAGTCAGGGTTAAAAGGAATGTCCAGCATAATCATTGGAATTCCGAGCTCCTGTGAGAGGTTCTCATACCACTTGATCATGCAGTTGCAGATGTTGTTGCAGCAAAGCAGTACATCAGGCATTGCTACATCCTGCTCAGGGCACTCCTTAAGTTTTGCGTATGCAAGAGAGATTCTAGCGTAAGCGCATATATCGTTTGAATATCCGTCGGCCTCAGCTACATCGCACATTCTCTCACCGGCGCCTCTTGCCGCGATTCCTGCAGCCTGATTCTCAGGATATACAGTGTAAAGTCCAAGAGTCTCCGGAATTTCTACCGGGAAGTTACTTGAAACCCACGCAACCGGCTTGCCGGCTTTCTTTGCTTCAATTGCATTCACATATGCATCTCCTGCAATCTTGCCGAGCTTGTACTTTGCAGAATTAGGATCCACTGGACGTGGCGCCTTCTTTACTTCTTCAGCCATGATATTTCCTCCTTAAAAATATGCTATCTGTTCAACTGTCTGTATGCATATAGCGCTGCTCCGATTGCTCCGAAGTACTGTGCCTGCGGATCATATTCAATCTCTACTCCGAGCGCTTTCTCCATTGCCTTTCTGACAGCTCCGTTCCTTGCAACTCCACCGGACATACAGACCTTGTCTCTGACTCCAGCTCTTCTCGCTAAAGCTCCGACTCTTGTTGCAACACTGTCACAGATTCCGGCGATCAGGTCAGGCATCTCGACTCCGTTCGCGAGCTGACTGATTACCTCGGATTCGGCAAAAACAGTGCATGTGCTTGATATAGATGCCGGCGTATCCGACTTCCCTGCAAGCTCCTCAAAATCGTTTATGTCTACACACAGGATGTTGGCCATTACATCGAGGAATCTTCCTGTACCTGCGGCACACTTGTCGTTCATAACGAAGTTCGACATCTTTCCGGATTCACTCAGTGTTATAACCTTGGCGTCCTGTCCGCCGATATCAATCACCGTCCTAAGCCCTTCAAAAATAAAACGGCCACCGAGTGCATGACATGTCAGCTCACTGACCTCGCCGTCACCGCCCTCGAACCTGTTACGACCATATCCTGTAACAATAGTTCTGGCGATGTCACTCTTGTTAAGACCGCTTTCATTCCATATTGACTGTAGTGATTTCTCAGGTCCTTCTGTTCCCAGGCCCCCTAGGGCAAGCGCCTTTGCGTAAACATATTCCCCGTCCTTGAGGATTACACACTTAGAAGTTGTTGATCCGATATCAATTCCTAGTGTATACATCCTTATCTCCTTCTCTCTTTAAATAAGTGTTAGGACAGAGCTTGTATAACTATGCGGGGTTCATGCATAGCTTTTTCTTTGCCTATGGCTTTATTATATGCTTCGTTAATTTTTTGTCAACGAAATTTGTCACAAATTTAACAAATACCTATTCGTGTTTCTAATAAAAACATGGGGTTTGGAGTGGGATTTATACCTTAGTTTAGACTGCGGTGTAAGAAATTCGGTTGTTTTGGGCTTGTGATGTGTTATTTTTTATCAAGAATATTACTATTAAGGTGTGAGTTTGTTAAAAAATGGACAGATTCAATAGCTGAACCTGTCCATTTTGTTAAAAATTATACAATTGTACTATTTATGTTTATTTACGTTTTACTGCTTCGCACAGCTTGTCAACCTCTTCATCTGTTGTGCTCCAGCTTGTGCAGAATCTGATGATGTCGTATTCATCATCGTATGGATCGATAAACTCGATCACAAATTCATCTGAAAGCTTAGCCTGCTGCTCTTTATTCATCAGGAAGAACTGCTGGTTAGTTGGGCTGTCAAGGAAGCACTTGATTCCTGCTTCGTTAAACGCATCCCTAATCTTCATTGCATACGAAACAGCGCTCTTGGTAATCTCGAAATAGAGACCGTCCTTGAACATCTCGTAATACTGGATGCCAAGAAGCCATCCTTTTGCCAGAAGAGCTCCGTTCATCTTCATGAAATTTCTGATTCCGAAATCGAGAGCAGGGTTAGTGATTACAAGAGCCTCTCCCATCAGAAATCCGCACTTTGTTCCGCCGATGTAGAACATGTCTGAAAGCTCTGCAATATCTGCAAGGCTTGCATCTGATGCAGCAAGACCGTATCCTAGTCTCGCACCATCGACGTATAGATACATATCATATCTGTCGCATACATCGCTTATCGCCTTAAGCTCATCAAGGCTGTAGCATGTTCCGAATTCTGTAGGCTGTGAAATATACACCGCTCTTGGGTGAGTGATGTGCTCATAGAGAGCATTCTCTGCATAGTAACGAGCCTCTTCTTCAATCTGAGCAGCGTTAATCTTGCCATTCTCGCTCTTGAGCTGATGAATCTTGTGACCTGTATGCTCAATTGCGCCTGACTCATGCACGCAGATGTGTCCTGAATCGGCAGCAATTACGCTGTAATAAGGTCTGTCTAGCATCGCCTCAATTGCAAGATAATTAGTCTGAGTTCCTCCTACAAGGAAATGAATCGCAGCCTCCGGGCAATCAAGGTACTTGTGAATCTCCCTCTTCGCTGCATCACACCACTCATCGAGTCCGTATCCGCCGTATGCCTCATTCTGAGTTTCATAAAGAGCCTTAAGAATTGCAGGATGCGCATTTCTGTTGTAGTCGTTATTGAATCTTACCATTTAATCTTCCTCCCAAGATAAGCCGCCAGTACTGATTTGAGTACGTCTCCTGGCAAAAATGGCAGCATGCACGCGCTGATTCCCGCCATAAGAGTCGATCCTGTCAGCATCATAAACCATACGAGTCCAAAAGCATAGCAGCACAGAATACCGGCCATGTTAACAACCGCTATTACAGGAAGTGATGTTCTTGTAGAAGAAGTATTATCTCCATGTCCTGTAAGATACTTATACACATGTCCTACAACAAGAGCAGTTGCAATATATCCAATCAGAAAACCACCAGTTGGTCCTGTCAGAACTCCAAGTCCCGCTGTTCCACCGCTGAATACCGGGATTCCAATCGCACCCATCAGTACGTATAGAGCGGCTGCAGCAGCTCCTCCGTTTGCATTACCCCTCTTGCTCATAATAATAGATCCAAGAAGCACGCCTGCAAGCGCCATATTAACAGGCACCGGTGTAAAAGGAAGTGGTATTGAAATCCAGGCAAGCACGCCTGTAACTGCGGCAAAAACAGCAGTCAGCACCATAGTTTCTGTTCTCTTCATCTTATCAGCCATATATCGATTCCTCCATTAACTTAAATAGGCTTACCCAGAGATTATATCACAGCAACACGAATTCGCGGGAGAATATATTGCCAGGACACAACTTTTGGCCACGATCTATAGGAATCTCTCTATCGTGATCCATAGGCGCCCTTTCTTTGACTCACCGCCTATCTCACGGAGAATCGCCTTACCCTTACCTTTAAGCACAAGCACCGAGCCCTCATCGACTCGCGCATCCGGCTTAGTCACCTCAAGATGATTAACTGAGACGATTCCTCTTCTGATTGCTTCCGCCGCATTCGCTCGTGAAACCTTAAAAGCTGATGAAATCACGCTGTCGAGTCTTACTGACGGCACCGTATCTCTTATCGTTTCCTTTCTCATCTCGGGCAAAATAATCTCTTCCGGGCTCACGATTTCCCGCGTTGTCTCCGCCCTTCCGACCTGAGTGTATTCAGTTAAGAGGAAATCTGCGATATCCGCAGACACAACAATATCGGCGCCATCCTTTCTCGTGAGAATGTCGCCGATAAGAACTCTTTCAAGGCCAAGGCCAAGTATGGATCCAAGGTAATCTCTATGAGTCAGTGGCTTAGAGCCCTTCTTTACAGAAACCCTAAGCACTCTAAGATACTCGCTGAAATCATCAGTGTACCAGTCCTCTGGAGCGCACACCATAATCCGGCGCTCAGCATCGTCGTATCCGCCATAAAATGTAACACTCACACCCGACGACGCTACAGAAGCGGCAATCGCTCTCGCGATAGCCTGCTCATGAGTATCCATAAACCCACTTACCGATACGTAATACCCGTCCCGGCACCTTGCAATCAGATCCTCAATTCTTGCTTTAATTAACTCATCTTTATTCATAGGCACACTAAACTTCCAACAATGCTCCGCAATCAAGGCAGTAAGGCATTGCAGGGTTCCTGTCATTAAGTGCTCCGCATGAAGGGCACTCTATCATATCATCCGGCACAACAGTATCAAAGATAGTAACCTCGATACCACTTCTCTGCTTCTCGCTGATGCTTACCGCGTAGCTGTTAATCTTGTTATTCTGTGCCGAGAAGGTCAGACTCTTGAAGCTGTGCTTAAGAAGACCCAGTGTATCTTCATATTCATCATCATCCCAGCAGATAATCGAAAGCACTCTTGAATCAGCGCCCTCAGTAACAATACTTATATTTCTAACATCATCAGATGCCAGCACACCGTATACCTCAGTTGACATCTTAATAATTCCATGATCAACAGGATTGCCGCCATTAAGAAGAATAAGAAGTCCCCCCGCAACTCTCATCTCATCGATTGGCTGTGCAACCTTATCCCTAACATACATACACTTGTTTTCGTAATTCATTTCTATCCCCCGTTACATGAATCTATGTCGATTCTACAATTCGAGCAGAGGGTGCGTCAAGACACGCTATATAAAAGAGCGGATGTTACTCCGCTCCATATTACCCTTGATCCCTATTTAATTGTAAAAATCACTGTATACTGATCTTCATTCACATCACTACCTTCAAGTGCATCTCTGGCACCATTTACATCATACCCTGACAGTCCGTCGGAATTGCTCAGACTACAACACAGAATATCAATCGGCTTATCGCTGATTTTAACTTGCTCTGCCGGGAGACTGTAACCCCACTGATTGAACTTTTGGACATTATCTACAAGTACAAAACCGTTCGTGCAGGCCGATCCTCCATCGTATCCCACTCCGAACGAGCACTTATTCTTCTTCTCATTTATGCTGATAAGCAGCAGACCCTTGATTGGCTTATCGGATTCAGGTGTTATACAAAGCGGCGAAACATCCTCACTTGAAATCTTCTTCGAACCCTTATAAACCTCCTTGTACAACTTGATATCCTTATGATTCTCATCTATGGAGAATTCATACATATAACAGTCGCTCTGAAAGATCGATGAGAACATCTGAGTAACCTCATTGTCGAGACCGCCGTACGGTTTCACGTAATTTCGATCCCAGAATCCATAATTGCCAAGCATTCTAGCTGCTGCAGCACCCAGCGCACCAAGAATAATTATAAACACGACAAGAATCGTTACAATCTTCTTGAAATTACCTGTTTTCTTAATTCCCTCTGCAAAAGTGAGAACCAGGTTCTGCTCAGTAGCACCAAGTGCCTCCTCAGGCTCAAGCATCTGTCCCTCGAACAGATCTCCAACGGAGCAGTCGAGCTCTTTGCACAGACCTTCGAACAATCCAACATCCGGAAGACACACGCCTCTTTCCCACTTCGATACTGACTTATCGGTAACACCTAGCTTCTCGCCAAGCTCTGCCTGAGTCATCTCTTTTGTTTTTCTTCTTTCGGCTATAAATCTGCCAGTCTTCATCTGATCCATAGCGCACCTCCTTATGCCAGGATTAAAGCATATTCAGAATTTAAGTCACACCACTTGGAGGTAGAATCACTCTTTCTTCATGTTAATTATCGCAATTCCAGTACTTACAAGCGCAAGAGAAAGCACTGTTCCTATTCCGAGCTGGCTATATTCATTCAGAACAACCGCCGAGATGATACTGCCAAAAATCGGGGTCGTGAATCCGAAGATTGCTACGCGGGATACCGGGTTGTGTCTCAGAAGTATTGACCACAGAGTGTACGCCGCGGCCGACACGAATGCAAGATACAGAAGCACGCAAACTGCCGGGATGTTCATTCTGCTGAAAATATCCGTTCTCCACGCAGGATCTGTATTGCTTATATCCATGATTTTGGCAATAACGCACATTACAATTCCACCGAGCATGAACTGATAACCCGAAAGCGTTACCGGATTGTTGTCCTTCGAGAAGCGATTTATAAGGACAGTCGAAGTTCCGCTGCAGAAGCACGAAATCAGATAGAAGCCCTCACCGAGAAGGCTGAACCCCGCATCCATTGAACTTCCAATCACATTCACAAGCACCACTCCAAGAACCCCAAGCGCGCAGCCGATCTGAAGTCTTGCCGTAAACTTCTCCTGACGAAACAGCAGACATGCACCAAGAATCGCGCAGAAGTGCGACATTCCCGCGATTATTACGCCCTTCACTCCCGACACGTGAGCCGCGCCTATATAGAAGAAGACATACTGTCCGATTGTCTGAAAAATGCTCAGAATCACAATCGGCTTAATCATCTTCATGTTAGGCTTAAGAAGCTGTCCGCTAAGCATACTTCCGAGCAAAACTACCATAAGGCCCGCAAGCGCAAAACGAACTCCGCCGAACATTACCTGCCCGGCGGAATCCGCTGTTTCTATTCCTGTAAGTCTGTAACCGGTCTTAATAACCGGAACCGCGCTGCCCCAGAGGAAGCAGGCGAAAAGCGCAATCGCGCATACCGTTAATCTGTTCGTTAAATCAATCTTTTTCATGAGTAGGATTATACCACATTACTCGCCGTAGAATCTCCTATCTTCCTCACGAGTTCTTCTGATATTGTAAGTGCCGTATCTTCCACGAAGATCCATTGTTATTCCCACGATATTGAGCATATCTGTCGCAGTTCTGATCGCATACCACGAGCTTAATCTGAACTGTTGTCTCACCGCGTTGTTCCAGATCAGCGCAGTGCCAAAAGTATAGACGAAGCCCACAAGTCCCGCCGAGATGAGGCCTGGTGTGCCACCGCCGAATGCAATCTTTACAGCTGCAACGATTATAACTGTAGCAACTGTCGTCTCAATCATTGAAAGTGCAATTGAGTTTCCAGCCCGACTCTTTATCAGGGCATTAACAAGCGCAAGAATCAGACAAACCAGCACGATAGTGAATGCAATCTTGCTGCACAGGAGCTGCTGTTTTGCATATGGATCATCTTCTGTGTAATTGGTTGTAACCGCAAATTCTGCAAAACCATATATAAGGGTCACTATTACTGTTATCAGCAGAGATTGCACCACCGATGCCACTACTGACATAACCACATATATCTTTCCACTTCTGACAGCCTTGCCAAGTATAAATATCACAATCGTGCACGCTACTAGAGGTAGGAATAACTTATTTATGTCGAGTCCGTCAGCACTTGCCTCAATGCGATTAATCAGCACCAGCAAGCTGCAGAATCCGAGTGCAGCACAAACAGAATATACTGTGATTGCAATCTTCTTAAAGTGTGAGATATCTACGGTTTCTTCATAGGTATCTGTAGAAAGAATCTGCTCCAGAATGCTCTTAACAAGAACACTTTCTTCATCGAGCTTTACATCATCAATCTCATCAAGTGTGATGTGCCTATCAATTGCGGCCTTGCATAATTCTTCAATCTCAGCAAGACTCTTCTTCTGATTATCTATCTCTTCAAGCCTTGACTTAAGACACTTCTCAAGTGACGCATTATTCTGATATAAGCTTCTGATCTGCTCAATTGGCAAGCCCAGAACTCTCAGCTTCTTAATCTCGTTCAGAACCTTTACATCCCGCTCACTATAATCTCTATAATTGTTTTCAATTCTCTTAGGTGATATCAGCCCCTCTTCCTCGTAGAATCTGATATTACTCTGACTAAGACCAGTCAGTCTCTCAACATCCTTAATCTTCATATCAGTCATCTCCCTTCGCATAAATTTTATCTTTCGATGACTGAATCGTAAACCCTAAAGTCACCTGAAGGTCAATAGTTTTTATGAAAAATATTTATAAAAAGAGAGATGCCGTTTGACATCTCTCGCTGGTTGATTATTTAACCTTTACTGACTTAACCTTGCTCCAGTCAGAATAGCATGTTCCACCTAAAGTCTTAGTATAAGTTCTAACCTTTACATAGTATCTCTTGTTTGCCTTAAGCTTCTTGATAACCCTACTGTTAATCTTCTTAGTGTACTTAACACTTACTGTCTTGCAAGTCTTGAACTTGCTTGAAGTACTATATCTTACCTGATATCCGCTAACCTTATTAGCCGACTTCTTCCATGTAGCCTTAATAGCCTTCTTCTGCGCCTTCACAGATGTAAGCGAAACACCCTTAGGATTAATCTTAAAGATCTTTGTGATTTCACCCTCGTATTTGCCCTTACCTGCAATCTTTACGCTGCCAAAACCTACGTTCTTATTGTTCTCATATGCCACTTCGTAGTCAGTTCCCTCTGCGAGGGTATTCTCCCCAAGTTTAACAACTACAGCCTGAGTGATGTCCTTGCCATTGTAAGTCTTATCAGTAATGCCTGACACCTCAGCATTAGTGATGTCCTGTGCAGCAACGGCAGCCTCTGCGTCAGCCTTAGTCATTACGGCAAATGTTGAGAAGTGACCAGTTGTAAACGTGAACGTTCCATCGTCATTCAGCTTACCGCCAATCACGATATACTTGCCATTATCATCGATATATACACCAACAAGTTCCTTGTCCTTCAAATCCTTATGAACTGGAACTGTTACAGTTGCAGTACCGCCCTTGAAGTCAGATACAACACCATTTGAAGTCTCAATCTTTAATTCAATAACTACCTTGTTTTCACTTACTTCCTTATTCTGAACAATCAGCTTAACTTCTCCTTCTTCACCAGCCTTCTCAGAAACAGCATCTACTGCTTTCTTGTCGAGTGATACAGTTGCGTTGTCTGTGCCTACAGTTATAGAAGCCTGAGTCTTGTCTGAAAGCCCCTTAACAGCTGTAGCAGGAAGAACCACACTTGCCTCAGTTGAACCACCAGCAGTTGTAGTAGCATCAACCTTTACCTCAGTTGACTTGTTCTCTACTGCGTTATCAACAATCTTGCTTCCAAGATTAGCATCGACCTTAGTCTCTGACTTGCCATCAGATGAGGTAGTATTATAAGATGCATCTACATTGGTTGACGCATCACCAGATGAGGCAGAGCCAGAATTAGTAATAGGATTCTTCTCTGGTGCAGGAGCTATGTATGTCTCTGTGTAGAGACCATCATCGCCCTTAACCCAAGCGTTCATACCATCTGAATTGGCAGGAGCAGTGCCTACATAGAACTTGCTGTCTTTCTTATAAACACTGTTCTCGCCTACGTAATCCTTAGGGTATGAATCGAAAACGCCACCTGAAATCTTAAGATTATCCTTACCATCTACTTTGATGCTTTTGACATTAATAGTTCCACCCTTAATTTCTATAACTGGTGTTTTTGTGACATCAGATGAGTACTTTTCACATATAATCATTCCTGTTACGTCGGCAGTTCCGCTGATTTCTGTTACTGGAGTATTCAGTTCTGAAGTATACGCATATGTCGATATAGTGCCAACAATTGTTCCACCTGTAATCGTTGCCGTGCTCCAATTCTGAAATGCCGATGCAGTGTGCGTAGCTGTATCACCTGAAGTTGTTATCCTGCCACCTGTGACTTCAAGGATGCCATAAGCATCATTCTTAACAGCTATGAATCCATCCTGTCCGATATTTCCTCCCGAAATCTTAAGTGTAGCAACATTATATCCTCCGTTCCTGATTAATGATGCACCATTAGGCATAGTTTTCGGATTTACAATATGTACAGTACCGCTCTTAATCTCTAATTTGCCCTGATTATCTATAACATAGTGTGTATTTGATTCTGTTGAATTTCTTGTAATCTTTCCTGAATTTCCACTATCCATTATTACAAGTGAACCATTATTAGTAATTGCTGCTTTGCCATTGGCTCCTGTGCCTGTAAGTGTGTTACCACTAAGATCAAGTGTGAGCGAAGCACTTTTATCAATGGTAATGTCCTCTTCGACACTCTTGTTTAGAACAACAGTCTTACCATTCGCCGTATTTATAGCTTCCTGCAATGTAGCATACTCTTTATCCCCGATACTTGCTACTGCATCTGAGTTGCTATCGCCTTCATTTTGCACTTGATCCTGATTTGCATTTCCTGATGAATCTGCAACCTTCTCATGAGATGTATCACTTACGCCATCTGCCGCAAATGCCATTGCCGGCGTCATCGAGAGTATTACCGTGATACTCATTAGAATTGATATAAGCTTCTTCATAATTTCCTCCTTAATAGAACCCTGCCAGAATATCCGACCTCGAGAAAATAATTTAGTCCATAAATACAAAAAACACTGCGCAGGGCGCAATGCTATCCTAATTTGCAACTGACTACCATTTTACAGGCTCTAGAGCTTTGCGTCACACCATTTCGAATGCTTTGCCGTATTTATGTTGTTGGGAAGAACGACAATCTTTCCACAAATAAATTGTAGTTCTGTACACTTTTGTTGTCAAACATTTATCAAATAAGAAATGTAAAACTTTGATCACAAGTCAGAAGGCTGTAAGAGGCTAGCCAGTGCGCTTCCGCAGATGAGGTAGCAATTATGCTTGTGCCAGATGGAATAACGTGTATAAATCACTAACGACAATACTTGCGATATTAATCTGATAAACCTTAATGCTAATATCGAAAAATCGATATTAATCAGCATCTGCGAAAAGATAATATCGCCACTTCCCAATTAATCATAGTAGAGCAAAATGCCAACGACAATCATAGTTAAGTTTTGCTTATAGTATATTTTATATCATTAATTTTCTCTTAATATTCATGTGCGTTTCTTATGTTATATCCGTTATCATGCGTAAAACCAAGAGCCTGCATTGCAATTCCGCCTATGATTGAATTGCTTTTTTCATATTTGTTTGATAAATCTTTAATTCTTGCGATATTAATTTACTAAACACATACTGTAATATCGAATTTTCGATATTACAAAGTAGTATTTAGGAAATAATATCGCTATCGATTTAAACTTAGCAGATGGCCATTTATTCTTTCCAAAATAAAACCCGCATCCAGGCAGCTATCTCAGCTTAACTGGTGCAGGTTTATTATTATCACACTATTCAATCCAAACTGCTCGCAAAGCTTTTGACAACGCAGCTTTGCGTATGAACAGCTGACGCTTCGATAGTCGCGATATCACGTCGCCGCCAACTTCGGCGACACTTACAAGCGACAATCAGAAGCATCCTGTGAAGAAGCACCTCGCTGCGTTTCAAAACGCTTCATCCTTCTATTCAATTCAAACTGTTCACCCCACAAAGCTGTAAGAGGCTAGCCAGTGCGCTTCCGCAGATGAGGCTGCACTCGCCGAACTCGACGAAAAAAAGGACCTTCGAGGAATTGCGCATCAACTTTGCGCAATTCCCGAAAGTCCTTTGAGTCAGTTCGTAGCGAGTGCCCGAATCGAGGGCCTAAGCACTGCCTAGCCTCTTACAGCCTCATTTATTCCTTCCACAAAAGTAGGATGTGGATGAATTGTATCAGCAATATCATCCAAAGTAAGCTCATTGCTGATTGCAATCGCAAACTCACCAATCATATCTGTAGCTCTTGCACACATCATCTGAGCACCAAGAATCTTTCTTGACTCAGCATCAGCAACAACCTTGATAAATCCTCTCTCCTGATCAGAAAGAACGGACTTACCATTAGCAGACATAATGAATTTCTTAGTGATAACAGCCTGGCCAGCAGCCTTAGCCTCATCAGCAGTGATTCCAACAGTTGCAATCTCAGGGTTAGTGTAAACACAGCTTGGAACAACATTCATGTTGATTGTTGGCTCCTCACCATTCATGATAGCAACAGCATTTCTTCCCTCTGCAGTAGCGGTGTGAGCAAGCTG
Organism: uncultured Clostridia bacterium; assembly: GCA_934255135.1. Lineage (GTDB taxonomy): Bacteria > Bacillota > Clostridia > Peptostreptococcales > Anaerovoracaceae > Crickella. Next base: position 45,204 of record CAKQMV010000005.1, on the reverse strand, counting down.
GATTCCACCGATAACATCACCAATTGCATAAACACCAGGAATTGATGTCTCGTACTTATCGTTAACAACAATCTTGTCACGATCCATCTCAACCTCAACACCCTCTGCAAATAGCCCATCAGTACAAGCACGTCTTCCGATGCATATGAGTACGCCATCAGACTCTACTGACTGAAGCTCGTCCTTCTCTCTGTAGTAAGTAACAACCTTGCCATCAGCAGCAGGCTCAAACTTCTCAACCATAGCCTTAGTATGAATATCCATTCCACGCTTCTTGCCGATCATCTTAACGTTCTGTGAAATCTCCTTATCAAGTGGAGCAAGAACTCTCTCAAGAGCCTCGATGATAGTAACCTTAGTTCCAAGAGCAGCGTAAAGTGAAGCGAACTCCATTCCGATTACACCGCCACCTACGATTACAAGATGTTCATAGATACCATCAGCCTTATCGAGGAGTACATCACTTGTAACAACACCAGGAGTATCGATTCCCTCGATTGGAGGTACGAAAGTCTTTGATCCTGTAGCAATCATGATATTCTTAGCTTCAAGAACCTCGTCACCAACACGAACCTTACCAGTTCCCTCGATTACGCCGATTCCCTCGATTACATCAACCTTACCCTTCTTCATCATAGCAGCAATGCCTGATCTCAGAGTATCGAGAACCTCAGTCTTTCTTTCCTGCATCTTAGCCGCATCAACAGCGTAATCTGAAACATTTACACCGAACTTTGCAGCATCCTTAAGCTCACGAGCGATATCAGCTGTGTGCATAAGAGTCTTTGTAGGTACGCAGCCACGGTTAAGGCAAGTTCCACCGAGCTTATCCTTCTCGATAAGAGCAACCTTCATGCCCTTATCAGCAGCCTCAAGTGCAGCCTCATAACCGCCAGGGCCTGCGCCGATTATAATTAAATCATATGTCATATTTATTCACCATTTCAGTAATTTTATCCCAGAAGGCTTCACCCTCGACATACTTCTCGCCGATAAGGTCATTAGCCAGACCTTCACCAAGATCCTCGCACATTGCATCAGAGCAACATACAGCATCTGTAATGATTCCACCCTCGACCTTCATCTGAATATCGAGGTTACCCCAAGGGAATCTTCTCTCAACCTGAGTAGCGAAAGGAATCTTGCGACCCTTTCTCCATTCCCATGAAAGATATCTCTCACGAAGTCTGCCGATCTCATCCCAGTCAATCTCAGAATAGTCAATCTTCACTGGCTCGCTTCCGTAGATGCGGCCAAAAGCCTTATCGAGCTCATCCGAAAGGATTCCGATTGTAATATCCTCGTTAAGCTCCTTAAGGTTAACTACTCTTGACTTTACGGACTTAACGCCCTTTGACTGAAGCTTGGACTTAGAAACATTAAGATATGTTCCAAGCTTCTCCTTATCCACGTTAACCATAAGAGTTCCGTGGTGATACCATCCTGCATCTGACTTGAAGAATGCATTGCCGCTGAACTTTCTTCCATCTGCCTCGATATCGTTTCTGCCTGTCTTCATAGCAGCGATTCCAAGGCCCGCAAGAGCTTCTACTATAACTGAGAGCTGCTTATCTACGTCATAGTTATCTTTGCGAACGATAAAAGTAAAATTCAGATTGCCAAGGTCATGAAAAACAGCACCGCCGCCGGAAAGTCTGCGGACAACAGTCACGCCATCAGCTTCTGCAACGGGTGCATTCACCTCAGCCCAGTAATTCTGATTCTTTCCTATAACGACGGTCTTCTCATTTTGCCAGAGGTAGAGGATGATTTCATCCTCTACCACGTTCTTTGTAAGATATTCTTCAAGTGCAAGATTCTTAGTCGGATCAAAACTGTCCGATCTTATAATTCTAGTCTTCAAAGTTAAACTTTACGACTGGAGTTCTTGCAGCTCTAACCTCATCAAGTCTCTTTACAAGAGTCTCCATTGGCATCATGTGCATTCTCTCAGGATTTGCCTTAGCATCCTCGTATATGCTTCTGAATGCATCAATTGCGTGATCAAGAGTCTCCTTACACTCAGTCTCAGTTGGCTCTACCATGAGTGCCTCGTGAACGATGAGTGGGAAGTACATTGTAGGTGGATGAATTCCTCTATCGAGGAGTGCCTTTGCAACATCGAGTGCTGATACATCGATGTCATGCTTCATTCCCTCAAGTGACATTACAAACTCGTGCATGCAAGTTGTGTCGTAAGCCATTGGATAGATATCCTCAAGCTTAGCCTTCATGTAGTTTGCATTGAGTACAGCGTTTCTTGAAGCAGCAGGAATTCCTTCCTTACCAACAGTCAGAAGGTAAGTAAGAGCTCTTACGATTACAAGGAAGTTTCCGTAGAATGCCTTCATGTCGCCGATTGAGTGCTCAGCCTTAGTAAAGCTGTATACTCCGTCATTCTCTACTACAGTCATACCAGGGAGGTATGGAGCGAGGAAGTCCTTGCATCCGCATGGACCGCTTCCTGGGCCACCGCCACCGTGTGGTGTTGAGAATGTCTTATGGAGATTTAAGTGGATTACATCGAATCCCATGTCTCCAGGTCTAACATAACCCATTACAGCGTTCAGGTTAGCTCCATCATAGTAGCAAAGTCCGCCAGCCTCGTGGATAATGTTAGTAATCTCAAGAATGTTCTTGTCAAAAATTCCTACAGTATTAGGGTTAGTCAGCATAAGTCCTGCTGTGTCCTCACCTACTACTGCTCTCAGCTTGTCAAGGTCAACGCATCCGTCCTCATTTGACTCAACGCTAACTACATCGTAGCCAGCCATTGCTGCTGAAGCCGGGTTAGTTCCGTGAGCTGAGTCTGGAACGATAATCTTAGTTCTCTTCTTGTCTCCTCTTGCCTCGTGGTAAGCCTTGATAAGAAGAAGTCCTGTAAACTCACCGTGAGCACCTGCTGCAGGCTGAAGTGTCATGTTGTCCATTCCAGTGATCTCGCAGAGTGTATCTGTAGCTCTCTTGATAACCTCAAGTGAACCCTGTACCTCAGCCTCTGCCTGAAGTGGATGAACCTGAGTGAATCCGTCAAGAGCAGCAGCCTGCTCGTTGATCTTAGGATTGTGCTTCATTGTGCATGAACCTAGTGGATAGAATCCATCGTTCAGTCCCTGAGCGTGCTTAGCAAGCTCTGTGTAATGTCTGTCGAGCTCGTTCTCACTAATCTCTGGGAGCTTAGGAGCGTCTGCTCTCTTAGGTGCGTCAAGTTCGAATGCAGGAACATCGCACGCAGGGAAAAGGCTTAGCTTTCTTCCCTTTTTGCTTCTTTCAAAAATAAGCTGCATACTAGCACACCTCCTTTACGATTGCTGCAACCTTCTCGATCTCACATGCAGTGTTAAGCTCTGTTGCACACCAGAGAATCTCTGTGTCGCTGAGCTTAAGGCCTGCAAGGATTCCTTCCTTAGCACATGCATCGATTACAGCGTCTGCGCACTTGCACTCAGTTACAAACTCATTGAAGAATGGCTTGTCATACTTGAGTGAAAGTCCTGCCTCAGTCAGCTTTGAAGCAAGGTAATGAGCCTTAGCTACACACTGATCTGCAACCTCCTTAAGTCCATCAGGACCAACGGCTGCAAGATAAACTGAAGCAGTAAGAGCACAAAGAGCCTGGTTAGAACAGATATTGCTTGATGCCTTCTCTCTTCTGATATGCTGCTCTCTTGCCTGAAGAGTAAGCACGAAACCTCTCTCGCCCTGTGTATCAACAGTCTCACCTACGATACGACCAGGAATCTTACGCATCATCTTAGAAGTTGTTGCCATGTATCCGAGATATGGTCCTCCGAAAGCGAGTCCTAGGCCAAAAGGCTGTCCGTCGCCTACAGCAACGTCTGCACCGTACTCTGCTGGAGTCTTAAGTGTTCCGAGAGTTACAGGGTTGCAGCTCATAACAAGCTTAGCGCCTGCCTCGTGAACAGTCTTTTCGATAGTCTCGATATCCTCAAGAATTCCGTAATAGTTAGGGTGCTGAACAACGAAACATGCACTCTCAGAATCAAGCATCTCAGCGAGCTTCTCAGTGTTAGTTCTTCCGCAGCACTTGCATGCAGGAACAACCTTAACATCAACGTTGCTTCCGAAGCAGTAAGTCTTGATTACTGAAAGAGTGTATGGATTTACAGTCTCTGAAACATATACAGTGTGGCGCTTACGCTCCTGACACATTGCACAAGCCTCAGCAGCAGCAGTAGCTCCGTCATAAACAGAAGCATTTGCTACGTCCATTCCAGTCAGCTCACAGATCATAGTCTGATACTCGAAGATAGACTGAAGAATACCCTGGCTGATCTCAGCCTGGTATGGAGTGTATGCTGTAAGGAACTCTTCCTTGTTAGCAATTGTGTTAACAATAGCAGGAACATAGTGCTTGTATGCGCCAGCTCCTCTGAATACTGTATCGTAAATCTTGTTCTTAGCAGCGATCTTCTTCATCTCGCGGCTAACCTCGAGCTCTGACTTTCCTTCAGGAATGTTAAGCTCTCTTCCAAGCTTAACCTCTGCAGGAATTACTGAAAGCATATCCTCGAAACTCTCGAAGCCCGCCTCCTTCAGCATCTGCAGCTGTTCAGCCTCGGTATTAGGAATGTATGATCCCATTTTATATTTTCCTCCTTATGCCTCTGTAGCACAAAATGCCTCATAAGCCTCAGCATCTAGAAGCTCCTCAGTTTCTGTTACATTAGCAACCTTAATGAACCAAGCACCATATGGATCCTCGTTGATTGACTCTGGAGCGTCAAGGAGCTCCTCGTTGATCTCAACTACCTCAGCAGTTACAGGTGAAAGTACATCTGAAACAGCCTTTACTGACTCAACATCTCCGAATGCCTCTTCTACAGTTACAGCATCGCCCTCTTCAGGAAGGTTAGCGAATACGAGATCGCCAAGGGCATCCTGTGCAAAATCAGAGATTCCGATTGTGAATGTGCCATCTCCGTTGTCCTTAATCCACTCGTGTGACTTTGAGTACTTTAGTTCTGCTGGAAAATTCATGATAGTTTACCTCCGTAAATTAAATAGATCTATTAATTACCCTTAATAAGGGCTGATAACGGATTCCGCTTAGCGGATTCCGTTAAACACTGTGTTATAAAAATTACCGTTACTACTTCTCTCTCTTGTAGAATGGAAGCTTAACGATTTCAGCCTCAATCTTACGGCCTCTTACGTCAGCGTAAAGCTTAGTTCCTGGCTCCTTGTAAGGTGCATCTACGATAGCAAGAGCGATTGACTCCTTGAAGTAAGGGCTGTGAGTTCCTGAAGTAGTCTTACCAACAAGCTTGTCTCCATCATAGAGATCACAGTTCTCTCTGATGATTCCTCTGCCTGTAACCTTAAGACCGATACCTCTCTTCTGAAGAGGAACCTGAGCCATAAGAGCGTCCTTACCAACGAACTCTTCCTTATCCTTCTTGATGAAGATTCCGAGTCTAGCATATCTAGGTGAGCTCTCCTCGTTCATCTCGTGACCGTAAAGTGGCATAGCTGCCTCAAGTCTTAGAGTGTCTCTTGCACCAAGTCCGCATGGAAGAAGTCCATCTTCCTTACCAGCCTCGATAAGTGCCTCCCAGAGTGTAACTGCATCCTCTGCAGCCATGTAAAGCTCGAATCCGTCCTCTCCTGTATATCCAGTTCTTGAGATAATGCAGTCGATTCCTGCAACCTTGCCGTTAAAGTTTGCTGTGTAATATCCCTCAGGAATATCTGCAGGATCAGCAATCTTCTCTAGAATCTTCTGAGCAAGAGGCCCCTGAAGTGCAAGCTGCCCCATTGATGCTGAGATATTCTCCATCTCGCAGTCACCGATCTTATGATCGCACATCCAGGCATAGTCCTTGTCAGTATTAGCTGCATTTACTACGATAAGATAATCGTTGTCTGCCTTCTTGTAAACAATAAGATCATCTACTGTTCCGCCGTTCTCATTAGCCATAGGAGAATATCTAGCATCACCATCAGCCATATCAGTGAAATCGTTAGTCATGATATGGTTGAGGTTCTTAAGAGCATCAGGTCCCTTGAATGTTATCTCACCCATGTGAGATACATCAAAGAGTCCGCATGCAGTTCTTACTGCCATATGTTCCTTGATTACTCCTGCCTCGTACTGTACAGGAAGAAGGAATCCTCCGAAAGGTACGATCTTGCCGTTGTACTTTACATGTGTGTCATATAGTGGTGTTTTGAGTTCCATTGGACTCACCTCCGTAAAATATTTAGAATTAACTATTTTTATTAAACATAAAAAGACGCACGTGGCCCGAAGGTCAAATGCGCCTCTGTCTTCTTACCTGAAAGATTTGCTTCTTCGGTGGCTCTCGCTCTTTCCAGAGTTACGTCAGAACACGGTCCTTTTGCCTGAGAGTTTACCATTCTGCCCCTTCGGCGCCTCAGCGTGAGATCTCTCCCGTGCCCATCATCCGTCATATGTGCGAATTTTTATGTATTTATTATAACTTCTCGCAGATGTTTTTGTCGAGCGTTATAAGATTAACATACTTAAAAAAAGCACAATATACGAATCATCTATCCAACTACCGAACCAAGGAACTCTTTTAGCCTCCAAGACTTCGGATTTTCGAATATTTCCTCCGGAGTTCCGCATTCAGCAATCACTCCACCATCTATAAAAATCACCTTATCTGCAACTTCTCTTGCAAATCCCATCTCATGGGTTACAACCACCATGGTTCTGTTCTCATCCGCAAGCTTCTTCATAACCCTTAGAACCTCAACTGTAATCTCCGGATCTAGCGAAGATGTTGGTTCATCGAAGCACAGAATATCTGGCTGCATCGCAAGCGCTCTCGCGATTGCAACCCTCTGCTGCTGTCCGCCGGAAAGCATGCACGGATAGTTGTTCATTTTATCAGCGAGACCGACCCTGGCCAAAAGGTCTTTGCCTCTCTCCACAATCTCATCCTCCGGCCATTTGCGACTGAGCTTCGGCGCAAGAGTTACGTTCTCTAGCGCAGTGTATTGCGGAAACAGATTGAACTGCTGAAACACAAGACCAAGGTGCAGACGATTCTGTCTTATCTCTTCTTCTGTTATATTCGGGTTGTTTCCATCATAAATCACTTTATTTTTGATAGAGAGAGTGCCTCCATCAGCCCGCTCAAGAAAGTTTATACAACGAAGGAGTGTCGTCTTGCCTCCTCCCGACGGACCTATTATTGCAAGAACCTCCCCTTCTTCTATTGAGAAGTCCACGCCCTTAAGAACCTGAACATCTCCAAATGACTTCGTAAAGCCTTTAACCTCAAGTATTGACATGGCATCCTCCTAATTGAAATACGATAGCTTCTTTTCGATACGATTAAGTGCAATCTGAACAATTCCTGTAAAAGCAAGATAATATACTGCTGTCATGAATAGAGGCCAGATGATTCCTGCAGACTTGATAAAATTCTGTCCTGCCCAAATAACCTCATATACTGCAATAACTCTTGCAAGAGAAGTATCCTTAACTAGTGTAATAATCTCATTTCCCATTGGAGGGATGATTCTCTTTATAACCTGAAGCAGAACTACGTTGAAAAATATCTGTCTCTTAGTCATTCCAAGTACCGCACCTGCTTCATACTGTCCCTGAGGAATGCTCTCGATTCCACCTCTGTAGATTTCAGAGAAATAGAAAGCATAATTAATTATGAAAGCTACCATTACTGCAATAAATCTACCCTCATTTCCGATTCCCCAGATATTAGTTCCAAACACGAGTCCTGGGCCGTAATATACGATTATAAGCTGAAGCATCAACGGAGTGCCTCTGATAACCCAGATAAAAAATCGCACCAAAGCCTTGAGAGGTTTGAAGTTGCTCATTGAACCAAAAGCAAGAATCAGCCCAAGTGGTAGTGAACCGAGCAGAGTCAGTATAAAAATCTCTATTGTATTTCCAAAGCCGAACGTCAGCTCGGTCATAACTGTCTGAAACATGGTATCTCCTTTTTAGCGTAATTCTGGCTGCGCATCTTCACGCAGCCGGTACTACTTTAGTTTATTGTTATACTCTTATATACTGTTTACTTCTGTTCGATTACAGATGCGCCAACCTTATACTTATCAGCACACTTCTGCATTGAACCATCCTCGTATGAAGTTACGAAGAACTCATTTAACTTCTCTGCAAGGTCAGATCCCTTTCTGAATCCAACACCGTACTGCTCGCTTGATAGCTTAGCGGCTGTAGCAAGATCAGGATATGATGTACCTTCGCCGATCATCGCATCTGCCATCAGAAGGTCGATGATACATGCATCTGCAGTTCCTGCTTTAACCTCCATGAGTGCGTTAGCCTGTGTCTGAACCTCTGTTACTTCGTATCCATTCTCTGAAGCAACGAGTGCTCCTGCTGAGCCAGCCTCTACTGCGAATACTAGATCCTTGCATGCATCTGCATCCTTATACTTAGCAGCCTTGTCCTTACTTACTACTACAACCTGTCCATTGTCGCAGTATGGGTTTGATGTAGCCATTGCTTCCTTAATAGCATCAGTTAGTGTCATTCCATTCCATACCACATCAATGCTCTTGTTCTCAAGCTCAAGCTCTTTCTGATCCCAGTCAATTTCTACAAACTCTGCTTCTACTCCGAGTGACTTTGCAAAAGCCTTAGCCATATCTGCATCAAATCCAATCCAGTTTCCATCCTTATCCTTATAGTCCATTGGCTCAAAGTCTGTAATGCCTACAATCAGCTTGCCCTGATCTGCTACATATTCTGAATCCTTCATGTCGCTTGAACTGTCACTTCCACAGCCAGTCATTAATATCATCGTTGTAAGTGCCATAACTGCTACAAGAACCATTGATATATACTTCTTCATTTGTCGTACCCTCTTTCTTCTTTCTATTCATTAATTATTTAATACTAATCTGTAGTATTCTTTCCAACTTACTTCAAGCTTACCGGTCACTGCCTGAATTGTCTTTGCTCGCTTGAATGCTTTAGCGTGTTAAAGTATTACTGTGATGATGTTATGATATACGTTTAATTGGCATCTGTCAACATATTTTGTAAAATCTCTAATATTATTTTGTTATCTATCCATAAATATAATAAAAGACACTCCTTATCATACCGATACTAAGAGTGTCTTTCATCTTCATTTGTTTGATTTGTTTTATTTTAAGTAAGACAGAAGTCTTATAACAGACTTAGAAAAGTCCCAGTCCGAAGAATGAATCGATCTGACCGATAAGAATGAACGCACAGAATACAGGTGCAATCCACTTCAGGCAGAATCTGTAGAACCTCTCTGACTTAAACTCAGATCCATTCTTAATCTCAGCTGGAAGGAAGTCCTTCTTAACCCATCCAAAATAGCACACTGTGAAGAATGCTGCGATTGGCATCAACAGGCCCTCTGCAAGAAGATCATATCCATCAAGCCAGCAGAACTTTCCGAACATTGGAGGAAGATAAGTTCCGAGTCCATCTAATGCTACAGTTATTCCCATAATTGCACAGAGGCCACCAGCAATCCATGCAATCTTCTTACGCTGGTTACCCTTGCCCTTCTCAAGACCGTTGTCGATAAATGATCCGATAATTGCCTCGAGGACAGACATTGATGATGTTAGTGCTGCGATAGCAACAAGCAAATAGAACATTAATCCGAAGACGCCGCCCATCTTACCCATGCTGTTAAATACATTCTGCAGAGTCATAAACAGAAGCCCTGGACCACTTGTTGGCTCCATTCCGAATGCAAATACTGCAGGCATGATTGCAAGTCCAGCAAGGAGTGCGATGATTGTATCTGCAAGAGGGATAACAATTCCTGAAAGTGCGATATCGTCACCCTTCTTAATATATGATCCGTAAGTTACCAGAATACCCATACCGAGCGATACAGAGAAGAACATCTGACCACCAGCTGCAGCCAGTACCTTAATCCATCCAGTTCCTGCACATACTGAGAAATCAGGTTTGAACATGAAGCTGATTCCAGCACCTGCACCCGGAAGAGTGCAGCTTCTTACTACTACGATGCAGAGAAGCACAAAAAGTGCAGGCATTGCTACTTTGTTAAACTTTTCAATTCCGCCTTCAACACCCTTGCTTACAATGATAATTGTAACGAGGATAAACAGGAGTGTATAAACTGCTGATTCAGCTCTGTTTGTGAACAGATTTGTGAAGAATTCAGTTCCATCAACTCCGCCTACACCCCAGCTTGCGCCGAAGAAATCACCAAGGTTCGCTACCATATACTTAACAGAATAACCACCGAGGTAGCAATAGAATCCAAGAATGAAGAACGGTGCGAGTGCACTGAATACTCCAACAAATGTAAGCTTTCCATCTGTAGCCTTCTTGTAAGCCGGAATGATTGAGCTTCTTGTTGCTCTACCAAGAGCAAGCTCTGTCATAACAAGTACATAACCTGCAAATACTACTAATATTAGATAAAATACCAGGAATGCAAATCCGCCATTATTACCCATTTTATAGGGGAAGCCCCACAGGTTGCCCAGTCCTACTGCTGAGCCTACAGCGGCCATCAGAAATCCTATATTGCCGCTCCACGTTTCTCTCTTGTCTTTCATATCTTTTTATTACCTTTCGCAATTTTTTACTTATTTTTTGTTGAATCACCACAAATCCAACGAGAAATTAGCATTATTATACAACAAAAAAATCCACCTGTCTAATATTTTTAGGTGGATTTTTACAATTTTTTAATTATTTTTTGATTCTGTTAACAAATTAACATTTATGCTTATTCGAGTTCTGGTAGCTTTGTCACATCGACCCATTCAGTCGAATTAGAATACTTAAACAGATCATCAGGAGTCAGCTCAATTGCGCTGTTTGAAGTTCCACAAGCTGGGAAAACAGTCTCAAACCTCTTCAAAGATTCATCGCAGAATATATGAACGTCATCTCGTCTGATGTCAAAAGCGCATACGCCTCCTACGGCATATCCCGTATATTCGAGAGCCTCCTCATGGCTCAGGAATGATCCCTTCTCGCCAAAAAACTTTTTGTACTTCTTATTATCTACTCTCGCATCGCCTGCCATCTGAATCAGATTACAGCCTCCATCCTTTCTCTTGAAGCTGATAGTCTTGCAGATTCGTGCGCCCTCAACCCCGACAGCCTCCGCTGCCAGATCGACCGTCGCACTAGACACATCAAATTCAAGCACCTTGTCTGCAAGCCCGTATTGTTCAAAAAAAGCCTTTACTCTCTCAATTGACATATGAGTTCCTCCATCTATAGCTCTCGTCTTCCCTCCATGGCCTTGAGAAGCGTTACCTCATCTGCATACTCGAGGTCACCGCCTACCGGAATTCCGTGAGCAATTCTGGTAATTCGTATTCCTGTATCCTTAAGCAGTCTCGAAATATACATTGCAGTTGCCTCACCCTCAATATTAGGATTGGTTGCAATGATAATTTCCTGAACCTCAGAATCGCTCTGAAGCCTTGTAATAAGACTCTTAAGGTTAATATCAGCCGGACCTATTCCATCTACAGGGCTGATTGCACCATGCAGAACGTGATATAGTCCCTTGTACTCCCTTATCCTCTCCATAGCCATTACATCTTGAGGAGTTTCAACAACGCATATCACACTTCTGTCTCTTGTTTCATCTGCACAGATTCTGCATGGATCAGAGTCGGTAATATTTCCGCAGACTGAACAATAGTGCATGCTCTTCTTCGCATTAGAAATCGCCTCAGCAAGTCTCTCCGCTTCACTCTCCTCAAGAGATAGAATATGAAAAGCAAGTCGCTGCGCTGTCTTACCACCGATGCCCGGAAGCTTTGACAACTCATTGATAAGTCTGCTTAAAGGTCTTGGGTACTGCTGCTTCATTAGAATCCTAGTCCGCCAAATCCGCCGCCGAGTCCACCAAGGCCGCTTGTAATCTTGCTCATCTCACCTTCAATCATTGACTCCATCTGTCTCATCGCCTCGTTTACGGCAGCGATAATCAGATCCTGAAGCATATCAACGTCATCTGGATCAACTACATCACGGTCAATTGTCAGCCTAGTAATCTCCTTGTTTCCGTTTACAGTTACCTCAATAGCTCCGCCACCTGCAGTAGTTGTAAGCTCCTTCTCTGCAAGATCAGCCTGTGCTGCCTCCATATCTTTCTGCATCTGCATAACCTGCTTAAGCTGCTTCTGCATATCCGGTGCCTTCTGCTTAGGTCTCTTTCCTGCTCTCATTCCCTTACCCATATCTAGTCTCCTTTATTTCTTAAATTAGTCTATTATATCAACGCTGCTCACTCCGAGCACGCTTTCAATATCACTTACCATCTCGTCAAAAGCAATGTCTTCTTCAACGATAGCTTCCGTATCAAACTGCGCAAGTTCCTCTGGGCTCATCGCAGCCGGCGGTATTTCCGGTATCGGATCTGGATCAATATGCTGAGGTGTGCTAGTCTTAATCGCACTCTGAACACTCTTTACGTCACCAGGTCTCAGAGTTACAGTAATATTCGCTCCATAAAGTGACTGTGCTGTAGCTCTGATCTCATTCATCAGATCTTCAGCAAAACCGATCTTAGTCTTCTTAACCGTAATCAAAAGCTCATCATTGCTGTATGAATCCCCTCTTGAATTCTTGCCAACAAGCGTCTCGAAGCTCATATCTGTTCTTGAAATCGAAGCTACAATGTTTCTCCACATCGCCGCAGGGTCCGCATCATTAGTTCTCGCCGTCTCTGTCTCTACTTCAAGCTTCTCTTCTGGCTCGGTACTTTCCTTCACAGCCTGTCTCGGTCTTGTGCTGTCAAAAGAAACGGGTTTCGCCTTGACAGTGCTCCTCTGCGCCGGTTCCTCTGCTGTCTCACCGGCAAGTCTTACTGCTGCCGTCTCTACAAGAATTCTAGGTCTATCTGAATATCTTGCCAGATTAATGTACTCTGAAAGCATCCTTATTGCTCTGTCTATATCTGATGTTCCAACTGACATAGCCTGGTCCTTAAGACGCTTAGTGTTCTCGCTTGATGCACCGACCAGGCCTTCTGCCTTATCTACATATCTGCACACGAGCAGATTTCTGTAATGCTCAAGCCAGTCCTTGAGCAGCTGTCTTGCATCCTTACCGTTCGAAACAGCCTCTCCGATACACACAATAGCATCGCCGATTCTTCCATCTATAACACAATCTGTTAGCTCAATGAAAAAATCTTCTCCCGCGGTACATGTATATTCTAGAACAAGGCTTTTGTCAATATAGCTGTCACCAGCAGCCATGCACTGATCAAGAATGCTCAGCGCATCTCTTACAGAACCATTTGCTTGTCTGGCAATAGTCCCAAGAGCATCCTGAGTCGCTTCTACTCCATTCCTAGTGCATATGCGTCCCATTCCATCGATCAGATCTGCCTCGCTTACTCTCTTAAAATTAAGCTGCATGCATCTCGATTTAATTGTATCCTTTACCTTCTGCGGATCTGTTGTCGCAAGGATAAAAATCGCGTACTCTGGTGGTTCCTCAAGTGTCTTCAGAAAAGCATTCTCTGCCTGAACTGTAAGCATGTGAACCTCGTCAATGATAAACACCTTGTACTTTCCTATAGTAGGCGGATACTTAACAAGCTCTATCAGTGATCTCAGATCCTCAACCTTGTTGTTTGATGCAGCATCAAGCTCAATTACATCGACAAAACGCCCTTCTTTGATTGCCCTGCAGTTCTCACATTCCCCGCACGGAATTCCGCTTCCATCAAGCGACTGCTCTCTCTTCTCACAGTTTACAGCTTTCGCAAGAATTCTTGCAGTCGAAGTCTTACCAGTACCATGAGTTCCTGTAAAAAGGTAAGCCTGGCTGACCGAATTATTCTTAATCTGATTCTGAAGAATTCTGACTATCTGTTTCTGACCTATTATATCTTCAAAAACTTCAGGTCTCTCAGCTCTATATAATGAAAGCTGCATGCTGTCCTCCCGTACAAAAACTTGTTCTAACTATCATGATGACATTCCGTCGCGATGCAAAAATTCTTTCGCACGCTTGATTATATGATAATTCACGCACTATTACAATTGAAAGCCTGTTTAGCTTTCTCCCTAAATCCGTCTTTATTTGCATAAATAAAAACGGGCGACTTGTAGTATGCAGAGGCTTTGCTGCGGCACATGGAGCTAACCGCTTATTGCTGCTTCCTCTCGGACCTGACAAGGTTCACAGCGCTCCATTGCGCAGGACCCCTGCACACTACAAGTCGTCCGTTAATTTAACGTTTATTTAAACAAACCAGTATGATGTACCAAAGTGCATCATTTAAGAAACGGACCGACCATCAGCCGGTCCGTTAACAAAACTCAATTATACAAGCTCAAGGAATACTGCCTCAGCATTATCTCCCTGTCTTGGTCCCTGCTTGAGGATTCTTGTGTAACCACCCTGACGATCAGCATACTTAGGTGCGATCTCGTCAAAGAGCTTAGTTACAACGTTCTCGTCGAATACTACTTCGAGAACCTGTCTCCTAGCGTGAAGGTCTCCTCTCTTAGCAAGAGTGATCATCTTCTCAGCGATTCTTCTTGCTTCCTTTGCTCTACACTCAGTAGTTGTGATTCTTCCTTCTCTAAGGAGATCAGTAACAAGGTTTCTCAGCATTGACTTTCTGTGTGCAGTGTTTCTGCCCAGCTTTCTGTAACCCTTCATCAATCTGCTCCTTTACATTAATTATCGTTTGGTTTGAGGGATAGTCCCATCTCTGTAAGCTTTGTCTTCACTTCTACAAGTGACTTCATACCGAGGTTTCTTACCTTCATCATATCTTCCTCTGTATGCTGAGTAAGCTCAGCTACAGTGTTGATTCCTGCTCTCTTGAGGCAGTTGAATGAACGTACTGAAAGCTCAAGTTCCTCGATTGGCTTTGAGAGATCAAGACCGTTGTTGTCCTCTTCCTTCTCTGTCATAAACTTGACACCGTTCAGATCATTGCCTAGATCAATGAACAGCTCCAAGTGTTCCTGAATAATCTTTGCGCCTATTGAAACGCTTTCCTCTGGTGTGATGGAACCGTCAGTCCAGATTTCGATAGTGAGCTTGTCATAATCTGTAATCTGTCCAACTCTTGTGTTATCAACCGAGAAATTCACCTTCTTAACAGGTGTGAAAATTGAATCTACTGGAATAACTGATATAGGTGTTGAGTCGTTCTTGTTCATATCTGCAGGAACGTAACCCTTACCAGTTGCCACATTCATTTCCATAACCAGTGTCGCATTCTCAGCAAGTGTTGCGATATGTAGGTCTGGATTGAAAATTTCTGTGTCCGCATCAACAATGATATCAGCTGCTGTTACTTCCTTTGGACCAACAGCATTGATGATCGCTCTCCTATCCTCGTCTCCATCAATTCTAATTGCCAGTCTCTTAAGGTTAAGAATAATCTCTGTTACGTCTTCCTTAACACCTGGAATTGTTGAGAACTCGTGGAGAACTCCATCAATCTTAACTGATGTCAGCGCTGCACCAGGAAGTGAGCTGAGAAGAATTCTTCTCATGCAGTTACCGAGTGTTGTACCATATCCTCTCTCGAGTGGCTCAATTACGAATTTTCCGTACTGTCCATTTTCATCGATTTCTTTTGTGATGGTAGGTTTAATAATCTCGATCATCCTCGTCCTCCCTATTAAATAGCTACTGATATAACGAAAAATATACTATTCAGCTTATCGTTATCTTGAGTAGAACTCTACGATGTAGTGCTCCTCGATTGGAAGGTCTACATCCTGACGAGTTGGAGTTCTCAGGATCTTTCCTTCGAACTTGTCCTGGTCAAGGCTGATCCACTCAGGAGTAGTGATAATCATGTCCTTAAGCTCCTTGAACTTAGGTGATGACTGTGACTTAGCCTTTACTGTGATAACATCTCCTGCCTTAAGCTCCATTGAAGGAATGTTAGCCTTCTTGCCGTTAACGAGGAAGTGTCCGTGGTTAACAAGCTGTCTAGCTTCTCTTCTTGTAGCAGCGAATCCCATTCTGAATACTACGTTGTCAAATCTTGACTCAAGCATGATAAGAAGGTTCTCACCTGCTCCACCTGCTCTCTTAGCACCCTTCTCGTATGTGTTTCTGAACTGAGTCTCGTTAAGACCATAAAGGAACTTAACCTTCTGCTTCTCGTTCAGCTGAATTCCGTACTCAGACTTCTTCTTTCTGCTTACTGCAGGATGTCTGTTTGATTTCTTATTATATCCCATGTACGCTGGATCAATGCCAAGGGCTCTTGCTCTCTTGAGTACTGGTTCTCTATTTCTTGCCATCTTATTATATCCTCCTTCCGATTAGACTCTTCTCTTCTTAGGTGGTCTGCAACCATTGTGAGGGATTGGTGTGATATCCTTAATCATAGTAACCTCAAGACCTGCAGTCTGAAGTGCTCTGATTGCTGACTCTCTTCCGGAGCCAGGTCCCTTAACGTATACCTCAACAGTCTTTAGACCGTGCTCCATTGCAGCCTTAGCAGCAACTTCTGCAGCACTTGCTGCAGCAAATGGTGTTGACTTTCTTGAGCCTCTGAAACCATTTGATCCTGCACTTGACCATGATAGAGCGTTTCCGTCCATATCGGTAAGAGTAACTAAAGTGTTATTAAAAGTGGATTGGATATGAGCCTGGCCTCTTTCAACGTGCTTACGTTCTCTTTTCTTTCTCTTAATATTCTTCTTAACAGCTGCCATGTTCTATACCTCCTCTCCTACTTCTTCTTTCCAGCCAGACGCTTTGGACCCTTACGAGTTCTAGCGTTAGTCTTTGTCTTCTGTCCTCTAACAGGAAGACCTCTTCTATGTCTGATTCCTCTGTAGCTACCGATCTCCATGAGTCTCTTGATGTTGAGTGAAATCTCTCTTCTGAGATCTCCCTCTACGATGAGATCATTCTCGATAACTCTTCTGATCTTACCAGCATCATCCTCTGATAGATCCTTAACTCTGATGTCAGGATTTACTCCTGCCTTTGCAAGTACATCTCTTGATGTCTTAAGACCGATTCCATAGATATAAGTTAGACCGATTTCGATTCTCTTATCTCTAGGAAGGTCAACTCCGGCAATACGTGCCATGTGTTCCTCCTTTCCCATCTTCCGTCACCGCCCCGGGGGTGATATAGACGGGGGTTACAAAATAGGTATTTTATCTCGCCAGCCTCCCGGTCGACTGACTTTTAATAAGCACAAAAGTAACGCCTATTTTGTCAATAGGTGCTACCGAATGTGCATTATATCACTGATTTGCGATAAAATCAAGTATTTAATTTGAAAAATTAACCCTGTCTCTGCTTATGCTTAGGATTTTCACAAATAACCATTAGACGGCCATTTCTCTTGATAATCTTGCACTTATCGCAGATTGGCTTTACAGATGCTCTTACTTTCATCTTTAAGTCCTCCTTAAACTATTCTCAAGCGAGTCTTTACTTTTCACGCCATGTAATTCTTCCACGTGTAAGATCATATGGTGATAGCTCCACCTTTACCTTATCACCAGGCAGAATCCTTATGTAATTCATTCTGATCTTACCTGAAATATGAGCAAGTACTTCAAATCCGTTTTCAAGCTTAACCTTAAACATTGCATTAGGCTGTGCATCGACAACGGTGCCCATAACTTCGATGGTATTTTTCTTCGCCATATAACAACTCCTTATTGCATTAAAGTGTCAGTATTTCTGGTTCACCATCGGTGATAACTACGGTGTTTTCGTAATGAGCTGAAAGTAATCCATCATCTGTAATAACTGTCCAGTCATTATCGAGCACTATAGTTCCGTATGATCCCTGCGTAAGCATAGGCTCAATCGCCAGTGTCATTCCAGGCTTAAGCTTTGCCCCGGTTCCAGGTGTACCATAGTTAGGAATCTGCGGATCTTCGTGAAGTGTTCTTCCGACTCCGTGTCCTGTATAATCTCTGATTACACCCATACCGTTTGCTTCTGCATACACCGAAACGGCATGTCCGATATCGTGAATTCTGTTTCCAGGAGTAGCGTACTTGATTCCCTCGAAGAAGCTCTGCTTTGTTACATCAATAAGCTTTCTTGCCTCCTCGCTGATTTCACCTACAGCGTAAGTTCTTGCAGCATCACTGCAATAACCCTTATAAGTTGCTCCTGTGTCGATACTAACGATATCGCCTTCCTTCAGGATTCTTGAAGCTGAAGGAATACCATGTACAATCTCCTCATTCACGGACACACAGGCTCCAGCTGGGAAGCCTGCATATCCTTTGAATGTCGGTTTCATATTGTGTTTGGCAATTGCATTTTCAACGAACTCGTTAATATCCATTGTAGATACTCCCGGCTTAATGAAGTCCTCAAGATTTCTCAGGATTTCTCCAGTAACCTTGCACGCATCCTTCATTAAGTCTATTTCTCGTTGAGATTTAATAATAATCATTACTACTCTCCAATTGCATCAACAATCTGTCCGAACAGCGCATCAACAGTTGTTTCGCCATTGAAATCCGTAAGCGCTCCGGACTCTGCGTAATATCCTACAAGCGGTGCAGTCTGTGACTCATAAACGTTGATTCTGTTTTCTGCAGTCTCAGCGTTATCGTCCTTTCTCTGCTGAAGCTCTCCGCCACAATTATCGCAAATACCCTCCTGCTTAGGTGGAATATTTACAAGGTGGAAGCTTGCTCCACAGTTCTTGCAGACTCTTCTGCCTGTAAGTCTCTTCATAAGCTCATCCTTACCAACCTCGATATTTATCACAATATCAAGCTTCTGATTATGTTCCCTAAGGAATGAATCAAGTTCAACTGCCTGCATGATTGTACGTGGGAATCCGTCTAGCAGGAATCCGTTAGCACAATCATCCTGTGACAGACGGTCCTTAACAAGGTCGCATACGAGTTCATCAGGAACAAGATTTCCTGCGTTCATATACTCCTGAGCTTTCTTTCCGAGTGGAGTTCCTTCCTTAATGTTTGCACGGAAGATGTCTCCTGTTGAAATATGTGGTACATCGTACTTTTCAACGATTCTAACCGCCATTGTACCCTTTCCCGCTCCGGGAGGTCCAAGTAATACCGCTCTTAACATCTCAATCTCCTTACTATTTGAGGAAGCCCTGATAGTTCCTCTGCATCAGCTGTGTCTCGAGCTGCTGTACCATGTCAAGTGCAACACCTACAGCAATCAGAAGTGAAGTGCCTCCGAATGAAAGGTTGAATGGTGTGAATGCACTTACAACAGTTGGTATTGAAGCAACTGCTGCGAGGAATACTCCTCCAACAAAACACAGTCTTGTCATTATTCTTGTAAGATACTCAACAGTGTGCTCACCAGGTCTGATGCCCGGTACAAAGCCACCGCTCTGTCTCATATTGTCCGCAACCTCATCAGGCTTGAAAGTAATTGATGTATAGAAGTATGTGAATGCAAGTGTAAGAACTACATTAAGCAGAGCATATACATATACACCAGGGTCGCCTGAAGGTGACAGATACTTTGACATCACCTCAGCATACTTTGAGTTAGGAACAAAGTATGTGATAGTCAGTGGGAACTGAAGTAGTGACAGTGAGAAGATGATTGGAATAACTCCGGCCTGGTTAACCTTCATAGGAATGTGTGATGACTGACCACCATACATCTTTCTTCCAACAACTCTCTTTGCATACTGTACAGGAATCTTTCTTGTTCCCTGCTGAACCATAATAATGAGCATTGTGATAAGAATTGCTACTACAATCAGTGCAATAACTGCTACGAATGAAGTCTCTCCGCTCTTAACCTGAGCATAGATTCCTCTAACTGCAGTTGGGACTCTGCAAATGATTCCTGCAAAGATTAGTAGTGAAATACCATTTCCTACGCCATGTTCATTAATCTTCTCACCAAGCCACATCAGGAATGATGTGCCGGCTGTAAGTGCAAGTACAATAGTTGCCATGTTCAGTGCACTCTGGTCAATAATAGCCTTTCTGAAAAGACCAACTGTCAGACCGAATGCCTGAATAAGGCCGAGTACTACAGTCATGTATCTTGTAATAGTTGCCATCTTCTTTCTACCCTCATTACCCTCTTTGGCAAGTCGCTCAAAGTATGGGAATGCAATTGAAAGAAGCTGAACAATAATTGATGCTGTAATATAAGGAGTGATACTTAAAGCAAAAATAGTAAAGTTGCTGAAAGATCCTCCCGAGAAGAGGTCGAATAGTTCGAACAACCCCTTCTCGCCTGAGAACATTTGAGATAGATAAGCTCTATTAATGCCCGGAACAGGAATGTTTGATCCAACCCTGAACACAACAAGCATAAGCATTGTGAAGATAAGCTTCTGTCTTATCTCCTTTACCTTCCAGGCTTTTGCCAAAGTTCTCAGCTTTTCCATCCTAGAGTACCTCTACCTTTCCGCCAGCTGCCTCGATCTTCTCAACAGCTGTCTTGCTGAACTTAGCAGCCTTAACAGTAAGCTTCTTTGTAAGCTCTCCGTTACCTAGAACCTTTACTCCGTCCTTAACCTGCTTAACAAGTCCAGCCTCGATGAGAGCGCAGCAATCTACAACTGCTCCATCCTCAAATCTGTTAAGATCCTTAACGTTGATTTCAGAATAAACCTTTGCGAAATGGTTTGTAAATCCTCTCTTAGGAAGTCTTCTGTAGAGTGGCATCTGTCCACCCTCGAATCCAAGTCTTACTCCGCCGCCGCTTCTTGAGTTCTGACCATTCATACCTCTGCCGGCAGTTGTTCCGAGGCCAGATCCCTGACCACGTCCAACTCTCTTTGGAGCCTTAGTTGAACCCTCTGCTATCTTTAACTCGTGAAGTCTCATAGTTTCCAATCCTCCTTACAGCTCTTCAACCTTAAGAAGATGAGAAACCTTAGCGATTGCGCCTCTAGTAGCTGGGCAATCAGCTAGCTCAACTGAACGATTAAGCTTCTTCAGTCCGAGTGCTTCAACAGTCTTCCTCTGCTTAGGCTGGCAACCAATAGGGCTCTTTACTAAAGTAATCTTTAAAGTCTTTGCCATTTTTGTTTACCCTCCTATCCGATAACTTCTTCTACAGTAAGTCCACGACGTGCTGCAACTTCCTCAGCAGTAACAAGGTTTGAAAGTCCTGCGATTGTTGCTCTTGCCATGTTTCCTGTGTTTGATGAGCCAAGATTCTTAGCTCTTACGTCCTTAAGTCCTGCAGCCTCAAGTACTGTTCTTACAGATGATCCTGCGATAACTCCAGTACCCTTAGCAGCTGGCATAATCAGAACTCTTCCAGCTCCGAAAATTCCCTCAATCTCGTGAGGAATTGTTGTTCCTACAGTAGGAACGTAAATCAGTTTCTTCTTAGCATCTTCAGTTGCTTTTCTTACTGCCTCAGGAATTTCTACTGCCTTTCCGAGACCAACACCTACGTGACCTGCACCATCACCTACAACTACAGTTACAGAGAATCTCATGTTTCTTCCGCCCTTAACTGTCTTTGCAACTCTTCTGATGTTTACAATAGTTTCAGTAAGCTCAAGCTTGGATGCATCAATTCTAGTACGCATTCCGTATCCTCCCATTAGAATTCTAATCCAGCCTCACGTGCGCCGTCAGCAAGCTCTTTAACTCTTCCGTGATAAAGATATCCGGCTCTGTCAAATGCAACCTGCTTAATGCCCTTTGCTACAGCTCTCTCTCCACAAACCTTACCAACGATCTTAGCAGCGTTCTTGTTGCCGCCATTCTCGATTGTTCCCTTGAGTTCCTTCTCAAGTGATGATGCTGAGCAAAGTGTTACGCCGTTAACATCATCGATAACCTGAACTGAGATGTTCTTATTTGATCTGAACACACACATTCTAGGCTTCTCAGGAGTTCCGAAAAGGTTCTTTCTGACTCTTGCATGTCTCTTGAGTCTTCTATCATTTCTGCTAGTATTTGCCATTTTCTAATCCTCCCTTCTTTACGCTGATGCGCCCTTTCCTTCTTTCTTATGAACAACTTCTCCATCGTATAGGATACCCTTGCCCTTGTAAGGTTCTGGTGCTCTCCACTTTCTGATGTTAGCAGCATAGTTTCCTACGAGCGCCTTATCGATTCCCTTTACGATTACAGTTGTTGCATCAGGAGCCTCAGTTGTAATTCCTTCTGGATCTTCAAGAACTACAGGATGAGAGAATCCAAGCTTAAGTGTAAGTGCGTTTCCTGACTTAGAAACTGAGTAACCTACACCGTTGATGATAAGCTTCTTCTGATATCCGTTAGTAACACCCTCGATCATATTAGCGATAAGTGTTCTAGCGAGTCCGTGCTGTGATCTGTTTACTCTTGTATCATCAGGTCTAGTAACCTCAACTGTGCCGTCAGCTACTGTAACAGTAATGTTCTCGCATACCTGCTCACAAAGCTCGCCCATAGGCCCCTTAACTCTGATGTTGTTGCCATCCTCTACCATAACTTCTACGCCGGCAGGGATAGCGATTGGTCTTCTACCTATTCTTGACATCGTTTATTCCTCCTACCATACGTAACAAATTACTTCTCCGCCGACTCTTAGCTTTCTTGCTTCCTTGTCAGTGATTACTCCGTTTGAAGTTGACAGGATTGCAATTCCGAGTCCACCAAGTACCTTAGGTACTCTGTCAGCCTTAGCGTAAACTCTAAGGCCTGGCTTTGAAATCTTCTTAATTCCGTAGATTGTCTTCTCCTTGTTAGGACCATACTTAAGCTCAATCTTGATTGTGCCCTGAGCGTTGTCTGAAACAACCTCATAGTTTGAAATGAATCCTTCCTTGAGAAGAATCTCAGCGATTGACTTCTTCATCTTTGAAGCAGGAACGTCAACAGTCTTGTGACCTGCAGTGTTGGCGTTTCTGATTCTTGTTAGCATATCAGCTATTGGATCTGTCATTGCCATAACAGTGTTTCTCCTTTCTTTGCGTGGTTCCCAACCGCCCTATGCGGTGGGCCTTCGTAAATTAACGTTTACCAGCTTGCCTTCTTTACTCCAGGAATCTCTCCCTTGTAAGCAAGCTCTCTGAAGCAGATACGGCAGATGCCGTACTTCTTCAGAACAGAATGTGGTCTTCCACAAACCTTGCATCTTGTATAAGCCCTTGTTGAGTACTTAGGCTTTCTTGCCTGCTTTACCTTTAATGCAGTCTTTGCCATATTACCCTCCTATTACTTCTCAAACGGCATTCCGAGCATCTCGAGGAGTGCATATGCTTCCTCGTCAGTCTTTGCTGTTGTTGTGAATACAATATTCATTCCCTTGATTGTCTCTACATCATCGTAAACGATTTCAGGGAAGATGAGCTGCTCCTTGAGACCCATTGAGTAGTTACCTCTACCGTCAAATGAGTTCTTGCTGAGTCCCTTGAAGTCTCTTACTCTTGGAAGTGAAAGGTTAAACAGCTTGTCAGCGAATGTGTACATTCTGTCTCCTCTGAGAGTAACCTTAGCACCAACAGGCATTCCTGCTCTTACCTTGAAGTTAGCGATTGACTTTCTAGCTCTAGTCACTACAGGCTTCTGTCCTGAGATAAGTGCCAGCTCCTTAACTGCTGAGTCAAGAATCTTTGCATTATCCTTAGCCTCGCTAAGACCCATATTGATTGTAATCTTAGTAAGCTTTGGAACATCCATAGGATTGGAGTAATTGAACTTATCGTTCATAGCCTGGAAGACTTCGCTCTTGTACTTATCTTTAAGTCTGATTTCCATCTTTGATTATCTCCTTTCCTAGTCTACAATGGCACCAGTCTTCTTTGAGACTCTTACCTTCTTACCATCTTTGATTTCAACACCAAGTCTTGTTGCCTGCTTAGCCTTCTTATCGTAAAACATTACGTTTGAAGCATCAATAGGTCCCTCGATGTGCTTGATCTCTGAAGCTGATGTTCTTGATGCCTTAGCATGCTTAGTCTGCACGTTTACACCCTCAACAACAACCTTGTTCTTCTTAGGAATAGCCTTGAGGACAGTTCCGGTCTTACCCTTATCCTTTCCTGCAATAACTACTACTGTATCATTCTTCTTAATCTGCATCTATAGGCCTCCTTATAATACTTCCGGTGCCAGTGACACGATTTTCATGAAGCCGTTATCTCTAAGCTCTCTAGCAACAGGTCCAAAGATACGTGTACCTACTGGGTTCTTGTCGTTTCTGTCCTTAATGATAACTGCAGCGTTCTGATCAAACTTCACATAGCTTCCGTCTGGTCTTCTTGTGCCGCGCTTACTTCTTACTACAACTGCCTTGACAACGTCACCCTTCTTAACAGTACCACCAGGTGTTGCATCCTTTACTGAGCAAACGATTATATCACCGATGTTAGCATATCTTCTGCCTGTACCGCCAAGGATTCTGATGCAGAGCAGTTCCTTAGCTCCTGAGTTGTCGGCAACTCTTAATCTTGTTTCTGTCTGGATCATTCTATGTTGCCTCCTTACTTAGCCTTCTCAATAATCTCGACTAGTCTCCATCTCTTATCCTTTGAGATTGGCTTAGTCTCCATAATCAGTACCTTATCGCCGATACCACAGATGTTCTCCTCATCGTGCGCCTTGAACTTCTTAGTTCTCTTAACACCCTTTCCGTAAAGAGAATGTCTAATGATTTCTTCTGTAGCAACAACAATTGTCTTATCCATCTTATCGCTTGAAACGATTCCAATTCTTGTCTTTCTTCTATTTCTTTCCATCTATTTCATCCTCCTTTCGTATTAGTTGTTTTCGCTCTCTCTGATGATAGTCTTTACTCTAGCGATATCTCTCTTAACCTCACGCATCTTTACTGGGTTCTCGAGCTGACCAGTAACGTGCTGGAATCTCAGGTTAAAGAGCTCCTGCTTCATTCTATTAAGCTCAGCAACTCTTTCCTGATCTGTCATCTTTCTAATCTTATTCAGATCCATTATTCGTTACCTCCATGCTCCTGTCCTTTGATAACGAACTTGCACTTGATTGGGAGCTTGTATGACGCAAGTCTAAGCGCCTCTCTTGCTGCCTCCTCAGATACACCTTCGATCTCGAACATAACTCTACCTGGCTTTACAACTGCTACCCAGTACTCCGGTGAACCCTTTCCGGATCCCATACGTACTCCTGCAGGCTTCTTTGTAATTGGCTTGCTTGGGAAAATCTTGATATATACTTTTCCGCCTCTCTTGATGGATCTTGTCATGGCAATTCTGGCTGCCTCGATCTGCTTAGAATCGATCCAACCACGGTCCTCTGCCATAAGACCATAAGTTCCATATGTAACGGTATTACCCTTAGTTGCAATACCCTTCATTCTGCCTCTGTGGACTCTTCTACGTTTAACGCGCTTTGGCATTAACATGGCAAGTATCTCCTTTCTTCAATTCTTATGCTTCTGTAGTCTCTTCAGCCTCAACTGCTGGAGCCTCAACTACAGGTGCCTCAACCTTAGGTGCCTTTCTAACTCTTGTAGTAGCAGGCTTTACCTCAGGCTTAGCATCACGACCATCAGGTCTTCTGTTTCTTCCTTCGTATGAAGATCTCTTTCTGTCCCTCTTGTCATTTCTTCTGGACTTCTTGTCTCTTCTCTCAGCCTTGAATTCAGGAACGATTTCCTTTAGGCCCTTGTCAAGGATCTCTCCGTGGTTGATCCATACCTTAACACCGATCTTACCGTATGTAGTATCTGCCTCAGCAAATCCATAATCGATATCAGCTCTGAGTGTGTGTAGTGGAACGTTACCCTCTGCGTACTTCTCGCTTCTAGCGATTTCAGCACCACCGAGTCTTCCTGAGCAAAGAATCTTGATACCCTTAGCGTTAGCCTTCATAGTTCTGCCGATAGCCTGCTTCATAGCTCTTCTGAAAGAAGTTCTTCTCTCGAGTGCCTGTGCAACGCTCTCTGCAGTAAGCTGTGCGTCAAGCTCAGCTCTTCTTACTTCCTCGATAGAAACCTCAACGTTCTTGCCAGTCATCTTAGCGAGTGACTTCTTGAACTCCTCGATTCCCTCTCCTGATCTTCCGATTACCATTCCAGGTCTTGCAACAAGTACGATAACCTTGATCTTATCAGCAGCAGGTCTCTCAATAACAACCTTTGATACGCCTGCGTTGTAAAGCTTCTTCTTTACAAATGTTCTTACCTTATTATCCTCTGAGAGGTAATCTGCAAATGTATTCTTGTCTGCATACCACTTGGAGCTCCACTCTTTGTTAACTCCGACTCTCAGTCCATGTGGATTAACCTTCTGACCCATCTGGTGAACCTCCTTCTACTGTTACTGCCTTCTCTCTAAGAGTAACGCCGATGTGGCTTGTTCTCTTAAGAATCATTCCGGCTCTGCCCTGTGCTCCAGGTCTGAATCTCTTCATTGTTGGTCCCTGGTTAGCATAAACCTCAGCAACGTAGAGGTTATCTGGGTTCATATCGTGATTGTTCTCTGCGTTTGCAGCAGCTGACTTTACAACTTTCTCTACAAGCTCAGCACCCTTACCAGGCATGAACTTGAGAATTGTTAGTGCTTCGTTCAGGTCCTTACCTCTTACGAGATCAGCAACAGGCTTGAGCTTACTTGAAGACATTCTTACGTATTTAGCAATTGCTTTTGCTTCCATAATTGTCAACTCTCCTTTCTGTTACTACTTTCTCTTACCGTCAGCAACGTGACCCTTATAAGTTCTAGTTGGAGCAAACTCTCCAAGTCTGTGTCCTACCATATCCTCAGTAATGTATACAGGCACATGCTTTCTTCCATCATGAACAGCAATTGTGTGACCGATCATCTGAGGGAAAATTGTTGATGGTCTTGACCATGTCTTGATAACGTTCTTTTCGTTAGCCGCATTCATCTCTTCAATTCTCTTGAGGAGTTTCTGGTTTACGAATGGGCCCTTCTTAAGCGATCTTCCCATTATATGCTCCTTCCCTACTTGCTATTTCTTCTTCTAACAATGTACTTGTTAGAATCCTTGTTCTTCTTACGTGTCTTGTATCCAAGAGCAGGCTTACCCCAAGGAGTAACTGGTCCCTTACGACCGATAGGAGCTCTACCTTCTCCACCTCCGTGTGGGTGATCGTTAGGGTTCATTACAGAACCTCTTACTGTAGGTCTCCAGCCCATGTGTCTCTTTCTACCAGCCTTACCGATTGAGATGTTAGCGTGATCTGAGTTACCAACCTCTCCGATAGTAGCTCTGCACTCGATTCTTACCATTCTTACCTCGCCGGAAGGGAGTCTAACCTGTGCGTACTGACCTTCCTTAGCCATGAGCTGAGCACCGTTACCTGCAGATCTTGCAAGCTGGCCACCCTTACCAGGCTTGAGCTCGATGTTGTGAATGATTGTACCAAGTGGAATGTTAGCAATTGGAAGTGCATTTCCTGGCTTGATATCTGCGTCAGGTCCTGAAACTACAACGTTTCCAACCTGAAGTCCCTTAGGAGCGATGATGTATCTCTTCTCTCCGTCAGCGTAGCTAAGCAGTGCGATGTTAGCTGTTCTGTTTGGATCGTACTCGATAGTCTTAACAGTTGCTGGGATACCATCCTTGTTTCTCTTGAAATCAATGATTCTGTACTTAGGTCTGTATCCGCCACCTCTGTGTCTTACTGTGATCTTACCTCTTACGTTTCTTCCTGAATTCTTCTTGAGAGTTACTGTAAGAGACTTCTCAGGAGTCTTAGTTGTGATTTCCTCGAAAGTGGAAACTGACATTCCTCTAAGACCCGGAGTAATTGGTTTATACTTCTTAATTCCCATTTCTTACTTCCTCCTGTCTTATAGATTCTGGAAGATCTCGATCTCTTTACTGTTCTCAGTAAGAGTAACGATTGCCTTCTTGTAAGAAGCAGTCTTACCAACTGTTCTTCCCATTCTCTTAGTCTTACCGTTTACGTTTACTGTGTTAACCTTTGCTACCTCAACGCCGAAGATTTCCTCTACAGCCTTTCTGATCTCAGTCTTGTTTGACTCCTTAGCAACCTTGAACACATATTTCTTGTCAGAAGCCATATCCATACTGTTCTCAGTGATGATAGGTCTGATAATTACGTCGTAACCTGTCTTCATTATGCATATACCTCCTGAATCTTCTCAGCAGCAGCCTTTGTAAGAACAAGTGTATAGTGGTTCATAATGTCATATACATTAATTGTGTTTACAAGAGCTGTTCTTACGCCAGGGATGTTTGAAGCTGACTTAACAACGTTGTTGTCCTTCTCATCCATAACGATAAGCGCCTTCTTCTCAGCCTTGATGTTCTCAAGGACCTTAATCATTTCCTTAGTCTTAGGAGCCTCGAACTTAAGCTCATCGATTACTACGAGCTCGTTGTCAGCAACCTTAGCTGAAAGAACTGACTTAAGTGCAAGTCTTCTCAGCTTCTTAGGAATTGAATATCTGTAGCTTCTTGGCTTTGGTGCGAAAACGACACCTCCACCGATCTGTGATGGGTCAGTTGTTGAACCCTGTCTGTGGCGACCTGTTCCCTTCTGTCTGAAAGGCTTACGTCCGCCTCCTCTAACCTCACCTCTGTCTAAAGCAGATTGAGTTCCCTGTCTTCTGTTAGCAAGAATGTTCTTTACTACAGTCTGTACAGCGTATTCATTTGGCTCGATTCCGAAGATAGCATCGTTAAGTTCGATTGTACCTACAGCCTCGCCAGCCATGTTTAGCATTGTAATGTTTGCCATTTACTTTTCCTCCTTTCTGCTTTGATTAGTTGCTCTTAACAGCAGCTCTGATCTTAACAAGTCCACCCTTCTTTCCAGGAAGCGCACCCTTGATCATCATGATGTTTCTCTCAGCAATAACCTTTACGAGCACAACGTTCTGTACTGTTACAGTGTCTCTACCCATTCTTCCAGGAGCCTTGTTGCCCTTGAATACTCTTGATGGGTATGTTCCGGCAGCAAGTGCACCGGCAAGTCTCTTGTGCTTTGAACCGTGAGTCATAGGTCCTCTGTGGTGTCCATGTCTCTTGATGTTACCCTGAGTTCCCTTACCCTTTGAAGTTCCAGTTACATCAACCTTGATTCCCTCTTCGAAATCAGCAGCTGTGATAACCTGTCCAACCTCATAAGTCTCGCCATCCTCAAATCTGAACTCAGCAACGTACTTCTTAGGTGTTACGCCTGCCTTCTCAAAGTGTCCAGTCATTGGCTTGTTAACTCTGTGAGCCTTCTGGTCTTCGTAACCAACCTGTACTGCGTTGTAGCCGTCTGTCTCAACTGTCTTAACCTGAAGAACAGTCTCAGGACCTGCCTCAACGACAGTAACTGGGATTACAGTACCGTCCTCTGCGAAAATCTGAGTCATTCCGATTTTCTTTCCGAGCAGTGTTTTCATATTTTTCCTCCTACTTTCTTACAGCGGATCGCTCCGGTTTGGTGCTCTATCCCCTCTCGTGCGATCTTTCTAATCTAGCTTAGAGCTTAATTTCGATATCAATACCTGCAGGTAAGTCCAGCTTAGTAAGCGCATCAGTTGTCTTAGTAGTTGCGCTTGTGATGTCGATCAGTCTCTTGTGAGTTCTCTGCTCGAACTGTTCTCTGCTGTCCTTGTACTTATGTACGGCTCTGATGATAGTCACAACTTCCTTCTCTGTTGGAAGAGGAATTGGACCTGAAACCTCAGCGCCAGTCTTCTTAGCAGTCTCAACAATCTTTGCAGCTGCCTTATCAAGAAGAGCATGGTCATAAGCCTTCAGTCTGATTCTAATCTTCTGTAGTTCACTCATTAGTAGATCCTCCTTATTGTTTGTACAAATTGTCGCTATTGCTTGTACAGGATTCACGAGAAATCCTCTTTTCGGCTGCGATTCGGGCAAAACCCCTGTTTTACGGGATTTCGTCTTTCACACTCGCCCGTGCGTTTCCTGTGTGGTAACGCAGAGAAAAGACGCGAACCCTTCGCCCTTATCTAGTAAGGACAATTCTCGGTGGGAGTTATCCGATAGCGCGGTAACCTTCCACTTCATCGCATTAAACAAGCTCTATTATTATACATAACGTATATGCTCTATGCAAGCTTTTTAGAAAACTTTTTTCAAAGTTTTTTCGTTATATGCATATTGCCAAAATCCCGTCGTTACGGGCTTCATCTGTCATTTACCTTTACACTCATTCCCGCGTTTCCTAGATTTTATTTGCTTTTAGGCATTTTCATTTTGTCCTTATTTTAAAACCATTCATTTCCATGAATATTTATTACATATACAAAGGAAGGAGCGATGATTTCCATCGCTCCTTGTAATTTAGTCCTGCTAATTATAGCTACTTGTTCTTTGCTTTTGCGATATTAGACCACTTAGTATAGTACTTCTGTCCATCAATGGTCTTTACGCCTCTAACCTTATAGAAGTAAGTCTTGCCCTTCTTAAGCTTCTTTAGGTATGTGTAACCAGTTGCACCAGACTTCTTGACTGTACGAACCTTTACATATTTACCCTTCTTAACCTTAGCACGGTAAATTTCGTATGAATCCACCTTTGTACCAGTCAGCTTCCATGAAAGCTTAACCTTCTTCTTGAGAGATTTAGCAGTAAGCTTTACCTTTGCCTTGTTAACGTCTGAACTATCGTCCTGTGAATTTTCATAATTATCCACAGTCTCCCTATCTGCAAGAGCGTAAACTGAGAAGTGATTTACATCGAAGCAGTAGTACTTGCTTTCAACAATGTCTCCTTCGAATCTCTCAAGAGAATTGTTCTCTCCGATGAATACCGCAATCAGATTCTTGTTAGCTAAAGCCTTAGGAATTTCCAGCTTGATTCTTACCTTGCCGTCGCCAAAATCAGTGATTCTGCCAGAGTCAGCAAGCATACTTACTGAAACTACCAGTGCATTCTCACCAACGATGTGACTGTAATCATCATTGCTTTCAATCTTAAGATGAATCTTCAGAATTTTAGCATCACCAATCTGATTCTGCACTGCCTTAAGTGCCTTTCTATCAAATCTCACGCTGCCGACTGGTGTATCAACAGTTAATGTTGAATCAGTCTTGTTTATAATCTCATTTACAAAATCAGCATCGAGTTTAACATTAGCGGCATCTGAAGCCTTTTCGAGCTCGTCGCTCAGCTTATCATTTCTGATGACGATATTGTCAGCCTTCTTTTCGACTGCCTTTTCTATTACAGCCTTCTTCAGCTCATCGCCGAGTTCAAGCTCGATAGCCATGCCATCATCGCTCTTTGTAGCCTCAACCTTAACACTAAGCTCAGTTATATTCTTACCCTCACTGTCAAAAGTATCCTCTACAGTAATTCGCTTATCTTCGGTTGGCTTCTCATCAGGAGTTGCTGATCCTCCGCCAGCTCCACCGCCACCAGAGCCACCACCTCCGGACGGAACCTGTACGAACACTTCATCCGGGATTTCCACATCGGCCCTGATGCCCTTGATTTTGGCAGTGACTGAACCATCTGCAGCCTTAGGTGCCTTTAGTTCTGTGCAAACACCCTTAGTTTTGACATCTGTAATCCACGCCTGAAGCTTTGTCTCGTCCGCCTGGTATCCACTCTTAGGTGTCAGCTTAACTTCGACGTCGCTTCCGCTTCTTACCTGATCCGCTGCTGCGCCGTCAGCGTTCTTGCTAGCCTTGACCTCGCCTGCAGTGTAGTTCTTGCCCGACGTCTTTACCTGTACGAGCTTGTCTATGAAGCGGTCAGCATCGACAGATTTGTCACCTGTGATCTTCTTAAGGACGATTGCGTACTTTCCATCCTTGTACTCTGCGTTGATTTTTTCGCTGCATCCGGCGAATGCTGCCTTCACCTCATCAAGTGAAGTTGCACAGTTTTCTTTTGCGGCCAAAATCAGCTTAACAGTTCCGCCTGTTCTCGCTTTTACTGGTGTTCCGCTTGGTTTAGTTGAGTCGTCCTTCCTTATTGGAGTCACGTATGTGAAGTCAGCTGTAGCATTATTTCCCTTAATGCTTATTGTCTTCTGTTCGATATCCTTGAAGTATACTCTTACAGTATTAACACCTTTGTACTCGCTGATGCGAAATACAGGATTTACAAGAATATCTCCGTCATCATCCTTTACCTTTACTGTATTCTCCTCTGTTGGTGCAACACTCGCTTTGCCTTTTGTAACAGTCCAGTAATCAACCATCTTGCCGTCAGCAGGCTCTGCTGTGAATACAACATCTGATCCTCCATCTACTGCATCACCAGTCTTGAGTGCTTTGCCATCTGAAGTAGCAGTCACAGAGCCATCATTTGCATCTGCAGCATTAAAGTACAGATCATATGATGTGCTTGAAACCATTACTGCCTCGATAGCTATATCACTCTCGTTCATGGTAATTCTGCCGCCAGGATATGTCTTAGATGATGAAACAGTCTTCTTCTCCTTGCCATCTTTAAGAACCCATTGCTCTACCATGCTTCCTCCTGCTGGCTTAACCGAAATGTCTATGGACTCACCCTTGTACATTTCAATTGCTGCGGAGTATTCCTTATTCTCTTCTACTGCATTGCCATAAATGTCATAGAGAGTATACGTCATAGTTCCACGACTTGCTGGTGAAACAGTTCCCGTCATGGTATGCTTGCTGTTTTCCTTAAATACTGCAGTAACAGCTACCGGCTTTCCGAGTTCGTCGATGATGTATTCATCCTTGGTCATACTAGAATCTTCGTCGATTACCCAGTGATCAAATACATATCCTCTTTCAGCAATTGCCTTGAAGACAACCTTATTACCGCCCTCAACATCGCTGTCTGACTCAATGTCTTTTCCGTCTGCAGTGATAACAACCGTTCCAGTGGCATCATCCTTAACAGACGCTTTAACCTTATAGCTTTCTCTTACAGTCTCAAGACCGATAGTGGTGTTCTCCGTCAGTTTGAATTTGTGAGAAGCTTTCTGATCTGTTGCTTTTCCATTAATGGTTATGGATGCACCCTCTGCAGCTACATAACCTGTCTTAGGAGTTACTGTAATCTCAGTATCACCCTTTACAGATTTGCCACTTGTGATGTAGATCTTTTCTCTCTCTGCGGTACTGTCACTATTTTCCTTATAGTAGTAAGCTGTCACATTGCCATCGAGTTCAACCTTGTAGCTGTCTCTTACGAATACTGCCTTAAGACCGATGTCGTTAGTTCTTACCTGAACATCGATTGTGTTAGTGCCATCTTCCGCAGCAGTTCCCTTCTTATAGACTGCATTAAATCCTGTCTCACTTATAATCCACTGATCGAAGGAGTATCCAGTCTTCGGTGTTGCCTTGAATGTGAATTCTGCACCACGTCTTACATTTGCTCCAGACTCGAAGTTGTTATCTGACGTACATGTAACGTCTCCTCCCTCGTTCTTTATGATGTTGAGGTGAGTTCCCTTTACCCTGAAGAATACACTTACGTTAGTTTCTCCAGGTTTCATGCTCAGATTGAGCCTGCTAGGATTCTGTCCTTTTGCCTTAAGATCCTCTGCAGTATATGTCTCATCATCGAATCCCTTAGCAGATACTACCCACTTCTTTACCTCATATCCTTCGTCAGGCGAAGCATAGAGCTGTACAGTAGTACCCTTTGTGTAGTTTCCAGTTGTAAGTCCACTTTCACTGATAGCTGCAGTTCCTACATTCTTGGATACATCCTTATCTGTGTACTGCATCGCAGTAACACTAAGCTTGTAAATCTGACCGATAACTGTGTAAACGGCGCTTTCGAAATGAATTTCATAATTAGCACGCGCTGCTTCATTTGCTGCCGAAGCATTTGCCTTGAAGCATGGAATTATTGTGTAATTTCCAGGATCGTCATTGCTTAGCTTTGTCTCATTTCCGGCAGAGTTGTATGCCTTGTACTCAACACCAAGATCATCTGCTGTAACACCCTCTATATCAGTCTTAAGTTCTGGAGGTGTCTGCGTTACATCAGAAACATTATCTTTAGCAACTGCCGATACAGTCAATATCTTCTTTTCTACGGAGAATGCTGCTGATGCGACTGCTTCAGTTTTGCCCGCAATATATGCATACATAGTATACTTTCCTGCATCGAGCTTAGCATCCGACTTGAAATCCTTAAGTTCCGAATTTTTCGATGTCTTGTACTTATAAGTTACAGCACCCTTCACTTCTTCTGTATCGGATGTTCCGGCCTTTACAGTGTACAGTGTTGGATTAATTGTATCGCCATATGTGTATTTGGTTACTGTCTGGTCGCCGGCATTCTTCATATTAAGTACGTAACCAGTAGCACTTCCGATAGCAACGATCTGTCCAATTTCCTGAGTTTTATCCTTGAATACGCTATCTCCACTGTAATAGTACTTAACAGTATACGTACCATCCGCAAGCCCCTCTAGATCTAGAATTGCATTTGAATAGTACTTATTTTCAGTCTTGCCGTTGCCCATGTCGAAAGACTTAGTACTTGTACTTGGTGTTAGTACTTCTACCTTTGTGTTTTCATAATCCTTTCCTTCAACAGTAAATGTCACATTGCCCTTAGGGGCTGTAGTGTTGTTATGGTTTGCTGAGTGGAGAGTAATCTCCGCATGGATTCCATTTATATCCTTGTTATTTCCATATTGCTCAGCCTTTACAGTCATTACCGCCTCTGGCGTTCTCTTTGTATATACAGTTTCCAGGCTAGGTGTGTATGCCGAAATTGAAAACTCCTTCTGTGCAGTTGTGTCAAAGTAAATTGCGTTTACTCTACATCTATAAGTTCCCTTATCTGCCGCTGACGCATTAGCTATTGTAAGCTCTTTCGTCTTATAAGCAGGAAGATTCTTCCACTCACCATTGCTCAGCTTCTGCCACTGATATGAAAGGCTTTTATATTGCTTCTCATCAGCAACATTAACAATTGCCTTTCCTTCAGCATCCGGATAGATTGCCAGCTTTCCTGCATCCTTACCCTCTCCGACAAGTCCTTCAACTGTCATCTTAGGATATCCGACCTTAGTCTTTGTTCTGCACGAAATAGGTTCGCTGTAAATACTTACCTTAGGATTATATGTAGATTCTGTCTGAATCTGATACTTGTACTCCGTGTATGGACTCAGGCCCTTGTCTGTGTATGAGAACTCATACTTATCGCCCTTCTTAACGCCCTTTGAGAAAGGTACGTACTCAAGTCTGTAGCTTCCGTTTCCATCAGGGAATTCATAGTACCTGTAGATCTGGAATCCTGATACATACTTATCGTAGCTCCATGTAAGAGTTACAGAATCGTCTGTTGTTTCTGCCACATCCTGATCAAAATCTTCCGGAAGTGATGCAGGCTGCTGCACGTCTGTTACAAGATAGCTTACAACAGGGAATTCCATCTTTGCACTCTTATACTTGTAGCAGAAGATTTTCCAGTTCATGTTGTATCCGTATGGTTTAGCTTCTGCAGGCATTGCCTGAAGTTCACCGGAGAATGAGCTTCCTTCGGTTGAAATGTGAACAGTTCCGCCTGTTCCTTCAAATCCCGCAATTACACCCACCGTCACACCTCCGGCGCCGGCACCAGCTTTCGCTTCCACATTGCCTACATAAGAGTAACTGTTGCTGTTGCTCTTAGACATTGCGATTTCCTGAGTGATAGTATCTCCTCCACCCTTAGATGTGAATCCTACCGATGCAGGTGTTCCATTGTACTGAGCGATTACGTTGTAACCTGCTGTGCTTGATGGATAGCTTGATGGATCTCCGATTTCATGACGAAGAACGCTTTCCGCAATAGTTGGCAGGATACTGTAATCCTCTGCAATGGTCTCGTATTCACTTAGGTCAAGCAGCTTGATGCACGCCTCGTGAGGCAGGTTAACCTCTGTTATCACCTTCTCATATTTTCCATTTTCATCAGGTATATATGATTCGTACTGATAGATTTCCATGGGGATGGAATACAGTGCAACCTTGTCTTCACCTGATGTTGCGCTATATGCAACAGTCTGTTCAAGGCTTGAAGTCTTCTCTGTTTCCCAGGTGAAACCATGTGTCACAACCGCCTCAGCTTCCGTCTGGCCAATCTTAACGCCGAACACTGAGATTTCTTGCTCGAACGATACATAAGATCCAACGGTAATAGTTGTTCCGCCAGTAGATCCACTTTCAGAACCTGTAGTGCTTGCATAGCTTGTAGTTGATTCTGCGTAGTTTCCAGAGAGGTCATCTCTGTCGAGCAGATCCTTGAAGTAAGGAGGTGAAGCCAGAACGGCCAGAACCTTCGGATCTGTATAACGAAAATAATGCTTTCCGGCATAGTTCATGTAACTTGAATCATTATCAGTGTTTGCAAGACATAGTGAGAATGAACTGTTAACATTCTCTACATTGGAATAGCTCTCAGACGGACAGGCAATGACCATCTTGGTTGTACCCCAGGTATTCTTATAGTACTTCTGATTTATCTCAGTAGTGCCTTCCTTGGTCTCATATCCCTTAAATACCATTCTATAGGACTTCTTCCTGATTAGCTTGTAGAACCAGTTCTTGTAATATGATTCCTTTTTATATACAGGTACCTGAACATTGCCTGTTTCTGTATACTTTGCGTCCTCATCACTATTACTAGATAGTGTCTGAGTAACTGTCATAAGTGCGCCCGCTCCGGTCTGGCCTGTCATGTCGCCGGCAGTACCATCATACTCTACGTATTCTGTTTTGTCTTTGCCTGGCATGAAGCTGGCCATATCCCAAGTCTCTTCAAGCTCAATACCATTCTTTGTATATGAGAAAACAAGTGAGTCGAAATAGAGTTTATTTCCACCTTCGTCCTTGATTCCCTTATTAATTATTGCTGTGTTTGCAGGACAGAGTGGCAATGAGTAGAATACTTCCGATCCTTTTTCTCCATGGCCGCTCATTTTGCTGTTAACAAGGTTCCCGTCCTTATCCCTCTCGAACAAATTGAAGTTCTTCTCCATATTTGCAGAGAATTTCTTTCCATCCCATACATACATAGCAACATACCTTGTGTATGTATTTCCTGCTTTCAGGTCAGAATCAGCCTGTCCACAGAGAATAAGAGAGTCTTCTCCAGTTCCGATATCGCCGAATATAAATGAGCCTCTGACAATATTACTTGAACCGAAGCTAATATCGAACTGCTGTGAACGCTTGAGGATATTCTTGTCCTTTCCACCGAACATAACAACAGCCTTAGAGCCCTTGTTCTGTGTTGGTCCGTAATAGTATCCCCATGTGCATGACAGGTCATCGATACCGTCTCTGTCCACATCTCCGCTCGTCATGGAAATCATATTGGAAACAACATTGTCTTCCTTGAGGTAATATGTCCATGCAAGTGACCAGTTAGAAGCTTTCTTATAAGCCCCCCCCTCAGTCCTCTGCAGTGCATAAACTGCAATTCTTGAATTATTCTCTTCAGGAATATACACGGCAACCTCATCCACTCCATCGCCATTCCAGTCACCTGTCGCAACCTGAAGGTAATTCTTTAGCTGATAAGGATTCTCTGCAAAATTCTCAGCCTTCTTGTCCGATGCTGTTCCGTTTTCATTCTCAAGCTTCAGATCAGGGTTGCCAAGCTTCTTAGACTGTGATAGCAGCTCTATTGAATCGCCATACGCCTTAGTGTCTATTCCCTTCGCATCACCGAACTTCAGATATAATCCACCCTTAGACGAGTATCTCTTAGTATATACCATGGCAATCTGAGCAGATTTGCCTTCAGTGTTCTTATCGAAGTTTCCAGAAGCGACATCAGACATAACACCCTGATCAGAAGAAGCATCGGCAAGGCCTGTCAGATAATGCATATGACTGTATTTTCCGCCTTCTTTATGATCGCCAGTATTAAGTTCTGTGTAGTTTCCAGTTGCGGTAACGTTGCCATTTGATACTGTGCCAGGTGATTTCTTTCCAAGAGCAGCTGTTATTGATTTCAATCCGCTGCCGTCACCGTAAAGAGTCGTGCCTAAACTGGCATTAGCTTTCCCGTCTTTCGTAGAAATCTTTCCTTCGGCGCTAGCGTCAGCAGCATCAGCTCCTTTAATTGAACCAGAGTTGATATTGCTTACATCTCTGCTAAGTTTCACCGTATACAGTTCCGACACGGTATTGACCTTAACCGTAGCTCTTCCATACGGATTATCGATGCTGTCTGCATCATATCCATCAGGAGCAACGCTTGTATCAATTCCGATTGCTGCAAAGGCGTCGCCACCTGCAGACTTGCCGGAAGTGGTGTTATCAGCAGCGAAGACGTATGCTACGCTGGCTGGCATCATCGTTACAACCAACGTTACTGATAGAATCAGCGCCATACTTTTCTTCATAATACTCATACCTACCTCTCCTTTCCTTACATAATCCTTCGGACTCATCTCTAAGCTGTTTAATCTCAAAATGCATAAACATTTATTTAGTTGAGAAATTATAACACCTGCTTTTCTTGCGATTCAATTTATTGGAACGAACGACGGTATAATGGAACAAAATCTCGATTTTGACTCATTTTGGTATTTGACACACAAGCTTTATTTGAGTATATTATAAAACAACAACAAAGATGTGCAGACAGCAGGAGCTGACTATGAAGATAATTGAGAAAGAGGCCATCAGACTAACAAGTGAAATTTTGCGACGCTTCTGGCAGAAGGACCCGAATTATCATATGGATTATTTTGCAGAGGATATAATGTGGATTGGCGCACAGAAGGATGAGTTTATTGTGGGAATTGATGCGGCGAAAGCTGATCTTGCTAATGCCCTTGAAGAGATTCCACCTTGTGTTCTTCTTCAAGCTGAATTCCATGCAATAAGCACAGGTTCAAGGTGTTGCGTAGTCACAGGTAACTATCTTACTACAACAGACAAGAGTGCAGATTTCTTTCTCCAGAACAGGCAGCGCTGCACATTTGTATGGGAGAATACACGTGAGGGTATGAAGGTTCATCATATTCATGTTTCTAATCCTGTAGGTGAGCTCCGCCTGACAGAAGGAGAACTCTTCCCTAATACGATGGGCAAGATGGCGCAGGCGTATATGGAGCATCAGCTCAAGCAGCTCTCTGAATGCCACAGAGTAATCGTTGCCGGTGAGAATGGCTCTGTACACAATCTCATGCATTCTGAAATCATGTATGTGGCCGCATTTTCTAAAGATTCAATCATTGCAACTGTAAATGGTGAAATTCTTGCCAAGACTGGTATTTCAGCAATACATAAGATGCTTGGAGATCAGTTCATTCAGGTCCATCGCGGCTACGTTATAAATCCGAACTATGTATCATCCATTGAGCGCTACGTAATCACCATGCTCGACGGCGAAGAGATTCCTGTACCACAGAAGAGATTTAATGACATCAGGGACCGTATCCGTAACTTCTACAAACCGTCAGAGGATTAACTTCTAAACATGTCATATTAAAAAATCCGAAGGCACAAGCCTCCGGATTTTATTTCATGTTTATCTATTATGTTAGTTTCCGCTCTTCTTGATTGCCTTTGCAAGGAATATCCACAGACAAAGTGAGAATACTGCAAATCCGCAGATTGCATAGAAGTTAGTTGTGTATGCACCTGCTGAAGCCTCAAGAAGCTTAGCTGAAATTGTAGGTCCAATTGTTGCAGCAACCATCAGTGAGAAGTTTGCTGTAGCAAAGTTAGTTGGGAAGTTGGCTGGACCGAACATCTTGCTGATGAAAGCTGATGTAAGTGAAGGGCAACCACCGTATCCAAGACCAATGAAGATAAGACCTGCAATTACAAGTGGAAGTGATGTCATCTTGTCACCTGTTACAAGAAGTACACCTGCGATTGCAAAGAAGAGTGTGCAAATAAGAATTGCAGTGCTTGGACCCTTCTTGTCAATATTTGTTCCGTTAACGATTCTTCCAAGTCCGTTAAATAC
Organism: uncultured Clostridia bacterium; assembly: GCA_934255135.1. Taxonomy (GTDB): domain Bacteria; phylum Bacillota; class Clostridia; order Peptostreptococcales; family Anaerovoracaceae; genus Crickella. The sequence continues at coordinate 5,451 of CAKQMV010000005.1, read as the reverse complement.
TGAGATGATCATTCCAAGAATTACAGCTCCACCGTAAGCTACAGAAATGTTTGCAGCACTGTTGATTACGAGAAGACCTGCAGCTGAAAGTGATACGTTCCAGATCTCGAACATCCAGAATGTAGGTGACTTAAGCATTTCTCCAGTTGAGTAGCTCTTCTGCTCCTTAACCGGTGCAGCAGAGTTGTCAGCCTGCTTGTTATCAGCAGCAACCTCACCCTCCTTAGGAGCAACTACGATCATTGCTGAGATTACCATAGCAACTGCGATTGCGATTGCAAGAACCTTAAGAGTTCCAGGTACTCCGAGGCTTGAGCTCATCATTGAACTTGCAACACCACCGAGGATAAGTGATCCAAAACCGAATCCCATAAGCATGATTCCTGAAGCAAGACCAACGCACTCAGGGAACCACTTAGTAACAGCACCGATAATTGCATTGTAAGCGAAACCTACGCCGCCTCCACCGAATACTCCGTAGAATACATATAGCTTAACAAGGCTTCCTGCCGGATTCGCTGTATCAAGCATTGAAGTTCCGAAGAACGCAATGAACAGAAGTGCAGCTGAGATAAAGAACTTAGTTCTCAAGCTGAAAATCTTTCCTGTGATACCACCGACAAAACCACCAATGCAGAACAGTGACATTGAAATAGTGAATGTCATTGAAAGCTGTGAAACAGTCCATGTTGGGAACATCTCACCGATTGGTGTCTTGAAAATTGACCAAGCGTAAATAAGTCCGAGGAACAGAAGCGAAATTGTAGCAACTGTAAGGACAACCCATCTTTTGTTGTTTTTCATTTTCTCTCCTTTAAAATTTTATTTAGAACCCTTTATATGTTCCAATTGTTCATTTTTAAACACACCCTATTAATTTATCATAACTAATCTTCTTTGACAATAGCAGAAATTGTTCTAAAAGCAGGATGTCTTGAGCTTCCAAGCATATCGTACACGATAGTCTCCCATGAAGCGACGTGTGCGCCCATTTCTGCAAGCTGCTTCATAGCACCTTCATGCAGTCCCTTTGTTCTTGAACCGCAGCAATCATATGCCACATGCACCTCGAAGCCTCTCTCAATAAAGCTTCTAGCAGTAAGAAGAACGCAGATATGAGACTCCGCGCCGCACAAAATCACGTGCTTGCCGGAAGCCTTCTTCATGAGCTCCTCAAAGTCCTTTTGGCCAAAAGCATCGAATTCCACCTTGTCGATATATGCCGCTTTTCCGCCAGCTGCTGCTGTGAGCGAAGGAAGTGTTCTGCCGAGGCCCTTTGAGTACTGCTCTGTGATGACAATTGGCACATCAAGTCTGTTAAGTGACCTGAGAAGCTTTTCGGCATTCTTCTCGAGGCGTTCAGGCTTTCTCATTGCAGGCACGAGTTTCTCCTGAAGATCGATCATGACACACATTGCACCGCCAAAATCCATTCTGTTAAGCGTTGTCAGTGCAGATTCATCAGTCAGCTTAGTTGCAACAGGAGTGATTGTTGCGAAATTCTTATTCAGCTTCACATAATCATTGTCAACGTGGTGATTGTATTCAACACGATCAACCACATATGAATTAATGCCCTCCTCGTTAGGCTTAATTACAAAACGCTTTCCGAAGTTATGCTCAGCTGCAGGCACAATTCTAACGCCTTTAACCTTCCACATTGGCTTATCCGGTGCATTCACATTAAGGAAGGTTGTCGCAGGAAGTTCGAGTGATAGCTCCATCAGATCACCAAGCATTGAGCAAATGTAGTCAAACTCTGTAGCATCGTGTGAGTTAACAGAAAGCGCGATAGATCTGATTCCGTTAAGCACACCCTCTCTTGCACCTCCGCAGGTTCCTGAATAAACGATATCACTTCCGGTGTTTCCACCCATATTGATTCCGCTTATTACATAATCAACCTTAATGCCTCTATCATCCATAAAGCCGAGGCCGTATTTTACAGCATCCGCAGGAGTTCCACCGACCTCGCATGCATATACAGCTCCCTCAACCTTTCTTTCCTTTGAAGTCATCTTCTCTCGAATCGAAATTGCATGGCTCTTTCCGCTATTCTGTGTATCAGGTGCAAAAACATAAACGTCAGCGAGATGAGACAGGCTCTTCACAAGCTCTCTTATTCCCGCTGCATTGATTCCGTCATCATTTGTTACTATTACTCTTCTCATTTATTTTCCTCTTTCATGTTGTTTCCCCTCCGCATATAATGTTGTTGGAGGTTATCATATGATTAATGATTATTTGAATTTATCCGCTCGCGAGGATGTAATCATTCTCGACAGCGTTGATTCCACAAACACATACATGCTAAACCGTATCAAGTCGGATCCGCCAGCTTCTGGTGCTCTGACAGTCGTGTCAGACAGGCAGACCGGAGGCCGTGGTCGCTTCACCAGGAGTTTCTATTCACCATCGGGTACTGGCATCTATATGACTTATGCTTTCAGAAGCAATCTTGATGAAAAATCGCTTCTCTCTGTAACGCCTGTTACCGCTGCTCTCCTTCACCAGGAGCTCTCGGCATACTCTGATTCACCACTTCGTATCAAGTGGGTTAACGATCTTTACAACGATTCGGGCAAAATCGCTGGTATTCTGACTGAGCTTCTAGATGTAGATGGTTCCCGCTGGATCGTAATCGGTGCAGGCATCAATGTTCTCAAGCCAGCAGATCTTCCTTCGGAGCTTCGGGACGTCATTGGCAACCTTGCTAAAAAAGCTTCCCGAGACGAGATAGCATGCAGAATGCATGACGCTTTTGCCCGTGTATTCCGCCCTGATGCTGTAAGTCTCCCTTCGATGCACGAATACTATACAAGAAACTGCTTGAGCATTGGGCGCCACGTCACTGTTCGCAATACAAACGGAGATTCGTACGAGGCTCAAAGTATCGATATCAACGATTCATATGCGCTCGTTGTTGTTCCATCCGGTTCAGACAGTGCAGTTACTGTTTTCTCTGGCGAGGTTTCAGTTTCTGTATAAACATCTTTATGATCATCTTGAGAAGTGTCTCAGGCACCATATAGAAGTAGAAGTACACAACCTTCTCTTCTTCTGTGCACAGATCATCTACCGGCTTCATTGATAGGCCGAGCTGCTCAGCAATTGCACAAATTTCACCTGCGCTGTATTCACTCTTTATTCTGAGCATTACAGCAAGTCCAGACCTTGAATCAACAGCAGTCACTATATCTGCGCCGCTCTTCTCAAACAGATCCATTGTTATATTAAGCTTGGACGCGTAGATTCGTCTGAGCTTTTTTATATGTGCGTAATAATAACCCTCCTCCATGTAAAGAGATAGACATAGCTGCTCTGCCTTCGAGCATGTCTGTGAATATAGGTGCTTTGTGCTTTCAAATACACTCATAAGCTCTTCTGGGAGCACAAGATAACTTATCTTGATTGATGCAAAAAGTGTACTTGAGAACGACCCCATATAGATAACACATCCTGCATTATCGAGTCCCTGCATGGCTGGTATCGGTTTCCCAAAATATCTGAGCTCGCTGTCATAATCATCCTCAAGAATGTAGCAGCCGTTATTAACTGCCCAGTTTATAAGCTCATATCTTCTTGCAGCAGGCATAACAGCACCGCTAGGGAACTGGTTCGATGGGCTGACATACACTATGCTTCTTAGCTTATCAGGAAGCTGCTCTACAACGATTCCATCATCTGATACAGGAACCTCGGTTACAGGGAATCCTTCATCTTTAAAAATACTTCTTACAGGTCCATATCCCGGTGTCTCAGTGAGTGCATTCTGAACGCCAACAGTCTTCATAATTCTTGTAAGCTGAATCATAAGCTGCTGTGTACCTGCACCTATAACAATCTGATCGGGCGAGCATTTAACGCCTCTGCTCTGATAAAGATACTTCGCAATCTCATATCTTAAAGCAGGCTCACCCTGAACATCCGCATGAGTTCTAAGAAGCTTGGAATGATCGTTGAACACTTTGTTCATACACTTCTTCCACTTGCCAAAATCAAAGCTCTGCTCGTCGTACACAACCTTCTTCTCATTATGTACCATTCTTGCAGTTGTACTTGTCTCTTCGCCGAGGTATGCCTCTATACCTTCTTCAGTATTATTATTCAGATTCTCTCCTGCAAGAGTTCCTATATTCTCTCGTACATAATAACCAGATTTAGGTCTACTTTCGATATATCCTTCAACAAGAAGCTGGCTGTATGCAGCTTCTATTGTTGTAATACTTATTCCGTTCTCCTTGGCAAGCTTTCTAAGAGAAGGAAGCTTGCTTCCCTTTCTGAGATTACCTGAAACGATATCCTTCTTGAGAGCTTCGTATATCTGCTCATATAACCTTAAATTTGAATTACTATCCAAATTCAGAATTAAACTCTTCAATTCATTTCCTCCAATGTTTTGTTTATCTCTAATTATACTAAAACTCACTATTTAATGAGTACAGTTTTCTTTAATCTTGCCAAAATCAGCACTGATCCTGCTCCAACTGCTATTCCAGCAATGATTCCGCTGAACATCAGGACAGGGAAATAGAAAAATATCTTCATGTCCTCAATTAAAGCAGCAGCGACAAGAAGCTGACCAAGGTTATGGAGTACACCTCCAGCCATACTAACTCCGACAGGACTAAATAGACCTGTCTTCCGAAGTAAAATCATTCCAGTTAAACTGACAGCAGCGCCAGCCATCGCATAACATGCGCCAAAAGCACCGTTAAACAGTAGTCCTGCTATCAATACTCTAATAACGCTTACAATAAAAGCATCCCTATTACCAAACATATACAGTGTTATTACTGTAACTATATTTGCCACACCCAGCTTTACACCTGGAATTCCAGGATTAAATGGAATTATCGCTTCAACATACGAGAAAACAAGTGCAAGCGATATCAGTAAGGCAAGGTTGGCCACATCTTTAGACTTACTATCCCGAGACAACATCCGGACCATCACCTTCCTTTCCTTCAATAGATACGACAAGCTTATTGGGAAGACATACTATTGACTCTCCACTTCTGGATATGGCAGTATGCTTCACGCAAACCTGATTCTTGCAAGACGAATCGGTTACGTATACCTTACCATCTTCTATAACTACTGTATTAGTTCCATTCTTGGATGTAACAACAACACGTTTATCCTCCGAAAGAGAATACGTAGCATATGGTTTCTTGTCAGACTCAATTACAACAGTCTGTCCGCCATTTCCAGACAACGAAAAATATGCTGAGGATACTCCGCCAAGTATCATCAGTATAATAAATAACACTATATCTGCCTTTGTTAGATATTTAGTCAACATGCCGCTATTATATCACAGAAGTCTTAACATAAAAAAAGAAGATTCCATAATGGAATCTTCTAGAAAAAGGAAAAACCGGCGACGTCCTAATTTCCCAGGAGGCTGCCCTCCAAGTATCTTCAGCGCTAAAGAGCTTAACTTCTGTG
>CAKQMV010000004.1 GCA_934255135.1 uncultured Clostridia bacterium | reverse complement strand
AACTACATGACCCCTGAGGAATTCTACAATCAGGAAAAGTGAGTTTTGACACTCTACTTTTAGGGGGTCACCTCATTACGCCCACCGGCGTGTCCAGAAAAATCGTTTGCGCACACTTTACGCCCACCGGCGTGTCCAGAAAAAAATGTTTGCGCACACTTTACGCCCACCGGCGTGTCCAGAAAAACTATTTGCACGCGCTTCACGCCCACTATAACTCCATTAACTAGACACAGATATCACTCACACCACAGAATCTCATCAAATTCGAAACTGCAAGTTTATTATTTATATTAAAACATTATTTATTCTAAAATGTATATTCGCGGCATTCGCAGTTCTTTATGCCGAAGCGTGCGAACTCTTCCGTAGTCATATCACGGAAGTAGGATTCGACAACGCGAGAGATGCCGTTGTGTGCAACCAGGATGTAAACTCGTCCAGTGGCTTCAAAGTCAGCTTTCACGTCATCTATAAGATTGTAGACGCGCTGCGCAACCTGGAGCATCGACTCGCCGCCGCCAAGTCTTTCGGAGAGAGACTGCTTTGCCTTAAAGAATGCTTCGCCGTCACGGGCTGTGCCTTCCCAGGTTCCGTAATTCTGTTCGAGAAGTCTTGGCTCTGAAGAAGCTGGTACGCCTATAATTTCAGAAATTATCAGCGCGGTGTCCCTTGCTCGGCTTAATGGTGAGTACAGAATCTGATCAGCTTTGATGCCGGCGTCAAGGATTGCGTGTGCCGTCTCGGCAGCCTGCTCGCGTCCAAGGTCTGTGAGGGGCGAATCAGTGCAGCCACAGATTTTGTTTTCTACATTCCATACTGTCTGGCCATGCCTTACGAAATAAAAATGTCCCATTTAGCTACCTCCGCTCTACCATTCTCCGCCTGCGAGCTTGCCCTCGCTATCATAATACAAAGTCATTTCGATATCATTCTCGCCGTCAAGAAGCTTCTTCAGAAAGATTCTGTCGCCGTCCCAGAGGCTTAATTCCATTATTTCTTCAAAAGGAATCCATTTAAGGTCGCCCTCATCGCAGTCGCTTGTAAGCTCTCCCTCAAAGTCGGACGAAGTGTACAGATACATCTCCTCAGATTCCCACACTTCCGAATGGAAGTGGACAACTCCGCGATAGCTGGCAGTGCGCAGGCGAAGCCCCGTCTCCTCGAGGACCTCGCGGCGGACACAATCATCCGCGGACTCACCGGGCTCCATTTTGCCCCCGGCACCGATCCATTTGCCCGAGCTTGGGTCATTCTTCTTCTTATTACGGAGCATCATGAGATAGCATCCGTCCTTCTCGATGTAACAAAGTGTCGTAAGAAGCATCTATTTCACCTCCGAATCAGGTGCAAATCTTGCGATGATTGCCTGTGCCGCCTTGATTCCGTCGCATGCAGCAGATGTGATTCCGCCCGCGTAGCCAGCACCCTCGCCAGCAGGATAAATTCCAGAAATGTTGCTCTGGCAGGCGTCGTCACGAAGAATTCTTACAGGTGAAGAGCTTCGTGTTTCAGTCGCCTTGATGACAGCGTCCGGTATGTCGTAGCCCTTGATTTTGCGGGCAAAATGCGGTACCGCTTCACGAATGGCTTCCGCTGCAAAGTCTGGAAGTGAATTAATTACAGGTGCCGCTTTGTCATTTCCTTCAAGGAAGTCCTTCATAAGAGCAGTCGGTGGATTGAAGTTTCCGCCACCGTTCTCAAAAGCGATGCGCTCCCACTTTTCTTGGAATCTTACACCCGCAAGTACGTCGTCACTGCCAAAGTCCTCGGTTCTTAAATCGCAGAGGATTCCGCTGTTCGCTGTGCCACTGTCACGCTTTCGGTTGCTCATGCCGTTGACACAAAGCTCACCCTCGCGGTTCGAGCAGACAACGACCTCGCCACCTGGACACATGCAGAATGAATATACGCCTCTGCCGTTTGATGCATGATAATTTACCTTGTAGTCGGCAGGAGGCAGCCTGTCCTCTTCGCCGTACTGAGCGCGGTCGATAAGTGACTGCGGATGCTCCATTCTGACACCGATTGAAAATGGCTTCTGCTCCATATTGAGGCCAGCATTGTTGATCATTTCAAAAGTATCCCTCGCGCTGTGACCGACGGCCAGAATCAGTGCTTCGGTTTCGATATCGTACTGGCCGTCCGGTCCGCCCACGCGGACCGACTTAAGATGACCGACTTCGAGCTCGAAGCCCAGAAGCTTCGTGCCGAAGCGCACCTCTCCACCGAGGGCGCAAATCTCCTTTCGGAGATTTACGATGACATCCCTGAGGACATCCGTACCGATGTGCGGACGGTGTAGGTACAGGATGTCATCGCCCGCGCCGGCACCATGGAAAATGGCAAGCACCTTGCGGATGTTACCGTCCTTGATTCCGCTCGTCAGCTTGCCATCCGAGAACGTGCCGGCGCCGCCCTCACCAAACAGCATATTAGACTCGGTATCAAGAACCTGATTGTTTCTGAAATTCTCGACATCAGAAACACGTTCCTCCATACATTTGCCACGCTCTAGAACAATAGGCTTGTATCCGCGCCTTGCGAGTTCAAGCGCAGCGAATATACCACAAGGGCCAAAGCCTGCAATAACAGGGCGCCCCTTCATAGCCCTGTCTCCGGGCGCCGGCTCATAAGGTCTCTCCTTCTCTTCATCCACCAGCGTCACAAGCTTACTGTTAACAGGCTTGTCCGTATAGAAATCAACAGTGTAGACAAGTCTGATCTGAGACTTATCTCTAGCATCAATTGATTCTCTTCTTATCTCCCACTTTATGATAGCGCCCTTCTTAAGGTGAAGCTTCTTCTCAATCTGAGCTACCAGCTTCTCCTTTGGCTCTCCTATCTTAAGCTTTATCTGATTAATTCTGTAATGCATCATCTGCAATTGACCTTCCTGCTTTCATTCCTGTGTACCATGCGTTGCAGAGGTTGTAGCCTCCGCATGGTCCGTCGTAATCTAGTAGCTCGCCCGTAATATATAGCCCAGGGGCGAGCTTTGATTCCGAGCTTGCTTCATCTATTTCATCAAGGCTTACGCCACCCATTGTGCACTGGGCATCCTTCCAGCCTCTTATATTATCTGGCTTAAACTCAAGCTCGTGCGCTGCCTTTACTATAGCGGCAATGTCTGCATCGCTTAGCTTAGCGGCCGGCGCATCGGATGGCACGCCTGCCTGGTTTAGGACTTCCGCTGCAAGCGCCGGCCTCAGGACTGTCCTTAGTAAGTCGCCCGCTGCAAGTCTGCTCACTTCTTCAGGTGCATTCGCAAGTCTACAACTTATAAACTCATCAATCACGCATTCGGGATCAAGATCCAGCCTTATTGTAAATCTGGAGAGTCCCTCACCTCTATCGTATCTCATGTGTCTTGTCATGTTAAAAATACAGATTCCGCTCAGACCGAACTTCGTAAACTGAATCTCGCCATCCTCGCGGAACACCTCAGTTCTGTCCTTAAGGAGTATCGCCGAGCCTTTGGCACGTATGCTGGAAAGTCCGCTCTTGCTGAAATCCTTGATCTCAACCGGTGTGAGAATAGGCACAGGTGTTACTACGCTATGACCGAAGTTTCTTGCGAGCCTGTAGCCATCTCCAAGACAGCCGAATGCCGGGCCAGCCTTGCCGCCGAGCGCGAGGACAAGGTATCTGCACTTAAGCTTGCCGTTGATGATAAAGCCAGCGGCTCCGTCAGCGATTCTGCCAGCAGCTCCGTCAGCGGCCCTGTCGGTACTGCAAGCTCCGCTTAGAGCCTCTATAGTCTTTACTTCATACCCTGTTCTGATCTTGATTCCGTGTGCCTTAAGCTCCGCCTCAAGCTGGTCTGTCACGTCCGCCGCCGACTCCGAATACGGATACACAAGCCCATTTCCATAAACACGAAAAGCTACGCCCGAGCGTGCCAGAAACTCTGACACCTCAGCATAGCTTTCATAACCCGTATTGGCGATATTGCAGCGTCCGTTGCCCGTTGCGCGAAGCTTCCTGCCGATGGCGTCATTTCTCTCCAAAATGACAACATCAAGCTCTGGTGCAAGCCGCTTTATCTCTAAAGCAGTCGCGATTCCGGAAGGTCCTCCTCCCGCAATTGCAACATCTACCATATCATACCTCCACTATTTGATTCCTTAGTTAAGTCCTGCAGCAGCACGTAGCTCATCAGCCTTATCAGTATCCTCCCATCTGCAGCCAGCAGCGTTGCTTCCGAAATGCCCGTAAGCAGCAAGCTTTCTGTAGATAGGCTTTCTGAGGTCGAGCTGCTTGATGATTGCAGCAGGTCTCATGTCGAAATGCTTGTTAACAAGCTCAACAATCTTCTCGTCGTCGATAACGCCTGTGCCAAAAGTATCTGCGTATACTGATACAGGACGTGCCACTCCGATTGCGTATGCGAGCTCGATCTCACACTTCTCTGCGATGCCTGCAGCTACGATGTTCTTTGCAATATATCTTGCCATGTAAGCAGCACTTCTATCAACCTTAGTTGGGTCCTTTCCTGAGAAAGCACCGCCGCCGTGGCTTGCTGCTCCGCCGTAAGTATCTACGATGATCTTACGACCTGTAAGTCCTGAATCTCCCATAGGTCCACCGATTACGAATCTTCCTGTTGGGTTAACAAGGTACTTAGTGTTCTCATCGATGTACTCAGCAGGGATGATTGGTTTGATAACTTTCTCAATCATGTCCTGTCTGATCTGCTCGAGGCTTGCTGAAGCCTTATGCTGAGTTGAGATAAGAACAGTGTCGATTCTTACAAGCTTGCCGTCCTCGTACTCACATGATACCTGAGTCTTTCCGTCTGGCTCAAGGTAATCAAGTGTTCCGTCCTTACGAACCTTAGTGAGCTGCTTAGCAAGCTGGTGTGATAGCTCGATAGGCATCGGCATAAGACAGTCTGTCTCTGTGCATGCATATCCGAACATCATGCCCTGGTCTCCTGCACCGATAAGGTTAAGCTCGTCGCTCTTGTCTCCACTCTCCTTGCTCTCAAGTGAGTCGTAAACACCCATTGCGATGTCAGGTGACTGTTCCTCAATTCTTACCATTACTTCGCATGTGTTTCCGTCAAAACATGCTTCCTCGCAGTTGTATCCGATATCGTTGATTGTCTTTCTTACGATCTCTTCGTAGTCAACATCCGCTGTTGATGTAATCTCTCCGAATACCATTACGAAGCCAGTCTTAGTTGCAGTCTCGCATGCGATATGTGCATTAGGATCCTGCTCGATAATTGCGTCGATGATTGCATCTGATACCTGATCGCACACCTTGTCTGGGTGTCCCTCAGTTACAGACTCTGATGTAAAAAGCTTTCTCATTTATATATCCTCCTTAGCGGCATCCCGCCGCTTTCCTGTTTACAGCCATAAAAAAAAATCCCCGCTGCCTAATTGCAGAGAGACTCTCATACTCCTCATCTGCCGAGAGATGGCTGACTCTCGTGGGAATTGGCACCTTACACTATCGTGAGGTTGCCGCGAGATCAAAGGGCCCATTCCCTCCCTCGCTCTTAATAAGGTAGTAACATATTTATTATATTCAAAACTAATTTGGAGTCAAGTACTGTTAGATGCTATAATGATTTCAATTATTTTGATTATCTCAGCATAAATGGGGAGAGAGTTAATATGGCCGAATTTAAAGTCATTGAAGGACGACTGTCCGAAGATTACAACATTTTTGAAGAGCACGAATTTCTAAGCTGCACCGCAACAAACACAAGACTTATGGGTGTTGTTGCGATGCGCATCTACTGGAGATCTATCTACGATGATACAAGCCTCTATCAGCAGGTTCTGCACCTCGATTTTTCGGAGTACGGAATCGATGAGTTCTTTGAATACAGGCTTGATTCAGGAAGTGAGTACTTTGAAGATGACCTTATGGAGGTAGAGAGTGCCTGGAGAGATACTTCAAAGGACCTCGGTGGCACAAGTGTTCTTATCGAGCCTCATATCATGATGCGTCTTATCGACGATGCTATCAAGGTCGGGGAGGACAACATTCTTAAGGGTGTTGACAGGTTCAGAGAGTTCCGCCTTAATGCAGCCTACACAATGTCACTTATGAGAGATAGACTTGCTGCACTTGGTCATCTTGATAAGAAGGCGGATGCACTTGAAGCAATCGCAGCCGTTTCACCAAGTGAGCTTTCAACTTATGAGACTATCAACTATTTCATGATGAGACTCGCCGACAGGGACTTCATTGCAGCGAGTCATCTGTCTGACTTAAGCATCGAAGAGCTTTCTAATCAGCAGATTCCTCAGCAGGGAATTCAGTCACTTATTAAGAACTCCATCGGAAGAGCGGAACGTGAGGACTCAGAAGGAAACCTTTTTGCATGTGAGACGATTACTCTTGCAAGAGAAAACTACTACCTTTCGGCATCAGTAGTCGAGCTTAGTGGTGGCAAGGATGATAAGGACAGAAGAGTTATCGGGCTCAGAACCGGTTTCTGCAAGAAGCTTTCAGACTTCGAGCTGGCTGGTCTTCTGTCACTTCCGGAGTATCTGACTGTATATGATATTCCAGATGAGGAGCTTGCGCGTTTTGATTATGCAGATCTCGGTGTGTTTGCGGAGGCATCACCTAAGCTTCAGGACAACGGATGGATGCTGCCAGTTTATTACAAGAACAATTCGCACGTCGATAAATCCATCTACCACATCAGAGGAGACATTCAGGTGTGTGCACTTGTAACAATCCCAGGTGAGCTGGTCGTTATGTCAACGAAGCTTGTGGAGGTTTCCGACGCGGAGAAGTCGATTGCAGAGTCTTATTACGGAGACAAGCTTGTGCTCAAGGGAAGATTCCATATCGGTACTTCAATCTTCCAGACACTTTGCACAACAACCGGAGCAATGCTTTCAGATCTTGTGAAGTTCCAGGATTCAGAGGAATAAATTATTTAAATAAATACATTTTTTTGCTCAGACCGAGCTTGTTCTTTTTTCCGGCGCGCAAAGTTTCAACATCGGACAATCGCCTTGATATCAAGCGTTCCGACAATTATCCACACAATTTTTAAAAATTGTATACAATCTTTTCCACTTATCATTGTGGAAAACTTTAGCAGAGAAAGCGTTGAAATTTCAACGTTTTCTCTTGTTTGGAGAGTTTGTCAAGGGAAGTTATCAACATATTTTTGATTTTATCCGTATGCATTTCTTGTTCTTTTTTATGTAAGGAGGATTTTTTGTGAATACTCACCGAATATATCAGAAAAATTCATATCAGAGAAACATTCGTACTGTTATAACCGATGTGACTTGCAGGAACGGATTCGATGTCATCACAACAGAAAGCACCGTTTTCTTCCCTGAAGGCGGTGGACAGATGGGCGATATCGGCGAAGTATCTTCAGATCACGGCACGTTCAGAATCACAGATACCTTCGATGAGAATCTCGAATCACCTGTTTTCCATCTGACCGATGCACCTTCTGGCACCTTCAAGGTTGGAGATTCAGTAGATCTTATTCTCGACTGGACTCAGAGGTTTTCCAACATGCAGAGACATACTGGCGAGCACATGCTAAGCGGCATTTTCCACAATCTCTATGGTGGCGTCAACAAAGGTTTCCACATGAGCAGCGACTACATCGCAATCGACATTGATCTCGATGGAAGAATTCTCACAGCTGATGAAGTCAGCCGCGCTGAATGCGAGGTAAATGAGCTTATCTGGGAGGATCTCCCTGTTAACACAACATGGTTTGATTCATACGAGGATTCACTCGTTCTCCCTGTCCGAAAGCAGGTTCCACATGAGGGCAAGGTTTCAATCGTAACGATTGGAAACGATGGAGATATTCGTGACAGCATCGCCTGCTGTGGCACACACGTTTCAAGCACTGGCCAGGTTGGACTCATCAAGATTACCAAGTCTGAGCCTACAAGAGGTATGACAAGAATCTATTTCGACTGCGGAATGAATGCTTTCGATATCGTAAGGGCTGACCACGATGTTCTTTCAACAGTAACAGCAGAGCTTTCTTGCGGCCGTGATGATCTTGAGCGTAACATCACTGTCATGAAGCAAAAGCAGGATTCTCTCAGAGCCCGAATCTCCCGTCTCACAGAGTTCGCGTCTGAGCAGGAGTTTTATAGAATCGCAGATTTGATAAGAGCATCAGAAGCATCACGTGGACTCATCTTCGAAGATTCGGAATATCTCGACACCGATGCACTCGTGAAGCTCGGCTTCAGGCTTGCCGAGCTTTTGGCCGAGGGACAGCTCCTCGCGTTACAGGAAGCAGGTGAAGGAACAATGCTTCTCTTCTCAAACGATCCTGAGATAAAATGCGGCAGCATCGTAAAGGAGCACGCAGGAAAGTTCGACGGTAGAGGTGGCGGCAGACCTGACAATGCAAGAGCAGCATTCAAATCTGTAGGTGATGCACACGCATTCATCAATCACCTCCGCAAAATTGTGCTATAATTAGGAATGTATACAGAGTTCTTTATCTATATACAGTGACACTAAACTGACGAAAGGATAGAGAGATAATGAACGATAAGACTATAATTACAATTGGAAGAGAATTCGGAAGCGGCGGACACGAGATTGGCAAGAGACTTGCTGCTAAGCTTGGAATCCCATTCTATGACGATGAGCTTATTTTCGAAGCTGCGAAGAACACAGGATATAATCTTGATTACGTTAAGGAGAATGACGAGAGAGCTCCAGAGCTCAGCATCGGTTCATACTTCTCTGGCATTGATATTTACCAGAGCACACCTTATGACAACATCCAGTTTGAGGAGACTAGACTCATCAAGGACATCGCATCAAAAGGAAGCTGTGTAATCATCGGACATGCAGCAGACTTTATTCTTAAGGATGAGGATTACATAAGCATCTTCGTTTTCGCACCAATGGCTGACAGAGTTGAGAGAAAGATGGCTCTTCTCACAGAGGAAGAGGCTAAGGATATGACTCCAGCTGCAATGGAGAAGCTCTGCAAGCAGAGAGATAAGCAGCGTCGCAGATTCTACGAGTTCTACACTGATAACAAGTGGGGCGCTAAGGAGAGCTATGATCTCTGCATCAACACAAGCAGAACAGGCCTCGACGGCGCAGTAAGCATCATCGAGACAATGATTGCAGAATCCAAGGGTAAGAACCTGCTGTCAGATATGTAATTAAATAAGGAATATTTAACTGAAGCCCCGCGTTGCACTACTAAACGCGGGGCTTCCTTAATTTCTATGTGAGAGCCAGCTTTCCATCAATACCCACTGTAATAACCTGCCATGGGATGAACTTGCCGCTATCCTGAATCGCCTTCTTAGCAGCCATTTCAAGACCACCGCAGCACGGAACCTCCATTCTTACAATTGTCACGCTCTGGATATCGTTATCGCGAATGATCGCAGTAAGCTTCTCGCTGTAATCAACGCTGTCGAGCTTAGGGCATCCGATTAAAGTAACCTTGCCTCTGATAAAATCCTTATGAAAACTTGCGTATGCATATGCTGTGCAATCCGCTGCAATCAGGAGCTTTGCACGGTCAAAATATGGTGCGTTTACCGGCGCGAGTTTGATTTGAACCGGCCAGTTGCCGAGCTGCGAAGGGATTCCCGCAGCTTCGCATGGCGTTGCCTCATCCTTATTAGCCATTGATGCATCTGCCTCTAGCGGCTTCATCACTCTCACATTTGATCCCGGGCAGCCACCGACATGCGGAGCATTTGCGGCTCTTCTTTTCATATTCTCCTTCACCGCGGCCTCATCATATGCTGCCGCTTCCCTTTCCACAAAGCTGATTGCTCCGGTAGGACATGTTGGCAGGCAGTCACCGAGTCCATCGCAGTAGTCATCGCGGAGAAGCTTCGCTTTGCCATCTACCATCCCGATTGCTCCCTCGTGACATGCAGCTGCACATGCACCGCAGCCATTACATTTGTCTTCGTCAATCTGAATTATTTTTCTAATCATATTAACCTCCATAATGGAAATTTTTCTTTAAGTTGAATGAATTTGTGTTTTTGTTTTTGGTTCTATTTCGTATGAAAGCCATTATTGAAGCTTTGCTTTCTGTCGTAATCATAGTACTATTATTCTAACTTGTATGTTTGATTTCCAACAAAACGGCAGGATTGGAGGCATATTTTGAAGAAATATTTACCAGTTTTAAGAACAAGTCCATTTTTCACAGGGCTCGATGATAACGAAATACTCTCCGTACTTCACTGTGTGAATGCTACAGTCACCACCGCACCGCAGGGCACATATATTTTCAGAGCCGGTGATTCTACTGAGGTTATGGGGCTCGTGGCCTCCGGCTCTGCGCTGGTAATCCAGGAGGATCTCTGGGGTCACAGAAACATTCTGACCAAATGCAGCACGGGAGACTTCTTTGGTGAGCCTTACGCGGCAAGTCCCGGCTCGATTCTTAACATCAGCGTTCAGGCGGAAACCGATTGCGAGATAATACTTTTGAACGTGCAGAGGCTTCTTATCACATGCCCTACCGCATGCGATCACCATCAGAAACTGATCCGTAACCTAGTCTCAGTTCTTGCAGCAAGGCTCCTTGCATTTAATGACAAAATCACTCACGTCGGCAAGAGGACAACCCGCGATAAATTGCTTTCCTACTTATCCGCGGAATCCTTGAGGCAAGGAAAGCTGGCTTTTGACATACCTTTTGACCGTCAGCAGCTCGCCGACTACCTCTGCGTAGACCGCGCAGCGATGTCCGCCGAGATTTCAAAACTGCAGAAGGAAGGTCTTCTCAAAACAAACAGGAATCATTTTGATTTGACCCTTTAACAGAGCAGAGGTGGCCATGCATTTCACATGACCACCTCTTTAACACTTTTCTTTACTTCTTTACCTTAGCAATCTTAATTACTGTCATCTTAGATGCTATCAGTTTTCCTTCATTATCATATACCTTGATCATTACCTTGAATCTGTTGGTTCCCGTCTTGAGCTTTAAGAACTTATACCTATTGTTAGTTGTTGTTCTGATTGCTCTGTACTTCTTGTCCTTAGGTCCCTTCTTGTAGAAAGTGTACTTAACGGTGTAACCCATATCCTTGATTTCTGAAACGTCTCCAAGTACAGTAATCTTTCTGGACTTCTTAGAAGTCCTGGTCATCTTAAGTTTCTTCGAAAGATCGTTCACAAGGCCACGAACCTTCTCATCTAGCTCTTCCTTAGTAGGCTCTACAACCTTATCCTTGAACACAACTTCAACCTTGTCACCTGTCTTGAGGTTCTTTACTTCAGTGACTGCTCCAAGATTCTCTCCATTCAAAAGAACTTTGTCAATCTCCTTGTTCTCATCTGGTGTGATTGTAAGTGTTGTTCCATCATCTGAAAGCTCTGTCTTGCCCCCATCATTTACCTGTATATCAGGCTTTTCAACTGGTGGTACATATGGTGGTATATATGGTGGTTCTGGTTCTGGCAGAAGGTCTCCATATTCCTCACCGCAGATCACACACTTAGCCCTCTTTGTTGTCGTGGCTGTGCCACCTGTATGGCCATTCTCACATTTGCCGCTTCCATTCTGTAATTTGAACGTTCCTTCTATCCTGATTTCGCCAGCATTAGTAAATGTCTTTCCTTCAGGAACGGTTAATGTTGCATTCTCTGGGATACGAAGAGACATATCCGAATCTACCTTAACATCATCTTTTAGTACGAAATCTCCGATAACGATGCCACTTTTGCCATTAAAGAGAACACTGTTAGAAATCGCATCTTCAAACTTCTCTCCACCAGAGGTCTCTATCCACGAGCCGGTTACAGTAGCCTTGCCTCTAGAAAGAATGCCATCCTGACCATCAGGTGCCTTAGCCTTGACAGTGCTGTCATTTATTGTCAGATCAGCTGGTGAATACAAAGCACAATCGCCGGTGCCTTCCGCATCAACAGTACTACCAGATACTGTTAATCCTGTTTCTCCATAGATTGCCGGATATTTACCTTTAGTCTTTATCTTTGAATTATCTATACTTACTGATTGCTTCGAAGAGATGCCGTTGCTGTTTTCACTTTCAGTGACCACATTACTATCAGTAATACTGATATCTCCCCAAGAACCCATGGCAAGTCCGTTATCAGAAGTGCATTTTACACTGGCGTTCTTGATATTGATGCTATCTGACCATACTCCAGCTCCATTCTTACTTTCAGATGAAACATTACCACCCTCCATAACAAAGGAGCCAGATGTACATATAACATCTCCGTAACCAGCAGTTTCCAGAGTAGCACTGTCCTTGACAATTACATCTCCGTAACTCATAATGGCTGCTCCCAGATATTCACCGGTTGAATCTCTGCCTTGAGCCTTGAGATAGCTGCTGCCTTCAAGAGTCAGACTAGTAGTATCACCGAATAATTCTAAACCATCGACTGCTCCGCTTGCAGGATCATCCATATTGTCCTGAAGACACTGAAGCTTCGCATTACCACTAAGTGTTAACGAATGTGGACCTGTTCCCTGTCCTACCTTAAGTGGTGGATTATCACTGTTACTTACCAGTGTAACATCGGCACTTCCATCAAGAACACACATACCTCTCCAATCATTTGAGGAGCTTTTTCCTCCTTCGGCAGGGTTAACCTTTACAGTTGTGTCTGTTATTCTAAGCTTCTGCCATTCAGGTTTGCTCTTATATTGATTAACACTGACATAATTTGAATTAAGCGTTCCATTTCCTTTTATCGTAAGGTCAACAGCAGCTATTTTCGAAACAGTACTTTCTGTTCCGTCCGGTATTTCGAGAACAACTGTAGTAGGAACATTACTGATATTAAATCCATTCTCCAGAACTGTACCACCCTTTAAGGATATATATACCGGCTTCATATTCTCTTCAGCAGGTGTAAGACCCCAGAAATTTAATTGCTTAGCTGTTTTTCCTTCTAATACATACTGAACATTTCTTTTTTTCAGCCAGATACTATCATTTTTTATCGAATAGTCTTCATTATCTGTATTATCCCCTGCAAGATTAATACTGACCGTTTTCATAGTGGGTTCTTCAGTGGTGCCCCCCCCACTATCTGGTGCGTCTGCAAAAGCCATAGCAGGCATCATTGACATGCACACAACCAGACTTAGTAACATAACCGATATTCGTTTTAACATTTCATTTCCTCCTTTCATCGGTTTTCAGATTCAATCTGTCAGTTTTCCGAATAAATCTCCCAACGAGATTTAAGTTAATTAATTATACGTCCGCCATTATTTTTATACAACGAGTCAATTTTGAACTTTTTTAGTGCATCACGTTTTCCTCGGGGATTTAGTTAAAACAAACCTATACATCGCTACAGTGGTACAACTGATGGCATGCAATTCTGCATTGAAACTGATTGTTTCAGAGACGATTTTTACATTTGTTCCAAATCTTCCCGGATAGCGGTAAGATTTCGTCATTAGAAAATTTTCTTCCCGGACAATTTGATAAAATAGTACTGTTACAAGCTTTTATTAGCGAATGCTAACTCGAAATGGGACTTTATAATTAAGCGTTGCTTACTCAATGAGCGTGTTTTGATAAGTAAAACTTAATTTATATAAAGAAATGATAGCCCTGAATCTTTCATATCCAAGAATTTTACTCAAAATTTGATAAAATCAAGTGGATGTTATCTGCTGAAAACGAAAACTCCGATAAGATTTTTAATAATCATCAAATTCTTACCGGATAGCGGGAAGGATTTGTTCTTTTGTAGCTTTTGTACCGTCAAACCAATCAGAAGCCTAAATAAATCATCATAGTCAAGCTATTGCTGACTAATGCAGGTTTATTATTTCTATTCAATCTCCGTGGAAAACGTGATGAACCTTTAAAGCTGCTTCTGTGTCAGGTCGTAAACCTTGTCAGCCTTGATTTCATCGATGTGCGCTGCAGAGCATACCACGCAGGAGTAGCCCTTCTTAGGCACGTTGTCGAGCATATCGCAGAAATCAAGAAGATCTGACTTCTTCATCTCAACAAGCTCCTTCTTGGTCTGGCGCTTGTCATCCATAGTGATTCCCATGAAGTGCTCAAGATCGGCAAGCTTGTGAGCTCTCGAAGTGTTCATCAGAGGCTCGAGCTGAGCTGCCGCACTGATAATGATATTGTCAAAATTATCATCGCTTTCGCAGTATGCCTTCAGAAAGTCACTTGAGTGTGCATAAACCTCGAGAGATTCTGCAGGGCTCGGATCACGATATGAATAGTATCTGATCATGCCGCCCCTTGTCATACCGAAGCCACATCCGTATGCACCTCTCTTAACTCTGACCTCATTCCATAAGTACTGATATGACAGAATCATTGTAAGAGCGTATGCTCTGCCACTCGGCTCCGCACCACAATCTGCGGTGCTTGACACAAGAGCAGAATACGAAATACCGCCCGGCACCACAACCGCCTCGCTTCTCACATCCTTATCAAGCTCCATCGAAATAAACTCAGGCGCTTCGCCGCGAAGCTGCTCAACACCAGATTCAGGTGCTTCGCTGGAGGCCTTTGCAACGCCGCAAGCCGGATCTCCCTTATCAAACATCTTGCGGATAGCCGAAATGTCGTTCGGCACATCTGAAGCCGCAACGCTGACAAGCATGTTATCAGCATTAAATACTGAAGCTCTCAATCTTGTAAGATCAGAAATCAGCTTCTTGTAATTTCCGTCGAAATCCTTAAGGAAATCTCTCATCCACTCATACATTCCAAGACCGGTCATCATATCATCGATAAGTGCCACAGCAGATACGTGAGATGACGCCCTTCCTCTTGCAAATCTGTGCCCCTCTGACGCAATGCTGTCCTGCATGTAGTAGAAGCACTGAACAAGGATGTCCTCCACATGATTTCTGGTCGATTCAGCCTCAAAATCAGTCTCATTTACAATCTCACTGATAAGCTTAATCGCCTCGTCAAGCTTGTGCGAAAGCACGCCAAAAGTAACCACGAAATACGGATGACACTTACCAGGCTCACCGAGCTTTGTGTATGCCGCAGCATTATAATCCGCATATCCGACAGTAGACTTCATACGAAGACGAAGCTCTGTAACTGAGTAGCTCTTAGTAGGAAGCTCACCAAGCAGATTAGTAAGAAGTGACATCGCCATATAATCTGCCGGATCTGTGCCTGTCAGTGAGAAATACAGATTTACACGAACGATTCCATCGTCAGGCGTCTCGTGGAAAATAATTCCATCTCTAACCTCAGTGTGAAGTCCATACGGCTCAGTATTTACAGCCGAGAGCGGGAGTGTAGGAAGCGTAGCAAGATCCTCTGGCGTATCGTCTGTCTTCTGCCAGGCTGCCAGATTTCTGTTAAGCTCAAGAAGTGCCTGAGTCTCCTCAGGAGTTCTCGCCTCTGACTCCGCTTCAAGCGCAGCCTTCTCCTTCTCAAGAGTCTCAGCATCCTTAGTTGCCGATGGACGCATTACATAAACAGCGCACTCCTCCGGAGTAAGCGGAATCTCATCAAATACTCTATCGAAATAGTCAGTCTCCGAAAGCTCCCTAAGCTTTGCGAAAACCTTGCCAAGGTCGAGCATATCCATGGGATCTCCACCATAAAGCCATGTTGAAAGCGCCGCAATATTTCTGTTAAGTCCCTTCGGCTCATCTGCATCCTTGAGTGCATATTCAAGCTGGCTCAGGATTGCAGAAATTTCGTTTCGATCAACACCCTTCTTACGAATTTCTTCCTTTACGCCGGCAATTGCTGCCCAGAACTCATCTTCACGCTCCATGTCGATATGCTTAGCCGTAAACACAAGTGACGGACACTCAGTGCTCTGATCGAAGAAGGCATAAAAATCCTGCGCTATATCGGACGCCAGAACCGCCTTGTTAAGCGGTGACTCGTTGTTCTCCGCAAGATAATCAGACAGCACGATGATCGCAAATCTCTTCACTACATCGTCGAAATTACACATTACACGGCCAAAAGATAAGTATGCGTGCTCGCTGTTCTCCGCCTGATAGAAGCCCTCTTTCCTTACACCCCTAACAGGCTCCTGGAGCGGAATCTCGATTACCTCTTCATTTCTGTCAAACGCTGACAGATAATCGCCGTCAATAACTGAAAGAATCTTCTCGATATCAATATCTCCATCGAGATAAATCTTCGAATTGCCGGGATGATAGAACTTCTTATGCGCTCTTTTGAAAGCATCGTAAGTGAGGCTCGGAATTGCCGCAGGCTCTCCGCCGGAATTGAATCTGTAGCATGTATCCGGATACATCAGCGCCGAAATTCCGCTGTGAAGCTGTCTATCTGGAGAAGCCACTGCTCCCTTCATCTCGTTGTACACAACGCCCTTGTAGGTCGGTATATCGTCCTCTGAGAGTATCTCAGTGTGCCATCCCTCCTGATAGAAAATATTCGGATTAGTATGAATTGCAGGGAAGAAAACACCATCGAGATAAACGTTCATCAGATTGATGAAATCCTGCTCGTTTCTGCTTGAAACCGGATATATTGTAAAATCGCTTGATGTCATTGCATTAAGGAACGTATTCATTGAACTCTTGATAAGCTCGAGAAATGGCTCCTTTACAGTATACTTACGAGATCCGTTCAGAACAGAATGCTCTAGTATGTGAAACACTCCCGTATCGTCAGTCGGTGGTGTCTTGAACGTAATGCCAAAATGCTTATTGGTGTCACTGTTCTCAAGCCATGCAAGCTCTGCACCACTCTTAATATGTGTCATCTCATAGAGAATGCCTCCCGCGCCCTCGTTTGTTCTTATTCGCTCTACTCTGAAGCCAGAGATAATATCACCAGTTTTAATTGCCATTGTATAACAAATCTCCTTCTAAATTGCATTCTTTAAATATTCTAAGGAACTCTCTTGTAATCGGTCCCATGCTATCAAGTGATGGCAGCACTATTCCGAGAACTCTCGACTGTGGTGGTTCAAGAGGTCTTGTAACTGTTGTCATATCCTCGTAGCAGTCAAGAATCAGTTGCGGAAGCATTCCAATTCCGAGGCCCTTTCTTACCATCTGAATCTGGTTATAGTCGTTCGATGTAGTAATTCTAACATTAGGCTTAATGTTATTTGCATTGAAAACTCTTGTAATATCGTTGTCGTAATATAGACTTGATAGAATGAAATCGTAATTCTCGAATTCATGTAACGGAATTGCATCATATTTAGTCAGCGGATGATTGTCCGGAAGAATCGCAACGAGCGGATCCTCATAAATCGGAATAAACTGAAGCTCATCTGTGAACGGATTACTGATAAAGCCTACGTCTATAGTTCTTTCCTTAAGCCCCTCTGTAATTTCAACCCAACCTGTTTCGATAAGGTTGATTTCAATCTGTGGATATTTCTCATGAAAAATAGAAAGCACCTCATGAAGCCAGTTTGTCGCACAGCTTAAGTAAGCACCAACACAAAGTGTTCCGACTCTTAACCCATTAACCTCTGACACCTGCTCATACACGTGATCCATATCCTTGGAAATCTGTCTGATCATCGGCAGAAGATTACGTCCTGCCTCAGTAAGTGTAGAGCCAAAATGGTCTTTTATAAAAAGCTTGAAGCCGAACTCTTCTTCAAGTGCCTTCATCATCTGTGTTACACGCGACTGTGTATAGCCGAGCTTGTTTCCAGCTGCAGTAAAGCTTCCCGCCTCGGCAATCTCAATAAAAACCTCAATCTGCTGTAGATTCATAACTGTACCATCCTATAATTTAAAACACCTTCAACCCTATAATCATACGCAATAGCAGCTCTATATCATATAGGAAAACACATCCCGTGGCATTAGTAATATTTATGCATATCATTATAACAAGTAATTTTACATATGTATATGGTTTCTGTTATTATAACGGTGACCTAAGTAAAATAACAAAATAACTTCCGATAAAACAGCAGTCCCCCGATACTGTTGTTTTTTCTTTTTTGATTTTTTGTCATTTCAGTCCGCGTATAAGAAAAAGAGGCATTACAGCCTCTTCAGATACTCTATTTCCGCAGGTCCGAGCTTTCTGCACTGTCCGAGCGCGAGCTTTCCTATTGTAAGGTTGCCGAGTCTGATTCTCTGAAGCTCAGTAACCTCATGTCCAAGTGCCTCGAACATTCTTCTAACCTGTCTGTTCTTACCCTCGTGTATTGTAATCTCTGCAACAGTTGAATTCTTGTCGTGTCTTATAAGCTTAACCTCTGCAGGTGAAGTTACAAAACCACCGATATCCACGCCCTTAGCAAGTCTTGAAGCCTCTGCACGTGTCACGATTCCTGTGCATCTAACAAGATAAGTCTTATCGAACTCTCCAGATGGGTGCATCAGCTTGTTCGCAAGCTCACCATCATTTGTCAGGATAAGAAGTCCTGAGGTGTTGTAATCTAGTCTTCCTACAGGGAAAACTCTGATTTCGTCAGGCACAAGCTCTGTTACAACGCGGCGACCTTCCTTATCGGCAGTTGATGTAACAAATCCGCAAGGCTTGTTCAGAAGATAGTACACAAGCTTTGATGCGGGCTTGATTGCCACTTCATCAACCTCTACAAGGTCACTGTCTGCTACCTGATATCCCGGGTTCTCGAGAACCTTTCCGTTAACCTTAACCTTACCAGCCTCGATAAGCTCATCCGCCTTACGTCTTGAAGTAACTCCGGCAGATGCGATGTATTTATTAATTCTCATTGTCAGTCTCCTCATTCATAGTATTATCAGCAGTGCTCTTATCTACACTTAGCTCCTCACCGTCAAAATCGAGTGCGAGCTGCTCGTGAAGCTCCGGTGATCCACTTCTCGATGTGTTCTCGAATTCCTCGATTTCCGGAAGCTCATCTAGTGTTGTGAAGCCAAATTTTGCCAGAAACTCTCTTGTAGTTCCATAGATTATCGGTCTTCCGACACCCTCGGATCTTCCAACAGCCTCGATAAGCCCCTTATCCATAAGTCCATCGAGAACTCGTTCGCTCTTGATTCCTCTGATTGAATCAATCTCTCCTCTTGATACTGGCTGCCTGTATGCAACGATGGCTAGAACCTCAAGTGCAGCCTGGCTGAGTCTCTTAACCCTTACAGGTGTGCAGAGTTTCTTGATAAACATGTCGTTCTCGATATGTGTCACGAAGCCAAAAGCATCGTCGACCTCTCTTATACGGATTCCTCTGCCCTGCATATCGTACTCAGTCTTAAGCTCGGCGAAGAGCTCTCTTACCTCGGCCTTGCTTGTCTCAAGGACATCCGCAGCATCCTTTACCGAAAGCGCCTCGCCCCACATAAACATCATGGATTCGAGCGCTGATTTCATAGTTTTCTTACTGTACATTTGTCCTCCTGAGTATGATCTCGCCGAATGAATCCTCCTGTTCGGCATCAATTTCCTGGTTCTTAATCATTGCAAGAAGTGACATAAATGAAATTGTAACATCCATTCTGTCAGGCTTCTCCGGCAGAAGCTCGCTGAACATTACCTCTGAGCTGTCCTTGAACTTAATCTCGAGGCTCCTTTGCATTCTGCGAATTCTCTCTTCTATTGTCTCACGTTTTCTTCTCGGTCTGCTGTAACGCTCTGTTACTGCATCGACTCTCTGCTTTCTGTTAAGGAACTGTCTGAATGCGGCAACCATCTGTGCCTCATCAACCTTAAGAATCTCGTCCGGTGAATCAAGGTACTCTGACATGTCCTCAGCAGGCTTTGTATGAACCGCACTGTAGTATTCAAATCTCTCGGACAGAATCTCTGCAGCTCGCTTTATTCTCACATATTCCGCAAGACGGTTAGCCAGCTCTGTTCTCGGATCCTCCTCGATAATAGTCTCGCCAGCCTCATTAACTCTTGGAAGAAGCATATGAGACTTAAGTTTGATAAGCACGGCAGCGAGAACGATAAACTCACTTCCGACCTCAATATCAAGGTTCTCCATCTCCTTGAGGTAGTCGATATACTGCTCCGTAATCTCCGAAACCTTGATATCGTATATGTTCATCTTCGCATTCTCAAGAAGATATACCAGAAGATCGAACGGTCCCTCAAATCTGTCAATTCTTACCTTGTACACACTATTCCTCCATAAGAGCCCTGATGCTCTCCTCGTACGGCGGATAAATTACACCCTTCTCAGTGATGATTGCAGTAATCATGCTGTGATCAGTCACGTCGAATGCGGGATTGAACACCTTCACACCCTCAGGTACCATTCTCTTCTCGTACCATAGCTCGCTTACCTCTTCAGGCGCTCTCTCCTCGATAACGATATCTGCACCAGTAGCAGTATTCATGTCAAAAGTCGAAGTAGGCACGTTCATATAGAAAGGAATTCCGTACTCCTTACATAGAACCGCAAGTCCGAGAGTTCCAATCTTATTTGCACCATCACCGTTAGCTGCCATTCTGTCACAGCCTACGATTACGCAATCAACCATGTGCTTGCTTATAAGTGTAGCCGCCATATTGTCGCAGATTACAGTTGTATCCACGCCCATCTTATTAAGCTCCCACGCTGAAAGTCTCGCACCCTGAAGAAGTGGCCTTGTCTCATCGCAGTAAACCTTGAAGTTGTATCCCTGCTCCTGTCCCATATAGATAGGGGCAAAAGCTCCGCCAAAGCCTGTTGTCGCAAGGCCTCCCGCGTTGCAGTGTGTCAGGATTCTCATTCCAGGCTTAAGTAGTGTCAGTCCGTATTCACCCTTCTTGATGCAGCAGTCATCATCCTCGATTCTGATTCTGTCAGCTGCCTCAAAGATAGTCTCAAGAATATCACGAGGTGTTACAACCTGTCTTGCGATGCCCTCCTTGTCTGAAGAAAGTGCATCAACAAGTGCATTGTATGCATCCATTACAATTCCGATTGCATATGACAGATTGACTGCAGTAGGTCTTGAGCTGTTAAGATAGTCAGCTCTGTCCTCAAGTGCCATTGTGATTACATAAAGCTCCTCTGTGTCGAGGTGCTTCTCCATCTCACTTCCCTCGAGAATCTCCTTCGCAGCAAGCCACATTCCATAGCCTCCTGCAACTCCGATTGCAGTTGCGCCTCTTACTGCAAGTCTCTTGATGGCATCGTAGATATCCTCTACTGTATGTGCCTCAATGTATTTCTCTTCTAGCGGAAGTAAAGTCTGATCAAGAAGTACAACCGCATCATCTTTAATTTCTATTGTTCTGAATGTACGCTTTTCCATAAATCCTCTTCCTTGAAATATATCTGCTTAAGATAGAGCCCCTGCGGTGGTGCTGTAAAGCCTGCAAGCTGTCTGTCGCACGCTTCTAACGCTTCAGCTACTGAAGCCTCAGTTCTCTTGCCAAGGCCAACCTCCACCAGTGTGCCCGTCATTATTCTCACCATGTTATAAAGGAATCCGTCGCCCGTAACCTCGAGCACAGTCTTGCTTCCTTCATTAAATATCTTCAGGTCATATATTGTTCTCACCGTAGTCTCCCTCGGAGTACCCCCAGCAGTCTCAAAAGCTTTGAAATCGTGTGTTCCGACAATATGCTTCGAAGCACGTCTCATTGCCTCAATATCGAGCTCATCCTCGAGCTGATAGACCTGCTTCCTGTTCCAGATACTGCCGCTTCTGTCGATGATATATCTGTAGGTCTTGCCCACGCATGAATATCTTGCGTGAAAGCCTTCAGGCATCACCTCAGCCGACAGTATTCGTATGTCACCTGGTGCACCCGATCTGCCCTTGCCTCCTGCACCGAATCTTCTGTTCATAATCATAGGAAGCTTCTCCACAGGGAGTGTGCTGTTCCAGTCAAGACTTGCGCATTGTCCAAGTGCATGTACTCCGGCATCTGTTCTTGATGTGCCATGAATAGGGACATCATCCATGACTATGTATTTCAGGACATGCTCAATCTCACCCTGTACAGTCCTGACGCCGGTGTTCTGCTTCTGCCAGCCACTGAAGCCCGAGCCATCGTATTCAATTGTAAGAAGAACATTAAGTCCCATCTTGTTACACCTCTTATAAATTAATCATCTGCAGTCTGTTCCACAGAAAAAGCATGTATACAGAACATGCAAGCCACGCGGGCGGCATCATCGGAAGCATCTTAGTCTTTTGCTTCTGCACAAAGCGCTTCCAGCATGCCCAGATTCCGTTAAACACTGCAGTCAGCAAAAAAATAGCTACAGCTCCGCTACGCCCTGTAACGCAGCCGATTGCAAGGAAGAACTTGATGTCAGCCCCTCCTATAGTCTCTTTCTTGTATATAAGCTTGCCTAGTCCCCATGTCGCCAGCATCAGTAGCGCAGCAATCCCCGCACCGGCAGCAGGCTCCCACCAGTTCTCATGAAAGGTGATAAAGCCAACCGATGAAATCGCAAGAAGTATGCTGAATTGATCCGGCACAATATGATAAAGTGCATCAGAAATCGCCATCTCAAGCACGATTGCAAGCACAAGAATAGCAGCAATCTGGAAGGTTAGAACATCTGTCACTGCAAGGTATACCCCTGCAATTCCGAAGAACCCTGTGAAAACAATCTTCCACGGCGTGCTCGGAATTCTCTGTCTTCCTTCTTCAATGCTTTTAAGAAGCTTGTCCGGAAGAACTCTCTCTTCCAGATTCCCTTCTTTATAATCCTTAAACCAATCTACCGGCAGCCTGTTAAACATCACAACTGCACCATTTCCAAGCACAATTGCCATAACCAGCGCTACCGCAATTCTTATAATTATCTGTATTGTATATGTCGTCATTATTTGAGCTTGTTACTTCTCCTCCAGATTTTAAGTTCCTCTGCAGAGCTGATAAGCTCCTCTCTGAAATCAGGGTGAGCCAGGCTTATAATCTTCTCGGCTCTCTCCCATGTTGAAGTTCCAGCAAGGTTCTCAATACCATACTCAGTTACGAGATACTGAACCTGGCTTCTAGGGTCGGTAACGATATCGCCATTGAACGTTGACTTGAAACGTGAGTGCATAACACCCTTTCTGTCAGTGAAGGTTGAAGTGCACGCAATATAGCTTGCTCCTGTAGGACTGTCAAAAGCACCGTTAAGGAAGTCAACCTGTCCGCCAGTTCCGCTGATATGTCTTGTTCCTGCAGACTCTGAACCAACCTGTCCGAAGAGGTCTACTGAAACGCAGCTGTTAATTGAAACGAAGTTATCAATATCTGCGATAACCTTCGGATCATTAACAAAGTCCATAGGAGCATTGATGCAATCCTCATTGCCATCAAGCCAGTCATAGAGAGACTTATTTCCGTAACCGAGACCGAATACAGTCTTGCCACGGAACAGCCCCTTTCTGTATTTGTTGGTGATTTTGCCCGCCTTCGCCATCTCGTAGTGAGCATTAACTACAAGCTCGGAGTGAATTCCGAGATCCTTAAGGTCTGACTCTGCGATAAGTGTTCCTACTGTGTCAGGAAGTGCTCCTACGCCAAGCTGGATTGTTGAACCGTTGGCGATTCTTGGGATAAGAAGGTTAGCAATCTTCATATCTGTCTCTGATGCAGGTGATGTCTGAAGTTCGAGCAGCGGATCATGTGGACCTTCAACTACCATATCAACCTCATTGATATTGATTGTGTTCTGAAGTCCAGGAATTCTTGGAAGGTTCTCATTAACCTCAAGAATAATCACATCTGCAACGTCGAAAACAGCTCTCGCATTGGAGTTGTTAAATGAAAAATTAAAGTTACCGTGCTTGTCCATTGGTGTAACGGCAAGCATTGCAACGTTTACTGTAAGATATCTTCTGTAGTAGGTGGGAAGATATCTGAAAAGCATCGGTGTGAAGTAGCACAGACCTCTGTCGCAGAGCTTACGCTCATAAGAGTCCATGTGCCAGCAATTATATGTAAAATGCTCCTTCTCAGGGTCGCACTCAACAGCCTTGATCTGTCTTCCGGCAAGGAGGCCTCTGATCTTGACATCGTAAAGCTCTTCCTTTCTCTCGGCAAGCGCTGCATCAAGAAGAACAGGGAAGCCCTGGTTGCAACCGTAGTCAATCCAGTCTCCACTCTTTACGACCTTAACGGCCTCTTCCGGTGTTGTAAGTTTATTCTTGTACTCGCTTAGAAACATGTTGTTCATCAATTACCTCCTGCATCCAGGTAAGAATGTCATCGTAGACCTCTTCCTTTCCTATCTCGTTAATAATCTCATGCCTCATGCCGTCATAAAGCTTAAGATCGAGATGGCAGCTTGAATTCTTATCATAAAGCTCCCAGGTCTTTCTTACGCCCTCGCCCCAGTTTCCAACAGGATCCTCTGTGCCTGATGCAAACAGAATCGGGAAGCCTGCAGGCAGAGCCTTCATTCTCCTCTTGTCATGAGCCTTCTCAATACCCTTAAACATGTTGTAGTACGCATTAACAGAGAATGTGAACTGGCACCACTCCTCATTCACATACCAGTCTACAATCTTCTCATCTCTTGTGAGCCAGTCCTTCTCAGTCCTTGGATTCTCTATCCTGCTCTGATACTTGTCAAAAGCCAACCTCTCGATAAAATGACTTCTGGCACGCTCGCCCTTAATCTTGGAAATCAGCTTGGCAACAGTCTTTCCCGCAGCAAGCGTAGGCGCACTCTGGTGTCCTGTTCCGACAATAATCGCACCCGCAAGATCCTCTGCAAAATGTCCATTCTGCTCAGTGATATACTGTCTTACCAGAAATGATCCCATGCTGTGTCCGAGAATGAAATACGGAATATCAGGATTCTCAACCTGAGTCTGAACTCTCAGTCTGTGGATATTCCTGATCATATGTCTGTTTCCGTCAGGGCCAAAATATCCATAGTCCGCTTCCTTAGATACAGATCCGCCGTGTCCGAGGTGATCTTCTCCGACAACAAGGAATCCGTGCTCCGCCAGAAATGAAGCGAAATCTGAATATCTTCCCACGAACTCAGTCATACCGTGAACAATCTGAAGCACCGCAACCGGCTCCCCTTCAGGATCCCATCTGAACGCGTGGATATTGTTAATCCCATCAGAAGATGGGTAATAGAATTCCTTCTTACTCATCCCAGCTACTCCTTTCTCTTAGGCTTAGTGCCGTGGAACTGATAGAACTGTGTCTCAATTGTACCGTTATACAGCTTACGTCTTCTATCCGCCTTGCGGTCAAGTGCCTTCTCAAGTTCCTTGTCAGATGTGATAAGGAAAAATGACCACGTAGGATTGTCAGCCATAAGCTGCTTAAACTTCTCATAAATCTTCTGGATCTCAGGGTCTGTTCCGACTCTGATTCCGTAAGGCAGGTTGGAGATTACAACTCCATACTCTGTCTCAGGGTTGAACTTCTCCATACTCATATGGAAGAACTCCATATCCTCAGAAACACCAGCCTCCTCTGCATTCGCATTAGAAGCAGCAACAGCCTTCCTGTTAACATCGTAGCCTCTGATGTTAAGCTCCTTGTCGTAATCAGCCGCGCCATAAGCCTTAGCTCTCTCGTCCTTCCAGGTCTCAGCAGGTATAAAATCCCACTCATCTGAAGCAAAACGTCTGCCAAGTCCCGGAGCAATATTCCTCTCGATCATAGCTGCCTCAATCGGAATAGTTCCTGAGCCCGAGCATGTGTCGACAAGTTCCTTGTCAGCTCTGTAAAAAGACAGCTGCACAAGTGCTGCTGCGAGTGTCTCCTTCATAGGTGCCGCAACGTCCTCGATTCTGTACCCCCTCTTGTGAAGACCTGCGCCGCTCGTATCAAGGAGCAGAAGAAATCTGTCCTTAAGAGCTGCAAATCTGACTCTGTATTCAGCGCCTGTCTCATCAAGAATGCCCTTCATATAGAAGCTGCCGAGTCTTGAAACTACAGCCTTCTTGATTATACTCTGGCATGCTGGAACACTGTGAAGTGTTGACTTGACACTTGTTCCGACAACCGGGAATTTGCCGTCAATTGGAATAAAGTTCTCCCATTCGATTGCCTTAGTCTGCTGAAACAGCTCTTCAAAAGTCTTCGCCGTAAACTCGCCCATCTTCACGTAGACTCTGTCGGCACTTCTTAGCCAGAGGTTCGATCTGACAATCGCACGCTCATCGCCGATATATGTAACTCTTCCGTCCTCAGTCTTAACAATCTTGTAGCCTAGGGCTTCAATCTCTCTTCTTACAACAGCCTCCAGACCGAAAGCTGCAGTAGCAATAAGCTCAATTCTCATAAGCGCACCTCTTTAAAATTAATCATAATATTATATCACAATACACTTTGCACATAAAGAACGGGGCGGTTTAGAAACCGCCCCGTTCATCACTATTTCAAGCATTAATTACACTCTTGCTACGCCGCTTCTTTTTGCAGCTTCTGCAGTCGCTTTCGCTACTGCATCCTTAAGACGAGGGTCAAAAGGCTTAGGAAGTATATAGTCCGCATTAAGTTCCTCATCGCTTATTAAGCCCGCAATAGCATATGCCGCAGCAATCTTCATCTCATCGTTGATCTCACTTGCTCGTACATCGAGTGTGCCTCTGAAGATTCCCGGAAATACCATTACATTATTAACCTGATTAGGGAAGTCACTTCTTCCTGTTGCAACAACAGCAGCACCAGCCTCCTTCGCCTTATCCGGGAAGATCTCAGGTGTAGGATTAGCACATGCGAAAATAATCGGATTCTTCGCCATCGACTTTACCATATCCTCTGTAACAAGTCCCGGTGCAGATACTCCGATAAATACATCTGCACCCTTTATAACCTCTTCAAGGATTCCAGTCTCTTTATTATGGTTAGTGATTGCGGCGATTTCCTTCTTCGCCGCATTAAGGCCATCTCTTCCCTCGTAGATTGCTCCCTTTCTGTCGCACATTACAACATTCTTAAGTCCCATGCTTATAAGAAGCTTAACGATTGCAGTTCCTGCTGCACCGGCGCCTGAAGTCACAATCTTAATATCTTCAATGTGCTTTCCGACAACCTTAAGAGCGTTGATCAGTGCTGCAAGTGTGATTACAGCAGTTCCATGCTGGTCATCGTGGAAGATTGGAATATCGCACCTCTCCTTAAGTTTCTTCTCAATTTCAAAGCATCTTGGAGCAGAAATATCCTCAAGGTTTACACCGCCAAAAGATCCTGAAATCAGTGCCACAGTATTTACAATCTCATCCACATCGTGGCTGTCTACGCAAAGCGGAATTGCATCTACATCACCGAACTCCTTAAAGAGAACGCACTTTCCTTCCATTACAGGCATTCCAGCCTCAGGTCCGATGTCTCCAAGTCCTAGAACGGCTGAACCGTCAGTTACTACAGCAACTGTATTCCATCTTCTTGTAAGCTCATAGCTCTTCTCAGGATCCTTCTGAATCTCGAGGCAAGGCTCCGCAACTCCCGGTGTGTACGCAAGTGACAGCGCAACGTCGTCCTTGACAGGAACTCTTGATACAACCTCCAGCTTTCCTCCAAGCTTCTCATGAAGCTTCATAGATTCCTTAGCATAATCCATTTGTTCGTACTTCCTTCCATGTTTATATGCATTAAATAACTGTTATTAAAGTCACCATCTTTAAACCATCTTCGACGGATCAACCTGCCTGTCATACTCTTCCTCAGTCATAAGGCCAAGCTTTAGAACCGCCTCCTTAAGAAGCAGCCCCTCCTCATGGGCAAGTCTTGCCGCCTTCGCCGCATTCTCATATCCGATTGCAGGGCTTAAGCATGTTACAAGCATCAGCGATTCGTTAAGCAGAGTCTCCATCCTCTCAGGCACAGCCTTGATTCCGCTGACGCATCTTTCATTAAATGAGTTCATTGAATCAGCAAGAAGCCTTACCGAGTGGAGATAATTGTTGATAATCACAGGCATGAAAACGTTAAGCTCGAAGTTACCCTGCGATGCCGCAATTCCGATTGTCGCATCGTTACCCATAACCTGCACCGCAACCATGGTTGCAGACTCGCACTGAGTCGGATTAACCTTGCCAGGCATAATCGAAGATCCCGGCTCATTCTCCGGAATTGTAATCTCGCCAAATCCGCATCTTGGCCCGCTTGCCAACCACCTTATGTCGTTCGCCATCTTCATATAATCGCAGGCAAGCGCTTTGATAGCTCCGTGTGAGAAAACAATTGCATCCTTTGATGTAAGTGAGTGGAACTTGTTTGAGTCGCTGACAAAAGGCTTATCTGTAAGCTCCGCTATCACCTCCGCCACCTTCGCATCGAATCCTTCCGGTGCGTTAAGTCCCGTACCAACCGCTGTTCCGCCCAGCGCAAGCTCATACAGTCCTGAAAGTGATGTTTCTATATACGAAAGTGAGTGTTCAAGGCTGCTTCTCCAGCCTGATATTTCCTGAGAGAAGCGAACTGGTGTTGCGTCCTGAAGGTGCGTTCTTCCGATCTTTATAATGGAGCTGTTTTCTTCTTCTAATTTCTTTAGAGTGGAAATCAGGCCAGAAGCGGCGGGGATTAAGGTGTCGGTCACTGTTGTGACCGCCGCGATGTGCATAGCTGTTGGGAATGTGTCGTTTGAGCTTTGAGACATATTCACATGATCGTTAGGGTGCAGAAGCTCCTTGCCTGCAATCCTGTTTCCAATGCTCGCCACAACCTCATTCATATTCATATTAGACTGCGTGCCCGACCCTGTCTGCCACACCGACAGCGGAAATTCGCTATAAAGCTTTCCGCTTAAAACTGCATCACAAACAACACCTATAACGGTGCATCTTTCATCATCAAGCTTTCCATAATCCCTGTTCGCAATTGCAGCCGCCTTCTTAAGCACTGCAAAAGCCCTTGTAATCTCCCTCGGCATAATATCATCGCCTATTGGAAAATTCTCAAGACTTCTCTGAGTCTGCGCGCCCCACATACGATCAGCGGGAACTAGCATCTCACCAAGCGAATCATGTTCCTTACGATACTTCATCGGATCACCAACCTTTACTTTTGGCATAAAAATAGACCTATAATCAAAACTACATTTAATTATAAGTCTATTTATAAGTCAGTTCATATAGTTTCTATGAAATTTACAGCATTACCTTCACGAAATAGCAGGCATAAACACAGATCATGAAGATGCCGGCAGGTCTGGCCAGCTCTCTTTTACGGAAAGATCCGAGCCAGAGAATAACCGCTGCCGCAATTCCAAATGCCGCATCCACGATAAACTTGCTTTCGAATGGAATAGGTGTGATAAGCGAAGCAGTTCCGAGAACAAACAGGATATTGAAGATGTTTGATCCGACGATGTTTCCGATTGCGAGATCTGCCTTATTCTTTCTTGCTGCTGTGATGCATGTCACCAGTTCTGGAAGCGAAGTTCCAAATGCTACAATAGTAAGTCCGATAATTCTGTCTGAAAGGCCGATTACCTTCGCGATGTCAGTTGCTCCTGAAACGATCAGATCGGAACCCTTGATAATCATGATCGCTGAGATAACAAGCAGAATCAGACACTGCCACACTGGTCTGTTCATCGGCTTTTCATCCTCTGCAGGATCCGATTCATTTCTCTGAGACATCACATACAGGTATACAAGATACACTACGAAAAGCGCCCAGAATCCAACGCCCTCAAGCCCGCTAAGCCTGTTTCCTGTCATTCCGAACCCTAGGAACACCGCAGAAACCAGGATAAGGAACGGAATCTCCATTCTGATTGTCGACTTCTGGATCCTGATAGTTGTGATTACAGAAGTAATTCCGAGAATAATCAGAATATTCATAATATTGCTTCCCGCAACATTGCCGACAGCTATTCCGGCATTGCCATTAAGAGAAGCTGTAATGCTTACCGCCGCCTCAGGAAGACTTGTACCCATCGCTACAATAGTAAGTCCGATAACAAGCTCCGGGATGTTCAGCTTTCTTGCAATCGCAGCCGACCCCTCAACAAACCAGTCCGCACCCTTAACAAGCAGCACAAAACCAATAACCAGCAGAAATAAACTTTTAATAATTATCATTTAACTTTAAACACTCCATTCATATTTACTAATAACACACCTTGCACGCTCTAAGACTCAGCTTCTTGGCCTTAGATACACTTCCAGAATATATAGTTGTTGATCTTGCAAGAGTTCTGCACCTCTTAGTCTTGTGATAGCAGCTACCGCTCGGTGTCCAATATACCATATCACCACCGACTGATGGTGTTGGCGTGATGTTCTCTCCTGAAGAACCCTTCTTTTTGACAGTAACAGTTACGGTCTTATAGATAGTCTTCGACTTGAGTCCATTCTTCGCCGGAGCAAAGAACTTAACCTTCATCTTGTGTGTTCCAACCGGTGTTCCCTTCTTCACAGTAACCTTGCCGGCCTTCGTTACACCAAGATATTTGCTGCCCGAATACTTACTGCAGACAACACTTCCTGAAGCTGCGCTGACATTCATCGAAAACGCCTTCGCCGAAGTCAGCTTCTTCTTAACAGTGTAAGTCTTCGACAGAGCACCAATGCTGATATACTGCTCAGTCATACCCTCAACAGCACCAGTCTTGTAATCAATCTTCGGAATATTATCCTTAAACACATTAAAACAGAAAACATTGAAGCAGATGCCCTTGCCGTTATCCTCAACGGACCAGCCCTCCATCTTAACGCCTCTCGCAACCAGCTCATCTCCGGCAAAAATCGGTGTAACTCTATACAGAACGTGATGGTTTGTCCTCTTCACATATTCCGCCACATCGTTCTCCAGTGACAGCATCTTGTTTCTATTAAAATATCCCGCGCCCGTAATCAGATTCTCAGCATTCGCATTCTCGCCCGCCAGCTGAAAACCAATCAGATGGCATCTATCGTAGCCGACTCCAGACTGCCATCCCGTCGGATGAATATTCGAAATATCCCCACGCTCCTCAGTTGGCATAATCTCCCTGCAGACATTCGCATAAGCCGTGCCGCACCTTCCAAGCGAGTCAAGCTTACTATAACGTTCAAAAGCCCTAGTCTCTTTCTTCTCATCTCCCGTAAACTCAGGGTTGTTTCCATTCAGCTCGACATACATCCGGCCCGTATAAACAGGGATGTCCGAAGCATCCATCGAAACCGATGCACTCGCATTATCCTGCCAAAACCCCGGCATCTCTATTTCATGAAATCCCAACACACCGCCGACCAGCAGCAGCGCACATACCGCACTAGTGATCTTAGTCGTCAGGCCATTTCTCTTTTTCCTACAATTCATCAATGTCTCCTTACAATTTCAAAATACCCTAACGGATATTCTAAACAACTTCACATTATACAGCAAGCTCGCATTTGTATATTATCGCCTGCGATTACTTTCAATCATGCTCCCACTATTTGCCTGCGATATTATTTCTTAATCATCAGTAGATAATATCGAAAAATCGATATTATCTTTATGAATTCCTAGAATAATATCGCAACTTTCAGTTATTCCACGCTCATATGTGCCTCTCACTTCTGTATTTACTGCATAATCCTGGTGCTAACATCATTCACATTGCCCATTTACCAGAAATGACACCTCATAAGCACACGAAATATAAGTTATACTTCTCATTTCTATATTTAACTTAAGCACCACTTATGTATGTTCGTCATCATTCTTCTTCATAAAACCACCCATAATAGATACAGCGATATAATCCTTGTATAATCAGCAGTTAATATCGAAATTTCGATATTAACCTTAAGAATCACCCAAACAATATCGCAAGCCTATACTCCCTCTATCAGCTTGCCCACCAAAGCTATAAATAACAAGCACAAAAAATCACCAGCCGAAGCCGGTGATCTTTCTTTTTACTTAAGCTTGTACTACTGCATCATAACAATAATATATTTTCCAATTTTATCTGAGTTTAAACCAACACCCATCTTAACATCATCCTTAAGCAGAACTGTATTTTTTGCATCTTTTGATATTACTTCCCAGCCAATATCCTTAAGGTAGTTTATATAGTCATCATGATACTGGTGCTCATTATAAACATAATACTTCATACCATCTTCTATTCCAGTTTCAGCAGCCTTGCAATTGTACATAGTTCCATAATTAGGAACATTTTTATTAGGATAGTTAGTTACTGAGAGCCTGATACTCTTAGCTGTACTAAACGCACCCTTCTTCTTGCCATTTACAGCTCTTACCTTATAAGTATACTTCCATGCCTGGCCTTGAGTGGATGTACATTTAGTACCCTTAATTGTAAAGGCTTTATTCCACTCTACTCCATCATAGAAATACACTTCATATTTCTTAGCATTCGCAACCTTCTTCCATGACATGTTTATTGTAGTTGCATTCTTCTTGGATACTTTGAGAGCGCTTACCTTGCCAGGCTTTGCTGCAGCATAAGAGTATTCAGCGTTATAAAATGCAAAAGAAGTAAACACTATCGCGAAAGATAATACAAATGTTAAGCCCTTGGCCATATATCTCTTCATAGCCATGCCTCCTTATTAAACACTTATTCAATTCATTGGAACAACTTATGTTATCAACATAATATATTAACAATTTCTTTATGTCAAATGAACAAATTGCCATTACCGATTGACGGTAAAAGGCAAACCTTCCGAGCATAGATAGCCACGCATCTATGCTCCTTTCTATTTGTTGCCGGCATGGCGATACAAATCTCGGACTTTGTAGGATTTTTCCCGGTATACGGGAAAATCTGGCAGTTTTCACAGAATTGTATCGGAACTCGGCAGTCTTTTATATTGGATGGTTTACCGCTTACAAAACTTGTATTCAGCTACAAAAAAGGCCACCAGCATTTCTACCAGTGGTCTACGCAATACATATTGATTTGAATCTTATGCCTCTTCTGAGAACTGATCCTTACCTACTGAGCAAAGTGGGCACTCGAAATCTTCTGGAAGATCCTTGAACTCAACGCCATCATGCTCTGCCGGATCATAAACCCATCCGCATACATTACATACATACTTTGCCATTTGTATCACCTCTTAAATTTAAAAATGCACTTGCTATCATCAAGCTTTGATTAGCCGAAATATCTTTCGAGCAATCCCTTGAAAGCCTTACCATGTCTAGCCTCATCTCTAGCCATCTCGTGAACTGTGTCATGGATAGCGTCGAGGTTCTGCTGCTTAGCAAGCTTAGCAAGCTCAACCTTACCAGCTGTTGCGCCATTCTCAGCTGCAACTCTGAGCTCAAGGTTCTTCTTAGTTGAATCTGTAACTACCTCGCCAAGAAGCTCTGCGAACTTAGCAGCGTGCTCTGCCTCTTCCCAAGCAGCCTTCTCGTAGTACATTCCAACTTCTGGATATCCCTCTCTGTGAGCAACTCTTGCCATTGCAAGGTACATACCAACCTCAGTGCACTCGCCCTCGAAGTTAGCTCTGAGTCCCTCAAGAATCTCAGCATCAACGCCATTCGCAACACCTACAACGTGCTCAGCAGCCCATGACATCTCGCCATCCTGCTTTGTAAACTTATCAGCACCAACGTGACATACAGGACACTCTGCTGGAGCTGTCTCACCTTCATGAACGTAACCACATACGCTGCATACCCATTTAGCCATAATAATTTCCTCCTTGTTTTACAATGAAGATTATTTCTTCTCTTGATTCTTATCTTAACACACACTGCCAAAAAAAATATGAAGTAATCTTGATATTTCTTCATTTTTTCTTTATATTCCGCCGTATCGAAGATTGTATAATACCCCTAACAAAATAGCCTTCGTCGCGGGAGATAGCGGACGAAGACAATGTCTTTTTGCACGTAAAGGAGGACATTATGACTAAACAGAAGGATAAGTGGGCAGTTGAGCCTATGGGTAAGGAGCAGACTAAGAGCTTTGCGGGCTCGATGCTTAAGATGGCGGCAGTTGGACTTGCCGGAGGAATCGCAATGATTGCTATGGCCAAGAAGGTTGGTGACACACTACTTCTAGAAGACAGCAGAGAGGACCTGCATGATGCGCTTGATGAGAACACTGACGACGAGGATGCCGAACGCGAGAGCGAAGAAGAATAAGCCTGCGAAGGTATCTACGATTAAGAATAAGATATATCACATATAGAGGAGAATTATAAATGGAACGTTTAATAAGGCTGATGGGATTGCCTGATTTTCAGAATTACACTACTTTTCAGTGGACCACATTTGCTGTCACGATAGTGCTGCTCGTGGCAATTGGCTGGAAGATTTTTGAGAAGGCAGATGAGCCTGGCTGGAAGACTCTGATACCGTTCTACAACACTTATGAGATGTTCCGTATTACCAGCGGAACCGGCTGGTACTTCATAATGCTGTTTTTCCCGCTCGGAATTGTACGAATTGTCGGACAGATGATGCTTGCGATTTTTGTCGGAAGAGCATTCAGGAAGGGTACACTTTTCAAGCTCGGTATGTTTTTCCTGCCGGTAATCTTCTACGGAATTCTGGCGCTGTCAGATGACAGATTCTACGGAATCAATGGAATGACACATACACCTGCAGATAAGGGTTCTAAGACAGTAGATTTCGAGACAGTTTCAGAAGATTTTGAAACTGTGACATCACATGTGGCTCCAGAAGAGGTCGTTACAGCTGATGAGATCGACCCTATCAAAGAGCCAACAACGATTATCGATGTCGATGTAGACGATGTCTAGACAATAAGAAACGATGGTTAACATTCATAGTCATTAATAACCAATAACCTAAGACGTTATGCCTTGTGTCTGATTTAAGACAACAGGGCATAACGCTTTTTTGATTCTTATATTTCTTCAACTTTATATAAATCCGTTCTTCTCGCACTCAGAAGTGGGAGCTTTCCTCTGATTCTGTCAATCTCGTCAAGGTCAAGCTCTGCGATTCCAATGCCTTCCTTCTCGTCAAGCTGCATCACAACATTTCCCCAAGGATCGGCAATAATCGAATGACCCCACGCGATATAACCAGCCTCCTTATCCCTCGATGGCGCCGCACCGATCATATACACCTGATTCTCAATAGCTCTCTGTCTGAAGCCGAGTTCCCAGTGCGCCGGTCCAGTCGTCATGTTAAATGCACCTGGATTTAAGATAATTCTCGCACCCTTAAGGGTTGGAATTCTGCTGCTTTCCGGGAATCTTATGTCAAAACATATATTCACAGCCATCTTGCCGAACTCCGTATCGAACACCTCGAATGTATCGCCCGCAGTCAGTGTATCTGATTCCTTAAACACCTGCTGGCCGTGAGCATAAATGTCAAAAAGATGTACCTTTCGATGTTTTCCGATCAGATTTCCCTCGCGGTCCCATGTATATGCCGTGTTATACACACGTCCCACATCGTCTACCTCCGGAATCGAGCCTGCCTGAAAATATACATGATGCTTCTTTGCAAGAGCACCAAGCTCACGAACATAATCGCTGTCTTCCTTCTCGGCGTAAATCGGGAAGTTCTCTGTCTGATATGGACAGTTCCACATCTCAGGCAGTGCCACGAGATCGCACGATGACACATCCTCGCGCTCCATAAGTGACTTTACCTGCTCGAGATTCTTTATTTTGTCCGCGTAAACCTTCATCTGCAGAATTGCAACCTTCATCTTCATAGCCCTAAACCTCCATCAACCTAGAAATAACTGATCAGCGCCGTGCCGGCAACCATCGCCAGAAGACCGATGATTTTGCGTGCAGTCACAGGCTTCTTCTGAATACCGAGAAAACCTGTCGCATCGATTACGATGCCGCCAGCAGTCTGCCCGAGAATATTAAGAATCGCCGCAAGACCAGTGCCCATCAGCATCTGCAGAATTACATTTCCGCCCACGATTGTAAACGAGCAGATTCCGCCCGTCCACATCCACCAGCGACCCGAAATCTTAGGAAGCGACGTATCTATCACACTACCCGGCCCTCTTATCACGCGCAAAAAGATTATAATCGTAACCGCCCCGAGAAGTGCAGTCGAAAGTGAGATGATTGTCGCCCTGAAGCTAAGTCC
This sequence comes from uncultured Clostridia bacterium, assembly GCA_934255135.1. Lineage (GTDB taxonomy): Bacteria > Bacillota > Clostridia > Peptostreptococcales > Anaerovoracaceae > Crickella. The sequence goes on along the minus strand of CAKQMV010000004.1, from coordinate 131,344 downwards.
CGCAACCTCGCCAAGTCTGCCATTAACAGCAATCTGAACCGAACATGCTATACCAGCAATAAAATCAAGAAATCTGTAGAAATTAACGCCATGCGCCTTCTCCCTTCCCTCAGATTCAATCTTCTCTGAAGTCGCCAGCACGCTTGCAAAAACAAGCACCGCTCCCACAGCCCTCAGCACCGACATAGGAATCACAGCTGAGCCGAACATTCCAAAATTATCAATCATAAGACCAGAAACGATCTGTCCTAGCACCAGAAAAACAACAGTCTCGAAGCTCCCAAGCTTCGGCAGACAAATCATGCTGAAAATAACAATGATATCGCCGCAGATACCGCCAGTCCAAATCCACCACGGCTCCTTTGCAATAACTCCAAGCGGAACGTGCAGATTGCCCTGAAGCACAATCAGCACCGCACTAGTTAAGAGCAGCGCAAGAACAAACGACGCGCAGCTCGTCAGAAGCGGTGAGCGCAGCCTCTCACTAAGCTTCGTATTCACACTTGTCATAACCGGCTGCGCACAGCCGACAACCATACCTAGAATAAATCCGAGCATAAACTAAATGTTCCCTTTCAATTTATGATTAAACACCATAATTATATCAATAAAAGACTGATCAGCGTTATTGCCAATCAGCCTTTTATAATATTTTTGGTTATTAGGTTATGTTTCAAGGAATTAAGTTTCTATAGTTTTTAAAGAATTACATTAATACATAGGCTTCTATGCTGTATAAAGTTTCCCCTCCTTTGTCATCTGGAAAGTAAGTGTCTTGTAACCATCAGCCTTCACTTCTACAGTTGTGTTCTCAGACTTTGAGAAAGCATCCTTTCCAAGCTTCAGATAGATACGACGTCCTCCGTAAGTCGGATCATTTGTTGCCATATAGCTCTTTCCATCAAAGAAGAAGCTTAAAGCTGCCTTAGAATATGATGTTCCGCCAACAGTTACAGACTCAATTGCATCGAGATATTTCTCAATGTCAGCTTCTTCTCCATTGAATGAAACTGTATATGCGTCACTTCCTTCAATGCCCTTTACTGCCGGTGCAGCCGGAATTCCTGACTCACTGCCGCTTTCTGAAGCAGCTTTAACTGTAAAGTTGACAGTCTTAACGTCATAGTATTTTGACGCAAGAGTTACTGTGTACTCTCCAGCTTCCCTAAACTGTCCGCCCTTTACAACAACTTCAGTCTGTGAGCCCATATCTCCAACAAGCTCATACCAGTCGTTACCGCTGTCTCCACCAGCATCCTTAGTCAGTACTGTAACTGCATCACTGCCATCTCGTGAAATAAGAACACCGCTAAGATTCTTAAGGAAGTCACCCTTAGAACCATCAACCTTGATAGTCACATCAGCGTTAGTCTCATGTTCACCATCTCCAGCCGAAAGGCTTACATCCTCAAGGTCCTTCTTCTCACTTTCGCCCGAACCAGTAGAGCCCGATGATCCAGTCGAACCGGAATATTTGCTGTTAATATCACCAAGAGAATTGTCCTCAAGCACAGCCTTCACATTAGCAGGTCTTGTCTTGACAGTCTTTGCTGAATCTGACTTTGCGTAGCTCTCGAATGACAGATACTTGCCGCCAATCTTTGAATCTGATACTGCATTGTAGTAATCAGTCCAGTCATAGAAAACGCTTCCATCTGCGTTCACTACATAATCTGGAACAACATCCTCAGCCCATCTGTCTACGATTGCTGAAGCTGCACTGCTTCCATATCCGATCTTGTCAAGAATGATCGCGTTACTTAGAAGATCTCCGTTAAACATCAGGTTTGCAGAAATGCTGCTGCCAGATGAAGAATCCTCTGACGAACCGCCGGAAGATGACGATGCACCGCTTACAGCATCCATTTTGGCCGCTGATCTCTTCACAGAAGATCTTGTGCTTACCGACTCACCATCGACAACCTCGAACTTCTTAGAAATTGTCTTGAAGCCAGCCGCACGAATCTCAACATTATACACACCCTTCTGAGTTGTGTGGTTCACGCCTTTCCCCTCTTCGGCATTTGTATCATTGTAGAGCACGAAAAGCCCTGAATTTCCAAATAAATAATAGTCGTTTATGTATGTCAGTTCCTCGCTAGTTCCATCAGGCTTAGTCAGCACAACACTCTCAATCGGTGAAGTAATGCCGTAAATCATGTTCTCAATCTTAAAGTGAATATTCTGGCCTGAGTGAATCGCTGTAGACTCACTAAGCTTGATTGTCGGTGCAGTCTCATTCACTACATTGATAAGCGCCATACAGCTCTGAACTCCCTGAGTCGCATGCTTGTCAGCTGACTTCACACGAACGTAGTACTTTCCGTTGTTTCTGAAATTAGTCTGTCCAAGTGCAATATCGATTGTTGCAACAGTATTACTGCCATGCGAAACGTTAGTAGTCTTAGTATACTTGAGGCTTCCCATGTCAGCCTTTCTCTCATCATAGCTTACGAGTGTAACCGCACCAGAATCTGGAATTGCGTCAAACCACGCCTTATCAGCCTCGCTCGTATAATTAAACATTATCTGCACGTTTCCGCTACCATCTGACTTTAATTCTGCATCCGGTGCATAATACCTGATGCTCTTCACAGCCGCATCACTGCTTGCAAAAGTTGTCTTTGACGGATTCACTCTCACATTGCCGTCATTATCGTAGCTAGGAAGATAGTAGTCAAAAATCGAAACTGCTCCGTGCGCAATCACATATGCCGGGTCAGTATCCTTCTGAACAACTGGCTTCTCCGGATTCTTGTTTTCAGAAAGTGTCACACACTCGCTTCCGCTGCCGTCCTCAGTTGTGACCTTAACCTCTGCAGGATTCAAGCTTGTAATCTCCCACTTGGCAACGCTTCCATCGTCAGTTACAGGAGTCATCGCCTCGCTCACATCCACGCCATCAACCCATACATGTGTGTTATTAAGAGTGTATCCGTCAGCATAAGAAACTACCACATACTGCGCGTATCCAGCGTCCAAAAGCTTTGTCTTCTCGTTGTCGATCACATCAACCTTCTTAGTCTCTGGCGTTATGGTAGTTCCCGGTGTCCCGCTGCCGCCAGTTCCCGGTGTTACAGTTGTGCCGGAATTACCATTTCCTCCAGAGTTCTCCGTTCCGCCAGTTTCAGGCTTCTCAGATGCACCGGGTTTTTCAGTTTCCCCTGTTCCAGGCTTCTCACTTGTTCCTGGATTGTCCTTCGCCTTCAGAGTAACAGATGGTGAATAGATGTATGCGGAAGTCCTGTCTCCCTTAATCGCTCTTACTGAAACCTTGTACTTCACACCGTCCTTCAGTCCATTGATTGTATAAATCCTCTTGCTTGTAGTCGCAAGCTTCTTATACTTTCCATCGCCAGTCTTAAGTCTGATCTGGTACTTAGTTCCCTTAAGAAGCTTCTTTCCCTTATTCCATTTAATTGTAAAAGACTTCTCAGTCTTCGAACTTACAGTGAGATTTGCAGGTGAAGAAAGTTTCTTCGAAGCTGCTGCATACACATTGCCGTCTCCATGCGGCACTACTGTGACAGAAACCGCAACAGCAAGTGCTATCGCAGATAATCTTCTGGGTATATTCCCATTAATATGTGTCATTAGATCCTCCATTAGTAAATGCTCTAAATAATTAATCGTTACACCTTATTATTTGAGTACTCATTTACGACCTTTGCTCAACGCAGTTAGTCGTGTCTAACCTGTATTATAGTTAGATATGACTAACTCGTCAAGCATTCTTTTATATTTCTTCACACACATTTTTTGCATAGCAAAAGAGGAGCCCGGTTTTCCCATAAGCTCCTCTTTAATTTTTAAACTGTTAAGTTCAAAGTCTGATCGTAAGACTTATGCCTGTGCAGCAGCAGCTACCTCAGCAACGAAGTCGTCTTCCTTCTTCTCGATTCCCTCGCCTACCTCGTATCTTACCATTGATACAACCTGCATGTCCTTACCGATCTCTTTAGCGCAATCAGCAACATACTGACCAACTGTTACATCACCGTTCTTAACGAATGGCTGATCAACAAGGCAAACCTCCTTGAGGATCTTCTTGATCTTACCAGGAACGATCTTCTCAATCATAGCCTCTGGCTTACCCTCGTTGAGAAGCTGCTCAGCAGCAATCTTCTTCTCGTTCTCGATGTACTCAGGATCAACACTTGAATCATCAACGAACTTAGGGTTCATTGATGCAACCTGCATAGCTACGTCCTTACCGCAAGCCATAATCTCCTCAGGAGTAGCCTCAGTCTTGATACCAACTACTGCAGCGATTCTTCCGCCACCGTGAATGTATCCAGTGTAAACTACACCCTCCTCCTGGAGCTTAGTGTATCTTCTGATGTTAAGGTTCTCACCGATCTTAGCGATCTTAGCAGTAAGAGCCTCTGAAACAGTCTGTCCGTCAAAATCCTCAGCCATGAATGCCTCTGTATCGAGGTCACCCTTAGCGAGAGCCTGCTTAGCCATACCGTCAACGAACTCAACGAACTCCTCGTTCTTAGCAACGAAGTCAGTCTCTGAGTTAACCTCTACGAGACCGCAAACCTTGTGGTCATCGCTGAAGCAAGCACCTACAAGACCCTCAGCAGCGATTCTTCCTGCCTTCTTCTGAGCCTTCATGATACCCTTCTCTCTGAGGTAATCAACTGCCTTATCGATGTCTCCACCTACCTCAGTAAGTGCCTTCTTGCAGTCCATCATTCCTGAACCTGTGAGCTCACGGAGTTCCTTTACCATTGCAGCTGTAATTGCCATATCACTATTCCTCCTAATCGTAATATTAGATTAAATCAATAAATTACTCAGCGTCAGCCTCTGCCTCAACAGGTGCTTCTGCAAAGCTCTCTCCCTGCTTAGCCTCGATGATAGCATCAGCCATGCAACCTGCGATAAGCTTAACGGCTCTGATAGCGTCGTCGTTAGCAGGAATGATGTAATCTACATCGTCAGGATCACAGTTAGTGTCTACGATACCAACAACTGGAATTCCAAGAATCTTAGCCTCCTTGATCGCAATCTTCTCCTTCTTAGGATCAACTACGAACATAGCAGCAGGCATGCCCTTCATCTCCTTGATTCCGCCAAGATACTTCTCAAGCTTGTCAGCCTCAGCTCTCATCTTAAGAGCCTCCTTCTTAGCGTACTTGTTGATAGTACCATTCTCTTCCATTTCTCTAATCTCAGCAAGTCTTGCGATTCTCTTGCTGATTGTCTTGCTGTTAGTAAGCATTCCACCGAGCCATCTCTCGTTTACGAAATACATACCACATCTCTCAGCCTCTTCCTTGATAGCATTCTGTGCCTGCTTCTTAGTTCCTACGAAAAGAACAGGCTCACCAGTCTCACCGATCTTTCTCATGAAATCGTATGCATCGTCAACCATCTTAAGAGTCTGCTGAAGGTCGATGATGTAAATTCCATTTCTCTCTGTGAAGATGTATGGAGCCATCTTAGGGTTCCATCTTCTAGTCTGGTGACCAAAGTGTACACCTGCTTCGAGAAGCTGCTTCATTGATACTACTGACATAATTAAATACCTCCGGTTAAAAACTTCCACCGTGACCCTACGCCTTAAACCCTTTAGATACAAGGCACCGCGGCCAATCACGGTGTGACAGATAATAAAATATTTATATCGTATTTCGCACACAAAAATTATGCATCGCACACGATACCCAACAATTATAAGGTATCATCCATTCAAATACAAGCACTTTTTTTACGACTTTCTACTATTAATACTGAATATTTCTCCCATCTACCATCCACGGTTCTTTTGTTCTTTGATTGTTCTTCTGCACGCTCTTCTTGTACTTTACTTCCTTATTTATATATAATAAAATAGTGTTTTCAATTTAACTATTTCCAATAACAAACTAAGAAGGAGTCAATCAGTAATGGAAAAGTATTTCAAGCTCAAAGAGCATGGTACTGACGTAAGAACTGAGCTTATGGCCGGTGCCACTACCTTCCTGTCGATGGTTTACATTCTTGCAGTAAACCCATCAATCCTTTCTTCAACAGGAATGGATTCAGGATCAATCTTCACAGCAACTGCAGTTTCTGCGGCAATTGCCACACTGATGATGGCATTTTTTGCCAACTACCCTGTAGCACTGGCTTCAGGAATGGGACTGAACGCATACTTCGCAGGAGTCTGCGCTTCAATCACAGCTGACCATCCATGGGAGATCGCTCTCACAGCAATCCTTGCCGAGGGTATCATCTTCATTCTTCTCTCGTTCACTAACTTCAGAGAGAAGCTTGTTAACGAAATCCCTGACAACCTGAAATACGGTATCTCTGTAGGAATCGGACTTTTCATCACAATCCTCGGTCTTAAGAACGCAGGCGTTGTTGTTGATCTAGGTCTTGGTAACCTCGCAGATCCTGCCGTAGCACTTTGCCTTGTAGGAGTTCTTGTAATCGCATTTATGCACAGCAAGAACATTAAGGGTGCAATTTTCTTCGGAATCATCATCACTTGGATTCTAGGAATGATCGCACAGGCAATCGGCTGGTATGTACCTAACCCAGAGGCTGGAGTTTTCTCACTCTACCCATCATTCTCATTCAGCGGAATTCCACCAATGCACTTCGCATTCAAGTTTAATTTCGCATGGGCAGCTGAGCATCTGCTTCAGTTCTGTGTTATCGTTTTCTCATTCTTATATGTAGATATTTTTGATACAGTAGGAACTCTTATCGGAGTTGCAGCTAAGGCAGACCTCCTCGACGAGGATGGAAATCTTCCTAGAGCTAAGCAGGCACTTCTTTCAGACGCAGTAGGAACTTGCGTAGGAGCATGCCTCGGAACTTCAACAGTAACATCATTCGTAGAGTCATCAGCAGGAGCAGCAGCAGGCGGTAAGACCGGTCTGACATCAGTAGCTACAGGAGTTCTCTTCCTCGTTTCACTGATCTTCTCACCAATTTTCCTTGCAATCCCAGGATTTGCAACTTCACCTGCACTCGTCTTCGTAGGATATCTGATGATCACTCAAATTAAGAACATCCATTTCGAGGGCGTTCCAATGTCAGACGTTATGGCAGCATTTATGGCAATTGTTATGATGCCATTCACAATGTCAATCGCTAACGGAATCATGTTCGGAATTATCTCATGGGTAGTTCTAAGAATCTGCGAAGGCAAGGCTAAGACAGTACCTGCCGTTATGTGGATTTCTGCAGCACTGTTCACAATGTACATGGTTGCATCACACATGCAGTAAACGACATTAATTAATGACAATATGAAAGGAAGAGTCTCAGAATTAACCATGACTCTTCCTTTTCTTTACCTTATTTATATAACTATTTAACCAGCACTCCGCCATCAGTCTTAAGAAGCTCTATCTCGTCATCCATCTCAACAAAGTGGGATGTAGCATAATCTCTGTTCTTCTCAATTTCAGCTTCTGTTACCTCACGTCTTATCTTCGCAGGAGCTCCAAGCACCATCGAATTATCAGGAATCACAGTTCCACCAGTTACAAGAGCATTCGCTCCGATAATGCAGTTCTTTCCGATAACAGCGCCTGACAGAATAGTTGCACCCATTCCGACAAGAGTGTTATCACCGATCTCACAGCAGTGAACAATCGCATTATGACCGATTGTAACACCTTTGCCCAGACGAATAATCTTGTCGTCCTTCGCATGAAGCACACATCCATCCTGGACATTCGACTCATCACCGATTTCAATCAGAGAATTAGTCGAGCGAAGGACAGCATTGTACCAGATGCTGCATCTGGCCCCAACCGTGATATTGCCGCTAAGAACAACACCCGGACAGATAAGAGCAGTTTCATCTATTCGCATAGCTTCCTTGCCTCCTTCACAATCGCATCGACATTCTTTCTCTCAACAGCCTGAATTCCATTTTCGAGAGCATCCGCAAGCGCTTTCGCGTCATCGTCAGCATTAGCAGCCTTCGCACCGGAAATCAGCACCTTCTTCATAACGCCCATAAGCGCCTTGTCGAAGCCTGTAACCTTCGCAGGATCGTACGCACCAGAGAGTATGTATAATGTAGGATTATGCTCTCCCTCCTTCGCAAGCTTCTTGTAATTGATGTCATAAACTTGCATATAGTTCTCAGGAGTCGCCTTCGCAACACCAACGCCGAAGACGATCAGCTTGTCCACAAGATCGCTTGTCAGCCACTTCTTTCTGAAGACATCAAAGTCAACAATTCCAGAACCTCTGATCCATCCGCCGTAAATTATAGCACTGTACTCATATAAATTAACATTTTTGATTTCAGAGAAGGGTACAGCTTCGCATCTGAGATCCTCTGCAATCCACTCCGCGTACTGCTTCGTGCTACCCCTCTTCGAAGAATAAATCACTATCGCCTTATTCATTCTATAATCTCCTTATTTACTGCCCTTAACATTTCCTTCGCCGAGAATTCTAACCAGTCTCGCCTCAAGCTCTGGGCAAAAATCAACTCTGTGGTCTCTGTCAGCTCTCACCATTCGCCCATCCGGCATGTACACGAGAACGTCCCGTTCGCCCGGATACAGTGAAATCGCATCGAGAATGTGATACATCGCACCACTTGTTCCGCCATGTGACCTTACAAACTCATCTGTCAGACGAAGCTTCACATAAACCGTCGGATCCTGCTTCTGTGCTTGCTGCATCGTATCTACCACCTGAGCAGTACGTTTTCCGTAATTCATACTCGAATTCTCATACGCAGATCTGTACTTTCTTACTGTCGAATCAAGGCTTGCTATCTCTTCGATCGAAGCGACATTCTCGATAAGAATCTCAGGCTCACTGTCTTCCTTTATACTTAATCTTCCCGAAACCGCAATTATCGCATCGTTTCTAAGAAGATATCTGTACTGCTCAAAAGGCTTAGGAAATACAATTCCGCCAATCACACCATCAAGATCCTCGAGTCTGACTCTCGCCATCTCCTGAGATTTACGAGTGATCATAGTCTTGACATTCTCAAGCATTCCCGCCATAAGAACCCTGTCACCATCCTGAAGCTTGGACATATTGACCTTAACAGAATCTGATCCGTGGCTGAACTCTTCAGCAGCCATCATAATCTCGCCACTTCGTGCAGTGATATGTGACATTATAAGCTCCTTGTACTCGTCAAGCGGATGACCTGAAAGATATACGCCTAGAACCTCCTTCTCAAGTGCAAGCTTCTGTGAAAGTGTAAAGTCTGTTACCCTCGGAAGCTTAGGGAAGCTCTTGATATCTTCCATCATATCTTCCTCAAGCTGGAAGAACGAAATCTGATTTGAATTGCTCGTGCGTCCACGCCTCTGCGCCTGCGATACTGCATCATCACTGACCGCCATGCATACGGCTCTATTAGGATTGATTTCATCAAAAGCACCTGCCTTAATAAGTGACTCTATCGCCTTCTTATTAAGCTCAGCAGGATCAATCGCATTTATAAACTCATAAATATCACGAGTCTCCGGAACCTCCCTCTGCGCACGCTCGATGGCCTCTGTAATTCCAGAGCCGACACTTTTGACAGAAAGCATACCAAAACGGATCTTGCCGTCGACTGCCTTATAATTCTTTCCACTGTGAAGTACCGAAGGAGGCAGGATTTCAATTCCCATCTCCCTACAGTTTCTGATATATTCCGCCGTATGCATAGAGTCGCCGCTCACGCTTGTAAGAAGTGCCGCCATAAACTCAACAGGATAATGCTTCTTAAGATAACTAGTCTCGTACGAAACAACCGCATACGCCGCAGCGTGTGACTTATTGAATGCGTACTGTGCAAAAGTTACCATGTCTTCGAAGATAGCTTCCGCTGCCGCCTCAGATACCCCATTCGCAACGCAGCCCTTTATCTCAACGTTTCCGTCCGCATCCTTCTTACCGTGGATGAAATACTCCTTCTCCTCGAGCATTACAGCCATCTTCTTCTTACTCATCGCACGACGAACCAGGTCAGAACGACCGTACGAATATCCACCGAGGTCTCTAACAATCTGCATAACCTGCTCCTGGTAGACCAGGCAGCCGTAGGTTACACCGAGAATCGGCTCAAGCTGCGGATCAAGATACTTAACCTCATCAGGATGCTTCTTATTATATATATACTTAGGAATCGAATCCATCGGACCTGGTCTGTATAGCGAAATGCCCGCAACAACATCCTCGAAGCACGTAGGCTTCAGGTTCTTCATGAAATCCGTCATTCCCGCACTCTCAAGCTGGAATACACCCTGAGTGTTACCCTCCGCAATCATCGCGTAGACCTCAGGGTCATCGTATCCCATACGGGCAAAATCTATCTTAACTCCGTGATTCTCTTCTATCATTCTGAGGGCATCCCGTATAACCGTCAGGTTACGAAGTCCCAGAAAATCCATCTTAAGAAGTCCAAGCTCCTCGATGGTTGTCATATTAAATTGCGTCGCAAGGCCCTTATCTGACGAATATAGAGGAACATACTCATCAAGCGGCAGCTTACTGATTACAATACCAGCCGCGTGAGTCGAGGCATGTCTTGGAAGTCCCTCAAGAGCCATTGACATATCTAGAATACTCTTAGTAAGAGGCTCCCTCTCATACTTCGCGCGAAGCTCCGGATTAATCTCAAGAGCCTTCGCAATCGTAATGCCAAGCTCGTTAGGAATCGCCTTCGCAATCTCATCAGCCTCCGCATAAGTCGCATTAAGTGCCCTTCCGACATCTCGAACAGCTGCCTTAGCCTTAAGCGTACCGAAAGTTATAATCTGTGAAACCTTGTCCTTACCGTACTTCCGAACAACGTAATCGATAACCTCCTGACGTCTTTCGATGCAGAAGTCCACGTCGATATCAGGCATTGATACTCTCTCTGGATTAAGGAACCTCTCAAAAATCAGACTATATCTCACTGGATCAATCTCTGTTATGTCGAGACAGTACGAAACGATACTACCAGCAGCAGATCCACGGCCCGGTCCGACCGCGATACCATTACTTTTGGCATAGTGAATAAAATCCCATACAATAAGGAAATATTCTATATAGCCCATATTCTCGATTACAGAAAGCTCCGACTCAAGCCTTTCACGAAGCGGATTACCCTCCGCAAGCGCATCCTCACCGTAACGCCTTCCAAGTCCCGCATAGCAAAGATGTCTCAAATACGTGCGGTTGTCAAACTCAGCAGGCGGAACAAACTCTGGCAGATGGTACTCACCGAAAGTAAACTCGACGTTACATCTCTCCGCAATCTCCTGCGTGATGTCGCACGCCTCCGGCATATCCTCAAAAAGGCTCCTCATCTCGGCCTCAGACTTCATGTAGAACTCGTCGTTCTCAAAACGCATTCTCTTCTCATCATCAAGCGTTGTTGCTGTCTGAATGCAGAGAAGCACCTCATGCGCCTTCGCGTCGCTTCTTCTAAGATAATGCGAGTCATTCGTCGCAACGAGCGGAATCTCCAGATCATTGCTAAGCCTCTTGAGCCCCTCGATGACAATCTTGTCCTCAGGTAGGAAGTGGTTCTGAATCTCAAGGAAGAAGTTTCCTCTGCCAAAAATCTCTTCTAGCTCCAGAGCCTCCCGCTTCGCTCCGTCGTAGTCATTATTAAGAAGACATCTCTGCACCTTGCCGGCCAGACAGCCGCTTAGGGCTATAATTCCATCGCTGTGATCTCTCAGAACAGTCTTATCTACCCTCGGTTTGAAGTAGAATCCGTCAACGTATGATTTTGACACAATCTTAACTAGATTCTTGTATCCCTCCTGATTTTCAGCAAGCAAAATCAGATGCCCGCTATATCTGTCCTTCTCGGCATCTCTATCATTAATACTTCTTGCGGCAGTATAAACCTCGCAACCGATAACAGGCTTGATCCCTGCTTTATGGCACGCTTTATAAAAGTCGACAACTCCGAACATGGCACCATGGTCTGTAATCGCAAGGGAATCCATTCCAAGCTCCTTCGCGTATTCTGCCATCTCAGAGATTCTCGACATACCGTCAAGAAGACTGTATTCAGTATGTACGTGTAAATGTGTAAAGCTCATGCACTGATTATAACAAAAAATCATGTTGCTTTTATCAAAAAATACAATTTAGTACAAAGCATAATAATGCGCTGAAAACCCACTGTTTACGGCATTTTTGCCACAACTATTGTTCACATAACCGTCATCTTTGTGAAAGATTTATCACATAATCTTCAAAATCAATTGACTATTATCGAGGATTTCTATAAAATAGGCTCATAAGAAAACCGAGTCTTTTCGGGGGAAGACTCTGGACGGATAATTTCTATTTTCTATTTATTTTTTACTTACGGAGGTTATTTTATGGCTATGTATGTATTAAAGGGACTCGCCGCATTCGGTATGCTCCTTAACGTAGTACTCGTCGTTGCACAGTGCAAGAAGAATCTTGCAACAGAAGAAGGTAAGGCAAATTGGGAAGCTGGTAAGAAGCATCTCGTATTCAACGCAATCGTAGGTGTTGTTTGTAACTTCCTTGATACTCTTGGTATCGGATCATACGCTCCAACTTCATCAGCATTCAAGTTTGGTAAGTCAGTAGACGATATCAACGTTCCTGGAACACTCAACGTAGGAGATACTTTCCCAGTATGTCTCGAGGCATTCTTCTTCTTCGGATTCGTTGACCTTGACATCCTTACACTTATACTTATGCTTGTTGCTGCTGTAGCAGGATCATTCGTAGGAGCTTCACTTATCACTAAGGCCGATGTACAGATCATCAGACTTTGTATGGGTGTTGGTCTTGCTATCCTTGGTATAGTAATGCTTTGCAAGGCTGCAGCTGTAGGTCCTTTCGGAGCTGTAGGAACTGCTCTCGAGCTTAGAGGCATCAAGCTTGTTATTGGAGTTGTTGCTAACTTCTTCCTCGGTGCTCTTATGAACATCGGTGTTGGTCTTTACGCTCCATGTATGGCTCTTATTGGACTTCTCGGAATGAACATCGGAGCTGCATTCCCTATCATGATGGGTTCATGCGCATTCCTTATGGCATTCGGTAATGGTCCTAAGTTCGTTAAGGAGAACAGATTCGACATGGTCGCTACACTTACTCAGATGTTTGGTGGAGCAATCGGTGTACTTATCGCTTACTTCTTCGTTAAGAGCCTTAACCTTGATACACTCCTCAAGATCGTAGTAGTTGTAGTAGAGGTTACTGCACTCATGTTCATCAAGGACTACTTCAAGGGTAAGAAGGCAGCTTAATTACTAAGTTACCTTTAGCGACATAGTTTAATAGTCGAATATAATAAAGCTCCTGCGATGCTTCGCAGGAGCTTTTCTTATACTCTAAAATACCCCTTATTTGCCTGCTATAGCGTCTTTGTGGGCCATGTATATATTTACATATTCATTTATAGATATCTCCGCAAAACGAAAATTTTATCCATTATGAAGCCATTATAAAAGCCGACCTACTTCGGTCGGCTTTTATCCTCATATAATCCCATTAAAGACTATCTAACCTTATTCTTCATTACAGTCTCTACAAGCTCTGTTATGTTCTCTGGCTTCATGCCATCATATCCATTCTCGATCCTTGTTCTAAGAACCTCGGCATCTGCATCTGTCATTCCGCCATAAAGAGTATTCTTCATAGCTGCAAGGGAAGCTGCATCAACCTTCCTGATCTTCGCTGGATCATACTTACCCTCTAGATAGAAGAAATCTTCCTTCTGAACGCCGTTTCTGTTGCACAGAAGCTTCATATATGACTCACTCTCAGGGCCTAGACCTACGCCGTATACATAGACATTCTTGCCGTCAAGACCGAACTGACCTGCATTCTGTCTCAGCATGTTAAATCTTGTGATCTCACCGGCTCTTATCCAGCCACCAAAAATTACATTCTTATACAGAGTGACATATCCAAGAGTCTTTCTTGAATATGGAATTATATCCGCATCAAGAGCTTCGGCAATCCATTCACCGTACTTCATAGTCGCACCATTACTTGAATTATATACAACTATAGTATCTGTATCATTGCCTCCATGAGCCTCTGAACGCCTGATTGCGGCCTGTCTGTTGGGATTCTTCATATATGTACCCTCTCTTCAATAAAAGTTCTTATATCACAATATCCGAGCACAGAGCCTGTGCCCGGATATAATATGCTTTATTAAGTATAATATTAAGATAACCTATTTGCTTCTGTCTTTCTTGAGCATAGCAATCTTAAGTCTCTTAACACACTCTCTTACATCGTCAGCAGTGTAGTTGTTCTCACCTACGATATTTGACTCAATACCCTCAGGATTCTTGTTGAAGTCAACTACGTTGTCAAGATAAGGGCTTGTTACTACAAAAGTTCCTGCAGTACCACTCCAGTTAAGTCCAGCTACCGGAATGCCTCTCTCTCCTACCTCGTTTACGCAGTTAACGTAGTCTACGTCAAGGTTACCCCAGCCATCAGTCTCTACGATAACACCGTCAGCTCTACAGCACTCTGCTACAACAGCAGCAGTTCTTGAGCATCTGATTTTCTCCTCGTTACCCTCAGGTGAACCATATACAAGAACACCCATAAGATCGATACCTGAATCAGCTCCAACGATATCTACAAGTGGATCTCTGAAATGATGTAATGATGTTTCTTTAGTTGAAGGACCTACTCCCATGTCGCACCTCCTAGTTCATTGCCTTGATTGCACCGTCTCTGAACTCATTAGGAGTCAGCATAACTGGCATGCATCCATAATCAATAAGTGACTTACCACCAGCTACTCCTGATGGCTCATTAGGGAAAATCCATGTATCAAGCATTGCACCGTGTGCAATCATCTCCTTGATAATAAGAACCTTCTTCTGTCCAGGTCTGATAACATCATGATACTCATGCTTCTCAGTTGCCTTGTTGCCGTTGAACTTCTTCATCTGATCTCTGAAGATCTGAATCCATTCGTCTAGCATATGATATGCCTCGATAACAGCATATCTCTCCTGACCCATACCCTTCTTGAATGTAATGTCAAAAGAAATGATTATATCTGTATCCGCTGGTGTGCCGGCTCTATTGAGATACAGCATATCCTTGAGGTTACCCTCTGATGAACCGAACTCATGTGCCTGCTCTCCATCAACGTCAACTCCTGTAGGCATTACATAAACACCTGTTACAGTATGAGTGATACCCTCACCACACTTACCAAGAACCTTAGTTGAAATCGGAATAATATCCATAATTGTGTTAGTGAATCTGTCATGATCATCAGGCTGAATAATCTGAATGTCAACCTTCTCAATGACTTTACTGTGTCTTCCTACAAGCTCCTCTACATAACTTCCATCGATTGTAAGCTTGCCGTCCATTGTAATCTTATTCTCATCACCCATCTCAACGTCTGTCATATGGAATGATTTGATTACAAGTCTTCTAAGATCAATTTCCTGAACACCCATATTCGTGACCTCTCATTACTCAAAATTTGAAAGATTGAGGAATGTATCCCCCGTTGTGATAATTATATCACAATACCTAAGTAATAATTATTTGTTTCTTTTTTAAAAAAAGGGGCAGAATACTCTGCCCCTTCTTCGTTTCCGATGTCCTATTCAGTTTAGAACTAGTTCCACATTCAGAACAATTAGATCTGTGCGTGGTACTCGTATGGAAGAGGTACGATCTTACCTGGAGTCTCAATTGTCTCGATGAGCTTCAGTGAATCGATAGTGATACCTCTCTGCATTGCAACATCATGAGGTGCACCAGCGTTAGCTCCCATTGGAACAAGTGGAGCAGCAGCTCTTGGTGTACCGTTCTGTCTTGATACTGGTGGAAGTGCTGTGATACAGATTGTAGGAACGCCAGCCTTCTCGATTGCTCTCTGCACGATTGTTGCAGAGCGGTGGCAAGTTCCTCATCCAGCTGTTACAAGAACAGCGTCTACATTCTCTTCCTTAAACATCTCAGCGATAGCTGGTCCAGTCTCGTTAGTGAACTTCTCGATGTTTCCGCCACCACCCATGAATCCAGCATGGAATGGAGCCTCACCAGCGATAGTTCCGTCAGCTACGAGCTCGTGAATTCTATCGATTGGGAACATGCAGTTGATGTCCTTGTTTACGTCAGAGTTATCATATCCACCGTGTGATACCATAAGCATATCTGTTGGTGTATCGCTTGGAATCTTTCTCCATGTGAAGTCTCCAGCGAGGTTGAATCTCTCCTGGTCCTTTCTGTGTACACCTGCAGCAGTAGCAAGTCCAACTACCCACTCCTTCATAGGCTTTGTTGGCTTTGTGAATACTGAAGGTGGAGTTACAGGTACGAAGATCTCAGATTGTAATCCCTTTACAACTGTTAAACTCATTTTATTTTCCTCCTAGTTGTTTCTGTTTGAAATCTCTATAGCACGTCTTTCTCTATTATGAATGTTACTAACATATTTGTCATCAGCATCCGGTCCAAGCTGAACAATCTTTGACATATTCCAGCCCACAGTCTGTCCAACCTCGAATGGAACTTCTGAGAGAAGCATTCTCATAGGGGTCTTAAAGAATCCCTGATTATCACTGATATCCACTGAAATTGCACAATCCTCTACAAGAGATACTGTCGCTTCCATATAAATGGTATGATCAGGATTCATAACGCCTCTTACATAGCTGTCTCCTGCATCTCCTGGGAGCTGCTCTAGGAAACTCATCTTCCACCCTACGACCTGACCTAGCTTGAAGGGATATTCTGCGATGAACATGTCCTTAGTAAGCTCTAGGTATCCTAGTCTTCCTTTGACATCAAGAGTAACAATGTCACCCCTGTCTTCTACCACAACACCTTCATAGTAGTTAACGCAATTGCCGTATTTTAAACTGTTAGTATTTCCCATAATTATTAGTCGTACTTAGCCTTTCTCTTCTCACTCATTGGGAGAGCCTGCTCGTTGTCTACGAGGTTGAACTCGTGTCCAATAGCCTTCTCGATGAGCTCAACGTTGTTGTTCTTAACGTTAACGTTGTACTTTCTCTCAGCAGCCTTAACTGACTCGCCTGCCATCTTAGCCTTGAGCATTGCAAGACCTCTTACAGCATCCTCCTCGCAGAGAGTGTTACATGCAAGTACCTCGTTCTCGATACCTGAGTTTGACTTGTTGTTGTCAACCATAGCATCGCAGTACTTGTTTCCTACTACGAGAGCACCCTGAACAGCGCAGAATGAGAATCCAACAACTGGAATTCCTCTCTTACCGATGTTCTCGATGTGAGTTACGAAGTCAACGTGGTTGTTTCCGAATCCCTCAGTAGTTACGAATGCACCGTCAACGTCGAGCATCTCTACTGTCTGTCCTACTCTGTTTGATACGTAGAACTTCTCTGAGTTAGCCTGTGGTGAACCAACGAAGATAACACCTACAAGGTCAACTTCCTCATCGTGGATAGCCTCAAGTACTAGTGGCTCTCTCCAGTAGTGTCTTGACATCTCCTTTGATGCAGGTCCGATGCAAGTAAGAGCGTGGATACATCCATCCATAACCTCGAGTGGTGAAGCGCAAACTGGAACGTTACCAAGATCTACGTTAGGTCTAGCACCAAGTACTCCTACTGGCTCTGATGGGAATAGGAAATTATCGTGCATAGCACCCTGTCCCATAATCTCCTTAACGATTACGATTTTCTTCTTACCAGGTCTTCTGATCTGCTTAAGAACCTGAGTCTCATCAGCCTCATCTGGAAGATCCTTCTTCATAGCGTTTCTGATCTCAGCTGTTACATAGTCTACTGCTGAGTGAGCTGCGATAGGACCAGGTCTCTCCATGTTCTTACCATTCTTGATAGTAACGAAGTACTTGATCATGATCTCGCCCTTGTCAACAGCACCAGGTCTGTTCCACATCATGTTCTCATCAAGGTAACCCTCTGATGAACCGAACTCAGCGATCTGGATTCCCTCGTCAGTTGTACCAGTAACTACTGTTACAGCTCCATCAAGAACTCTTGTGAATCCTTCACCAAGTGCCCACTCGTCTTCCTTGCAAGCGATTGGCTGGATATCCATTACTGTCTCTGAATAAGTGTGGTATTTATCTGGAGTGATAACCTCGATCTTCATTGAAGTTACGAGATCCTGTGAAGCAACTGCTTCCTCCTCGATACCCTCTCTGATGTAAAGAGTTGATCCCTCAAACTTAGTCTCAGGTCCTCTCTTAACCTCAGTAATCTTGTAGTGCTTTCTAGTAAGCTCTCTAACAACCTTCTCCTCTTCAACTGCTGGAGCTGCCTCTGCTGCTACTGCTGCTGGAGCTGCTGCCTCAGCTACAGGAACTGCTACTGCACCACCACCAAGTCCTGTTGGGAGCTCGATGTCGATGTTCTTACCCTCTCCGATGTGAAGCTTGATAACTCCGCCTGAGCAAGTTGCTGCTGGAGCTGCTGCTACTGGAGCTGCCTCTACTGCAGGTGCTGCTTCCTCAGCCTTCTCCTCTACTGCTGGAGCCTCTGCTGCGTCATATCCTTCGCAGTTGTCAGCTGTAAGTGGAGTGAGTGAGTCACAAGTCTTAGTAAGCTTAGTCTTTCCGTTGAGTACCTGTCCAAGAGTGAATGCACCCTCAGTGTTGAGGAGTCCTGAATCCTCAAGATCTGGGAAAATTGCTGGATCCTCAAATCTTGATGGATCTAGAAGTGTGCCTTCTTCTGCTCTGCAGCAGAGTACTGCCGGGTCGTTCGCATGCTGTTTAGCTGTTTCAGCTGTAATTGACATATCGATCTTCCTCCTTAAAATATAGTTTTCTTTAGATAGCTGCGCGTTAGCGCAAAATATAATTGTATTAACCTCTCGGGATGCCCTGCAAATCGGGGTTACACAAGGCATCTCGAGTTAACACCGTTAATTAGTTGTTCTCAGCGTTGTCTACAACGTTAAGATCCTGATCTACAGCCTTAGATACTCTAAGTGTTCTGTAAAGTGCGTGGTCTACGGCTCTGCAAACGTGGTCAGTCTGGTGAAGAACCTTAAGACCCATCTTAGGACCTGAAGCCATTACTGTGTTTGAACAGTCTGAGCAGTTACCGATAATGATATACTCACAACCAGCCTTCTTGAAGTCCATGTTGTTCTTAACCTGTCCAGGGCAGTTACCAGGACGCTCGCACTTACGAGTTCCATTCTTCTGCTCCTGAGCCTGCTTACAATAGCATACGCAAGTCTCAGTAGCGTTGTACTTCTTGCAGAGATCCTCCATTCTCTCGAGGTTACCACCGCAAGCACATACGAGGATACCCATCTTAGCGCCCTTGAGATCCATAAATGGCATTGATACAAGGATAGCTCCTGTGTTCTTGCAGATTGGAGCGTCAAGAGTTGTTGCTCTACCAGTGAAAGCACCACCCATAACGATCTCGCCGTACTGCTCCTCAAGACCACCAGCTCTCTCGATGAGGTCTCTTACACTTGTTCCTACAGGTACGTCCATGAATACGTGTGCAGCATGTCCGCCCTTAATCTGTCCTCTAACAGTGAGGTTCTTAAGGAATGATGGCTTCTGCTCATCAACTGCCTCAGCACATCTGCAAACTGTCTCTGAGTTGATTACAACTGCGTTTGCTGCTGATGGAAGCTGTGATGGCTCGAGCTCGATTCCGAGGCACTCTCTTACGACTGCTCTCTCCTCACCCATTGGATATATATCTGGGAGAAGGTGTCTTTCGATTGCTGGCTCATCCTTGAGCATCTTGTCGAGAAGCTCGATAGCTTCACGATGCTTCTTCTTAATAGCGATGATTGCCTTGTCAGCTCCAGCGATTTCCATTACATACTTAAGACCAGCGATCAGCTTCTCTGGAGTCTCCATGATCTGCTGAATGTTGTGCTCAAGTCCTGGCTCGCACTCTGCTGCGTTAACAAGGATGTATCCGTGATCAAGGTGAGCATCAATCTTAACTGCTGTAGGGAATCCTGCGCCTCCCATACCAACAACACCTGCAGCCTTAATCATCTCGAGTGGAGTTCCCTTCTCGATCTTAACGTACTCATCGCTCTGCTCCTCATCAGGATTGATGATGATTCTGTCCTCAGTGATCTCCTCAACTGTTCCGTATACAGAAGCGAAGATGTTAGCACCAAGTCCAGTTGGCTCTGCGATAAGAGTACCCTTCTTAACCTTATCTCCTACCTTAACAACAGGTGCGCAAGGTGCGCCTACATGCTGCTTAAGTAGCATCTGAATCTTATCCATGACACATTCTCCTTATAATTATAAAGTAAAATTGTTTAAATAACCCAATCCGTTGCATACGGATCGTGGGCACACTAAGTCCCCTTTGCATTCCTATGTTAACACTTGCTCGTATTTAATTCAACAATAAATCGTTAATTTCTTATCAGTTATCTTTATAGTTTCTTATTCAAGATTAAATAGAATTAAGTTTTTGTTAATTTTTTGACTTTTTTAATGGACATTCAAAGATTCTTTTCCTATATATACGTGCAAAAAGCCCGTCATTACGGGCTTTGTCTGTTTTATTTTTATGCATTCCGGATAATTCTTTTCCATTGACATTAACTATCAGGGTGGAGTATATTTCAGTTATCAGAGGCATTCGCGGGGGATGCCTACATGAAATTGGTTATTATTACTTAGGAGGATTATAATAATGGCTAAATATGAAGCAAAGATTAATTACAACAACTACAACCACGAAGTTCTAAGAACAATCGAGGCACACACAGAGGGTGAGTACTGCAGAGTATGCCTTGACTGCCCAGATGTTCCTGGCAACACTATGATCGAGAAGAAGCATTACCTCGAGAAGCACTATGATTACCTCAGAACAATGCTTATGTTCGAGCCTAGAGGACACCACGACATGTTCGGTTCATTCATCTGTGAGCCAGTTAACAAGGAAGCTGATTTCGGAGTATTCTTCCTTGATGGTGGTGGATACCTCAACATGTGTGGACACTGCACAATCGGTACTGTAACAGCTATCCTCGAGGGTGGACTCATGGAGATGAAGGAGCCACAGACTGAGGTAGTTCTTGAGGCACCTGCTGGAATCGTAAGAACAGTTGCTGACTGCAAGGACGGCAAGGTTACTGGCGTAACTCTTACTAACGTTCCTGCATTCGTATACAAGGAGAACTGCGAGCTCGAGTATCAGGGCAAGAAGGTTGTATTCGACATCTGCTTCGGTGGATCATTCTTCGCTCTCGTAGATACAGAGAAGAACTTCGGAATCAAGGTAAGCCCAGAGACTTCAAAGTTCCTCACAGAGTGGTCAAGCTTTGCTCTTAAGGAGATCAATGAGAAGTTTGAGATTCAGCACCCAGAGCTAGACATCACTTCAGTTGACCTTGTCGAGAACTACTGCACAACTGACCTCGATGCTAAGGCATACTGCCCAGATGCTAAGTTTGCTCTTAGAAACCTCGTTGTCTTCGGAGACTTCGCTAACCCACAGCTTGACAGATCACCTTGTGGAACTGGTACATCAGCTAAGATGTCATACCTCTACAAGCACGGTGAGCTTGGCGTAGGCGAGAAGTTCGTATACGAGTCATTCATCGGAACTAAGTTCATCGGAACTATCGCTGACACAGCTAAGGTTGGTGAGTTCGATGCTATTATCCCACAGGTTACTGGTGCTGCTTACCTCTGCGGAGAGGCTAAGTGGTTCATGGATGATGATGACAAGATGACTAAGGGATTCTCAATCTAATCGTCTAGACATTTAGTTAAGTAAGATTTAAGCTCCGGCTCAGCCCGGAGCTTTTCTTTATTCTATCGTTCATTTATCTTCTTATTATATATATGCAGATGCTATTGACATTTTGCCGATTGTAGCATATAATAATCAAGATGTTTTTAATATTTATGTACCCGTAGCTCAATTGGATAGAGTGTCTGACTACGAATCAGAAGGTTCGGGGTTCGAGCCCCTGCGGGTACACCAGTAAAGCTCCAGTATCGCAAGATACTGGAGCTTTTATCATATCATAAATATTCTGACCTAAAAAATACCGGCACGCTTGCGCGGCCGGCATTTGAGTCTTCTGCAGATTATAGCTTGTGTCTGTTGTTCTTAAATACAATCAGCAGGTACCAGATGCACATGCCGAAAAGAACAGCTCCTAGTAGTTTCTCCATTCTGTTATCGCCCTCCTATTTAGAATAATACTTGCCCTTAGGCGGATAAACCTCCTTGATGGTTCCGTTGACCATCTCCTTGTAAAGCTCATTAAGATCTGAAATCTGTTGCTCAATTATCTTGCCCTGATCGGTGTCTCGAACTCTGATTCTCTTATCCTCAAAGTTCTCTACCTCATGCATAACAGGCTTGTGGAATGTCTGATTGCCATCCTCATCAATCTGCTCATAAGCATGATGTTCGGCTAGAACCATTCTACCCGATGTAAAGATAAATGTATAGCCTGCAATTCCTGTTGTCTTGTGATAAGCCTTCGAAATACCACCATCAATAACAAACAGCTTGCCGTTACCCTTGATTGGTGATTCTCCATCCTTGATCTTTACAGGTACATGGCCATTCAGAATCTTGCCCTTATCTGAATCGAGACCGAAATCTTCGAGAATCTTCTCGCAGATATCCTCTCGGTTGATAAGCTTGTAATACGGAACTGTATGTTCCTTGTGAGTAGCCTTGTCCGCAATGAAAAGTCTCTCAAAAGTAGTCATCTGATCCTTACCAAAGAGTGGTGAATCAGGACCGAGCCACAGGTACCATATAAGCGCCGCAGCATCAGCTCTCTTCTCACCCTCAGGATTGTCGAAATAAATGCTTCTTACGACCTCATCGTACTTGCGGAAAATATCTGCGCCCTTGTGCATATCGCCGTCAATCTCAACAGCCTTGAAGCTGCCATCCTCATTGAAAGGAATGCTTCCATGATAGAAAACGTTACCATTATAAACCTTGTACATTGCGCCGTGGCTGAACAGGAATCTAACATGAGTCTGAAGCTTCTCAGACTTGATGATTGAAGCCTCAAGCGCAACCATAACCTCCTCCTCTTCAGGAGTCAGTGTGAACGGATCATCAGGATCAATTGTAGGAAGATTAATATCCCTCATTGGATAATCAATGCCTGCAATATTTACTGTGCCGTTCTCGAAATCAATCTTGTCGATAAGATTTCTATTATCAAGATGATACTCAGGATGCTTCAGAATCTCCTGTCCTTCACACTTGAACTGACATATTGCAATCATCTTGTGCATCTTCGCAGCAAGCTCCTCAGGAATAGGGTCGAATCTGTTCTTATCAAGAGTATTAGGCTGGAAAAATTCGCATGGATCATCACCGTAAATCTGCTCTGCCATAGTTGCAAGAGGTCTCAGATTGAAACCATAGCCGTACTCGAGCATATCGAAATTGTTGTATCTTACATTGATTCTGATCATGTTAGCGATGCACGCTCTGTTACCGCATGCTGCACCCATCCACAGAATATCATGGTTACCCCACTGAATATCGATATCTCTCTTAGTCATGAGATAATCAAGAATCTCATGTGACTTAGGGCCTCTGTCAAAAAGGTCTCCGATTATATGAAGATGATCTACCGTGCATTCGCTGATTACATCAGTAAACTCTCTTATAAGAGTGTCAGTTGACTTGTATTCGACAACAGAGTCGATGATTTCCTGATAATACTGCTCACGCTCTTCAACATCATCTGCATACATAAGCTCATCCATAATATAACCTGTGTTATCAGGGAGAATCTTACGAACCTTAGATCTTGTATACTTGTTGGCGGCAACTCTCGCAATAACAATCAGTCTGCTGATAGCAGTTCTTGACCATGCAATATAGTCATCCTCAGACTTCTTTCTTCTTGCAAGCTCTGCGTCCGGATCATAAATAAGTGAAGCGAGGCTGTATCTCTCTTCCTCTGTCAGCGTGTCGCCAAAAGCTACATCAATCTTCTCTCTGATTATTCCAGAGCCGCTTCGAACAAAATACTCGAAAGCATCAAACTCTCCGTGAATGTCTGACAGGAAAAACTCTGATCCTTTAGGAAGTGCCTGAATCGCCTTCAGATTGACAATCTCGGTCTTAACCTTTCTGTGGTTCGGGTACTGCTGCGCGAGCAGATTTAGATACTTCTCTCTGTTCATCACTAATCCTCATTAACCTTCATAAGATCTGCACCGATAGATTTAAACTTGCTTACGAAATTCTCATATCCTCTCTCGATATGGTAAATCTCACTGACCTCAGTTGTTCCCGAAGCAACAAGTCCCGCAAGAACCATTGCAGCACCTGCTCTAAGGTCAGTTGCACGAACCTTCGCTCCGTGAAGAGGCTTGCCACCATTGATAACAGCTTCTCTGCTGCTCTCTGTTTCAATATCAGCTCCCATACGGTTAAGCTCAACAACATGCATGAATCTGTTCTCAAATACAGTCTCTCTTACGGTGCTCTTGCCCTTTACAGTTGTCAGAAATGCCATAAATGGTGACTGAATATCTGTAGGGAATCCTGGGTAAGGAAGAGTCTTAATATCAGTTGCAACAAGCTCGCCCTCTCTTGCATCTACATAAATACCCTCATCCTGAACCTCAACCTTAACACCACATTCCTTAAGCTTTGCGATGATAGGTCTAACGTGACCAGGAATTGCATTCTTAACAAGTACATTACCTCTTGTGATTGCAGCCGCAAGCATGAATGTTCCAGTCTCAATTCTGTCAGGAATTACCTCATGAATCGCACCAGAAAGCTTCTCAACACCCTCGATACGAATCATATCAGTACCAGCGCTCTTGATCTTAGCTCCCATCTTATTAAGAAGGTTAGCAAGATCGATGATTTCTGGCTCCTTCGCTGCGTTCTCGATGATTGTTACACCCTCAGCAAGTACAGCGGCCATAAGGATATTCTCAGTTGCACCAACACTTGGGAAGTCGAGGTAGATTGCATCACCCTTCAGTCCGTTAGGCGCATCGATGATTACTTTGTCCTCTTCCTCGATTACTGTTGCACCAAGAGCCTTAAAGCCCTTAAGATGAAGGTCGATTGGTCTCTTACCAATTGTACATCCACCTGGCATAGGCATTATGCACTTCTTACATCTTGCAAGAAGTGGTCCCATTGCAACAGTTGATGCTCTCATCTCTTGAACAAGTGCAGGGTCTCCCTCAACAGTTGTGATTGTATCAGCACAAACCTTTACAAAACCAGGCTCTGAATCATCAACCTTTGCACCATAGTTAGCAAGCATCTTCTTCATTACCTGAACGTCAGCAAGAGCAGGAACACCCTCGATAGCACACTCATTCTCAGTTAGAAGAGTAGCAGCGAGAAGCGGAAGTACCGCATTCTTTGCTCCACTGATTTCCACCTCACCGTGAAGCGGTCCATTATTATTGACAAGAATCTTCGCCATTTGACTATCTCCCTATTTCTTCTTTAATTTCTTCTTTATTCTTCTGATCTTTCTGTCAACTTCTATCACTATAATCGCTGCCGCTACAGCGTTAAGCTTCGCTGTATTCACCGATATGTTCGACACACTCGACACGATTCCGTTCACAGTATTATCAACTGCGCCATTTACGGAATCTACGACACTGTATGAAGCATCCGCAAGTCCATCGAATTTCTTAACTGTCTTCAAGGTCTTAGAAGTCAGCACAATAATCGTAATCAGAAGCACCAGCAGCATTCCCACCAGAATAACGGCAAGAACCTGATTAAATGATAAATTAATGCTCATCACAAATCCTCCGGTCTTCTATATCTATCTCTTTCTGATTGCCTTTGATGCAACAGCCATTGCTCCCTTGTGTGCAAGTTTCTTAGGACTTGCAATGCTTGAAACAGTGCTCGCAAGACTGCTGACCTCTCTGCCTGCAGTGTTGATAAGCTCTGATGTCTCATCAAGAGTAGCGTTCGCTCTATTAACTGTACCGATAAGCTTCGCTGTCAGAATAATAAGAAAAACAACCAGCACAATCAGCGCAATGAACAAAAGCCCTAGGAGCGCATTATCAAAGTTAATTGTAATATTCATAATTCAATCTCCTGTTTATCTCTCATAGAGTCTTAGAATCTCTTCTGTATAACCATTATCCGATGTGTGAACCGTAATCTCAGGCAGAACCTTAAGCTCAGAGCCCGCACCCTTCACACCGTGAATAAGCATAATATTCGGAGCCGCGCCCTTCCTTGGGACAACCATCTGAAGTGTCTTCGGTTCAATTCCGGCAGATCTCATTTCATAAATTATATCACTCAGCCTGTCGGGTCTGTGAACCATATATAAAGATCCTTTTGGCATAAGTAGCTTCACAGCTGTACGGACAAAATCGCCGAGGTCTGCCGTCGTCTCGTGTCTTGCGATGTATCTGTCATCACGCTCCGATCTAACCGCCCCGCTTCGTCTGAAATATGGAGGGTTGCTTAGAACCACATCAAACCTGCCGCGATACTCGGCCATATCTTCGGACATGATATCCGTTCTCACAAAACTGACCCTGTCAGTAAGACCGTTCATCTCACACCCCTGATTCGCTCTATCGATTGCATCCTCTCTTACATCAAAGCCTGTAACCTGAGATGATGGAACCTTGTGGGCGACTATGAACGGAATGATGCCGTTTCCAGTACCGAGATCGGAAACCATGGCATTCTGGCGAAGTGGGGGTGCACCAGTCTCTCCAGCAGCAAATGCCGAGAGCAGAACCGAATCCACACCGTAGCCAAAGCTCTTCCTCTGCAGGACCACGACATCTCCGAAGCCGGTCTTCTCTATCTTAATGTCTTCAGTCTTAAGATCAATCATTAATCTCTTGTAAGCTCCTCAATCTGTCTTGCAGTCTCTTCATCGAGCTGTTCAGGCTCTTCCGGTCTGTTAACTCGATGTCTCTTAATCTCATTCTTGAAGTATGTCTTAATCTCTGGTGAGAAAATCTCCTCGCCTGTTTCCTTATCTCTTTCGATGGATCTTGTGTGAATCATTCCCTTGAAGTAATCCACGCTTACAACCTTGGCAATACCGTCTGGAGTCTCGATTCTCTCGTTATCGTTAGGCATTCCCTTACGGAGTTCCTTGTAAGTGCTGTTCTCAAAGTTCAGGCAGCACATAAGTCTTCCGCATGAGCCTGAAATCTTAGATGGATTGAGTGAAAGATTCTGCTGCTTAGCCATCTTGATTGAAACCGGCTGAAAGTCGTGAAGCCACTTGTTACAGCAAAGCGGTCTTCCGCAGATTCCGATTCCTCCAAGAAGCTTAGCCTCGTCTCTAACACCGATCTGTCTAAGCTCGATTCTGATCTTGAAATGTGAAGCAAGATCCTTGGCGAGATTACGGAAGTCAATTCTTCCGTCAGCTGAGAAGTAGAAGACGAGCTTCGAGCCATCAATCATAAACTCCGCATCGATAAGTTTCATCTCGAGATTGTGCTTCTCAATCTTCTCCTTGCATACAGCCATCGCCTCATCGTGTCTTGCAAGATTCTCTCTGTATCTCTGAAAATCTGCTTCCTCAGCCCTTCTTGTAATCGGCTTGAGTGGAGCAACGATGTCTTCGTCAGGAACATCTCTGTTCTCAATCAGAATATGTCCAAGCTCCATTCCTCTTGCAGTCTCGACAATTACCATATCACCGGCCTCATACTTCACCCCTTCCGGGTCAAAATAATATGTCTTGCCGGCCTTCATAAACCCAACGCCAACTATTTCTACCATATAGCCTCCCTTACTAAGAGAGCATCAGATGCAGCTTCTTAAGCGCCGCACTCTGTGACATTCCCTTTATTATATCCATTCTTGTGTTCTCAATGAGCTCTATCGCTCTGATGCTTCTGTCAAGGTCTCTTCCCGTTACCATCGCATCTCTGTATTCGTCCTCAAGCGCACCAAGAAAAGCGATTGCGTCGCTCTGCGTCTTGAGCTTCTTGTCCACGTTACTTCTGAACCTGTAGAAAAATCTGTCCCTTATCTCGTCCAGACTTATCTCCGAGCTCCTCTGACCGTCATCTGCTACCTTAATAACTCTGCATCTTGAGCAGACTGTAGATAACAGATTATCCCTGTTGCCCGTTCCAATAATAATTACAGTGTTCTCCTCAGGCTCCTCTAGAGTCTTGAGAAGCTTATTCTGAGAAGTCTCGTTAAGCTCCTCGGCATCATCAATGATACCAATCATATATCTTCCGTAGGATCTCATCGAAAGTCTCTCGATAAAAGGATCGATATCCTTCTGTGCGGAATATCCTGACTTGTTGCTCTTCTCCATGTGAAAAACATCCAGGCTCGTACCCGCCGCAATCTCACGGCACGCACTGCATACACCGCACGGTCTCTCATCAGGGTTCTCCGCCCTGCACTCAAGCTCCCTTATGAAATCGAAAATAAAAGCATTCCTAGCTTCTCTGTCCTGACCTTCTATTATATAAGAATGTGTAATTCTTCTATCCATCAAGCCCCATCCTGCCTGTAATTTCATCAAGATGCACTTCGATTGCAGCTCTTACCTCTTCGACAGTTCCCGACGCATCAATAGTCTTCACCCTGCCAGGATCCGAAGCGGCAATACTCTTATATCCATCGTAAACTCTTCTGAAGAAATCTGACTTCTCCTGCTCAAGTCTGTCAAGCTCTCCGCCGGCGATTCTGCTTCTGCCAACCTCCGGGTCAATGTCCATAAAGAATGTGATGTCTGGAGCAAGTCCTGTAGTCGCATAGCTGTTAACCTCTGCCACCATGTCGCCGAGTCCACGGCCAAAAGCCTGATATGCCACGCTCGAGTCTACGAATCTGTCACAGATTACGACCGTTCCGTCATTCACCGCAGGGATGATTACCTCCGATACGAGCTGTGCTCTTGAGGCTGCATAAATCATCATCTCTGTGACCGGGCTCATCTCGTCGTTCGCCTTGTCGAGGAGGATATCTCTAAGCTTCTCGCTTATAGACGTGCCGCCTGGCTCTCTTGACATCAGCACGTTAAAGCCTCTGCTCTCGAAATATTCACGGGCAAATTCAATCTGTGTGCTCTTGCCTGTTCCGTCAGTTCCTTCGAATGTTATAAATAAACCTCTGCTCATCTTCTGTTCTCCCTGCGTTTAGCTGCGTCAATCTTATTAAGCTTCTTCATTCCTGAAATCCACTTCTTGTAGACTGACCACGCAAAAATAGCAGGAGGCACCGTCAGAAGTGCAACGAATAAATACTTGATTATAACCATTAACAAACTCACCTTTCTGTGAATCAGATAGTTATCCCATTGTTACATACATAAAATATTATAGCATAGATAAAGCTGATATTATATAATAAATGGAGCAATTACTTTTATTACGAAGGGGAGACTTAACATGAATAACATTGAGTTAAGCAATCTGATATATCCAGATATTACTAAGAGCGGAGCTGATTACGAGGCAATGTATCCGCCAAGAGAACTTCCTGAAGGTGCTAAGGTCACAAGACTTGGACCAAGCCCTACAGGATTTATTCATCTTGGCAACCTATACGGAGCTTTTGTTGATGAGAGACTCGCGCATCAGAGCGAAGGAGTTTTTTACCTTAGAATTGAGGACACTGACGACAAGAGATTCGTTGAGAACGCAGTGGAGACCATCATCTCATCACTCTCATTTTTTGGCATTAAATTCGACGAGGGTGTAACAGAGAACGGCGACATTGGAGCATATGGTGACTACACTCAGAGCCACAGAGGCGAGATCTACAGAACTTTTGCCAAGCAGCTGCTCGCTGAGGGTAAGGCTTACCCATGCTTCCTGACTGAGGAGGAGATTACTGAGATCAGAGAGAAGCAGGAGACTGAGAAGCTTGCACCTGGTATTTACGCCGGCTGGTCTAAGTACAGAGACTGGGACAAGGATGAGAATCTTGCGGCTGAGGTTGAGGCTAAGATTAAGGCTGGTGAGAGCTTTGTAATCAGACTTAAGTCACAGGGCACACCTAACCTTTCAAGTGAGGATCTTAAGAGAACTACTGTTGTTGATGCAATCAGAGGCAAGCTCGAGGTTCCAGAGAATTTCCAGGATATCGTAATCATCAAGACTACTGGTATTCCTACATATCACTTCGCACACGCAATCGACGATCATCTGATGAGAACAACACACGTTATCAGAGGTGAGGAGTGGCTTCCATCACTACCTATCCACGTCGAGCTTTTTGAGGCTCTAGGATGGGAGATGCCAACTTACTGTCACACTGCACAGCTTATGAAGATTGGCGAGGACGGCAACAAGAGAAAGCTTTCTAAGAGAAAGGATCCTGAGCTTTCACTCGACTATTACAGAAGTCAGGGTTACCACCCTGCTTGCGTAAGAGAGTATCTTCTTACTATTCTTAACTCTAACTTCGAGGAGTGGAGAATTGAGAACCCAGATGCGGACATCACCGAGTTTGAGTTCACTACTGAGAAGATGTCATCTTCAGGTGCGCTTTTTGACCTCGACAAGCTTAATGATGTCAGCAAGAACACTCTTCTGAGAATTCCTGCAGAGGAGATTGCCAAGTTCCTTAAGGGCTGGTCAGAGGAGTTCGCTCCTGAGTACGAGTACGCTTTCCGCGATATGGACAAGCTTGCTAAGATTCTAGACATCGGTCGTCACGATGCAAGACCTCGTGCTGATCTTGTATACGCAAGACAGATTATGGACTTTATCGGATATTTCTTCGATGAGGCTTTTGAGATTAGAGACGAAGTTCCTGCTGAAGCTGCTTCGGACGCTAAGATTATCCTTGAGAAGTACCTTGAGAATTATGACCACAGCGATGACAACTCAGTATGGTTTGAGAAGATTCGTAACATGGCTACTGAGATGGGTTACGCTGCTAAGCCTAAGGATTTCAAGAAGAACCCTGATGACTACAAGGGTCATGTTGGTCACGTCAGCACTGTTATAAGAATCGCTCTCTGCGGTAGAGCTCAGTCACCTGACGTATGGACTATCCAGCAGATCATGGGTGAAGATGCTGTAAGAGAGAGAATCGGAAGGAGCCTGTAATGGAACCAATTCTAGTAATCATGGCTGCCGGTATGGGCAGCCGCTATGGTGGAAATAAGCAGCTTGATTCAATTACAGATCAGGGCGACATCATTATGGATTTCTCACTGTTTGATGCTTATAAGGCAGGTTTTAAGAAAGTATGCTTTATCATCAAGAAGGATTTTGAAGAGGTTTTCAAGAATCATATCGAGAATGGTGCGGGCAAGTTCATTGAGACACACTATGTATTTCAGGAGTTAACAGATCTTCCAGCGGGCTACAAGGTTCCTGAAGGTCGTGTTAAGCCTTGGGGAACTGGACACGCAGTTCTTTCAGCTCGCAAGGTAATCGATGCCCCTTACGCAGTTATCAATGCGGATGACTACTATGGAAGAGAATCATTTGAGATGATTTATGACTTCCTTAAGAACAAGGCTGATGCTACACATGCATGCATGGTTGGCTTCAAGGTTGACAACACCCTGTCCGAGAACGGAACTGTTTCAAGAGGAATCTGCAAGACTGATGACGGTGTGCTCACTGATATCGAGGAACACTTCGAGGTAGGACGCGATAAGGAGCTTGGCGTTATCACAGCGATAAACGGCGGAGACCTCAAAGTTGCAATCAAGGACGGAACACCGGTTTCAATGAACCTCTGGGGTTTTGGCCGCGAGTTTATGACAGCAATGGAGAGTGATTTCCCAGCTGCGTTAGATACAATCCTCGCTGAGAACCCTATGAAGGGCGAGTTCGGACTTCCTACTCCAATCAAGTCTCGTATCGAGTCTGGTGAGGTTGAGTTCGAGGTGCTCCCAACTGATTCGAAGTGGTTCGGCGTTACTTATAAGGAAGACAAGCCTGGAGTAGTAGCGAAATTCGCTGAGATGAAGGAGAGCGGCTTCTATCCAATGGAGCTGTGGGGCTAAGGTTTAACTGAAAATATGCGAATGCACCTGACCGGCGAAATGACGCTTGTCAGGTGTTTTTTTGTTGTAATCCTTAACAAGTTTAATGTCCAGCTAATTCAGAAATCTGGACATTACGCCCACCAGATTGTACCCACTTATTGGACTTGACCACTTCCGTGATGTCGGCACTTCAGCTATGCTGGCAATATATCGAAAAAACACGAGCAACCTTCCGGCGCTCGTGTTTTTCACTTTGCTTAAATTCTAATAATGCATGTATTGCAGCTGCGACCGATGCGATCACATAAGCATGTCTGCTATGAATTAATACTCAAGTCCAAGTCCTGTAGCTACGCTGCAGATGAAGTCCTGAACGTTAGTGATGATTCCCTTAGCTGAGAGTGATCCTCTGTCTGCAAGCTTGTTTACTACGAACTCTGAGATGTCGCAGATGTAGAAGTAAACCTGTCTTACAGTTCCATCCTCCATTACTCTGAATGATGGTGTCATGTTTCCTACTGCGATTGAGTGAAGCATTGTTGCAAGTGTGATTACTGTTGTTGCTTTCTTTACGCAGCCTCTCATTGCATCCTGTGCATCGTAGCAGTTTCCAAATACCTCTGGAAGTGGACCGTCGTCTCTGATTGATCCTCCAAGTACAATTGGAACATCATTCTTTACTGCTGCACAGATGATTCCGTCATCAAGATTGTTCTGCTCGATGAACTCTGGAATTGATCCTGCTTCTCTTACCTTGTTGATAAGCTCGAGGTGGTTGTAGTGTCCGTTGTGAACGTTCTCCTGAGTGTAGATGTTCTGTCCAAGAGCTGTGTTCATGTATGCTCCCTCAAGATCATGTGTAGCGAGAGCGTTACCAGCAAGTACTGCATCAGCATATCCGTTTGAGATGATTGCTGAAAGAGCTCTTCTTGCTCTGATGTCAAATGAGAATGCAGGTCCGAGTACCCATACTACGTTTCCGTTCTCCTTCTCGTGCTTGAGAAGCTCTACGATCTCGTCGATATCCTTACCGAATGCGGTCTCTCTTGATCTTCCTGTTCTGAATGCGAATGTATCTCCTGAGCCTCTCTCCTCATTGAATCCATTAGCATGCATGTAGATTCCCTCTTCGCAGTTTTCAGTTCTTCCAACTACTACGAGGTCACCCTTCTTAAGTCTTCTTGCCTCATATGACTGCATCTTCTCGCCGTCGAACATTGGAACAGTGTCCATTCTGCTCTCCTCAAGAAGGAGCCACTCGCCATCAACCTTAAAGTATTCAGGGAAAATACTGTTAGCATGGAAGTTGTCTGGAGCAACTCCATCCTTAGGTGCAGGAACGAGCACACAATTTGGGGCATTTGCAAATTTCTCCTGAGTGAAATCAGGATGAGTATACTTTCTGAGTTCAAAAGACATTAATATATCCTCCTTAATGTTTCCGTACATTTCTTTGATGTCTGTATTCTAAATGTAATCATCAAAAAAACTCATATTTTGCTCAAGAAATCTCATTTTCTGCCAAATTTCTTTTCTTCAAGTCCGGAAACTCCCCGAATTCACGAAGTTTAGCTACACTCGACATAAAGCTTCAGGCCGTTCATAAAGCCTGAGATGCTGACTCTTCCTCCAGTTTTGCTTATGCCCTGAATATAATTCATCTCTTCCCTTAGACAAACGAAGTCAAAAACATAGTTCGCATATACAACGAAAACCTCATTGTCGAAATCCGACAATCCGATTCTCGCAGCATTTTCAAGACCTCTCTTGATTGCACGCCTGATCTGCTGTTCGATATTCTTAAGCGAAACCCCTGTTTTCTCGCTGAGCTCATTAAGCATATCCTTATCGTAATCGCAGTTTCTTTCGCACATCATTTCGATAAGTAGCTTGATGAACGCACTTCCCTTCTGATTTCTCATGTCGATTGAGCCAAGAAGAATATCAACTCTGTGCATCTTGTCGGTCATTTCCAAATTCTCTTCTGTATGACCCTCAAGTGTAGCCTCCTTCAAAGTTCCTGCAGCAACCTCCTTAAGCTTCTCGACACCTGCAGATCTTGAATCACCACCTAGAACATCATGAATGCCATTTACGATTCTCTTCATCTTAATCTTCTCAGCAACATTTCCAAGAACCCTGTTCGCCTCAATAATACTTACAGGCTTGCTCATAAAAAACTCGATGCCGGCTTCGTATGCCTTCGCTACCATTTTCTTATCGTCGACTTTAGATAGCATAACAAAGCATATATCCGGTGCACGCTTCTTC
The DNA here is from genome assembly GCA_934255135.1 of uncultured Clostridia bacterium. Lineage (GTDB taxonomy): Bacteria > Bacillota > Clostridia > Peptostreptococcales > Anaerovoracaceae > Crickella. Next base: position 97,228 of record CAKQMV010000004.1, on the reverse strand, counting down.
ACAAGCTCAACAAGCTCAACCCCATCCATCTCCGGCATAAGATAATCCACGATCACAATATCTGGGCGCTGCTCAATTATTTCATCTACCGCATCCTGTGCGTCAGTATTTCGTCCGACAACGCTTCCAAAGCCTTTATCTTCTATCATCTTTGCGATTGACTGCACAACCGCCTTCGAATCATCAACAACATAGTATTTCATAGTACCCTCACAACCTGTCCTTGTTTATATAAATTCTGATGTCTGTATAACTCTCTCCGTCCGAATCAACCGTAATCCTACCGCCAAAATCCTCTTCCACGTAGTTCTTCACCAGATTCAGCCCGAGTCCTCGCTGAATGTATCCTGTCTCATAGTCAAACTTTGACGAATATCCCGAAATAAACATATCCACCTTAGTCTCGTCATCAATTCCCGGACCGTTATCTCGCACGCCAATAATAATCTCGTCTTCCGCACGCTTGGTGTAGACAATCACCTCACCGCCTGGCGTACCATCAATTGCCTCTACAGAATTAGTAACAAGATTCCTTATAATAGAAAGCATCTTGTACGGCTCTGCAATATCAAATTCAGCGTCTAGCTCGAGATTGATCTCCGTATCGAATCCGCGTGAGCGGGCAAAAGCAGTTACGTTTTCCTTCACAATCTCCGCGACAAACGAGATGCTAAGGGTCTTCTGAAGCTCCTTTTTGCCCGTAAGCTTCTCGATAACAAAGAGCATATTACGATATTCACCCTTTATTTCATGCATTCTAACGGCAATCTCATGAGCCTTTGATGAAATCTTAGGAGGATAGTGCTCCTGGGAGAGCACTCTATTAAATTCATACGCTTCCGCCATAAGATTCTCGATTTCCGTCATATTCTTTCGAATCATAACAAGCTCTTCGGAAAGTGTGGTCATATCATCGTAAACACTGAGAAGATCCTTCCACTGTTGCTGCTTGGCGTTGTACCTCATCACCAGTCTGAGCGCAAGTATAATAATGAAAACAAGTGCAGTTCTCACAGTAGCTACTACAAAAATCTTATATAGCACCAACCAGGTAACCTCATCACCACCAAACATCTGGAAACGAAACAGCTTCTCTATCATGTTTCCATAAATCTCGGAAATAAGGATGACCGGAATGTATAAGTAGCATGATCTTTTGGCAGGGACGAAGAGCTGCAGCAAGCTGAAGACAAGTCCGTATACCATAAAGAATATCATGTCCGGAAAAATATCGCCGAAAGCCTGATCTCTACTTGGGAATGTATAGTAGGTTAATATAAACCTGCTCACTGGAGATAGAAATGTAGCTACTCCAACATAGAACGCGATGGCGCCATCTTCCTTATTATGAAGTACCAGAAAGATACCGAGGATTACTACATCAAAAGCGATTACGAAGCCCTTGGTAGCAATTTCACCCGGAGTGATCTGAACACATGATGTAATAAATATCAGTATGCAAAAACCTATATTTACAAGATTGTCATTTGTACCATCTGTTTTGTTCGGCACGTTTCTTCCTCTCAATCATTTTTATTCGCTTTATGATTATCACACTCTTTTATGATTTTGTCCAATAATTAACAAAGTTGTAGTAAAATTCTTCATGGACGTGATTATTTTTGAATGTTTTTGAATTGCCTAAATTTAATATAGTCAACAAAGGTATTATTCATAACTAAGGAGGCTACACACAAATGAAAAACAAATACCTAGGAAAGCTAATGCTTCTCTTCGTAGCTGTTGCTTGGGGAAGCTCAATGGTTGTAATCAAGGGATCAACTGACACTCTTCCTGCCGGCGGACTTCTCGCATGCAGATTCACAGTTGCCAGCATCATGCTTCTGATTGCCAACTACAAGAAACTCAAACTAATTGACAAGGATTACATCAAGAGTGGTCTTATCATCGGAGTATGTCTATTCGGTGCATATTTCACACAGACAATCGGAGTAATGCTTGAGATGCCTGGCAAGAGCCACTTCCTCTCATCAGCATACTGTGTATTTGTTCCATTCATTGGATGGGCTGTCCTAAGGAAGAAGCCAACAGGCTACAACATAGCAGCTGCAGCAATGTGCGCTATCGGAATCATTCTTGTTTCCGTAAGCGGCGGACTTCAGATCAGCTTCGGAGATTCAATCTCAATCCTCTCATCAGTATTCTGGGCTTCACAGATTGTTGCAATCGCAAAGTGGGGTAAGGGAAAGGATCCTGTAATCATCACAATGCTTCAGTTCATGGTATCTGGTGCGCTTGCATGGGTATTCACACTCACTCAGGAGAACTTCACTTCTGTTCAGTGGAACGCTGGAGCTATCGGCGGAGTACTCTACCTCGGAGCTATCTGCTCAGGACTTTGCTTCCTGTTCCAGACAATCGCTCAGAAGACAGAGGATCCAACAAGCGTATCAATCATCCTAAGCTTCGAGAATATCTTCGGTATCGTTTTCGGAATGATTTTCTTCAACGAGCAGCTCACACCAAAGTCAGTACTTGGATTCACACTGATGTTTGTAGCTATCATCGTTGCAGAGACAGAGCTTTCATTCTTAAAGCCTAAGAAGAAGGCAGAGACTAAGACAGTGCAGACTGCAGATGCTGATATAGCATAGACTTCACAAACACAATAGCCCGCCAGGCTTTATAATGCGCTGGCCCGCTGGGCTAGGAAACAAAGCAGGCCCGCTGGGCGCGAAACATATGCTGCCCGCTGGGCTGCTGTTCCCGGTGTATCCCCAATACACATCAAAGGAACAAACCTTCATAATAAAGAATAAAGAACAAAAGTAGAAAAATACCTCAAGAAGCCCGGATCCCCAATCCGAGCTTCTTTTCTTTTGATTTCGGTTCATCACACTTTTGATACTGCATGGTCGCTGGTAACTTCTACCACGCTGGCAACTATCGCCACGCCGGCAACATATAGAAAAGATCCTTGGCGCAGAGCCGGCAGACTAACCTGGTATGTCTGTAAGCGGTAAACCATCTATGCGCAGATAAACCTTTCAAATCGCATTTCGTACTCGAGGTTCAACTCTGCAATTGTATTGGTTGGAGTGTACCATTTTGAGATAGAATAATTAAATGGGCCCTAAATGGTGCCAAACCTACATTAAATGCGAAATTGGTACCTAGGAGTTTCAAGTGTATGCCAGTGACAAGATATTATATAAGATTCAGAAGGGACCAATCTTAATCATCCTGATAGATTGGTCCCGTTAATTACTAATTCTTATAATAATTTGACTATCTTTTATTCACATAAATGTGATTACATCGTTCAGGCATGGCCGCTATCTACTTTGAAAACTTAAGTGCTGCGTACCATTTCTCATATAAAATCTGCCCTGGTAGCTTTCAGGGACCAACGCTGTTAAATTATGTAAATTGGTACCTAACAACTATAAGCCTTCATTCATAGTGAACTACATAAATCGTAGATCTGGACATTATATGTGTCCAGAATTTCAATAATTACAAATAATTTACCGTTTACGGATATCTGGCGACGTCAAAAAACCCCAAGACATTTCTGCCTCAGGGTTCTGTTTCAAATCATTATTCAGATCCTAATCTGATTCTTGTATCTGGTTCGAAATTCAAATCCAGACCTTACTCTACAGTTACACTCTTAGCAAGGTTTCTTGGTCTGTCAATCTCGCAGCCTCTGTTGTATGCAACATGATATGCGAGCATCTGGAGTGGAATTACCGAAAGTAGTGGTGTCACTTCATCTCTGCACTCTGGAATATAGAGTGTCTCATCTGAGTGTTCCTCAATTGTAGTTCTTCCTTCCTTGGCAATTGAAATGATATGAGCATTTCTTGCCTTAACCTCCTGGATGTTAGAAACCATCTTGTCGAAGAGGCGATCCTGAGTTGCAAGTGCAACAAGGATTGTCTTAGGCTGCATAAGAGCGATTGTTCCGTGCTTCATCTCACCTGCTGCAATAGCGAATGATGAAATGTATGAAATCTCCTTAAGCTTGAGTGATCCCTCATATGCAACACTTGAATCAACTCCACGTCCGATGAAGAAGAAGTCATCTCTATCGTAGTAGTTCTTAGCAATCTCCTTGATTTCAGGCTCAAGCTTGAAGCACTCTTCCATCTTCTCAGGAATTGCCTTAAGCTCATCAACGAACTCCTTATAGTCGTCAGCATCAATTGTGCCCTTAAGCTCAGCAAAGTAAAGTGCGAGCATGTAGAGGCAAAGAAGCTGAGTTGTGTAAGCCTTAGTTGAAGCTACAGAAATCTCAGGGCCTGCGAAAGTATAGAATACTTCGTGTGACTCTCTTGCTACTGAGCTTCCTACTACGTTAACGATTGAGATTACATGAGCGCCCTTTCTCTTAGCCTCACGGATTGCCTCAAGAGTATCAGCAGTCTCACCTGACTGTGAAATTCCGATGAAGAGAGTCTTCTCGTCAACGAATGGATCTCTATATCTGAACTCTGATGCAACATCAATCTCAACTGGAATTCTTGCAATCTTCTCAATTACGTATCTTCCTACAAGACCTGCATGGTAAGCAGTTCCGCATGCTACAATTACGATCTTGTTGTATTCGTTAAGTTCCTCGGCAGTCATATCGATTCCGTAAAGCTTGATTCTTCCGTCCTCAGTAAGGCTTCTTGAAAGAGTCTCTCTGATGCCCTCTGGCTGCTCGTGAATCTCTTTCATCATGAAGTGTTCGTAATCACCCTTCTCAGCAGCGCTTACATCCCAGCCGATGTGCATTGTATCTCTTTCGATCTTGTTGTCATTCTCATCGTAAATAGTGATATCATCAGCAGTTACAACTACTGTATCACCAGTCTCGATGAGGATTACATCCTTAGTGTACTTAAGAATTGCACAGAAATCTGATGCAACAAAATTACATCCCTTACCCTTTGCAGCGATAAGCGGAGCATTACGTCTGTAAGCTACGAACTCATCTGGGTGATCCTTCTGTACAGCAACAAGTACGAAAGTACCTTCCATTACTGCTGCAGATTTATCGATAGCCTTCTTAAGGCTTCCTGTCTCGTCGTAGTACTTTGAGACGAGCATTACAGCAACCTCTGTATCTGTCTCTGAAAGGAACTTATATCCTTCCTCAATAAGCTGCTCTCTAAGCTCAACATAGTTCTCAATTGTTCCGTTGTGAACAAGCGCAATACTTCCGTCATTGTTGTAATGAGGATGTGCATTAGTTGTTGATGGAATTCCATGAGTAGCCCATCTTGTATGGCCTATACAAACGTGGCCGCCAAGCTGCTCATCACCGATGAGTCTTCTTAGGTTGGCAATAGCTCCAACTGTCTTTCTGATCTTAACCTCGCCATCACTTACGACTGCAATTCCGGCAGAGTCATAACCTCTGTATTCGAGCTTCTCAAGACCATCTACAACGATCTCCTGTGGAGAGTCCTTTCCCACATAACCAACGATTCCGCACATAAAAAAATGTCTCCTTTACTGATATGGCGTACCATAACGCCACTGATATAACTCAATGACCCAATAACCTAATAACCCAAAATTTCTGGCGATCTGTTATTTATTGCCGTACTTGTCCACAAACATGCCTGCGATCTCCACGGCATATCCCTGAATCTCGTCAATATCCTCGCCCTCGAGCATGACTCTGATAAGAGGCTCAGTACCTGAAGGTCTGATCAGGACTCTGCCTGTACCGTGAAGCTTTGCCTCAACCTCGTCGATTCTTGCCTTAATCTCAGCATCCTTAAGAGCCTCTGTTCTCTTATCCTTATCAACAGCCGCATTAACAAGCGCCTGAGGATAAATCTTAATCTCATCTCTAAGCTCTGAAAGCTTGCGACCTGAGTTCATGTATGCCTTCATGAACTGAAGTGATGAGAGGATTCCGTCACCTGTTGTAGTGTGCTCGGCAAAAATCATATGTCCTGACTGTTCACCTCCGAGCATCGAGCCTGTTTCTCTCATTGATTCGAGCACATATCTGTCACCTACAGCAGTCACATCAACACCGATACCCTGCTCCTCAAGATACTTGTGCAGACCGATGTTACTCATAACTGTTGCAGTAATATTCTTTCCGTTAAGCTTGCCCTGCTCCTTGAGCATTGTTCCGCAGATGCACATAACTCTGTCGCCGTCGATAATTCGACCGAGCTCGTCGATAACAATCAGTCTGTCGGCATCTCCGTCATATGCAAAACCAACGTCAGCACCCATCTCAACTACCTTCTTCTGAAGATTCTCAGGGTGAGTTGAACCGCATCCGTCGTTGATGTTGATTCCATCTGGCTCATTGGAAATTACCGTAACCTCAGCGCCAAGTCTTGTGTAGACCATCTCTGCCGCCTGGTATGAAGCACCGTTCGCAGTGTCGAGGCAGATCTTCACGCCGTCGAGTCTTCTGTCAAAAGTGCTGAGCAGGAACTCTGTGTACTCTTCAAGAGCAATCTCCGAGTCACGCCATGTGCCTATTGCATCGCCGATGAATTCCGGATGATGGAACTCATGTGAAAGAATAATATCTTCAATCTTCTCCTCTGTTGCATCATCAAGCTTGTAGCCATCGCGGTTGAACAGCTTAATTCCGTTGTACTCAAAAGAATTGTGTGATGCAGAGATAACAACCCCTGCATCAGCGCCATGCTTTCTTACAAGGTAAGCAACAGCTGGAGTAGGAATTACTCCAAGTCTTACTGCGCGTCCGCCAACCGACATAATTCCGGCAGCCAGAGCACTCTCAAGCATGTCGCCACTGATTCTTGTATCCTTACCAATAAAAAATACAGGGTGCTCATGCTCACTACTAAGAACAAATGCAGCAGCTTTACCAATGTCATATGCAAGAGATGCTGTCAGTTCTCTGTTGGCAATGCCTCTTACTCCGTCTGTACCGAATAATCTACCCATTAGACAAAAACTCCTCTTAAATATAAAAATTTACTTACTTCTTAATCTTAACAGTATTCACAAGAGAGCTGTTGGCGATATATACACCATCAGGAAGATTATACTCTATCTTCGCCTCGTCTCCGGCCTTAAGGCCTGTAACATCTGCTGTTGCTGTAATTGAATCTATTGCACCGATAATCTTAGCCGCACCCTTGATATCAACTGTATCAGGAATGCTGGTCTTAAGATCATTGTCCTTAATCCAGTCCTCACCCTTGACTGTAAGCTCAAGCTTGGCAGTCTTTACAGAACCTGCGCTGTAAGTGATATCAACTGTCTCCGGCCTTATTACTATATTGTTTACGACTTCGCCGTCTGCTGTCATTGCAACCGGCTTGCCGATGATGTCCTTCTCATAATTGTTGTCTTCTGTTCCTGCTGCAGAAATAGTCTGTGCTGCAAGTGCAACATAGGCAACCTTCTCAACCTGTGACTTGGCACCCATAACGCTTACCATCTCAGTGTCGCGGGTTAAAACCACAGGTTCCATTGACTTGTCCTGTGTATTGCTGTAAGTCGCTGTAACAGGCACATCCTTGTTAAGTGATGATGTAACCTTGATAGTCACATTCTCAACATTCTGATCCTTAACACTGCTTCCGTCAGGTGTGCTCACCTTGACCTCCAGAGTGTTATCTCCATTGACCGCGCTACTAACGTCAATTACAGCAGAAAAATCGCTCGCATCAGTATCAAGTATATCTGTTCTTGCGATGCGAACCTTGATCTTAGTCTCTGTGTCCGACATGCTCTCAATACCGAGTCCACGATCTGCAAGCTTGTCGAGTCCAACGCATGTAATCGGAATATCGCTGTAACTTCTTGTAACCGTCGGATTAACCTCAGAAACAACGTAAAACCATGAGAAGAAAGCGATAAGAATCGCAATAACGATATTCACTCTGTTTATTCTCTTATTCTTCTTAATATCAGTCATAAACAGCAGCTCCTCTTCTACTTGCCGATAAAGCCCTTGATTCTCTTCATTCCAGGCTTGTTCTTCTCATGTGGGATATATAACTCCATAAGGGTCTTCTCAATAGTCTTAATGTCAAGGAAACGCTTGAGCATTCCGTTCTGCGCAATGCTTATTGCACCAGTTTCCTCAGAAACAACGATAACAAGCGCATCTGAAACTTCACTTAATCCAAGTGCAGCTCTGTGTCTTGTTCCTAGGTTCCTTCCAATATTGTGCTTCTCTGTCAGAGGAAGTACGCAGCTTGCCGCCTTGATTCTGTCCTCTCTTATAATTACTGCACCGTCGTGAAGCGGTGAGCCCTCATAGAAAAGATTGCCTATGAGTCGTGCAGTAATGTTCGCATCAACGATATTACCAGTCTCGATGATATCGTTAAGCATTGTGCCTCTCTCGATTGCGATAAGGCCGCCCGTTCTTGAAGCACTAAGTTCTCCAATCGCATCAGTAAGCTCCGATACGATTACAAGTGCCTCGTCCTTATCTATGCTCTTGAACTGCCCGCCTGAAACAAAAGTCTTCTGGCCTACCTTCTCAAGGCCACGTCTCAGCTCCGGCTGGAAAATTACAACGATTGCAAACATTCCGACCGTAACCAGACTCTTAAGAAGCCAGTTCAGCAGGCTCAGATCAAAAATGCTAGACAGCAGGAAGAGAACCATAAGAATCGCAATACCCTTCACCAGCTGAAGCGCTCTTGTCTCTCTTATGAATCCAAGCACCTTGTAAATAAGATATGCGACGATTGCTATATCAATAACATCCGCGATCTGCATACTCATTAGAATACTTAACATGCTTTCCCCTTCCCTGCTGCCTTAAATCTTTAACTAGTCTCAGATGTCCGCTACTCTGCCGGCATCTCCATGACCTTGGAAATCTTATCCTTAGCCTTGCCAATACTGTCCTGATCCTGAGTCATAACATATGCATAGCTGTCGCCTGTGCTGTATGTCTGCTCAGATCCGTCAAATCCTGTAATTGTATTCTTCTTGATGTCCCAGTCGAGACCCTCTCTTAGCTGCATCTTCATCAGACCTCTGATCTCAGAAGATGACATGTTCATCTCAAAATAATCGTCAAGAGAATTCAGGATCTTACTGAATCTAAGAAGCATAGTAGTACCGCTTGTCGCCTTCTTGAGAAGAGCCTCCATAACGGCCTGCTGGTTCTTGATTCTCTGGTTGTCTCCTGTTAAGAAAGCCTTTCTCTCACGGGCAAAAGCGAGAGCCTGCTTTCCGTTCATCTTGTTCCAGCCCTTCTGTACTGTCCAAGACTTCATCTTAACCGGATTGAACTTGTACTCCGAATATACATTCAGTCCACCAACCGCGTTGATTAATTCCTCTACAGTTGAGAAGTTAACCTTTACATAATAGTTGATTGTAATTCCAAGAAGATCCTCCAGCGCACCTATAGTGCAGTCTGTTCCGTAGAATCCTGTGTGAGTCAGCTTGTCCATCGCATAATCGTGGTCAATAAGTCTTATCTCATAGTCTCTAGGAATTGATGTCAGTAGCACCTTGCCAGTCTTAGGATTAACAGTAGCAATCATGTTAACATCAGATCTTCCCTCAGTATCAATCGTACCTCTTGTATCAATACCTGTAATCAGGACATTGAATGGTTCCTCTGTAACCTGAACCGCCTTAGGGTTATCATCATTGGTTACCTTGTCCAGAAATGAAAGTGCACCCATCGCATATGCCGAACCTACAGAATAAACCATAAGCAGGCATACACTCATCACAGTTGCAAAAACCTTGGCCCACATCTTGATGTTCTTAAAGAACAGCTGTATGAACAGCACTGTACTCAGCAGAACCAGAATAACAATAACCGTAACTAGAAGCTTCGCCGGCAGTATGTCTATCTTAACCATTACTGACGAGAAAAGCACTAGGGCAATAGTATATATTACGGATAGAATCCTTGTAAATTTGTAAAAGCCTCTATTCTTCCTACGTCGCCTTGACCTTCTGCGGTACGCTTCATAGGCCTTCTGTTCGTCGTTACTCATCGTCACCTCTTATCTAGCAGTCTCAATGAGACCGTATGCATCTCCCTTTCTCTTATATACAACGTTTACTGACTCAGTATCCATGTCAAAGTAAACAAAGAAATCGTGTCCAAGCATCTCCATCTGGAGAATTGCCTCTTCAGCAACCATTGGCTCTAGCTCAAAGTGTTTTCTCTTGATTACTGAAATCTCTTCCTCTACGTCTTCGTCAACCTCTGGGATGAACTCGAACTTAAGAGCTTCGTTCTTCTGGTATCTTGACTCAAGCTTACCCTTGAACTTAGCCATCTGGTTAGAGAGCTTAGCAATCGCAATGTCCATAGCCTCATATACGTTGTCTGAAATTTCCTCTGCTCTGAAGATATTATTCTTAGCCTTGATAGTGGCCTCAAGCTTAGTTGCCTCTCTGAATCTTGAAAGAACAACTGTAGCAGTTACATCATCGTTGAAGAACTTGCCGAGCTTCTCGAACTTCTTCTCGATATTAGCCTGTAGCTTCTCGCTTGCTTTGTAATTCTTAGTGATAATCTGTACCTTCATAGCCGATACCTCCTTTGAATATAATATTCTGTTTATATTTTATCATATAGTGTGTGGACTTTGTGTACAAAATATGTAGATGCTCTCCCTAAAGACGCCACATATTGTTAATTATCACAGATTATTATTATCTCATGAAACTGACGGAAAAACTTTTAAATCTTATTTATCCCCCATCCCTATATTGTGCGTCATGTGGCAAAATCATAAATGCAACAAGAACCTATAGTCTTTGTAACACATGCATGGATCAGATGAAATGGACACTAGGACGCACGTGTCTAAAATGCGGCAAGCCCCTCGCCGACCATAACCCTCGTGAGATCTGTTTTAGTTGCTCCGAAAACCCGCATCACTACGACCATGGATGTTGCTGCACGGAATACGGGTCGGTGGAAAGAGCCCTGATTTTTGGCCTTAAATACAATTCGAAGACGGAGAATGCAGACATCATCGCAGAAATCATGTACGACCGCCTCGTGTCGCTTGGCTCACCCGTGTATGATTTTCTCGTGCCGGTTCCGATGTTCACGGCCAAAAGGCTCTCTCGTGGCTACAACCAGGCCGCGCTGATTGCTTCGGGACTTTCGCGACTAACTCTCATCCCGTCCCCCGCTGGAATCCTCGTCCGTGAGAAGGAGACGAGAGCGCTGAGAGGACTCAGCCCTGCGGAACGTCGTGTTGAGCTTAGAGGCGTTTTTGGCAGAGGAGAGAGAAGTTGTCTTGTGCAAGGGAAGGATGTACTTCTGATTGACGATATTTATACGACTGGAGCGACGATTGATGAATGTGCGAGGGTGCTTCGGGAATGCGGGGCAGCGCGAATTGATTTTATGTCTTTTGCATCTGGCGCGGATGTAGTAAAATAGTAAGGCTTAGGTCTCACCATGTTCGTGGTTGAAAGTCCAGGCCAGCTACGGGCAAAGGGATCCACGTAAGCTGCAATGGTTAGGTATCCGGCAGTGATCATGGCGTAGTTTAGATGTAAGTCCTCCGCAAAGCGGGTCAAGGCGAGTGTGGGGTCAAAGACCAGGTCGAGTGGTGAGATCATAGCTTTTATTTTAGACTTTTGGAGGCGAGATATGCCCACGCGGCTCCTCTGGGAAGTCTGCATTCGGGAAGAGGTATTTTATGAGCAGTATTGAATACGATAACGACATATATTACGGCGACCTTTTGCTGATCAAGAAGCGTGTCAACGAGTGGGCCGAGTCGCATCCGCGCGGTGCATGGAACAAGTACGGCAAGATTGTTCTTGGAGTCGCTTGCCTTGCTGCAATCATCGGCGCTTACTATTTAGATCCAAATGCTTCGACTAAGAGCCTTTCGACGCTGACGGTTACAATGCTTGTGGCTTTTACGCTCTGCATCATCGGAGCAAGACAGCTTAACGTGATGACACAGCCGCCTTTTAGCAAGCTTTTTAACATCAGATTTGAGGCGAGCACCAAGAGCATCATCTGCTTCTATCAGCAGGGTATGACTGAGTACATGTACGAGATCAAGGACAATAACATCAGGGAATGGGTTGTCGACGAGAAGTCATGGTGCTTCTATTTTGGAGGTAAGGGCGAGCTAAGCCGTAATACCAAGGAAGGATTCGAACGAATGGGAACTGTTAAGGGCTTCTACATGCTGATTCCTTTTGACGAGTTCGAGGTTGATGATATCATCGCACCATATGGTGATCTCGTAACAAGAGCCGATGGAACTCTAAGAGAGAGATTCCTTAAAGAAGGCATTAAGACAAACTGCATTCAGTAGTGATGGCGCGATGGTGCAGTAACTGAATATAGATTTAAGCACACAGTAGCCCTGTGTGCTTTTTTTGCGAATTCATAAATATGCGAAGATAGATCTCTGGTAAACGGCAAATCATCCGTGCTACAGGTTCCTACTACCGCGGGCAAAACTCCTTTCCCTTCTAATCTTATAAGATTCTGTGTGCCGACGCGTCGAGATTTCTACTGGCAGCTGCTGTTATCAATTTACACTATTTACCAACATTGGATCCTTAAAACTACCAATTTAAATTCTATAAAATAAATGGTACGCAGTGTAGCTGGTTTCAAAGCATCTGACAGTCATACTCATATCAAATTGAAATCCGTTATGGACAGTTAGGGAATTCTAACAGTGGTTATTTCTCAATTAATGGGAACCATTCATAAAAGCATTGCAAAATTGGCGCCTTCTTAAGCTTATGAGACTACTCGCGGTATTGAAAGATATTAAAAATGCTTGGTACCATTTTCAGTATTTATGTGTGTTCGGTAACACCTAAAATCCAATCGAGTAATTATTCTCAAAATGGTAACAATCCGCCTGGCACCATACTTTTACATTTATTATTTTTATTAAATCTATGAGGATAAAGTGATGAACCTTTTGTTATATCTAAATTTAGGAACCTGCTAAGAGAAAAATTCCTTGACTTCTCTTAGCAGGTTTCTATATGTTGCTGGTGTAGCGGAAGCTGTAGGTGTGGCGGGTGCTGTCAGTGTGGCGATACAAATCTCGGACTTAGCAGGATTCTTCCCGGAATACGGGAAGATTTGCAGGTTCATGCAAATTCTTATCGGAGATTTCCTGCTTTTGAGGGTGAAATCACCGTTTTATTTCAGGTTTAACCGAAAATCATGGATTGCGATGGAGTAGGTGGGGTCATTTTATCATATTAATTAAGCTAAGCTTATTGCAGCTTACTGTATAATAAGCGTTTCTTAATCAGAAGCTTCATATTCGCGTTAGCGGCCACTAACATTCGCTTATATTAGCGCTATTTTATCAAATTGTCCGATAAAGAAATTACAGAATGTAGGATTTTTCCCGGTATACGGGAAAATCTGGCAGTTTTCACAGAATCGTATCGGAATCCGGCAATCCTATATATTGGAGTATTGAAAATTCCGTATAAAAAAAGTCACGGATATTGCGCTGCAGATGATGCAATGGAAGGCAACTTTTGACAAAGGTGCATCTTGAAATGTCCTCCGTGTCAAACGAGGTATTTTATGCATAAAAAACGAGCCGCGGCTAGTCGACTCGTTCTTCGTTCTCTTATACTACAGCATAAGGGTTATTTGAGATGTTGACATCATTATAGCATTTTTTAGATTGGTATCTAATTGGTTAAATCTATATTGTGTCCGTGTATTATCGACATTATTGTCGTTTTCTGTCCACAGCGTTATGACTGGGTATCGGTGTTTTTGACGCCTTGCACTTTACGGTAAAAAGTGGCTCTGGAGATCGAACAAAGTTCCAGCACGTCGTTAAGTGGTATTTCTTCGTGCATCCAGCCGTCGACGAGCTCGTCGAAGTTATCAGGCATGACCTTGCGGGGCCTTCCGAAGATGACACCAGCCGCTTTGGCCGCACGAATACCCTCGGCCTGACGAGTTCTTATCGCGTCACGCTCGCTTTGTGCGACGAATGACAGTATCTGAAGTGTGATATCCGCGATAAAGGTTCCGATGAGGTCCTTGCCCTGGCGTGTATCGAGGAGCGGCATATCGAGCACGCAGATGTCGACCTCGAGGTCTTTGGTGAGGTGGCGCCACTCGTTTTGAATCTCCTCGTAATTGCGCCCGAGACGATCGATACTTTTGATATAAACAAGATCGCCTTTCTTCAGTCGGCGAACAAGCCTCTTATACGCGGGACGTTTGAAATCCTTGCCGGACTGTTTGTCGACGTAAACCATTTTGCCCGTAACACCGAGCTCCGAGAGTGCGAGCATCTGCCTCGATTCATTCTGATCTGCGGTTGAAACGCGGACGTATCCATATACTTTTGACATAGTAATCTCCTTTCATATTGGCATGAAATGTGAAAATACACTTGCATGAAAAATTTTTTTCATATGAGCGTTTGCTAATATGATAGGACTTTTGCAGGGATTTGGGAGATGAGCGCGGGATTCCGGTAAAAAGAGAGAAAAAGCGTAATTTCGGGAGATTCCGAGGGGTGTGGACAGGATTTGGGGCAGGGGCTATAATCAAAATCCAATACGAACAACGCTCCGTCAGGAAGGAGGAACATGAACTTTACAGACAGGGTTCGTGCGGAGAGACAGAGACTTGCTGCGCGAATTGAGAAAAACGAAGAGAATAAGTTAATGCTGCCAGCGGGCAGTCTTAATATAAGCGAGTCGCGTGGTTACTTTACCTGGACAGGTGTTATGGATGCACCGCCTGGGCAGAAGAAAAATCCCGTGTATATACCCAAGAAGGATGAGAAGTTTGCTGTAGCACTTGCGGAGGCGACTAAGTGTACGCGTCTGATTGAGGCTGATACAGAAAGAATTGCTAAGCTCGACGAGCTTCTGGAAAACTATACTGATGATGAATCTGTCTTTGACTACAAGCAGGCCTGCGAGTATGAAAGGCTTATTAAAACCAGGCATCCAAGCCCAGATGATGATCTGCAGGACTGGCTCGACAGTCAGTACGTAAGAAGTACACACAAGCTCTACGAGAAGAAAGTGATGACCGATTCCGGATTGCTTGTGCGCTCCAAGTCTGAAGCAGGAATTCTGAATGTTCTAAGGGAATTCGGCATCGCGCATTTCTATGAGCCTGTTCTGCAGGTTTCGGATAACAAGCAGCTGGTGCCAGATGTGATTTTTGTACACCCGGTAACATGGAAACAGTGCATCTGGCAGCACCTCGGTCTGATGGACGATCCAACTTACGCGCTTAAGAACCTCGCAGATCTGCAGGAATACTACAAGTGTGGCTGGAAGCTCGGCATCAATCTGTTTGTGACAGCTGGCACGCGCGACCAGCCATTCACGCAGACAGATGCGCGCGACTTTCTGACGATGATCACAGATAGGACGGTGTATAGGTAGAAGATGCGGACTTGTGCGGACTTTGGATTTCTGAAAAAATGCTGAAATTGAGCTCTTTTTCAGAAAAATTTCTGAGAATTATTGCAGAATGGCGTTTTTCCAAAAATGCTTTCTGCCAAAATTCTTCTGCTGTTGATCGGGAGCGTCCCGTTGTGTCGGTGTTGATTTTTCATTTCTGAAAGATCTAAGATTTGAGCTGATTTTTAAGGAAGATTTCTGAAAAACCGATCAAAATCAAAGGTTTTTCAGAAATCCGACAGGACTTAATTCTGCGCGGATTCAGTAATCAGCTGCCGCGCTGCGCCGATTTGAGCTTGCAGCACAGTGGCAGCTGATTTTTTTCTTTGAAAAGCTATGATTCTGGAGAATTTTCAGAAAATTTCTGAAAATTCATCGGATTCAGCCACTTTTTCAGAAATCGCAAACCTGCTGGGTGTGCGACGGCAAACCTGCCAGTACCGCAGCTCACTGCCAGCTCCCCTATTTCTTAATCTTCACAGCCTTCACAGCTGAATACGCACCGTCAGCTGCAGTTCCCATTGCTCTGACCTTGAAATAGTAAGTCTTGTTTTTCTTGAGGCCAGCCTTGGTATAGCTTGTAGCTCGGCTGTCCCATACAGTTTTGGCAAGCTTGAAGCCAGATGTCTTCTTAGTCGAATAATAAACCTGATATCCGACTGCCCTAGGCTGCTTCTTCCATTTGATTACAGCCTTGCGTTCCTTAGTGTTAGTCACACCGGTTAAGACAACCTTGCCCGGCTTTGTACTGTTCTGCCATTTAAGAACTGGGAAGCCGTTGTTAAGTTTATGAGTATCTGTTGTATATGCATCGCCAAGCCCAGCTGGCAGAGCCTTAAGAGTCGCTGCCGTAACGCTTTTCGCGCCCGCGAGGCCAACGGCTCCTACCGCACCTTCAGTCACAACATAGTTCTCACTACAGTTCTCCGCATTGCCCGTTCCGAAGAACGCATACGCGCTATCAGCCTTTGCTGAGCTTACCGCTCCGATGCTGTAGCAGCTTGTAATCTCAGGCTGTATACTCTTCTTCGAAGCATTTGCATTTGCTACGCCGGCCGCTACTGTCCACGCGCCTCCGCTTACCGCGCCAGTATTGTAGCTTGACTCTATAAGCTGCGACTTCGAATTAATATACCCGACAAGTCCACCTGCATAATCAAGATAGTTTGTGCCACTGATGTTTCCGGTGTTCACGCAGCGCGAAATCTCAATTGCGCCTTCGGACGTTCCGATAAGTCCTCCGACTCCGCCATTGTCCTCACTTGGAGCAACATTCTGTGCAGCAGAAATATCTGCCATGTTGATGCACTCGCTCATCTTAAATCCGGTTTCCGCAAAGGAAACTATACCGCCAACATACTTGTGACTGCTTGATATTGCAGCTCTGTTCGAGCACGAAATAATTTGCACACCGCCAGACGCGCTTGCAGATGAACCGCCTGAAGCTACAGTGCTTACGATGCCGCCAAGTCGTTCTGTACCGGTGATTCTGCCCTTATTTGTACAATTCTTAATTACAGTTGCACCCTCAGCCTTGCCGATAATGCCACCTGTTTCTTTTGCCTGCACGATTTCTACGTTGCTTGTGCAGTTCTCAATTCTTGTGTCAATCGCATTTCCTACGATAACACCGGTGTCGCCCGCAGTCGCGCGAAGCGTTCCGTTAACCGTAACGTTTCTTATAACCGCGCCCTTAGTCACGCCAAAAAGTCCTCCGTGTGATCCGATAATGTGCCCGTCAACCGGCACCAGAAAGCTTACATAAATGTTGCTTATCGTATGTCCCGCACCGTCAAAAGTTCCTTTGAATGTGTCATATGGATTTCCGACAGTACGCCAGAGTCTCTTTCCTATAGTACCATCCGCGTTAGAAAGGTCGATATCTGACGCGAGAATGATTGTTTTGCCCGCGAAATCGGTACCGCCCTCATCCTTGCTGTCGCAGATAAGCTTAGCCATTCCGGCGAGCTGCTTCGCATTTCGGATGGTGTAGGTTTTGTCGTTCTCGTGACCCTTGTACCAGCTTGTGTCACCGATTGTGATCCAATCCTTCTGAAGAATCTCAGGCGATAGCTGAATCTCAACATTGCCTTTGCCGGTAACCTGAAGCTCGGTTCTGCTAAGGACCTCAACTGAAGACGGATCGGTTGCAGCGAGGCTCTTGAACTTGCCGGAGTACTCGTAATTGACATCGGCAGGCGCGGCGCCTTTTTGCAGTGAGCCCGTAACCTTGAGCTTGTCGCCCTTATATATTTCAGCGCCGTCTGAGAGCTTCTCGCTTACTGCAGAATGCGTCTTGCCGCTGTAGATTCTTGTTACATTTATCGAGTAATTGTCGTGAGCTGGAATCTTTAAAGAGGCCTTCTCGACAGATACGAACTTGGCTCCGATTATGGCATCTTCTGTAACCACATAATAATCTCCATCAATCTCACGGCCGTTTACTGTGTAGCATCCGAGTCGGTATCCGTTCGCCGGAGTGCTCGTGAGTGTCAAGGAAGTTCCGTAAGGAACTTCACTCTGATCAGATAAACCTTCTACCGAAACCTTACCATTATCAGTCTCCGAAACTGTAACCTTCACACTCGCATAAGAAGACTTTTTCTCAAAGTACAGAAGCGGATGTTTAAATCCTCGAACGAAGCTTCGTCCATTGGAGTTCAGCTTATCCACGGTGCTCTGTGAATTAAGCGAAGATGCAGACATGCCCTGTACGTTATCAGATACAATCTTCGCATTATCAAGCTTTGAGTAACCTGTCGTGTCGATGCTCTTTTCCGGCTTTACATAGAAGCAGTTTCTTAGAGTGTACGCCTTGTTATCGTTTCCATCGGATCCAATTTCGCGGCCGTTATAATAAGCACCCGAAATCTCACCCGCAGCCGAAACATTCGCACGTCTTACTGTGCCGACATTGAAGCAGTTTACAACATCAGCCGCACCGCTCTTATATCCGTTACTTGCAACAATTCCGCCGAGCTCCTCGTACTGCGAATAAATCTCGCCCGCATTATAGCAGTTTCTTATCACGGAACGTCCCCAGGCCGCGCCGACAATTCCGCCGCTGCCCCTTTTGTCCGTAGCCTTAACAGTCGCATAATTCGCGCAATTCTCGACTCTGCATGAATAGTTGGTCTCACCGATTCTTCCGACAATGCCGCCCACGCATCGACGTCCAAGCACGCTACCTTTTACAACTATGTTTCTTACAGTCGGATGATTTTCCTTTGCGTAATTAATGATATTATCCTTCGCATCGCTGTTTTCTCTGTCAACAGCACCGCCGAGATATCCGACAAGTCCGATGTTCCACGCATACGCAAAGCCCTTGTAGCTGTACTTGTTACAGTTAATAGTTACCGTATGACCGTGTCCATCAAGCACACCATGAAAACGCGTGTCGATAACCTTCGGATCCTTAACACCCTTAGCAGTGTTCATCGCATGCTTTCCGCCGATGCATGAGAAATTCTTAGATTCCATATTGATATCAGCAGTGATGTTAACAGTTCTGTACTTCATATCATCGTACAGATCATCTGATGCAAAAATCCCCTTCGTTCTCACCGCAGGCAGTCTGTAGACCACGTCTTCAACGCCACCGCCCTGCTGCTCGATCAGAAGAGTCTTCTCCTTCACAGTGTTGATGTGCTTGTGATGCCAGCTGCCTTCCCTTACAGATCTTCCGCCGGGATCATAAATCTGATCCTCGCTCGTCTCGTTCTCATCAACCATTCCGTTAACGATCGCAGCAAGACCCGCAAGCTGTGCCGGAGTCGAGATATCAAAAGACTTTTTCTCCGGATCATACCAGCTCACATCAACTGCGCCATCCCATACCTTAAGGTTGTAGAAGGTCGCGCTAAAAACAGGATTGGCTGTCTTAATCTCCGATTTATTTATAGAAAAGGAGTTATCCTTCTCATTGAATTCAACATAAATATCCCTCGAGCCATTTCCGTTAAGCACCCTCACACTCGCGAGTGCATAGCCGGAATCTGGCGTGGCATGACCCGTGATTCGGCCCGCCTGCTCAGTAAGCTCAAGCTTTCCGTTCTTAATACTTTTGTCTATGCCAAAAGAAGCGTCGGCCGTCATGACCTCCCGCTCCGGCTCAGTTTCTGTTTCAATTTCAGTTTCTGTCTGAAGCTCCGCTGCTTCCGGTGCTTCGATTTCCTCTGCATATACCGTCATCACGCTTGACGGAACGCACCCTGCCATCATCAGAAATGACAGCAGGGTCGCGATTATGCTCTTTCGCATATTGTTCCTCATAGTATTGTATTACTTTTTAATCTTTACTGACTTAACTGCTGATGTCTTGCAAGCCTTGTTAAATGCATTAACAGCAGTAACCTTGTAGTAATAAGTCTTACCCTTAGTAAGCTTCTTGTTGATGAAAGAAGTCTTAGTGATGTTACTCTTTACAAGAAGATACTTGCCTGACTTCTTAGTTGCTCTGTAGAGCTTGTATGACTTAGCGCCATCAATCTTTTTCCAGGTAACCTTAGCAGTCTTCTTAGCGGAGTTCTTAACTGTAACTACAGGCTTAATGTCCTTGCATGGATCGTTATATACGATGTTGATTGTATCGTAGCCGTTGATTGCATACTTACCATTGCAGTCAGTCATTGGCTTTGAGATTGTATCATCGCTCTCGATTCCTGTGTAAGCATCACCAGTGTTTCCGATATAGCATGAAAGCTGCTCAGTCCACTGTGTATCAGCCTTAGCAAGTGCTGTCTGTGCATCTTCATAAGTCTTGAAGTTAGCTGTGAAAGCAGTTGCAAGAACTGGAGTTACTGTGATCTTCTCGCCGTTCTTATCTGTAATGTATACTCTTCCGTCCTGGTTCTTCTCCTTGTCAAAAGATCCCTTCATTACATACTTTGCCTTCATAAGATGTGCGAGTGGAAGTGGGTTCTTACTCTCCATTCCGCCATTCTCACCGAGATGAATTACTGCACCCTCGAGATCCTCAGGATCAACTCCGATTTTCTCGAAGAACTTGTCAAAAGATACACCCTTGGCAAGTCTGTACTGAACCTTGCCGAGATTCTTCTTAGTGCCAAAAGGATATACTGCTGCATCGCCAGTGTTCTTCTCAAACCATTCGTTTGAAAGATATCCAAGGTCGTACTCACCGCCGTTAACTACAACATGAACACCCTTTGACTCAGCAGTCCCCTCAGCTGCAAAAGCACCAGCAGTCATTCCTGCCATCATGCTTGCAGAAACTGTCAGCGCAAGAAGAAGACTTGCGATTCTCTTACAGAAATTTCTCATAATTGTTCCTCCTTATTTAATATCAATTGTACTGCCGTCCTCAGCCATCACATAATAGCGATCCTCGTCAGGATCGTAATACACTGTACCCTGCTTCTCGAGATTGCTCGATGCGTCCTTTTCTTCCTTAAGATCCTTGCTTGAGAAAGACGAGACAGCATCGCTTTTGTCAACCTTCTCCGTAACCTGTCCGTTCGCAGACACATTAAGGTTCCAGCTTGTAATCAGTGCGAGCATAATTCCGACCGCGAGCACCAGCATGGCATCAACAAGATTCGCAACCTGCGCCATTGGATTGACCTCTTCCTCGCTGGCAAAATGCTTTTGTCTCAGTCCGCCACTTCCGCTACGCCTCATCATTTCGCTTCTCCACCTCCAGTATGCACTCCGCTGCAGTTTCGAGAACTGACATGTAATTGTTGTACCAGTTCTTTCTTATTGTCGAGATGACCATCGCTGCTGCAGCTGAAATAAGTCCGAGAATAGTTGTATCGAATGCTGTCATCAGCGATGATGACAGCGTCATTGTATCTCCCTGTCCGAGGGCGATAATGCCCGGGCCGAGCGGGATGAGAGTGCCGAGAAGACCCAGAAGCGGAGCGATACGGGCCACGAGGTCCGACGTCTTAAGTCTCACATCGTAGTGACTCTGCTCTTCTGTAACGATTCTTACGGCAAGCGATTCTCTCATAAGAGGTGTAAGCTCGGGATGCGAGAGAAGCTCGGTCAGCGCGGCACGCTGCCTCTTGAGAAGTCCACTTTTGGCCACGCACGCCTTCGTCTCCTCGCGATTCTTTGTCTCGTTAAGAGCGTCTACGAGAGCTGGAAGCTTCGCCTTAAGAAGCCTTCTTTCGGTTAAAAACTCCACAATCACCCATCCGATCAGA
Source organism: uncultured Clostridia bacterium (assembly GCA_934255135.1). Taxonomy (GTDB): domain Bacteria; phylum Bacillota; class Clostridia; order Peptostreptococcales; family Anaerovoracaceae; genus Crickella. The sequence continues at coordinate 75,707 of CAKQMV010000004.1, read as the reverse complement.
AACACCGTAAATGCAAGCAAAAGCATCAGTATAAGTATCACCGGTGTCTGCATTGCCGATGCGACTGCGCGCATCGCAGCATTAAGTCTGCTAACGTCCATTAATATCCTCCTACAGCGACTTTCTGAAGCGGATGAAGCTCCAGAGTGCGCCTTCAATTCCAATTATTCCAAATATTCCTGCGACTGCTCCGAGCAGTCCGTCATCTTCCTTCTTTATTTCAAGCTGCTTCGCGTCACCGTCCATGCCCTCCTGGTAGGTGTTCATGGATGCCTGATCCTTAGGTGCTGTCCTTGCAAGCGCCGTCTTAAGATCCTTGGACGCGTCCTTAGAAAGTGCGTACACAATCTGCTCTTCGTCTTTGTCTGTCTTATCCTTAGTCTTAGCCTTGTCTGGCTTGGTCTTATCAGGCTTCTTCACCTCGGTCTTACCTTCGTTCTTGTCACCATTTGCCGAATCGCCACGACCACTTCCATTGCCGTTTCCGCTACCGTTTCCATTACCTTCGCCATTGCCATTTCCACTGCCGCCTTCAGAATCCTTGTCGCCGACGTGAACCTTGACCTGAGTGCTTGCGCCACCTGATGTGATTGTGATTATCGCATCGCCTTCGCCTACATACTCAATAGTCCCGTCAGCTCCGACTCTCGCAACGCTCTCGTCACTAGAGCTGAACTTCGTGCCATTACGAAGTGCTTCTTCAAGCGCATCATCCGCCGCAGCTGCAGTCACCTTGACCTGATGAGTCGATCCGATCTTGCCAGTAAGATCAGTCTCATCTGCAGTAAGCTTCGGCGTTCCTGCAAACATTACATAAATAGTTTCAACCATCTTAGCCGACTGGAAGGTTCTGTAGTCAAGCGGATTCGATTGTCCAAAGCACAGACGGAATCTGTTCGCAGTGCTGTGGCCCAACTCAGTTGGCTTGGCCCCCTCGGTCTCGGCAGGATACCACACCCACTTGTCCTGATACGCGAGCGCAACGCTGACCTTCTTAGCATTGTTCCACAGCTGTCTCTTGGCGTCCGAATCAACATACTTACCGTCTTTGCCTATAGCTGCTGCAAGATCTGGGAAATAGTATCTGTCCGTCAGTACAAGCTCCTGCATCGTGAAGGTGGCAAAAGCACCGTCGCCGCTGTCAGTCGTATAAAAGGCGAGGTTTGAAATTGAACCCTTGTCAATTCCCGCACGGTTCAGAAGTGTGTCGAGATCCGCACCATACGCGGAATCGATCGCAATCCTGTGTCCCGAAGCATCGTAATATGAGTACGCACGAAGCGAACCGCTCGACATACTCTTGATATCGCTTACAGAGAAAGTCTTCTTCTCCACATACTCCGACGAGTCCCAGCCAAAATATCCGACCTTAAAGGTCAGAGTATCCGTCGCATTCGCGTGAACATCTGCCTTATCGAGCGCCACTCCGAGCGGAATCAGAAGACATATTAATAATATTGAACCGGTTCTTCTAATTGCCGTCCTCATGTTACCTTCCTATTTCTTATTTCTTGTGCGATCTTGAAAGCAGCTTCGTAAGCTCCTTGCTGCTTAAATCATAATCGTAAAAAAGCTTATAGAATTCCTTTGCGTCCTTCTCGATATCGAGCTTGAACTCCTCAGGATAAACGATGTTACCGAGCCATCTGATGCCGAGCACCTGATTTACCGATGGCGGCGATGACATCCAGCTGTAAGGCTCACCCGGAGCCTCATAGTATTCGCCATTTCTTATTGCGCGAAGCTTGCCCCATTGCGATTTCTTTGAATCTTTCAAGACATCATCATACGGGCTGTCAGGACCCCAGACTATAACATCCGGATCCGCCTTGTAGACAACCTCGAAGCCCACTGGATTTCCTCCATCCATGCCATTAATCTCGTCCTCGTTGAGAGTGATCGCATTGACTGCACCGATTTTGGCAAGAACATCTGCCTGCACGCTTCCGTTCGCATTAGCATTAAGTCCCGAACTCGACACGCCGAAATACACTTTCTTCTTATTCCTAATCTTCGCGGCTGCCTTATCCGCCATATCAGATGTCTCTTTGCAATACGCCGCAAGCCTCTTCGCCTTGTCCTCTCTTCCGAGTATCCTGCCGAGCTTCTTATACATCTTGTCATATGAGTCAAGGCCAGCCTCAAGGTAAATCGTTGCGATTCCTGTCTGCTCCTGGATGCTGTCCATATCCTTCTCGCCGTCCTCTTTTCGCTCACCGATATCGATGATAAGGTCTGGCGAGACCTTGATCAGATTCTCAATATTAAGACTCGTCTTCGATCCATAGAACTGACCGAGCGTCGGCATATCCTGAAATTCTGGCGGGTAAAAACGCTCCTGCTCTGTCGATGGCGCCGAATTAAGTCCCGCAAGCATGTCAGGGGCCAGCGTGCAGAGAATCATCTGAGTGTTAGGTCCCGAACCAACGATGGTTCGGATGTCAGATCTCAGCTCCACCTCGCGGCCGTAGTCATCCGTGAATATGTATGTGTCGACGCCGTCCTCGTATGTGACCTTGCTTCCGCTACAGCCCGAAAGAACAGCTGCTGCAAGCGTAATCACAAGTATTAAAGTAGCTAATCTTCTCTTCATCTATCGCTCCTTCATTTCGAAGAATCTGGCTTTGCCCTGGACTGACTCCACGACACTGACGTCGATTCCGTACAGCTCTCTTATAAGCTCTTCATCCATTATGTCCTCTGGACGTCCGGCGCTTATTATCTTGCCGTCTTTGATTGCTATTATTCTGTCTGCAAACATGTAGGTCTGCTCTGGATTATGTGTTGACTGTACTATCAGATAGCCCTCCTCTGCCAGGCTCTTAAGCTGCTGTTCTACTCGCATCTGGTTTCCGTAGTCGAGGCTTGATGTCGGCTCGTCCATGATGAGAGTCTTCGCGCCCTGCGCGATGGCTCGTGCTATGAGGACGAGCTGCTGCTCGCCGCCTGATAGGTTGGTGTAGAGTCTGCCGGCGAGCTGCAATATACCAAGTCTTTCGAGGGCCGCCAGCGCCTGCTTTCGCTCTCTGGCACCTGGCGCGCGCCACGCGCTTAGCGCGCTCGATGCTCCCATAAGCACCATATCGAGCGCTGTATACGGAAATACCTGTTTCGATGTCTGCGGAATATACGCCATGCGAGACGCCCGCTCCCTCGCTGGTAGGTCTGAAACCTCAGAGCCATCGACTATGATCTCACCCTCATACCCGCGGAGCAGACCGAGAATGCAGCGAAACATTGTGCTTTTGCCCGCGCCATTCGGACCGAGAATACATAGCTTCTCACCCTCACGCGCCTCGAAGCTTATATCTTTAAGCACCTGGTAATCGCCGTAAGCAAACTTCAAGTTCCTAATCTCAATCATCACTCGTCACCTCCCCCTGCAATCAGATAGAGGAAAAACGGTGCGCCGATAAGTGCTGTCAGTATGCCGATCGGAATCTCGATTGCCAGCAGGCACCTCGATACATCATCGACAGCAAGCATAAATGCCGCGCCCGAAAGCATCACCGCCGGCATCAGATATTTGAGATTATTTCCGACAAGCTTCCTGCAGAAATGCGGCACCACAAGTCCAACCCAGCCAATAACTCCGCTGACCGACACTGCCGCTGCAGTAACAAGCGTCGCCGCAACAAGTGAAATAAATCTCACCTTAGTAACATTCACGCCCATCGATGCCGCCTCATCTTCGCCAACAGTCAGCACACTAAGCTTCCATCTGAGAAGCCAGATTGGAACAATTCCAACTGTTATAACTACCGCTGCAAAAATCAGATCCTGCGACTTCGCTGACGCAAGTGATCCCATCATCCAATATGTAATAGCCGGCAGCTGGTTAGTCTGATCTGCCACCAGCTTTATAAAACAGGTTCCGGCCTGTGCAATCGAGCTCACCATCAGACCCGCAAGCACGAGACCTATAGTTCTGTAGCCCTTCGCCTTACTTCCTATAATATACACAAGCAGAATTGTCAGCAGGCTAAACACGAATGCCGATGCTGTCAGCCCCATTCCTTCAAAGCCCAGAATTATAGCAAGTGCCGCACCAAAAGCAGCGCCCGAAGATGCACCAAGAAAATCCGGTGATGCCATCGGATTCTCAAATACATTCTGATACACAAGCCCTGCAGTCGAAAGCGCCACACCAACAACGCAAGCCAGCATAATCCTCGGCAGCCTTATCGACCAGAACACATGTGCGCTCTGCTCACTCCAAAACGGCTCTATATTCACAAACTCGGATCCTGCAATATTCATAAATCGAAATCCAACAATTCCAAGAAGCTCCCTGGGCGTAATCACAAATTGCCCCAAAAAAACTGACGCCAGCAGCACAACAACCAGTACTGCCGCAAGAGCCAGAATCCTCTTCTTATATTTCACTTCATTTCTATAATTCACTTCATTCACACCTTTTATTTTATTATAAAATGCGCCATTTCAGCACACATTAAATGCGCATAACAATAGATAATAATTATATAATATTTTTCCATTTCATGCGCCCCCGACATTGTGCGCGGCCTGCATGCGACCTGCATTCGACCTACATTCGGCCTGCATTTCGTAAAAACCTCGCAAAATCCGCCTATTTTCAGAAATCACAATTACGCACAATTTAAACCATATCTGCATATTTATACAAACTGCATAACCACGCCTGTGCACCTGCGTATCAGACGTTCTAGCACACCCACCGCAGGAGTTCTAATACATACGCGGCAGACATTACACACTTTGCTGTTCATTCATCTGCACTCAAGTTGCTCACACACTCCACCGGCATCCATCTGCGGCAGACAACTCCGTTATATCCCACTGCAGTCTGCCGAGTTGCAGACGTTAATGCCTTTCTGCAAAGGACGTCTGCCGAAATACAGATGTTTGCTGCCAAAATCAATTTTCATCTGCCAGAAGTAATTCCCGCTTCGATCACAATTTGCAGACGCATTGCCAGTGTTCACGCGATTGTCTGCGTTTTCCTATAAAAAATCGCAGACAATCGCTGCTGTTGTGAGGTATCATCTGCCGATTGCTTGACTACGCAGTTCTTTCCTCGGCAGATGATATTTCTAAACAGGTGGAATCGTCTGTATTTCGGCAGACGATTCCATCAAAACATAGTTATCATCGGCATTTCGGCAGACGCCTTATCAAAATCTCAAAATTATCTGCCTCCCCTCTCTCCATATATCACATATAACGCCTCTTGTTACATAGACTCATATAGAAGTCCAACCTATTGCTCACATGTTTAACAATTCATGTTTACAATAGGCATGAAAAAAGCATCGAAGCCAAGCAATTATGCCTAACTTCGATGCCTAATATTTTTTAATCCTATTCCCAATACGTATAAAAAATCATCCAGTCTGATTCTCACCAGTATGGATGATTTTTCTCCTACATATATATATCTTTTCTATGTCCAACTTCTAACACTAGCACTACCACCTCAGCCTCTATTATTTCTGCAATTATTCTATAATCACCAACTCTATATCTCCATTGTCCGGATTTGTTCGAAGTGAGCCCCTTTCCATGTACTCTTGGATTATCTACACCTTCAAGATTCTTCCTAACCCATCCAACAATTAATGCTGCCGTTGGTTTGTCCAGTTTTTTCAGTTGCTTCAGTGCAAGCTTTGAGAATTCAACATGATACATTATTTAAGTCCAAGTTCCCTTTCTACCTCGTCTAGTGAATATGTTACTGGATCTTTTTTAAATTCTTCCATCGCAACATTATATGCAGATAGATCATATTCATTCTCAATTCGTTCCATTACAGCTTGTCTGAATAATTCTGATACACTTATATTATGTAGCGTTGCATATTGCTTTATAAGTTTATCATCAGCATCACTTAGTCTAACTGAAATTGCCATAATTATTCCTCCTTTCATGAAATCAAATTGTCCATGTAGACTATTGCACTCACTGTCATTAGCAACAGCCTTTGTGTAATACATTGTAATACTCAAAGGCTGTTCTGTCAATCTCTACAAAATATTCTCCGGGTGGGTCATTCGGCCTGTCCATCCCAAGCTTTTGCCCCAGGTGCGTGTCTCATCCTTGTCTTCATAAGGACCCTCGCCTACTCCATGCACGCCTTTCAGAAATTCACAGTATCCATAAATGCCTCCGACATCATCCAGTACGGGTAAGCCTTCCGCATCAACCTCTGCATCATTGATTGCTTTAGTGCACATTCTATCCAGTTCTCTGATTTCAAGCTCCGCCCGCAAGCCATCATCCGTATTCAACTCAAGTTGCAAATGAAGAAATCTCGCCGATCATCGCATCAGTTAAATCAGTCAATGATTCATCCCTGTCATAAAAATCATTGCTGATCACACCAAAATTGCGCATGCCTCTGCCAGTCATCTAGCTCATACACAAATTCTCATTTCTGCAATTAATTACATACACGTAGTGTACACTATTTCCGCGCGTAAAACAGTACATACTTTCGCGTTAAAAAATCTGCATTTTTTATGCGATTTTCGTAGCTTTTTTATGATTCGAGCATGATATCATGCATCCTTATCCCCCTGCCAAAAGATTTCTCCGCCTCACCGCCATCCCGCACAATAGCAGTCGTAGAGCGCGTTCAAAGATTTACGTTCACGATAAAAGCACGTATTTGCGAGCGTATTTGAATACGCTCGAATCCATCATTTCGCCTCTCTGTATATATTTTCATTATATTGGAAATATATACACTCTTCTACACCTATATTTGTTCCCTTTTCAGTTTGCATAGCAAACAAATCCGCCCCTCTCCAAATCGCAAAATCTCATAATCTTTAAGTACACCTTTTGAGACGACTTGTTCAAAATCATAAATATCACTCGGGAAGCACGTAAAAAAACATCCATCATCGTTTAATAAAATCGCTTCCCGACGTGTTATTTAAAGACGTTTATTAAAAGTTAGAACACACCTAAATTCGAAAGGAGAGATTATGAAGAAGAAACTATTAGCGATCGTAATGTCCGCTTCAATGGTTCTGTCATTCATGCCTAGCATCGCTTTCGCAGGCACTGCAGGAACAAGAGTAAACGATCTTGCATGTTGGTCATACGTACCTGGTAGCTCTACTGCTAAACTTGTTAAGGTAATCCAGACAGACGATGGAAAGGATACTACTACAATTTCATATGACGCTGATGCGACTGTAGAGTATTATAATGGTGCTACAAAGCTTAAAGCTTGTGCTGGAGAGACTAAAACAGTAGATAAGATTGTATTTAAGACAACAAAGAAGGTTCTTAACAATGATTTTGCTACTTTTGAGTATACACCAACTAAGACATCAGAAATTACTTTCCCTGATCACAAGTTTGTAACTGTTGCAGCAGTTGCTCCAACTTGCACAAAGGCTGGTAACTACGAGTATAAGAAGTGCTCAGTTTGTGGCGATGTTGTTGGATATGATAAGGATGGCAAGGAATTCACTACTGAAGCCGCTGCAAAGCTTCCTGCTAAGAATCACAATGTAACACTTGCTCCAACTTCAAAGTTTTGGAGAATTGAGAAGAGTCCTTCAGCTGGAGATTCTGTAAAGCTAAGCAAACTTGCTACTCTTAAGTGTGATGACTGTGGACAGACCTTCACAATTAACCATAACAAGGATGCTCAGCTTGATGACTGTTACGGCACTCCTGCTAAGATTGACTCAAAAGAAACAGAGAAGTCAAAGGATTGCACAGCAAGTGGAATGATTACAGTAAACAAGGCTACTGTAACTGTTGCAGCAGATGATGCTCTTATTGGTGATTCTAGAGCAGATGCTGACATCAATGTAAAGTATGTTAACAAGGTAACTTCAGCTGCACAGGCAAAGCACAACTTTACTGGTAAAAGTGGATTTGTTTGGAATAAGGATTTCACAAAGTGTGTTTACAAGGTAAACCCATGTGTTAATGACGGCTGTGAGGTAGCAGAGAAGACTATCGACTGCACAGTAACTAGAACATCAAAGGCGACTTGCAAGGCTGCTGCAAGACCTGAAATCAAGGCAACTTGCACAGTAACACCAGAAGAGGGTCCTATTTCAGAGACAGCATCTGGTGCAGATTTCGAAAAGGCTGTTAAGGAAGAGCCAAAGCTTGCTCACAACTACAAGTTCGTAGAGGCAAAGGCTCCTACATGCACAAAGGCTGGTTACAAGGCTCACTATGAGTGCACAAACGGATGCGATGACTGGTTTGAGAAGACAACTGATGGAAGATACATTAAGGTGAACAAGTCAGATTATGAACTTGCTAGAACACATACTCTAAGCGGAGATTACACTCTCCCTACAAAGAAGGATCTTGCTGCAGATTTCTTTGATAATGGAATGCTTGATACAGCAAAGAATGCAACTGTAAAGAATGCTGTTTGCTCAAAGTGTGGTCAGGCTATTGATGGTGTATCCAATGCTGCTCTTTCAGTAGACGGTAAGGCGTACAATAAGCTCAATGAGGGTAAGAACGCTTGCGTTGACAGCATCGTACTCCCAGTAGTTCTTACTGCTAAGGTAGGAATGGTTGAGTACAAGGATACTGTGAATGTAACTCTTGACCCAAGAGGACACAACGGTGCTGCAAACACAACACCTAAGTTTGTTTGGAATACAGAGGATCCAGGCAATGCAACTTGCCAGATCGCATTCAAGAGTTGTGACCGCCACAACTGGATTTTCAAGGGCACAAACTTTGAGACTCCTGCACAGGTTGAGAAGACAGATGGTGTTGCAACTGTTTCACAGCCTGCATCAGTTGAAAAGACTGTAACAACAGAGCCAACTTGCAAAAAGGTTGGTGAGGCAACTTACAAGGCTACATATAAGCACTCACAGACTGGCCAGATTTACACTGAGACAAAGAAGGTAGTTCTTCCTAAGATCGACCATAAGCCAACAATTATTGAGGCTGTAGCTCCAACTGTATTCACTGAAGGAAAGACTGCTGGTGTTAAGTGTGCTATCTGTGGTGATATTCTTGAGGCACCTAAGACTGTAGCTAAGTCTAAGTATGCTGCTCCTACAGTAAAGGCTGGAAAGAAGCTTGCTACTGTAACAGTTAAGTCAACAAAGGGCGCTGTTAAGTACCAGATTTCTTACAAGAAGGCTGGCGGAAAGTATGTTACTAAGACAGTTATGGCTGGCAAGAAGGTAACTATTAAGAAGCTTGCTAAGGGCAAGAAGTACACATTCAAGGCTGTAGCTATCAACGCTGATGGCGTTAAGGCAACTTCAGCTGTAAAGACTGTAAAGATTAAGTAATTAATCAACATAAACAAGGTGATGGACTAATTTTTAAAATACAAAAGGTCGGGCTCGTCCCGACCTTTTGGTATATTCGATTTTTCAACTATTCCGCCTTCTCGAAGATGATCTGATCCTTCGCGAAGTCCATCTTCAGAGTGTCTCCATCCTGAGTCAGAGTGATGTCATCAAACTTTTTTGTAGAAAGTTTAAATGTACCATTCTCATTCTCCTCAACAGTTCCCTTGCTCTTGATTCCGATGAATTCTACAGTAGCGCTGTGATCCTCATTGATAGTAATGCTGAAGTCACCCCATACCTCATGAGTATCCGCTTCCTTCTTCTCATGAATGCATGTCTCAGAATGCCAGTCTCCAGCAAGCTTTGCTACCTTATCTGAACTACAGCCAGGCATAATCATCATACCAGCAAGCATCAGGGTAAGTAGCATAATAATGCTTCTCTTCTTCATATTTTCAATCTCCTTATCCTGTAAAATGTCTATAAATGACTTAAGACCCGGCCCGAATGGACCAGGTCTTAATAATGCATATAGCCTAATTACGGTATAAGCTTAATTACTTTGTCTTTACAGTCTTAGTTGTTGTTGCTCCGTAAACTGTGTCAGTTCCGTTTGAAGCAAATGCAGTTACCTTAACTGTGTACTTCTTACCCTTAGCAAGCTTCTTGTAAGTCTTTGAGAGGTTCTCAGCGTCAACTACCTTAGTGATAGCCTTCTTGCCAGCTCTCTTGTAAACTACCTTGTATCCAGTAGCGTTAGCAGCTGAAGCCTTTACAGTGAAACTGTTCTTTCCAGCCTTAAGAGTTACAGTTGCCTTAGCAACAGTCTTCTTAGCGATTGGTGCCTTCATAGCGCCGTCCTTAACGTTACCACACTTTGAGCAAGCTACAGCCTTGATGCCTTCTTCAAATACAGTTGCAGGCTTAATAACCTTCCATGAATCCTCGAGGCACTTTCCACCAGGGATAGCCTTAGCCTTTACAAGATCCTTACGGTAGTCACAGTTCTTACAAATCTCATACTTTGCAGCAGTCTTCTCACAAGTAGCTGGCTCCTCAACTGTTACGATTTCATGAGCAAGCTTTGTTCCTGGTACGATTGTAGCAGTGTGGATGTTGAACTTTCCGCAAGTATCACATACATATGCAACGATCTCGTTATTTGTGCAAGTAGCCTTCTTTACAGTTACCTTCTTAGTGAACTTGTGGTTATCTGTAGTGCTATCTGAAAGGTACTTAAGCTCTGCTGAACCAGCAACATTTACTGTATCAGCGCTGAGTGCAGCCTTTGAAGGATCAACAAATAGAGAGTCTCCCTTTGCAAGAGTCTTGAAGTCAGCAGGAGTTACCTCAACCTTTGCATTGCAACCCTTTCTTGTGCACTTTACTACATACTTAGCAGTATCGTGGCAGTCGCCAGCAACAGTCTTTACCTCAAGAGCGTGCTTAAGTGGCTTGCTTCCTTCAACAGTTGTAGTAGCTGCATTCTTATCAGTTGTTCCTACAACATCGTCAGCATCCTTTACCTTCTTGTACTTACCGCACTCTGAACATACCATATACTCCTGAGCTGCAGTTGTGCAAGTAGCATCTACAGTTACCTTTGTCCATGCGTGTGCACATGTCTCTGCAAAAGTCTTGTTGTCAAGAGCCTGTACATATCCACACTTCTTGCAAGTGTAACCGAACTTGTTATCAGCTGTCTTTGTGTCAGCCTTTACAAATACGTCTCTATTTGTATCATAGTAGTAACCATCAACAGTTGTAACTGTAGTGCCGCTGATATCAGCAATCTTCTTTCCGTTGTAGAATACCTTTGTTCCGTCAATGCTCTTCTTTACTGAGTCGAGATCTCCAACGAACTCCTTGCACTTTGCAGTTCCAGTAGAAGCACCATTTGCTACAAACTCTCCGCACTTCTTACAAACCTTTCCAGTAGTTGTAATGCCACCGCAAGCAACAGTCTTCTCAGTATCAGTTACACCTGTAACGTCATGATTTGGCTGACCACCTCCAGTCTTGTCAAGCTTTTCTGCTGGTGTGTCAATCTTAGCTGTGCAACCAGCAAAGCTACACTGTACCTTTGATGCACAAGTCTTATCACCTGTGTAAGCGTGATCCTTAACCTTTGAATCATCAGTATTGTTACCGATAGCAGCTACCTCACCGCAGTTTGAGCAACGGTTTGCATCTACGTGACACTTGCCCTTCTGAGCCTTAACCCAAGCCTTTGCCTCAGCCTCAGTTAGAGTCTTCTGAGCAACCTCCTGAGCAGCAAACTCATCGATAGTCATGTTTACTCTAGCAAATGAGTGACCTGCTGGAATTTCTTCAGTAATAGTCTCGTCACACTCAACGCCCTCAGGTAGAGCAATATGACACTTTGATACTACTGAACCAGCAGTAGTGCATGTTGGTGATGTAACAACCTCAACATATTTCTCAATTGTTTTCTGATTGTTAGGTTTCTTAGCTACAACCTTGCCATTTACGATAGTGTAGTCAGTATCATACTTGTAGAAAGCGTGGCCGCTGTTTGTGTTAGCAGCAAACGCGATTGATGGCATGAATGACGCTACCATTGCAACTGACATAAGAGTCGCAAAAATCTTCTTACGCATTTTCCAATTTCTCCTTTCCGATTTTTGTTTAATTAATTAAGCAAAATGCATTTTATGATCACGGCTCATGGCCGGTATCATCGTCATTTTGTGGAACCGGTGGTGCCGTATTGCGCCACTGTTCCGTGTTGGAAATAACGTTTAATTGAACAAGTTGTCTCAAAAGGTGTGAATTGATATTTGGGATTTTGGGCATGTTTTGTGTTGTCAAGACGAAGCACAGAAAAAGAAAAATTTTCTCGATTTCAAGTCGGTTTTAACGTAAAAGTGCAGCATATTCTTCCAGATTATTGAATCTATATACAGCCCAAGGAATGTGTCATGTAGGTTTTTATGCTATTGTTAAAATATACATATTGTATATTTTTGAAGTTTAGATTAGAATTGATTTAGGAAGAGTTATGCTTTCTGCAATCGTGTTTTAAGGAGAATCTGAAATGAAACAGAAATTCTTTTTGCTGAATCTTAAACTCAGCGGTATAAAGAATATTGAAAATGAGATATCCATTGATTTCTACAAGAAGTCTATAGGCAAGGATTTCTCTGTGGATGGATATAATGTTAAAGCGATTTATGGTGAGAATGGTTCGGGTAAGACTGCTATTGTATCTGCTGTGAATCTGGTTAAGCTTCTATGCCTTGAAGAAGATTATCTAAGCGATGCTTCCAATCAGCGTTATCTTAATGAGATTATCAACAAGAAGATCCAGGCGTTTTCTTGTAGCTTTGAATTCGTGCACCTAACAGGTGACATTGTTGAGTCAGTATATTCATATTCACTTCGTATAGAGAAGCTTACTTCAGGTAAGTATGGTATTAGCTATGAGAATTTAAGCAAACGTAGCAGAACTGCAACATTCTATTCGACAATCTATGAATGCTGTGATGGAGAGCTTAAAAGAATTCAATGCTCTGATGAATCGATGGAAGTATTTAAGATAAAGACTGCAAACCTGCTTGAGAAATCAACATTTCTGTCACTATCTTTCAAACTGCTGCCGCTCACTTCGGATTCAGGGGTGACTGACGACCTGCTGACTGCGTTCTTTTGGTCGCTATCTATAAGATGTTATATGGACGCGAGTGATCAACATGACTTATATTTCCTATCAGAGACGATTCGCGAGCTTAGGGATGCTGATGAAGTTCTCAATGACTTCGAGACGTATGCGGGCGTGCGGGATAGACAGGTGCTGAAGCCACTTTTTGGCGAATACGAGAGAAGAGTGCGCCAGCTCGAAGGATTTCTTAAGTTGTTTAAGACAGATCTTGTTGGGATAGAGATTGAGAAGAAAGAAAATGTCGAATATTATGATTGTTCACTTGTGATGAGGTATCCAGAATATTCTGTTGATAAAGAGTTCGAAAGTACTGGAATCAAGAAGCTGATAGATTTGTTTGATTATCTGAATGCTGCTGCGGAGGGTGCGATAGTATTCATCGACGAGATGGATGCGAACATTAATGACATATACCTGTGCAAGCTCATCGAATTCTTTATGGAATATGGCGAGGGGCAGCTTTGCTTCACTACGCACAACACGAGCCCAATGTCGGTGCTTAGAAGAAACAAGAAGTCGATTGATTTCCTTTCGAATGACAACAGGGTTATTCCGTGGAAGACGAATGGCAACTACTCTCCAGAAAGCCTGTATCGTGCGGGAATGATTGAATATCTGCCTTTTAACGTGGAATCGACGGATTTTGTTGGAATCCTGGGAGGCCAAGATGAGTAAGCAATTGATTTTCTGCGTGGAAAGCGATAACAAGGCGAAGACCGACTGGGTATATATCAGAGAAACGATTAACAGATTCTTCGCTGTAGGTAATGATATAAAGCTCAGTCCTGTGTATATGGCAGGCAAGACCAATTACAAGAAGAATAAGGTTGTTTCTGAGATTCGCAAGCGGAGTCGCTCTTATCCTGGTGAGAGCGTGGTCATTTACTGTATCGACACCGATGCGCTGGAATCCAATCGCGACAGACAGAAGGAGTTCGACGCCATATCTAAGTATTGCAAGGATAACGGTTATGAACTGATTTGGTTCCATCGGGATATCGAGGAGGTTTACACTGGCAGCCAGGCTGAGAACAGTAGCAAGAAGGCACTCGCTACATCGTTTAAGACCAAAAGCATGATTGCTAATGTCGAAGCATCCCGCTTGTCGTCGAAGAATGTGAATGCAAGTAAGAGCAGTAATATACTGTCTGTGCTGTCGAAGCATTTGAAATAGGATGTATGATTTGAGGCCGGAGGTCGGCATTCAGTGACTTAGCGGCGAATTAGAGCATTTTAAAAGGTCGGGGATATTCCCGACCTTTTGGTATATTCTGAGGTTTGCGTTATTCCGCCTTCTCGAAGATAATCTGATCCTTTGCGAAGTCCATCTTCAGAGTTTCTCCATCCTGAGTCAGAGTGATGTTATCAAACTTCTTAGTAGTAAGATTGAATGTGCCATCCTCATTCTCTTCAACAGTACCCTTGCTCTTGATACCAATAAACTCAACAGTTGCACTGTGGTCCTCATTGATAGTCATGCTGAAGTCGCCCCATACATCATGAGTATCAGCTTCCTTCTTCTCATGAATGCATGTTTCAGAATGCCAGTCTCCAGCAAGTTTAGCTACCTTATCTGAGCTGCAGCCAGGCAGAATCATCATGCCTGCAAGCATCAGAGTAAGCAGCATAATAATGCTTCTCTTCTTCATAGTTTCAATCTCCTTATCCTGTAAAAATATCTATAAATGAATTAAGACCCGGCCCGAATGGACCAGGTCTTAACAATGCATATAGCCTAATTACGGTATAAGCTTAATTACTTTGTCTTTACAGTCTTAGTAGTTGTTGCTCCGTAAACTGTCTCAGTTCCGTTTGAAGCAAATGCAGTTACCTTAACTGTGTACTTCTTACCCTTAGCAAGCTTCTTGTAAGTCTTTGAAAGCTTCTCAGCGTCAACTACCTTAGTGATAGCCTTCTTGCCAGCTCTCTTGTAAACTACCTTGTATCCAGTAGCGTTATCAGCTGAAGCCTTTACTGTGAATGCCTTCTTGCCAGCCTTTACTGTTACTACAGGCTTCTTAACTGTCTTCTTAGCGATTACAGCCTTAGTTGAATCCTGTGCACCGCACTTTGAACACTCGAATGTCTTAACGCCCTCTTCGAATACAGTTGAGTCCTTAAGAACAACAACCTTATCGAATGAGCACTTAGCACCAGGTGCTACAAGTGGCTTTACAACGTTCATCTTAAGAGCCTCGTCAGCCTTCTTAGTTGTTCCAGTTGCAGTCTTGTACTCGCCACAGTTCTCACACTGAGCAATCTTGTATCCTTCAGTACCGCAAGTAGCCTTTACCTCAGTCTCCTTGAACTTGTGACCAAGCTTAGTTCCAGGAACCATTGTAGCTGAGTGGATGTTGATCTTTCCGCAAGTATCGCAAACATATGCCTCAAGCTTGTTTGCCTCGCAAGTTGCCTCTCTTACAACGACCTTCTTAGTGAACTTGTGGTTGTCACCAGTGCTGTCAGCGATGTACTTGAGCTCTGTTGATCCTACAATGTTCTTAGTAGTAGTCCTGATGTTCTTTACATTTGGGTCTACATATAGAGAATCACCCTTAGCAACAGCCTTAAAATCAGCTGCAGTTACTGTTAGAGCTCTAGCCTTGCATCCCTTTCTTGAACACTTTACTTCGTAGCTCATTGTACCCTGACAATCACCAGCGTTAGTTTTAACAACAAGTTCGTGTCCAAGAGCCTTGCTTCCCTCAACATCTGTAAGAACAGATGTAGCAGAAGCAACACCTGTTACATTGTCAGCATCCTTTACTCTCTTGTAGTTTCCGCACTCTGTACATACCATGCACTCCTGAGCTGGAGTTGAGCAAGTTGCATCTACAGTAACCTTCTCCCATACGTGCTTATGAGCAGCAGCAACTGGAGTTGTGCTTCCAAATGAATTTACATAACCACAATCGTTGCAAGTGTATCCGTAAACATCTACATATACATCCTTACCAGCAGGTGTTGTTAGGATTGTCTTAGTAGTATCAGCTTTTGCAAATACACCATTAGTTTCATCATAATGATATCCTGTTGCAGCTACAACATTTCCTGCCTTAACAGTTGCAATTACCTGTCCCTGATAAAGATAGTCATCTCCTGACTTCTTTACTGCATCTTTTGGGAGGTCTCCCTTGAAGTTAACACACTTAACAGCTGCGTGATTAGCCTCATCTACCTTTTCAACTCCGCAATCCTTACAAGCTGTCTTTGTTACAGTGATCTTAACTCCACCACAAGCAGTAATCTCTGATGTTGAAGGAGTTACACCTGTGTAATCATGAGCCTTAGTGTTCTTGCCAGCTGGAGTATCGATCATAGCTGAGCATCCTGGGTTTGTACACTGAACCTTCTTAGCACAAGTATTATCACCTGTGTAAGCGTGATCTACAAAACTTGAACCAGAGCCAATAGCATCAACTACTCCGCAGTTTCTGCAACGTGATGCCTCTACATAACACTTGTCCTTATTTGCAGCTATCCATGATTTAACAGCACCTGCATTAGCAAGATCCTTCTGTGCTAGAAGCTGATTTGCAAATGCCTCAAGTGACATGTTTGTAACTCTAGGATCATGACGAAGCTTCTTAATTGTTCTAGTTGTTGTCTGATCACAATCAACGCCCTCTGGTAGATAAGTTGTACACTTAAGTTCTACAAGACCTTCTGTAGAACAAGTTGGAGCAGTGATAACTTTTACATACTTATCCACATCCTCCTGAGAGTATCCATTTTTAGCAACAGCTTTGCCATTTTCAATCTTGTACTCAACACCATAATCATAGTAATCATGATTTGCTGTCGCGTCATTAGTGTTAGCCGCAAATGCGATTGATGGCATGAAAGATGCTACCATTGCAACTGACATAAGAGTCGCAAAAATTTTCTTACGCATTTTCCAATTTCTCCTTTCCGATTTTTGTTTAATTAATTAAGCAAAATGCATTTTATGATCACGGCTCTGGGCCGGTATCATCGTCATTTTGTGGAACCGATGGTGCCGTATTGCGCCACTGTTCCGTGTTGGAAATAACGTTTAATTGAACAAGTCGTCTCAAAAGGTGTGATTTGATATTTGCGATTTTTGCAAGGATTTGAGAGATGAATACTGGAAGGGAGCTGTATCGTAAATCCATGATAACTAGTCGAAAAGTCTCTTTACTGCAGTGAATAACATTACAGATAGATGCAACTTTATACAATTATCACTAGGTTGCAACTAGGTATAAAAACAGAGAACGAAACTGAATTGCCACTTTCAAAAATGAAAAATTTTTTAATTTTCGAAAGTCATCAGTAGGTAGAACATTCGAATGATAGGGTAACTCTTCTAAGATCATAGGATTATATAATAGGGCTTGTATTATGATGTGTTTAAAATATAATAAAAATGTGATGTAATTCACGTTTTTGCATATAATAATGTGAGGTGATTTGTATGGAACGATTTATTCTGACAAAGCTTCTAGAATGGAAGAAGTCGACATATCGTAAGCCGTTGATTCTGAAAGGCGTGAGACAGGTTGGCAAGACATGGATTCTTAAAGAGTTCGGTATGCGTTATTATGAGAATACCGCATATTTTAACTTTGATGAAAATGAAGAATATAAACAATTCTTTGAAACGACGAAGGATGTAGATCGAATACTACAGAATCTTATGATGGCAAGTGGACAGAAGATTGTGCCAGAGAAGACGCTCATCATATTTGACGAGGTTCAGGATTGCCCTAAAGTAATTAATGCGATGAAATATTTCTGCGAGAATGCTCCGCAATATCATGTTGCGTGCGCTGGTTCTCTGCTCGGAATCGCTTTAGCTAAGCCGTCATCATTTCCTGTCGGCAAGGTCAACTTCATGCAGATTGATCCGATGACATTCTCTGAATTCCTTCTTGCTAATGGTGATGAGAATCTTCTAACATATCTGAACAGTGTGGATACCATTGAACCTATTCCAGATGCATTCTTTAATCCATTATATGAGAAGCTGAAGATGTACTATGTGACAGGCGGAATGCCTGAACCTGTTAGGATATGGACGGAATCGCATGATGTCTCAGCCATGCAGGACGCACTGTCTGACATCATCGGAGCGTATGAACGCGATTTTGGCAAGCACCCGAACCCAAGTGAATTCCCCAAGATATCTATGATATGGAAGTCTATTCCATCACAGTTGTCTAAGGAGAATAAGAAATTTATATACAAGGTTGTTAAGGAGGGCGCCCGAGCGCGTGAATATGAAGATGCTCTTCAATGGCTCGTTGATGCACGACTTGTACACAAAATATATCGTAGCTCAAAGCCAGGTCTCCCGATGAGTGCATATGATGATTTATCGGCTTTTAAGATTTATCTCGCAGACGTTGGGCTGCTAAGGCGACTTGCACAATTATCGCCTACTGCATTTGGTGAAGGAAACCGTTTGTTTACTGAGTTTAAGGGGGCTCTAACAGAGAATTATGTGCTTCAGACATTGATTACGCAATTTGAAGTTAAGCCTCGTTACTGGTCGCAGTCCAATCCTCCATATGAAGTAGATTTCTTAATCCAGAGAGAGAATGATATCTTCCCAATTGAGGTTAAATCTGAAACAAACACATCGAGCAAAAGTCTGAAGAAGTTCAAATCTCTATTCCCGGATCAAGTGAAGCTAAGAGTTCGTTTCTCGCTTGACAATCTTAAGCTTGATGATGATATGTTTAATATTCCACTGTTTATGGCAGATCAGGCAGATAGACTGATTGAATTAGCACTGGAAATGAAATAACAATTATATAGGCCGATTCTATGCTATAAACTCCAAAGTACTGTGGAGTTTGTAACATAGAATCGGCTTTTCTGATTGTATTAGAATTTGAATCTGTCTATTGAGATATCTGTGAAATCGATATTGTCTTTCCTGAGGAACATAATCATGTAAATCGGCAGGTATGTGATCTTATCTTTAACTTCGACATTTCCGCCTGAGAAAACTATCGCGCGGTTGATGCCATAATCATTATTTCCGAGAACGTTATCTAATGCGGAATGTTTCTTGTAGTCTTTGCCGCTTTTGACCTCTATTGGAAGAGCCTCACCATTATCCTCGATGATGAAATCGAGTTCACCCTGTTTCTTATTATTGTAGTAATAGCAATCGTAGCCGTGAGCAATCAGTTCCTGCGCAATCAGATTCTCAAATATGGCGCCTTTATTGATATCGCGTTCCTGGTTAAGAATCAGCAGCTTGCATGCCTTTCCATAAACTGTTGTCAACATACCAATATCAGATAAGAATAGTTTGAAGAGTGAATTCTTCCTGTTAATCATTAATGGAATCACAGGCTCTGTCGTGTTAAACACTGGCAACGCCACACCGGATTTCCACAGCCAGCTAAAACTGTCACTCATCCGTTCAAAGCGGAGGACTTTGTCTATGTCTGATATTTTGAACCTTTTGTTCTTATCATTAAGCTCTGAAGGAATCAACTCATAGACAGTGGTCAGGAGAAGCTTCCTGTTATCTGCTTCATACTGGGTGAAGTCCAGTTTGTATTGCTCTATGATTGCCGTGTGTTCGTCCATTACAGCATCAATATTCTCAGTGAGTTGATACTTCGCAACAGCAGCCGGCATGCCTCCGATTATGAGATAAAGGTTGAATATCTGAAGCATCCTGTTATGAACTATCTCATCGACTGGAATCTTATTATCATAAGAAGCATGTAGCATCGTCATGACATCATCGCTAATGTTAAAAATCTGCAGAAATTCTTCAAAATCCAACGGGTACATCTTGAGTGTACGAAGTGATCCAACTGGTGCTGACCGTAAGTTTACTATCTCTACGCCGAGAAGTGAGCCACTCATAACATATTTGAAACGGTTGTCTTCAACGAGAAATTTAATCTTAGTTACAATCTCTTTGTATTTCTGAATTTCATCGAAGAAAATAACGGTCTCTCCAGGAATGAGCTCCTCCGTTGTATAGAGTGAAAGCTTCATTATCATGTCATTTACACTCATTGCACCTGAAATGATCTCCACAACCTCAGGTTCATTAATGAGGTTAAACTCAACATAATGACAGCCCTCTGACGCGAGACATTTGCGAATTGCGTATGTCTTGCCAGCCTGTCTAACTCCATATACTAGTAACGCTCTATGGTCAGTATGTATCCATTCCTTTATTTCCTTATCTATCTTTCGAGCTAACATGAAAATACCTCGTGTGTTCTTCTAAATATGTATTTCTAACAATTCTCTGTACAAAACACTGTACGTTTTCCAACCTAATTATAGCTTTGCTTTGTACGTTTTCCAACCATTTTATAGGGCGTATTTGTACGTTTTCCAACTGTCCACACCATCAATAGCTCAAGCTATCTTCATTCATAAGAAAGTCAAATAAATCTATTGTCACTATACCTTTCTCGTCTCGCATTGGCCTCAGATTATTACGTGTTACGACAATTTTCTTAAAGGAATCATCGATGTAGTACAGTGACTTCTTCTCTTGCGCCTGTTTCTCTGGAAGATCCATCGATAAGGCTGACTGAATATAATATTTCTCACTTCCACGGGTTGCGATGAAATCGACTTCAAGCGATTTCTGTGCATAAATGGCATGACTATTCTTGTCTTTTCGTCCAGTATCTTCCGAAATTGTCATCTCACCAACATCGACAGAAAAGCCTCTGTAACGCAGCTCATTGTACAGAATATTCTCCATGATATGAGTCTCTTCAATCTGTCGAAAATTCAATCTAGCATTGCGAACTCCGATATCTTCAAAATAAATCTTGAATGGAGAGTCGATATACTTCCGGCCCTTTATGTTATACTTGCCAGCACGATTTATTACAAATGCATCGCAGAAATGGTCAATAAAACGCTGTATAGTCGCCGTGGATATATCACCGTGGCCAAGGCTGGCAAAAGTATTGGCAATCTTGTTTGGATTTACCGGCGAACCGATGACTGATGCTAAGATATTGAATGTATCCGAAAGTTCGGATTGTTTACGTATGCCATTTCGCTGGATTATATCCTTAAGATATGTTTCTGTAGTGAGATTCTTGAGATATTGAATCTTCTGCTGTTCATTTCGCATTGTAGCAACAAGCGGAATTCCACCTGTTACGATGTAATCCGCCCAGGCAGTCTGTACATCCTGCTGTGTACCATTAACATATTCAGAGAAAGTTAATGGCTGTACATGCAGTTCAGCACTTCTTCCTTTAAACTCAGTAGAAATATCTGCAGAAAGAAATCTTGAATTGGATCCCGTTGCATAAATGTCGATATTAATGTGACGAAGATAGCTATTAAGTGTCCCTACAAAATTATCAAGCATCTGCACTTCATCAAGAAACAGATAATATAACTGATCATCACTAATCTTTGATGCTATATACCTTCTAAAAACTTTCGCATTAACAACATATCCGTTTGACTTATCCTCAATTCTAATAGGATCATTTCCAGCGAATTCATCTAGAAGGTCTAAATCCTCATCAGAATCGAACGCAAAACGTATTATCCTATCATTATCTACTCCCTGATTTATAAGGTGCTTGTAATATAACTCGTTCAAAAGATAGGACTTTCCAGCACGACGTGCTCCCGTGATTACCTTGACAAGACCGTTCCATTGCATATCTGCGAGTTGACTTATATAGGATTTCCTATCAAATATCATAAAACCTCCTTCTATATTAAAACTGCCAAAGTACTGTGGTAATTATAACATAGAATCATATCTTAAAAACAACTTATATGAAATCGACCAAAGTACTGTGGACTATTTAACATAGCATCTGCAGGCTATCATGCCTAACATAAAGAAAAACAAGCGCATCTTTTTGTATATATTTACATCACATTGAATATTTTTACAGAAATACTCTCGTTATTTTCTAAGAATTGTTTCTAATTCAGCAAATCTTATGTCGCAGTTATACTACCCACTCAGACATATCAAAATCCCAAATATCAATTCACACCTTTTGAGACGACTTGTTCAAAATCATAAATATCACTCGGGAAGCACGTAAAAAACATCCATCATCGTTTAATAAAATCGCTTCCCGATGTGTTATTTAAAGACTTTTATTAAAAGTTAGAACACACCTAAATTCGAAAGGAGAGACTATGAAGAAGAAACTATTTGCGGTTCTTATGTCTGCATCAATGGTTCTGTCATTCATGCCAAGTCTTGCATTTGCTACAGGAGTGACTTACTCAACTTCTGACAAGCTTGCAGATAGCTGGAGGTGGACACCAGGATCACAGACTGCAACCCTAATTAAGGCTACTTCAACAGATGGAGCAACTGAGACAACTCATACGTTCAATGCCCCTGCAAAGGTTACTTACCTTGATGCTGATAACGGCAATGGTGAAATTAAAACATACCCTTGCGGACAGACAAAGAATGTTAAGGTTAGATTCGTTACAGAAAATCCCGTTGGAGAAAGTGATACAGTAGTAACATCACAGGATTACGAAGTAGGTTCACTTACATTCAATGATCACGTATACAAGACAACAGCTGCAAAGGCTGCTACTTGCGAGAAAGATGGTAACTACGAGTACAAGGAGTGTACTGTATGCGGAAATTTCGTATGCAAGAACGAGAAGAACGAGGATGTTGCTAAAGGAAACACAACTATTCCTGCAAAGGGTCACCACCTGACAGTTCCATCAAACTCATCATACTGGGTTAAGGATAACAACAAGCTTTCACTTAAGAAGGAAGCTCCTCTAAAGTGTGAGGATTGTGGCAAGACTTTCAATGCAACTACAGTTGATGCTGATAAGCTTTATGTAGGTGCTGACGCAGAAATTAAAGTGGGTGAACATAAGGACGCAACTTGCACAGAGCCAGGAAAGACTGTAGAGTCAGCTGATGTTGTAATTCCTCACGGCAGACTTGAGTATGCTGGAACAACAACAAGACCAGAGAAGGATCTTACTGTAAAGTACGTAAAGGAAACTGTTACAGATCCTGCAACTGGACACGTAAACAAGGAGACTGTTAAAGAGCTTGTATGGTCTAAGAATGATGAGACTCCTGCTTGCAATCTTGTAACAGAGAAGTGCACAGATTGTGGCAAAGTAACTAAGTCACAGAAGTGTGAGATTAAGCTCACTTCAGAGGCAAACTGCACAAGCACTACTGCAACTTACGAGGCTTCACTTTACACACCAGAAGGAAAGGATCTTCTTGCTGGCGCTACAGGTGAAAAAACAAAGACATACACTGTAAAGGCAAAGGATCATGATTACAAATATGTAGATGCAAAGGCTGCTACTTGCAAGGAAGATGGCTACAAGGCTCACTATGAGTGTAAGAACTGTGATGCATGGTTCACAAAGAACGAAATCACAGGAAAGTATTCAACTGTTAACAAGGATAGCCTTAAGGAAACTGCTCAGCATGAGCTTGTAGGAGATTTCGAGCTATCGGATGCTCAGAAGGGTGCTATTACTGGATCAGCTGCAAAGGCAACTGACGTAGTTGTGAAGAACGTTCACTGCAAGAATTGCGATCTTAAGTTCAACGATGGAAAGACTATTACAGCTGCTGAAGCAACTGTAGACACAGCTAAGAGGGCTGAGCTTAACAAGGATAAGAAGCCTTGTGATGAGCAGATTATCCCTGTAAATGTTAAGTGGAATGGTACTCTAACTTCTGCTAATGTATGGGATATTAATAAGTATGCTAACGACAAGGCTGGATTTAAGGCAACTACACAGTTTACAGTAAAGGGTAAACAGCACAACTATCAGGATGTTAAGAAGTTCGTATGGAACACTGAGGATCCTGAGAACGTAACTTGTAAGGTAGTATTCCAGGAGTGCAAGGATTGTGGAGCTGTTAAGACTTCACAGCCTGCAAAGGTTGAGGTCAAGAAGTTCGAGGCTCCAAAGTGCGGAGTTGCTGGAAAGGGTTCATACGTAGCAACTTACAACCACTCAAATGGAGAAATCCTAACACAGGCTAAGGACGTTGAGTTTAAGGCCCTTGAGCATAAGTTTGAAAAGGTTGAGGCAAAGGCTGCAACTTGCACAGAGGACGGATATACTGCACACAAGAAGTGCTCAGTATGTGGTCACGAGGACGGCAAGGAAGTTCTTAAGGCTACTGGTCACGATTACTGGGTAGTTGATAAGGCTACTTGCACAAAGGCTGGTCTCAAGAAGTGCACTAAGTGCGGAGACGAGCAGGCAATCGCTGCAACTGGTCACGACTACAAGGATGTAGCTGCAAAGGCTGCAACTTGCACAGAGACTGGATACACTGCTCATAAGGTATGCTCAGTATGCGGAGAGAAAGACGGTTACGAAGTAACTGCTGCTCTCGGACATGATTACAAGGTTGAGAAGGCTGCAACTTGCACAGAGGATGGCGTTGAGAAGTGCACAAGATGTGATGCTACAAAGGCAATCGCAGCAAAGGGACACAAGTATGAGGTAGTTCCTGCAGTAGAAGCAACTTGCACAGAGAAGGGTCACACTGCTGGCGTTAAGTGCTCAGTATGTGGAAATGTTCTTGTAGCAACAGCGGAGATTGCTGCTAAAGGTCACACTCTCGTAGATGATGCTGCTGTAGACGCAACAGTATTCGCTACTGGTCTTACTGCTGGAAAGCACTGTTCAGTATGTAACCACGTAGAGGTTGCACAGGAGACTGTAGCTAAGGCTAAGTATGCTGTTCCTACAGTAAAGGCTGGAAAGAAGCTTGCTACTGTAACAGTTAAGTCAACAAAGGGCGCTGTTAAGTACCAGATTTCTTACAAGAAGGCTGGCGGAAAGTATGTTACTAAGACAGTTATGGCTGGCAAGAAGGTAACTATTAAGAAGCTTGCTAAGGGCAAGAAGTACACATTCAAGGCTGTAGCTATCAACGCTGATGGCGTTAAGGCAACTTCAGCTGTAAAGACTGTAAAGATTAAGTAATTAATCAACATAAACAAGGTGATGGACTAATTTTTAAAATACAAAAGGTCGGGCTCGTCCCGACCTTTTGGTATATTCTGAGGTTTGCGTTATTCCGTCTTTTCGAAGATAATCTGATCCTTAGAAAAGTCCATTTTTAGATTTTTACCATCTTTAGTTAAAGTAATATCTTCAAATTTCTTAGTCTTAAGATTAAATGTGCCATCCTCATTTTCTTCGATGGTTCCTTTACTTTTAAAACCAATGAAGTCTACTGTGCAACTATGGTCTTCGTTGATAGTCATGCTAAAGTTTCCCCAAGTTTCATTAGTAGCCACTTCTTTATTATCATGGATACATACTTCGGAATGCCATTCTCCGGCAAGCTTTGCTACCTTATCTGAGCTGCAGCCAGGTAGTATCATCATACCTGCAAGCATCAGGGTAAGCAGCATAATAATGCTTCTCTTCTTCATATTTTCGATTTCCTTATCCTATAAAAATATCTATATATGACTTAAGACCCGGCCCGAATGGACCAGGTCTTAATAATGCATATAGCCTAATTACGGTATAAGCTTAATTACTTTGTCTTTACAGTCTTAGTTGTTGTTGCTCCGTAAACTGTGTCAGTTCCGTTTGAAGCAAATGCAGTTACCTTAACTGTGTACTTCTTGCCCTTAGCAAGCTTCTTGTATGTCTTTGAGAGGTTCTCAGCGTCAACTACCTTAGTGATAGCCTTCTTGCCAGCTCTCTTGTAAACTACCTTGTAGCCAGTAGCGTTAGCAGCTGAAGCCTTTACAGTGAATCTGTTCTTTCCAGCCTTAAGAGTTACAGTTGCCTTAGCAACAGTCTTCTTAGCTACAGGCGCTCTGTTTCCATCAGTAGCACCACACTTAGCGCAGTGAAGCTCCTTAACACCCTCATCGAATACAGTTGAATCCTTAACAACAACCCACTTTGAGAAGTCACACTTAGCATGATCGCCTACAACTGCAGGAGCTGAAGTGAACTCGTGCTCAGCCTTGTCCCAATCATTTGAGTCATTTACGTCATACTTTTCCTTGTTAGCATACTTCTTGCAAACCTCACACTGAACCATGTAAGTTCCCTTTGTTCCGCAAGTTGCTGCATGCTCATTTACCTTAGCTGGCTTGTGTCCTACTACTGTGTTAGGTGTTACAACTGGGTTGTGTACGTCAAGCTTTCCGCAAGTCTCACACTTATAGCCCATAAGCTGACCAACTTCGCAATCTGCTTCCTTAAGAACAACTCTGTCCTTGCTCATCTTGTGGTGTGCAACTGTTGGATCAAGGTACTTAAGCTCGAAGTCCTTAAGCATTGGAGCACCTGATCTTACCTGTCCAGTAGCGCTGTTAAGGTATACTGACTTAGCATCCTTGTCCTTATCGAACTCGTAGTACTTAACGCCATCATACTTCTTTCCGCAAGTCTTGCAAGAAATTACATAGTGAGCTGGTACTTCGCAAGTTGCCTTTACAGCCTCAGCCTGAAGATCGTGACCCTTTGCAGTTCCATTAACAGTAGTAGCTGCATCAGCAAATGTATTCTTTAGATCTGGATTTGCATGCTTAACCTCAGCAGTAGTAGTGTACTTACCACATACTGTACATACAGCTGCAACCTGCTTATCTGTTGTGCAAGTTGCTTCCTTTGTTACTGTTTCCCACTTGTGCTCGCACTTTGCTACAACCTCAGCTGCATCCTTATCGCTAACTGTTACGTGGCCGCACTTTGCACATGTGAATCCGTACTTGCCGTTTACTGTAACATCTGATGCATAGAATGTATCAGCGAAAGTCTTTGAAGCAATGTATCCAGGCTCTGTTTTGCCAGTTGAATCTGCTACCTTAGTACCATCAGCTAGATAGAAACCACCATCTTTGCCCTTTAGAACAGTAACCTTCTTTGTGAAGTCTGTACAAGCAGGATCAGCCTTTGCATTAGTCTTGCTGTTTACAAGAACCTTAACTGCCTCACTACACTCTGTGCACTTGTACTCTCTCTCTTCGATATCAGCACCGCAAACCTTTGCTCCAGTCTTCTTGTAGTCCTTTGAAAGGTTAGTTGGTAGAGTGTGTGCTGTAGGGTTCTTAACCTTTACAGTCTGGTGACAGTTTGAGCATGCATATGAAGTTGCACAATCCTTTGTGCCTGCTGGCTTAGTATGAGCCTTAGGACCATACTCTCCTGTAGTCTTAGTAGTGTCAATCTTTCCGCAAACTGTACACTTGCTAACCTTTACAGTAGGGCTGCAGTTTGTCTCCTTAATCTTCTTAAGCTGAACTGCTGCCTGTGCCTCGTTTTCAAATCCAGTTGCCTTTGCTTCCTTCATTGCAGCAACGTACTGCTCTACTGTAACCTGAGCATCATCAAATTTATGAGCTGCTGGGATTTCGAATTTCTTCTCCTCCTTGCAAGCACCCTTTGATGATGTAGCATTACACTTCAGAACAACGTATCCATCCTCTGTGCATGTAGCATACTTGTAGTCAACAATCTGATCCTTCTTATCATTGTCATTAACCCAAGTCTTTACACTGGCGTTTGAAACACCAGTATCTCCAAGATAAGTGTGAGCAACATCCAGCCAATCCTTGCTAGCACTTGCTTCGTTTGTAACTGCAGCGAAAGCCATTGATGGCATGAATGATGCGATCATTGCAACTGACATAAGAGTCGCAAAAATTTTCTTACGCATTTTCCAATTTCTCCTTTCCGATTTTTGTTTAATTAATTAAGCAAAATGCATTTTATGATCACGGCTCTGGGCCGGTATCATCGTCATTTTGTGGAACCGATGGTGCCGTATTGCGCCACTGTTCCGTGTTGGAAATAACGTTTAATTGAACAAGTCGTCTCAAAAGGTGTGATTTGATATTTGCGATTTTTGCAAGGATTTGAGAGATGAATACTGGAAGGGAGCTGTATCGTAAATCCATGATAACTAGTCGAAAAGTCTCTTTACTGCAGTGAATAACATTACAGATAGATGCAACTTTATACAATTATCACTAGGTTGCAACTAGGTATAAAAACAGAGAACGAAACTGAATTGCCACTTTCAAAAATGAAAAATTTTTTAATTTTCGAAAGTCATCAGTAGGTAGAACATTCGAATGATAGGGTAACTCTTCTAAGATCATAGGATTATATAATAGGGCTTGTATTATGATGTGTTTAAAATATAATAAAAATGTGATGTAATTCACGTTTTTGCATATAATAATGTGAGGTGATTTGTATGGAACGATTTATTCTGTCAAAGCTTCTAGAGTGGAAGAACTCCCCATATCGTAAGCCATTGATTCTTAAAGGAGTGAGACAGGTTGGCAAGACATGGATTCTTAAAGAGTTTGGTAAGCGTTATTATGAGAATACCGCATATTTTAACTTTGATGAGAATGAAGAATATAAACAATTCTTCGAAACTACGAAGGATGTGGGTAGGATACTGCAGAATCTTATGATGGCAAGTGGACAGAGGATTTTGCCCGAAGAGACGCTCATCATATTTGACGAGGTTCAGGATTGCCCTAAGGTAATCAACGCGATGAAGTATTTCTGTGAGAATGCTCCGCAATATCATGTTGCGTGTGCTGGCTCTCTGCTCGGAATCGCTTTAGCTAAGCCGTCATCATTTCCTGTCGGCAAGGTTAACTTCATGCAGATTGATCCGATGACATTCTCCGAATTTCTGCTTGCTAATGGTGATGAGAATCTTCTAACTTATCTGAACAGTGTGGATACCATTGAACCAATTCCAGATGCATTCTTTAATCCATTATATGAGAAGCTGAAGATGTACTATGTGACAGGCGGGATGCCTGAGCCTGTTAGAATATGGACGGAAGCTCATGATGTCCCGGCCATGCAGGACGCACTGTCTGACATCATCGGAGCGTATGAACGCGATTTTGGCAAGCACCCGAACCCAAGTGAATTCCCCAAGATATCTATGATATGGAAGTCTATTCCATCACAGTTGTCTAAGGAGAATAAGAAATTTATATACAAGGTTGTTAAGGAGGGCGCCCGAGCGCGTGAATATGAAGATGCTCTTCAATGGCTCGTTGATGCACGACTTGTACACAAAATATATCGTAGCTCAAAGCCAGGTCTCCCGATGAGTGCATATGATGATTTATCGGCTTTTAAGATTTATCTCGCAGACGTTGGGCTGCTAAGGCGACTTGCACAATTATCGCCTACTGCATTTGGTGAAGGAAACCGTTTGTTTACTGAGTTTAAGGGGGCTCTAACAGAGAATTATGTGCTTCAGACATTGATTACGCAATTTGAAGTTAAGCCTCGTTACTGGTCGCAGTCCAATCCTCCTTATGAAGTAGATTTCTTAATCCAGAGAGAGAATGATATCTTCCCGATTGAGGTTAAATCTGAAGCAAACACGTCGAGCAAAAGTTTAAAGAAGTTCAAATCTTTATTCCCGGACGAAGTGAAGCTAAGAGTACGTTTTTCGCTCGACAATCTTAAGCTTGATGATGATATGCTTAATATTCCACTGTTTATGGCAGATCAGGCAGATAGACTGATTGGATTAGCGCTGGGAATGGAATAATAAACATATAAGCCGATTCTATGTTAATTTCTCCAAAGTACTGTGGAGTTTATAACATAGAATCGACCTTTTTGCTTAGTACCTGGATGCCTGACCTTCAGCAATAATAACTTTATAGACTTACTCCTGGAGCCATGTCTGTGAACTGCTTTCCCATCTGCACATCCATTCCTTTTCACTAACCATAGCTTTATAGACAGGTTCGATGAATGTCTGAATTTCGCTTACAACAAATGAAAAGTCCAATGAATCATCCTTTATTGTTTTCAAGAAATACCTCCATCGCTTCTTCATATCTTCGTTATCAGCAAGTGTCCCAATTCTATTGAAGCTATGTTCATCATATGGAGTCCCTCTTTGTTTTAGTGTTTCGTAGATAGTAGCTTGAAGCTTTAACCCATCAAAATCAAAGGTTCGTGAAAGATAATATATGTCGTAAAAGTCTTTCATACGCCCTGTAAGTTCAAATCGTTGCAATATTGCATCAAACTTCTCTGCAATTGTACTTTCAAGTGAATATGTTTTGATTAATGGCGCCTCAAAGTCGGGAAGCTGTGTATTAATCACACGTTCTTCTGCGCTTGGAACAATAATATCACCAACGCCAATGTCGATATTAAATGGCACTCGCACATTCTTGATTTGTGCAATAATCTGAGTACTTATACCATGATACTTTCTTTGTGGAGAGATCTCCTCAAATCCATTAGTATGCATTTCAATATACTCATTTCCTGTAGGAGTATTGATAATCTCATCAATAAGTTTCGTTATTTCCTCTATGGAATTCGAATAACCGCGAAGCAAAAAGTCCACGTCAACAGTAGCTCTGCTTTCAAAATTAGTTAATGTATAAATGAACAAGCCACCTTTTAAAATCAGAGTGTCGGCTTCCCCAGATTTCGATAATTTTCTGAGAAATTCTTCCTGCACAAATAACTGCAGGCATTGTTGATAGCTTATACCTGATGCCTTGGCCTTATTTTTCAATTTTGCCAGAACGGAAGCTGTCTTGTCTGCCATTACAACCACACTCCTATCAACTCATTCACTTTCTTCTGCACTCGAAGCTCTTTGGCATATGCCATAAGATTAGGAATATTCTTCTTCGTATCACCAACGTATCCCTGAATTGCTTTGTTGAATATCTCTTTATCCATCTTGTTCATATTCTTTAGGACATCGCAAATTGTTCTGTCACGGTCAAAAATACGGACTTCTCTGCCGTCAATTATGCCTGTAGTTTCACCAAGAGTAAGCATTTGAGAGTCTATTCGATATTCTTTGATGAATGGATATACCACATTAGATCGTAGCCTTGAAACATTTCTTCCTATTGCCACATTCCACTCAGCAGGATTTCTATCGCTATATCCATAATAGAACAGTGCAGTCTCCATACAGAGGACACCATCAGGGAAAATAGCATTAATAATATCTACTTCGCTGAAGTCTACATCTTCCATCCATTGATAATAACCACGCTTTACTCTGTCTATGTAACCCTCATCAAGAAGTTGCTTTATATCTGCATAATAGAGTTTCTGTTTGCTTAGCTCAGAAGTTGTCATTACGTTATTATGTTTATCAAAAGCACATCTTATCTTTTCAATATCATTTTCATTAAGCATTTCGCACCTCTACTTAAGTGCCGCATTTTCATAAAATATTAGGCACTTTACTATATATTACTCAATTAGCAATTATATTCCAATACCTAAGTGCCAAAACTTTCTTAAATCTACAGCACTTAAGCAGAAAATTCTTTAGTTTGATCTAGATATTTTGCGATTTAAATATTGCGGTTTTATACATAACTCCGCATATTCATCCATTCTGATTTTAACAATCCGCTTATGTTATTTAACTTATTTTTGTAAACTCCTTAGCTCAATCTAATACTCTACAATACTGCAAAAAATCCCAATTATCAAATCACACCTTTTGAGACGACTTGTTCAATTAAACGTTATTTCCAACAAGGAACAGTGGCGCAATACGGCACCATCGGTTCCACAAAATGACGATGATACCGGCCCAGAGCCGTGATCATAAAATGCATTTTGCTTAATTAATTAAACAAAAATCGGAAAGGAGAAATTGGAAAATGCGTAAGAAAATTTTTGCGACTCTTATGTCAGTTGCAATGATCGCATCATTCATGCCATCAATGGCTTTCGCTGCTGTTGGAGCTAGTGGACATACACACGATTATGTAGTTGCTAGTGGAAGCGCAACAGAGTGCACTTGGGAAAACATAAAGACTCTAAGTGCTGAAAATGCGAAGTATGTAAAGGTTGTTGCAGAGCCAACTCATGAAAAGGCTGGTAAGGCAGAGGTTACTTGTAAGGATGACTACTGCAAGAACGTTAAGGAGGTAACTATCACAGCACTTCCTACTAATGCTAATATGTACGACCACAAGTTCTCAGAGAGAGATCTCACTCTTAAGGAGTATGCTGATGCAATGCATGCTCAGAACGTAGAGGGCTTCAAGACTCAGGCTCAGGCTGATTATTGGGTAAAGAGCAACGAGGCAACAAAGTGCTATGTAAAGAGTGCTAGGGTTTGTTCATGTGGATATGTTGTAAGGGATAACGGAAAGATTCAGAACCACACCGCTCCTGCTAGGCATGACTGTCTCTCATACACTTGTGTACAGTGCCACAACACTATAAAGATTCCAAATGGAGTACACACTGCTAAGGAGCCAACAGATAAGACTGATGCAAATAAGGTTTCAGATGCTAACTGCAAGCATGGTCCTGGATACAAGTCAACATGTTCAACATGCGGTGCAGAGTGCGTATGGTATGATGAGACAATGAAGACTGATAATGCGCACAACTATGGAGCAGCAGTAAAGGTTACTGAGGCTGCAACATTTACTACAGCACGTACATACAGACTTAAGAGTGGTTATGTTGCTGTAAAGAAAGCTGACAATTCTGTTCTCACAAGCACTCTGACTGCAAAGCCAGCAGCTAGCGCAGAAGATAAGGCAATTCCTGAGACAGATGTTGATAAGTACGAGTACTACAAGCTTAATTCAGTAATCTCTGAGGGTTCATGTACTACAAATAAGGTTCTTGGCCTTAAGTGTACAGTTTGTGGAGACGCTCTTGATGGTGCAACTGAAACAACAGCAGGCAAGCATGACACTGTTGACACAGAGGTAGCTGCTACTTGTGATAGAGCAGCTTACACAAAGAAGGTTTGCAAGATTTGCGGAAACGTTCAGGAAGTTCCTAAGACTGGTTCAACTAAGCTAGCTCATAACTATGTAGTTACAAAGGTTGCTGGAAACTGCGTTGATAGAGAGTACTACACTATTAAGTGTTCAACTTGTGGTAAGGATTGTGACGAGAATGGTGGAGTTGAAGTAAAATACAATGGAACTAATGCAGTAGTTACAAAGAAGAATACTACAAATTCTGGAATTACTGCTGTAGGAAACCTTACAGAGAACACTGCAAAGGCTACAAAGACTACAAAGACTTTCATCTGGACTGGATTCACAGGTGATCTTCAGGGAACTAGTGTTATCGAGCTCACTTTTGATACTACAGCAAAGGCAGCAACTCACAAGTGGGGTGCTGATACACAGATTGCTGCCGCATCATGTGGAAAGAACGCTGTATATGGAAAGAAGTGTACAGAGTGTGGCAAGCTTAACGTAGAATCTGTTTACGAGAAGGCTGGCACAGCACTAGAGCATAACTATCCTATTACTAAGGTAGCAGCAAACTGCGAGCATAAGGCTTACGAGGTAAAGGCTACTGCTTGCACTAACTGTGGAGAGTATAGTGCTGCTAATGCAACAGCAAATGAAAATGCTCTTAAGGCAGCTACAATTCTTGGTGGAAAGCACACATTCGACAAGTGGGTTGTAACTAAGGAAGCAACTGTATTCGAAGAGGGCGTTAAGCAGCTCGAGTGTTCAGTTTGCGGAGCTAAGGATGCAACTAAGACAATCATCGCTAAGAAGACTGTTGGAGCTCCTGAGGTTAAGCTTGTTTCAAAGAAGGGCAAGCTCACTGTAAAGGCTTCAGCTGCTGATAATGCTACTGGATACGAGGTAACTTACAAGAGAGCTGGTAAGAAGGCTACAACTAAGACTTACACAGCTGAGTCAATTAGCAAGACTTACAGACTTCTCAAGGGTAAGAAGTACACAGTAACAGTTACTGCATTCGCATCAAACGGAACTGAGACAGTTACAGGTGCAGCAGTAACTAAGAAAATTACAATTAAGAAGTAAGCTTATACCGTAATTAGGCTATATGCATTATTAAGACCTGGTCCATCTCGGGCCAGGTCTTAAGTCATATATAGACATTTTTATAGGATAAGGAGATCGAAACTATGAAGAAGAGAAGCATTATTATGCTCCTGACTCTGATGCTTGCAGGCATGATGATTCTGCCTGGCTGCAGCTCAGATAAGGTAGGAAAGCTTGCCGGAGATTGGCATTCTGAAACATGTATCCATGAGAAGAAGGAAGCTGACACTCATGATGTATGGGGTGACTTCAGCATGACTATCAATGAGGATCACAGCGCAACTGTTGAGTTCATTGGTATCAAGAGCAAGGGTACTGTTGAAGAGAACGAGGATGGTACATTCAATCTCACTACAAAGAAGTTTGATGACATCACACTGACTCAGGATGGAGACACTCTGAAGATGGACTTTGCGAAGGATCAGATCATCTTCGAGAAGGCGGAATAACGGAATAGACACTTAAAAAAGACCAGATTTCCCACAATGTCCTTAACTTAATGACATTGGGATTTCCCGGTCTTTTTTGAATCTCTATTTCCCACAGAGCTTTTGGATAGCCCAATTTCTTTATTAAAGCAGAGTCATTACCGTACCTGCTGAATTTAGCAGGCGGTTCCTCATTCCAGAATTTGGATATATCAAACTCTTTATCATACAGCTTCTTATCTAAGTTGCTGCACTTGAGTAAATCTCTTTTATAATCGGTCAGAGTTTTACTATTAAGAAGATCTGTGACTTTCCGCATTGTTGTAGCCCTTATAAGCTCATCCTCCAGATTAAGCACTTGTGGAATACATATGATTCGTTTGATGCGATTGTTTGATTTCAACAATTTGATATTCTTATCAAGTATATCTGTATTGCAAACATCGGTATCATATACCAGTACAACATTAGTTCCTTTCTTCAAAGTCATCAGTCGGGCATTCTTGATTTCATGTTGAACAACATTAAGCACTTCAACTTTACCACTTACGATCAGGGACATATCTTTCTTGAGAGTTTCAATTATTTTCTTCTCGCCTTCACCCTCAACATAGAACTGATATAATTCGTTCATAGCCATGATATACCTCCTTAATCCAGATCAATGAGATCATATAACTCATTGAGTTCCGGAGCAATACAGAATAAATCATTCTCTACTGCATTCTTTATTGAGTCCTCAGCCTTCTTAAGATAATCGGAAGCATATACACAACTGATATTAACTCCATCCTCTGTCACATCCTTCTTCATGAATGTGAATGCATGCTTAGGCAAATCCATATCAAGAATATCAGAATTATGAGTAGTAAAGAACAACTGTCTATTATCGCCAAGCTTGTCTATAATCACAGACAAACAAGCTTTCTCGAGATCACTATTAACGAAAGAGAATATTTCATCACAATAGTAGAAATCATGCATATTGCATATAGATGACGCAATAATATACGCAATATCAATACCGGCCTTAGTGCCGCTTGAAAGTATTGATTCCTTTGACATTCTTCCGTCTTGAATAATCACATCCTCATTATCAAATCGAATGACAAAAGAATTCTCAACATCCTTTATAGCTTCGACTTTACGGATTGCCGGGTCAAGAGTCTTTAAGACCTTTTCCAAGACTATGAGATGCTTAGGATTCTCTGCGACAAGTGCATACGGTGTGTTACCTGTGATGTCTCTTGGAAAAGTAAAATTCCACCCCTCCGTATCTACCGTATCATAGGTCGTATATTCACATTTCGAATCATCGTTTAGCTTTAATTCGCACGTTTCATACGAGTCTGTTTTGTTGATACGGACACTCTTTATTTCTATAGAACTACCATATCTTTCAGAATCAGCTTTCGGTTCACTCCTAAAACTGAATCTATACAGCTTCAAATCGTTCTTTACAAAGTCTATTGTCAGCGATGCTGCTCGAGATGAATCACTAATCATATCTGTAAAACGTTCAACAGCACCATCCTTGAAATAATTCATGAACTTCATAAGAATCCTGCCAAGTGATGTCTTGCCGGTAGCATTTCCACCCATCAGAATATTAACCTTCTTGTATCTGAAGTTGGTACGCTCTGTAAGAAATTCATTCTCTATAGGAGATTTCACAATCTTCTTGGGATATGACATGTTAATGTCAAAATTATTAAAGCACAAGATGTTATCTGCCTTAACTCGCATGATTATCATAATTGATACCTCTCATTTTGTTAAGTATATTACTTCTTAATATTAGAACTAATATTATTATACGATTCTTTTGTGATAATTCAAAGAATATATTTTCTTTGTTCAAAGTCTTAATACCTGCCTTCACTCTCTGTATGAACATACGCAACAATGTAACAATTTTCATTTCTAAATCAACTTTTTCTTCTGGAAAAGAGGGGTATTTTATTTTTCCCAATTAGTAGAAAAACTCTCTAAAATTGCAAAAAATCCCAAATATCAAATCACACCTTTTGAGACGACTTGTTCAATTAAACGTTATTTCCAACACGGAACAGTGGTGCAATTCGGCACCATCGGTTCCACAAAATGACGATGATACCGGCCCAGAGCCGTGATCATAAAATGCATTTTGCTTAATTAATTAAACAAAAATCGGAAAGGAGAAATTGGAAAATGCGTAAGAAAATTTTTGCGACTCTTATGTCAGTTGCAATGGTGGCATCTTTCATGCCATCAATGGCTTTCGCTGCAGTTACTGCAGACGCATCAACAGCTCACAGCTGGCCAACAATTGCTGCTGGAACTGGAACTACTGTAACAAATGCGCAGGTTAAGGCTCTTACAGGTGCTGATAAGGAAGCTATCATAGAGTATGTTCCGGCTACTTGCACTAAGGAGGGTAAAGTAACTTTCAAGTGTAAGGATGATAACAAATTCTGTGAAGAGACTAAGACAGTTAAGGTTACTAAGGATGATCACGAGTATGTTGCTCAGCAGGTAACAGTTGACGAGTATTGCAAGCTAATGCAGGCAGCAAAGCAGTCAGGATTTGCTAACGATGCACAGACTGCAGCTCAGGCTAAGAAGCTTGCTAAAACTGTATGCTATTACAATGTTAAGGTATGCAAGCACTGTGGAGTGATCAAGACTGATGCATCTGATATTAGCCCTGTAACCCACGAGCATCCAACTAACGAGGGTGCAGATTGCAAGACAAAGACAAACTGCACAGTCTGCGGTAAGGAAATTGCTAAGAACACCACTACTTCACTCCCTAAGCACAGCTTTGAGGATGAAAGCGGAAACATCAAGGCTGGCGTAAACCCAACTTCAGAGAAGAAGCTCTGTGGAGATGTAACAGAGAAGACTTACACTTGTACAGTATGTGGCACTACTAAGAAGGTTCTTGTAAATAAGGCTGGAGCAGTAGTAACTGAGACTCCTTGCAAGGTATTCAAGACTCCTGTTGAGACTGTTGTAGGAAGCGATAACAAAACTCTTTACAAGAAGGGTTCACAGACTATCGTAGCTACAAGAACAGATGAGAAAGCAGCATGGACTCTCAAGCCAGGATACATGGCATCAGAAATTTTCGCTAACACATACTATGCAGCAGATACTACAATCACAGAGGGTAACGATGTTTATTACGGATACACTTGTGCTGATTGTGGCAATGTTGTAAAGGGTGCAAAGAAGGGTAATGCTGCAGCTGCTCATAAGCATGAGTGGAAGAAGGTAACTGTAGCTGCTACATGTAAGACTGCTGCACAGGAGACTCTTGAGTGTACAGTTTGTGGAAAGTACGCTAATGTTAACCACGAGAAGGATGTAGAAACTACTGATGTATACGATACACCACAGTACACAACTGTTAAGGATGCTAAGGGTAACGACACAAAGCCTAACGGTCATAGCTTCGTTATCAAGGAAGTAGCTGCAACTTGTGGAGAGCGTGCTCACTATGAGATTACATGCGCTAACTGCACAGATTCAGATAAGGTAGCTAAGAAAGACCAGTTTGATAAGGTTGTAGTTTCATTTGAGGATGTAGCAAAGGGTGCTCCTAAGTACTTCCATGAGGATGGTACTGTAACACCAACATCAAATAAGATTACTGATAAGGAACTCAAGTACCTCGACCCAACTCTTAAGAACCACGTATTCACTAAGAAGGTTGTTCTTAAGGCGGCAACTTGTGAGGTTGGAGAGATTTCAAGCTACAAGTGTGATAACTGCGGCAAGATCAAGGCTCACGGTGTAACTATCAAGGCTGGATCAGCTCTTGGACACGACCACCCAGAGACAGAGGTTGCTGCAACTTGTGTAAACAAGGCTTACAAGGTTAAGGCTGAGGAGTGCACAAGATGTGGAAAGACAGACAAGAATATCGTTGCTGCTAACAAGAAGGCTGCTGAAGAAGCTGCTATCAAGGGCGGAAAGCACTCATTCGATAAGTGGGTTGTAACTAAGGAAGCAACTGTATTCGAAGAGGGTATCAAGGAGCTTAAGTGCTCAAAGTGCGATGCTGCTGAAGGAACTAAGACAGTAGTCGCTAAGAAGACAGTTGGTAAGCCAGTTGTTAAGCTTGTTTCAAAGAAGGGCAAGCTCACTGTAAAGGCTTCAGCTGCTGACAATGCTACTGGATACGAGGTAACTTACAAGAGAGCTGGTAAGAAGGCTGTAACAAAGACTTACACTGCTGAGTCAATCAGCAAGACTTACAAGCTTCTCAAGGGTAAGAAGTACACTGTAAAGGTTACTGCATTCGCTTCAAATGGAACAGACACTGTAAAGGGCGCAACAGTAACTAAGACTATTACAATTAAGAAGTAAGCTTATACCGTAATTAGGCTATATGCATTATTAAGACCTGGTCCATTCGGGCCAGGTCTTAAGTCATTTATAGACGTTTTTACAGGATAAGGAGATCGAAACTATGAAGAAGAGAAGCATTATTATGCTGCTTACTCTGATGCTTGCAGGTATGATGATACTACCTGGCTGCAGTCAGGATAAGATGGCAAAACTTACAGGAGACTGGCACTCAGAGTCATGTATTCACGAGAAGAAAGAGGTACCTACTTCTAGTGTCTGGGGTGATTTCAGCATGACTATCAATGACAATCAGAGTGCAACCGTTGATTTTATCGGAATCAAGAGTAAAGGAAATATCACTGAGAATGAGGATGGCACATTTAACCTCACTACAAAGAAATTCGAGGATATTACACTGACTATGGATGGAGATAACCTGACAATGGATTTCTCTGGAGACCAGATCATCTTCGAGAAGGCGGAATAACGTCGAATAAGAGCACTTTAAAAGGTCGGGGATCCTTCCCCGACCTTTTGCCCGTTTTGGCTTAAATACGTTATTTAACGGTTACTGACTTAGCCTTGCTCCAGTTAGAGTAGTAGATCTTGCCGTCGATTGTAGTATAAGTTCTAACTCTTACGAAGTACTTCTTGTTCGCTTTGAGCTTCTTGATTGTCTTGTTCGAAGCCTTGGCTGTGTACTTGATGTTTGCCTTCCTGGCCTTCGAGAACTTGCTGTTTAGTGCGTACTGAAGCTGATATCCGCTGATGTTAGCCTCACTCATCTTGGCAGGCTGCTTTTTCCAGATTGCCTTGAGAGCCTTCTTCTGTCCGACAACCTTAGTAATCGAAGTGCCGAGTGGCTTAATCTTGAATGTCTTTGTTACTGTTCCCTGGAAGTTACCGTTTCCTATGAGAGTAACGGTCGCAGTTCCGACATTTACGTTCTCACTATAGGAAACTGTGTAGTCCTTATTCTTACCCTCTGTGAGTTTCATATTGCTAAGTGAAAGCACGATTTCCTGCGTTACAGGGCTACCTGTGTACACTTTGTCCACGAGCTTGCTTACAGTCACGCTATTTAGCTCCATAGGCACGATCTTGAACTTCTTAGTAACTATGCCCTTGAATCCGCCTTTGCCAGTAACAGTCACTGTAGCCTCGCCTACGCGAGTGTTATTAACGCATGTTACGAAATAATCTGTATCCTTCACAAGTGTTCTTCCACTTGCGACGATGTTTAGCTCTGGAACAATGTTTGAGCCTGTATATATCTGATCAGGAATATCTGCAAACTGCGCGCTCTTAAGGTCAACGCCCACAATTTCAAAAGTCTTGAAAGCTGTTCCTTTATAATTACCTTTGCCGGTGATAGTTGCCGATGCAATGCCTACATTTATGTTGTTTCTGTAAGAAATTGTGTAATCAACGCCGTTCTGCAGTGTCCTGATGCCACCGAGTGAGTCAGTGATTACAGTATCAGGAGTAACAGCTGCGCCAGTGTAATCAACCTTAGGGAAGCTCTGAATATTTACTCCAGAACTACTGAGCTTTCTCGCCGCAATGTCAAAAGTCTTCTTAACTGTACCGCCGTAATTTCCCTTACCGATGATTTCTACGGTTGCAGTTCCAGCATTCGTGTTGTCATAAAGCGCGACGTCGTACTGGTCAGTAGTGAGTTTCTTGCCGTTAAGCGTTACGGTTATCTCCGGAACAATGGCGGAACCAGTATAAGTAGCATCCTTGACACCCTTAACTGTAGCCTTGGCAATGCTTATAGGCACAATTCTGAAGCTGCCCTCTAGCGTGCCGCTGTAGCCGCCCTTGCCAGTAACGAGAATCTTCGCGGTTCCTACATTCGTATTGTCACTGAATGTTACGGAATAATCCTTGCCTGCATTGAGCAGAATGTTTCCATCTTTTACCACGACCTTAGGTGTAATCGCAGAATCGGTGAATTCTTGATCCATCACATTTTCGATGGTCGCCTTCGAAACATCCTTAGCCGCTGCACCCTCTGGACCTGCCGCAAAACACGATGGAGTGAAAATCATCGTAGCAATCAGTCTCACAGTGAGCACTCTGTAAAACCTCTTCTTCATAGCTGTATACCTCCTTCCCGAAAGTTCACATTATATATTTCGTATATTCTATCCTACCGCGCGCCTGCTGGGAAGTGTACATACATATGAATTTGTATTAATTTGTATTAATTATTCATCTAATCTATGCCAAAAGCCGGGTCGCCCCGGCTTCTCGTGAATAATTATTAGTTGCTATTCCGCCTTCTCGAAGATGATCTGATCCTCGGAAAAGTCCATTGTCAGCTTATCTCCATCTTCCTTAAGGGTAACATCTGTAAAGTCTTTGCATTCAAGTGTGAACGTTCCGTCATCATTCTCCTCGATGGTTCCCTTGCTATCAATTCCCATAAAAGTAACTGTACAACTATGGTCTTCTTTGATAGTCATGCTAAACTCGCCCCATACATCATCTGTTTTAGCTTCTTTGTCTTTGTGGATGCAAGTTTCAGAATGCCAGTCTCCGGCAAGCTTAGCTACCTTATCTGAGCTGCAACCAGGCAGAATCATCATTCCTGCAAGCATCAGAGTCAGGAGCATAATAATGCTTCTCTTCTTCATAGTTTCGATCTCCTCATCCTGTAAAAATGTCTGTAAATGACTTAAGACCTGGCCCGAATGGACCAGGTCTTAATAATGCATATAGCCTAATTACGGTATAAGCTTACTTCTTAATTGTAATTTTCTTAGCTACTGCTACACCTGTAACTGTGTCAGTTCCGTTTGATGCGAATGCAGTAACTGTTACTGTGTACTTCTTACCCTTGAGAAGCTTGTAAGTCTTGCTAATTGACTCAGCTGTGTAAGTCTTTGTTACAGCTTTCTTACCAACTCTCTTGTAAGTTACCTTGTATCCAGTAGCGTTGTCAGCTGAAGCCTTTACAGTCATCTTGCCCTTTGTTGAAGTTAGCTTAACAACTGGCTTACCAACAGTCTTCTTAGCGACTACTGTTTTAGTTCCCTCAGCAGCATCGCACTTTGAGCAGTGAAGCTCCTTAACGCCCTCTTCGAATACAGTTGCTTCCTTAGTTACAACCCACTTATCGAATGAGTGCTTTCCGCCCTTGATAGCAGCTTCTGCAGCAGCCTTCTTGTTAGCATCTACGATTGCCGGGTCTACCTTGCCACATCTTGTGCACTCCTCAGCCTTAGCCTCGTATGCCTTGTTTACACAAGTAGCAGCAACCTTTACTACTGGGTGATCGTGGCCAAGTGCTGCACCATTCTCAGTTACAGCATATGCACTTGTTCCATGAGCATTAATCTTGCCACAGTTGTCGCACTTGTAACCAACCTTTGCAGGTGACTCGCAAGTTGCTTCCTTAAGTACAACTCTCTTAGTGTACTTGTGTGGAGCATAAGTGTTCTCAATGTATGGGAGCTCTACGCAATCAGCACCCTTTACATCACCAACAACACCAGTCTTTGTGTTAAGCCACTTGCTCTGAT
Organism: uncultured Clostridia bacterium; assembly: GCA_934255135.1. Lineage (GTDB taxonomy): Bacteria > Bacillota > Clostridia > Peptostreptococcales > Anaerovoracaceae > Crickella. The sequence goes on along the minus strand of CAKQMV010000004.1, from coordinate 33,641 downwards.
CTTTAGTAAACTCGCTTGCAAGTACTGTCTTCACATCCTTACATACTGGACAAACAACCTTGTATGAAGCTGCAGCTTCACAAGTAGCAGCTACCTTCTCAACAACATACTTGTGACCAAGCTTAGTTGAACCAGCCTTTGGAGTCTTAGTTGCTTCAGCAAGAGTGTCTACTGCAGTCTCATTCTTCTTATACTTTCCGCACTTCTTACAAACCTTGTACTCCTGAGCTGGAGCTGTACATGTAGCAGCAATTTCCTTTGTCTCCCAGTCGTGACCCTTCACACCAGTAAGTGTTACCTCTTCAACCTTACCGCACTTCTTACATGTGAAGCCTACAACCTTGTCAGTTGTGCAAGTAGCTTCCTTAACTACCTTATCATACATGTAGAATACTGGAGTGTCATAAGTAGTATCAACCTTGTATCCAGGAGTTGCGCTACCAACAACTTTACCGTCCTTTATTGTAGCAATAGCAGTTGTTCCATCAAAATAAGTCTTAGCGCCATCAACTGTCTTTGTGTTTGATGGAGTAATAGTCTTTGTCCACTGGCAGTCACCCTTTGCAGCAGTGCCAGTTCTAGTGTACTTCTCCTTACATACTGAGCAAGTTCCCTCAATTACCTCAGCATGTCCGCAATCAGCAGCTGAAACAACCTTCTCTGTAGTTGAATCATGTGTGTGTGCAGCTGCACCCTCGTTCTTAACTGTTGCAGCGCACTTTGTACATACATATGAAGTTGCACAAGCAGGAACATTTGATGGCTTCTGGTGCTCGTCCTGAGCAGAAGCAAGATCTCCTACATATCCACAAGTCTTGCACTTGTCAACTGTGACTGTGCAATACTTTGCTTCAAGTTCCTTCTGTGCCTTAGCAGGTGTTTCCTTCTGAGCAGTCTTAGCATTTACATAGTCAGCTGCAGTCATTACAACCTTTTCGCTGTGATGTTCAAGAGCTGCAACCTCCCTTGTTTCAACCTCGTCACAGAACTCAGTTTTACAAGCAAGCTTTACAGAGCCCTTTGCTGTGCAAGTAGGTGCTTTAACAACCTCAACATATTTTGCATCATCGCCAGTTACCTTGCCATTTGCATCAACACTATATGATGTTGGCCAAACATGTGTTACAGTAGCAAATGCGAGTGATGGCATGAAAGATGCTACCATTGCAACTGACATAAGAGTCGCAAAAATTTTCTTACGCATTTTCCAATTTCTCCTTTCCGATTTTTGTTTAATTAATTAAGCAAAATGCATTTTATGATCACGGCTCTGGGCCGGTATCATCGTCATTTTGTGGAACCGATGGTGCCGTATTGCGCCACTGTTCCGTGTTGGAAATAACGTTTAATTGAACAAGTCGTCTCAAAAGGTGTACCTTATGAGAGCGAATTTGTACGAATGAATATTACCATAAAGTTACGTTCATAGACAAGACCTTTTGCTTAAAAAACATTCATAAATTCTTCGGTCAAAAAACGTATATTTATTCATAAATTCATCACACGAATGGTATCATATATTTATATTAATCTAGCTTAATATGTTTTAAGACTAGGTCTATTTCTTAATCGACGTAAAGGAGGTAGTTGTATGCTTCATGAAGTTAGTTTTACATCTTATAACAAGAGAGACGAGGTTCAGGGATGGATCTACGTCCCTGCCTGCAAGCCGGTAGGTGTCATCCAGCTCGTACACGGTTTTGGCGAGCACTCAAGAAGATACTTCCACATGATAGTAAGTCTTATGGATGCAGGTTTTGTTGTCGCTGCTGATGACCACATAGGCCATGGTAAGACTGCTATGGTTAATGATATGTGGAGTGATTGGGGAGATGCTGGTGCGCACACTATGATGGAGGACGAGCATACTCTGGTTCAGATTGTAAAGGACATCTATCCTGACCTTCCATACTTCATGTATGGTCACAGCATGGGATCATTTATTGCACGTGATTATATTGCGAAATACGGCGATGAACTTGCAGGAGTGATACTATGTGGTACCGCAGGGGAGTTTGCGACTGCTGAGAGCGGTTTTGGCCATCTGAGCAAGCTGTGCGACGAGGGTAAGGATATGGAGAGAGAGCCTGAGAACGCTGCTATGCTTCTCGGATGGATGTGTGAGAGATGTGATGAGGATATTGAGTTCGGAAACGAGTGGATCTGCCACGACTATAATGTACAGTACGACCACGCGAACGATCCTTTTGATGCTTTCACTAAGCCTTGTACTAACAGAACGCTGCGTGACTTCTGCGAGATGATTCTGCAGGTTACTGGTCCGGCGTGGGCTGAGAATGTGCCCGAGGGACTTCCTATTCTTAATATGGCGGGAGATTGTGATCCTGTTGGTAATTATGGTGAGGGAGTGTATCAGGTGAGCAACTGGCTTATTTCTACAGGACATGATGTCGAGACTAAGCTGTTTAGCGGATACAGACATGAGATTCATAATTATGCAGATCTAAAGTTTGATGTGAAGATGACTATGGAGGACTTCCTGTATAAGGTGATTGGGCTGGTGTAATGACCATCGTCGCCTCTGATTAATTTAATACGATAATATAAAGAGAAAACCGCGTCCAGCCCATTTGAGCCGGATGCGGTTTTCTCTAAGGTGTATTTAAACGGTGTGTTTAAATGCAAATTTTATTATCACTTCTACTTAAGTGATGTCTTGTAGATGAATCTTACGCTTCCATCCATGTTTCCTGAGATACCTGAGAAGTTGTTGTAGTCACGTCCGGCATTGAGGCTTCCTCTTACCTTATCGATCTCACCTGTAAGCTCATCTACCATTTCGTTGAGTGTCTTGTCTGCCTTGTCGAGTCCAGCTGCAAGCTTGCTTGCTCCGCTTGATAGCTGTTTCTGACCATTAGCTAGTGTTGCAGCACCGTTGTTCAGCTTGCTCAGTCCTTCTGAAAGCTCAGTGTTTGATGAAGCTCCACCGATAGATGTGCAAAGCTGATTCATTCCTGCGCTGATCTGTGCAACTCCGTTCTGAAGTGATACAACACCCTCTGCAACCTGACCTGCTACACCTGATGTCTGTGCTGCAAGCTCTGAAGTCTTCTGTGCGTAGCCTGCTGTCTGCTGTGCTGCGCCTTCTGCCTGTGCAAGTGCCTGCTCAAGTGCGCTGTAGTCTGCTTCTGGGTTTGCTTCCTTCATCTTAGCAAGAATCTGCTTTGATCCCTCGATTGCCTGGTATGTTCCGTCAGCGTACTGCTTAGTTCCATCTGCACACTGCTTAGTTCCATCTGCAAGCTGCTTAGTTCCGTTAACACCTGTTGAGAGATCTGCTACGCCCTTGCGGAGACCTTCCTTATCTGATGTACCGATAGCTGCGTTAAGCTTTCCTGCTCCCTCACCAAGCTGTGTCATGCTTGATGAAAGCTTTGATGAGAGCTGGTTGATTCCGTTCTTAAGAGTGTTAGTTCCGTTCTCGAGCTTCTTTGAACCTGTAGCTACCTTTTTAGCACCATTCTTAAGTTGCTTCATACCATCGCCCATGTCAATGCTTACGTCAAGCTTGTCTGTGTCGAACTCACTTGCGAATTCGCTTGTTACTGCTGTCATGATCTCATCTACCGAGAACTTGTCAGCCTTACCTTCGATTGTTACTGTGTCGTTAAGACCGATCTTCTCTGCAGCATTCTGTCCAACAGCAGTTCCGATTCCCGGAGCAGCAAGACCTGCTACCATAGTCTTTTCGCCGTCCTCGATAACCTTGCCGTGATCAACTGTGATGTTGCTCATGCAATCCTTATCTACAACGAAGCCTGATACTGCGATAAATGGTACGCAAGGCACTGACTTGTTAGTGTATTTGATAACAATCTTAACGTTACCGCTCTTGCCCTGAAGCTCCTTGCCGCTCATCTCCTTACCGTTGAGGTAATATGAAACTTCCATTGTTACAGGAGTTGACTTGTCTGTCTTACCCTGGTAGCAAACCTCATCACCGTTAGTTGTCCATGTGATGCTGTTTCCTGACTTGTTCATCTTAGCGTTACCCTTAACTACCTCGATGTCCTTGAGGCTTGAGCTGTCAGTAACTGTCTTTGCGTCAGCGCTTCCTGTAATCTTGTCACTTACGATTGTATCTTTAACTGCACCGTTATCCTTAGTAACTACATATACTGTTTCATTCTTGCTGAGTACTGCTGAGTCAGCATAAGCTGCTGCGGCTGTTCCTGCTGTCATGGTAACGGCGAGGAGCATTGATACAGCTGCCTTTCTTCTATAATTTCTATTCATTACTCTACCCCTTTCATATCTCTGGTAGTTCTGATTATCAGTTTGTCAAATACGAGCAGCATTGCTGGAAGGATGAATAATACTGAAATCCAGCTTACGATAGCTCCTCTGCACATAAGTCCGCACATTGAGCTGATAATATCGATATCGGAGTAGAGTGAAACTCCGAATGTTGCTGCGAAGAATCCAAGGGCACTTACTGTGATTGATGGTACAGATGTGCTGTGCGCAATCTCTACCGCCTCACGGGCACTCATTCCCTTAAGTCTCTCTCTCTTATATCTGGTTGTCATAAGTATTGCATAGTCGACCGTAGCACCGAGCTGAATTGTACTGATGCAGATTGAGTCGATGAACGACATTACTGTTCCTGTGTAGAACGGAATACCGAGGTTTACGAATATCGCAAGCTCGATTACCGCTACTAGAAGCACTGGTAAGCTCCATGATTTCATTACGAAGAAGATAATCAGGAGAATTGCAATTACTGAAATAGCAGTTACAATCTTAAAGTCTCTGTCTGTAATAGAGATAAGATCGCTTGTTGCAGGCGCCTCACCGAACAGCATTGCGTTCTTGTCATATTTCTTAAGTATAGTCTGCAGCTGATCACACTGAGCATTTACTTCATCAGATGCTACTGCATACTCTGAACCGACAAGCATGATTCTGTACTTATCATTCATAAGCTCCTTCTTGAGCTCAGTTGGAATAACCTCATCAGGAACCATTCCACCACCTGTCATCGAGTTGGCGCTGAGTACGTATGACACACCATCAACCTTCTTAATTTCGTCCTCAAGTCTTGAAACCTGTCTTGAGTTAACATCAGCATCAAGAAGTACGAAATGCATTGTACTCATATCAAAATCCTTATCGAGCTTCTCGTTAGCCACCTTAAAAGGGAGTGTTGATGGAACACCGTCGTCGAGCTTGTAGTAAACGTCTGTATGTGTGTAGCCATAAAGTGCTGGTCCAAGAACGATTACAAAGATTGCAAGCATGATGCCAGGCTTTCTTGTAACGATTCTTGTAAGACGATCGAATGCAGGCATAAATGGCTTATGTCTTGTCTTCTCAATCTTATTCTCGAATGCGAGGATAAGTGCAGGAAGAACTGTAACACTGCAGATAACTCCAAGGAGTACACCCTTAGCCATTACGATACCGAGGTCACGACCTAGTGTGAATGACATAAAGCAAAGTGCAAGGAATCCTGCGATAGTTGTAATCGAGCTTCCTGCTACTGAAGTAAGTGTGCTTCCTACAGCGTGTGACATAGCGTCAAATCTGTCTTCGCGAATCTCTCGCTCCTCTTCATATGCGTGCCACAGGAAGATCGAATAGTCCATGGTTACCGCCAGCTGCAGTACCGCAGAGAGTGCCTTCGTTATGTACGAAATCTCTCCGAGAACTATATTCGATCCCATATTATAGATAATGGCCATCGCAATACTTATCAGGAATACGATTGCTACGAACCAGGAATCCATAAAGAGCATCATAACAAGCAGTGACAGAACTACGGCGATACCTACGTAAATAGGCTCCTCCTTCTCTGCCAGATTCTTCAGGTCAAGTACGAACGCAGTCATTCCACTCTGGAAGCACTGCTTGCCGCTGAGCTTTCTTATCTGAGTAAGAGCCTCAAGCGAGTCGTCGTCCGAAACCGACTTGTCGAAGAATACAGCCATAAGCTGAGTATTCTTGCCATCCTCTTTCTTGTTGAATATCTCTGAAACTGAGTCCGGCAGCATCTCTGTCGGTATTGTTCCGTCAGTAAGGCTGTCGATTCCGATTACGGATGAAACTCCCTTGACCTTCTTGATTTCGTCAGTCAGATTCGCAACATCCTTAGCAGGCATACCCTCGGTCATTACCATGGTAAAGCCGCCTTTTCCGAACTCGTCGATCAGAATATCCTCTCCCTTAACCGTATCAATCTCCTGAGGAAGATAGGTAAGAATATTGTAGTTGACTCTTGTAGCGAAATATCCCATTACTGAAGGAATCAGCAGGAATAATGCAACTGCAAGAATCGCTTTCCTATGTTCGGTCACCTTCTGTCCGAATTTCAACATAGTAAACACCTCCGAATAAATACACTTTAAATCTTTATTACAAGAATGTATTTTAATCATTAAATTGACAATTTGTTCGTGCAATGGGATTACAAGGCACAAAAAATGGGCAACTATCAAAAATTGCCCAAAAGATTATATTGACTTTTCGTAATGTTCCGCTTCGTCCTTACTTAAACACCGGATTGAGATGTACCGACTTCGCCGCTTCGACGCTGCTTTTGATGGTTCCACGGAGCATTCCCTCCCAGAGAACCGACATGCTTCTAGGATCAGTCTTCATACCGCCATTGAGCCACTGCTGAATCGATCCGATAAATGCATTCTTGTAGAAATCCGCCACGATAGCCTTAACCTCGTCATCAACGTCATCACCAATAAGCTTCCCCACTATTCCATCCGCATAACGATCTGTTATATCTTTAATATAAGCATCCAGACTCGTTCTCGAAATTGAGTTATATATATGGTAGACCATTTTCTTCTTCTCTATAAGGTAATTCAGTCCGTGGAGAAAAGCCTCGCCTGGCTCATCACACTCAAGCTCTTTAACGATATCCGCCGCCTGTCTTTCGAACTCCCATCTCAGAAGATCATATATATCTGTAAAGTTGTAGTAGAAGGTGTTGCGAGTCAGGTCGCAACGGTCTGTGATTTCTTTAATTGTAATCTTGTCGAGAGACTTCTCAGCAAGAAGCTCTGACACCGCTCTTACTAGTTCTTTTCTGGTGCGATCTCCCATGTATACCTCCGCTTAATTAATCGTATCAGTTCAGTATTTGACTACAGATGCTGTAAAGCCTTTATCCGTTGCCGCTATAATTGCAGCGCTTGGCTGTGTGCCGCCTCTTGGGTTAGTCAGGCTTCCTGGATTGATCATCTTGATTCCAGCAATATCCCATATACCCGAGACGTGAGTATGACCGAAGCATACTGCCTTGCATTCGTTCTCCTCTGCAAGATAGTAGAGTTTCATCAGGTCACTCTTGACATTCTCGGCATAACCATGAGTGACGAGCATCTTACCTGCAGGTGTATTTACGACCTCATAATTCCTGTCATGGCAACCGTCACAGTTACCCAGAACACATACCAGGTCGCAGCCGGTCTGTGCCTGAAAGGCTATTGCATCTCTTACATAATCTCCGCAGTGAATGACCAGATCAAAATGCGCACCAGGATTCAAGCGGCCATAGAGCTCAGTCGCTTTCGTAATATTTCCATGTGTGTCACTTATTACCATAATATTCATAGCAGTCATTTTATCATAAAAGTGTTGGACAAACCAATGCCCTTGCTGTATCGTTGTCGTAACAACTACGAGGTTGGATTTAAAGGAGGATATTACATTGAGTAATAATATCAGAATTGCACAGCATAAACCTATTCGCGGTGCAAAGTCTCACCGTGACTTCAGAGAGCTCCTTAGCTACTCTGCGGAAACCTTCGGCGAGAGAAACGCTTTTGTCATTAAGACAAAGATGGCTAAGAAGAATGAACCAGCGGAATATCGCTATGTTACTTACAGAGAGCTTAACGATGATGTTATGGCGCTCGGGACCGCAATGATGGCACTTGGTCTTCAGGATCAGACTGTTGCCATCATTGGTAACAATTCATATCACTGGATGCTCGGCTACCTTGCAACAGTTTGCGGCATCGGTACAATCGTTCCACTCGACAAGGGACTTCCTTATGTGGAGCTTCGTAACTCTGTAGGCAAGAGCCGAAGCAAGGTTCTCATCTTCGACAAGGCTCACACAGAGCTTGCGGAGAGACTCGCGGAGGACGGAGAACGCATCGACCAGTTCATCTGTATGGATCAGGTTCCAGGCTACGTTAATTTTGACAGCCTGCTCGCGACAGGAAGAGAGCTTCTTCTCAAGAGCAACGCCGACTACACAAGCAGAGAGATCGACCCTGAGAAGGTTCAGATTCTCATCTTCACATCCGGAACTACCAGCAGCGCCAAGGCCGTAATGCTCACACAGAAGAACATCATGTCGAACGTGTACGCGCTTGAAATGACCGAAAGCATTCAGCCACACCATGTGAACATGGCATTCCTTCCATACCATCATACTTTTGGAAGTACAGGTCAGTTCCTGATGTTCGCCTGCGGTGCGTCAACTGTTTTCTGCGATGGACTTAAGTATGTTCAAAAGAATCTTCAGGAGTACGGCGTATCTGTTTTCGTTGGTGTTCCGCTAATCATTGAATCGCTCTACAAGAAGATTATGGCTGCAGTTAAGAAGCAGGGCAAGGAAGCTAAGCTTAACAAGGGTATGAAGCTGTCGAACTTCCTTCGTAAGTTCGGAATCGACAAGCGTCGTAAGCTCTTTAAGGATGTGCTTGATCCTCTAGGCGGCAAACTTGAAATGATTATCACCGGTGCATCAGCGCTTGATCCTACTGTATCAACTACACTCGATGCAATGGGAATTACTGTTCTTCAGGGCTACGGCATGACTGAGGTTTCACCTGTAATCGCAGCAGAGAATCCTTACGTTCGCGTGGCAGGTTCAGTTGGACTTGCAATGCCTGGCACACTTCTAGAGATTGATAATCCGGATGACAACGGTGTCGGTGAGTTAATCGTCAAGTCAAACAGTGTAACATGCGGATACTTTGAGAATCCTGAGGCAACAGAGCGCACGCTCATAGATGGCTGGCTCCATACAGGAGACCTCGCTTACAAGGGCAAAAATGGCTGCGTTTTCCTCTGCGGACGTTCCAAGAATATGATCGTTCTCAAGAATGGTAAGAAGGTATTCCCAGAAGAGGTCGAAGAGCTGCTGGCAGCTCTCCCATATGTAAAGGAAAACATTGTTTACGGAGAACCACGCAAGACTGGTGCTGACGCAGACGACAATGATCTCGTGCTCGTTGCTAAGATCGTGTACGATGCTGAGTACATGCACGACTTCTACCGAGCAGATACTGAGGAAGAGGTTAACAAGGTAATTGAAGCTGATATTGATAGAATCAATCAGCACATGCCTAAGTACAAGGCAATCATCAGATGGGTATTCCAGACTGAGGAGATGATCAAGACCACAACCGGTAAGGTTAAGAGATTTGAGGAAATTTCGAAATAGTCGCGGAATGTCTGCATAACGCAATACAAATTCAGGGAGATGCCAGATTGGCATCTCCCCTTTTGATTGCGATATTTTCTATTTAACCTTGATTGTTACAGTTGTAGTCTTTGATGATGCATCGTAATAATCACCGGCAACTGTATTAACTTTAATCTTTACCTTGTAGGTACCTTTCTTAAGGCCCTTCTTTACTGTCAGTGTTCCTGTCTTGGAGTTTACAGCAATCTTGCTGTTTCCGCTGAGCTTCTTGTATGAAAGCCATCTGTATTCGGTGCCGCTACATCTGAGAGCCTTGGCACTGGAAATAGTTGCCGCTTTTTTCTTAAGATTCTTGGCCTTAAGTGTCACTGTCTTTCCGGTTGCACTCCAGTTGTCTGATGGAAGTACACGGCTGTCAATCTTGGCGCAAGCCTGACATACGTTTACTATCAAACCATCGGCTTCCTTAGTTGGACGTACAAATTCAGTATTGTTCCAGCCATGAGCACATAGATTCGAGAATCCTAAGTGACATATGTTCATATTTGCTTTGTCAAAAAGCATCGCATTCCATAATTCCATTGCATCACCTAACACAATGTTGCATGTCTTCTGAGCTTTCTTGCTGTCAGGATTAATAGCAAACTTTACTGAGTCGTTATAATCCCAATCGAACTCTGAAGGATCCACCAGAGCTTCTGCACCCAGAATGTCGTTCTCAGTCTCGCTGCTGGAAGCTTCATCATAGACATCTACAGTAGCTTTCATTCGTTCACTGTAAGGAATGTCTGCATACATTTCTACATACGTATCATTATCTGCAGTTTCCAGATTGTAGAAGAAATAGAGCTGATTATTCTTGATTGAAACAGTTGCAAATCCGCCATTTGAGGTTTTATATTTCAGCAATGGATTTCCATCTGAGTCCTTGTCGTTACTTGCCTTAATTGCCGATACAATTCTATTCGTATTTGAAATAATAATATCTTTATCTACAGTCTTATCTGATGCATTAATTTGTACTGCTGCCGTTCCGAGAATCATGCAGCATATCATCATTATGGATAATAGCTTCTTTCTCATATCGCACCTCCTTTACTTGAGTTCCAAGTCTGGTTACGGAGATTATATCATCTAGTTCGGAGATGTATAGCATAATTACGCATTTGTGTGCATAATTTTATAATGTGTATTGGGGCAGCGTAGATTAACTAGAACATTCATCAAGCGTGCTCGCGATATTATTTCTTGAATTCTAATTTGCAGTATCGCCAATTTGAGAGCTCCTCTTTTTTTAGAAAACCACAAAGTAAAAGAGGCCACGACAGGCCTCCTCACATTAACAATATTCACAACCTATTTATAGCTCTTTATTCAGCATCTCGGTCAGGCCGGTATGGCGTTCGTCGATGCGGTTGTTGTCGATCATCCACTGCAGGCAGCGCGGGGAGCCTACTATTATTACGAGGCTTTTGCCACGGGTGATTGCAGTGTAGAGCAGATTTCGTGTCATCAGCATTGGCGGGAAGCGGTGCATCGGGATTATGATGACCGGGAATTCGCAGCCCTGGCTTTTGTGCACGGTAACGGCGTAGGCAAGCTCGAGTTCTTCGAGCATCTCGCCCTCGTAGGTGATGACGCGCTCATCAGAGCGGACTGTCATTCGTTTCCACTCGGGTTCGATTGATTCGATGATTCCCATGTCGCCGTTGAAGACGCCGGTGTGGGTCTGGTAGTCACCTACTGCTTTCCATTCGGCGTTGTAGTTGTTACGGATCTGCATAACCTTGTCGCCTTCACGGAAAATGCGGTTTCCGACCTTGAGCTCTGACTTGGTAGCGTCTGGCGGATTCACAATTTCCTGAAGAGCGGTGTTGAGGCTTGGGACACCGAGCACGCCCTTCTTCGTAGGGGAGAGAACCTGAATGTCTCCTGCTGACTCGATAAAATCATAGTGGCGCATCAGGCGTCCGCCGACAAGTTCTTTGATTGTCTCTGCGATTTCGTCCTCCGAGTGCTTCTGCATGACGAAGAAATCGCTGTTTGCGGTAGCACTTGCAGGATATTCGCCGTCGTTTATCATGTGCGCGTTTGTTACGATGTGGCTGCCTGCGGCCTGACGAAAGATGTCACGCAGACGGATTGTCCTGATGTAATCGCTTCTTATTATATCGCGAAGCACGTTGCCTGCACCGACTGATGGAAGCTGATCTGCATCGCCGGTGATGATAAGCCTTGCCCCCGGCTTGATTGCTCTCAGAAGTCCGTCCATCAGCATGATATCGATCATTGATGCCTCGTCGACAATGATGACATCGGCCTCGAGTCTGTTCTCCTCGTTTCTGCCAAAATACAATTCTTCTTCATCTTCAGAGTACATATACTCGAGCAGACGGTGTATCGTCATCGCCGGGATTCCCGAAGCTTCCTGCATTCTTTTGGCAGCGCGACCGGTTGGAGCTGCGAGAGAAACCTTCTTCTCGAGGCGTTCAAAAACTCGCACAATCGTGTTAATTATAGTGGTCTTTCCTGTTCCCGGGCCTCCCGTGATTATGGTGACGTTGCCTGTGATTGCGGTTCTTACTGCATTTCGCTGTTCATCCGAAAGCTCGATCCTGCGGCCTTCGGAGTTCGAAAGCGAAAGCTCCGCATCGTTAATCGCATTCTCAGGATTAATCGGAAGCGCCAGGCAAGGCGCCTCGTTAAGCATTCTGAGGTTGTGTGCGACGCGCTGCTCAGCGTAGAAATAGCCGTAGAGGTAGATGACCTCCTCGCCATCGAAGCACTCAGTCTGGATCTCGCCTGCAAAAGCAAGGCCAGACAGGCTCTCTTCGATTCGCTCTGTCGTAGTGTCGAGGAGCGCGATGACCTTCTCAATCAGCATCGCGCGCGGCATAAGGGTGCTTCCGTTCATCGCCCAGGTCTTGAGGACGTACTTGATTCCGCTGTCGATTCGAAATTCGCTGTCAGCGGCGAAGCCGATGTTGCAGGCAATGGTGTCCGCTTTGACAAAGGTGATGCCGCGGATATCGTCTGCCAGAGCGTATGGGTTGCTTCGCACAATCTCCGGCGAGTCCTGGCCGTAAAGCTTGTAAATCTTTACGGCCTCGCTCATCGAGATTCCCATCTCGCTGAGCTCCAGCGAGATCCTCGCGAACTCGCGGGACTCGCCATAAGACTCCTTAATCCTCTCCAGTGACTTCTTGCCGATTCCCTTAATGGCAAGAAGTCTCTCCGGATCTCTATCAATGATATCCATAGTCTCATCTCCAAAAGTCTCGACTATCAGAGCAGCCGTCTTCGGTCCGATACCTCTGATATTTCCCGCGGACAGAAATTCCAGAATTGCGTCCGCGCCCTCTGGGATCTCCTCCTGATAGCTTGAGAAAGCGAACTGCTCTCCATACTTAACATGCACAGTAAAATGGCCCTCGAAGGAATAAGACTGACCTTCGCCTGGGTCGTTTATATTTCCGGCAATTCTGACAGCGCCGTCCTCAGTGTCGAGGACGGCTACCGTATAACCGTCGGAGCCGCTATGAAATATTATTCTTGCTATCTTGCCATTGATTTTCATTTCTATATAATTACACCGACGTCCGGGCTAACGCCCGGACGCTCCTCTTATAATATCTGATTAAAATGTCTTCTTATAAAGTCTTCTGTTATCGAGCGAGAATACCTTATCTGAGAACTCACCCGGCTCCACGCCCTCAAGGTTAGCCTGGAAGTCAAACATCTTCGCATCTACCATATCGAGGTAATGAAGCATCTCCGCCTCAGGAAACATTGGCTTCTTAGGACTACCAAAATCCGGCTCATAGTGATGTGTCAGTGACATGTGTTCAAGAAGCATCGCCTTCTCCTCCGGAATTCCAAGTTTCTTCGCCTTCTCCGAAATCGAAGCCACCCCCATAACCAGGTGACCAAGGAGCTGACCCTTAGTCGAATATCCAGGTGATACACCGTGCGTGTCAGAAAGAATCTCATTAAGCTTCTCGATATCGTGAAGCATCACACCTGCCAGCAGAAGATCTCTCGAAAGATTAGTATAAACCTCGCAAAGACGTCTTCCAGACATCAGCATTCTCTTCACATGGTACAGAAGTCCGCCGTACTCCGCATGATGATTTCTCATCGCTGCAGGATAGTACATCAGCCTCTCCCTGTTGCCCTCGTAGAACGCCAGGCAGATCTTCTTAAGATCTTCGTCCTCGAACTCGTCGATTGTCTTCATTATATAATCATACATATCCTCGGACTTCTCCGGTGCAGCACGGTAAAAATCGCTAAGCTCCACGTTGTCATGCTCCGCTACGGCTCTCATCTGATCGATTCTGACCTGCTTGCTTCCGTTGAACTCACCAACAAGGCCCTTGATCTTGATGATATCACCAACCTTCAGATTCTGAAGCATCGCATAATCGCCCTCGGTCACAGTCCACTTCTTGCCGTTGAACTCGCCAGTCGAATCGCCGAGCATCACGTCAAGATACTCCTTGCCCGACTTACCGGTCTTAATCTGAAAAGACTTCACCGCGTAGAAGTCTACGATTGTCTGATTTATCTCTATTACATTCGCGTAAAATTGTTTCATTCTGCCAAAACCTCTCTTCTTTACTCATGGACTCCGCTGCATATGGGGATGCGCTGTCCGTCTATCATTATAACCTATAAATTGAAGTAGGGCTGAATAAATGATAAAATGTTTTACATATTTATGGGGAATTTTCTATTGATTTAACCCGCGTTTTGGCGCAGGGATACAAGGAGGATGAAGGTATGACTTTTGATGCAGCTAAAGCTACAAAGGCTACAGTTGAATGGATCAGAGAATGGTTTGAGAAGAACGGAAAGGGATGCAAGGCAGTCATCGGGATCAGCGGAGGTAAGGATAGCTCCGTCGCAGCAGCACTCTGCGCAGAAGCACTCGGCAGCGACCACGTTTTTGGCGTACTGATGCCTAACGGCGACCAGTCAGATATCGACATGGCTGAGCTTCTCGTTGATCACCTTGGAATCGACTACAAGATTATCAACATCGAAGGCGCCTTCGACGCTCTGATTGATGAGATGCGCGATGCCAACCTTGAGCCTACTCGCGACACTATCATCAACCTTCCACCAAGACTCAGAATGTCAACTCTTTATGCAGTTGGCCAGACTGTAAACGGTCGCGTTATCAACACCTGCAACCTTTCTGAGGACTGGGTTGGATATTCAACAAGATACGGCGATTCAGCTGGTGACATGAGTCCAATGTCATGCTTCACAACTGCAGAGATTAGAGCTATCGGCCGCGAGCTCGGACTTCCGGAGGTTCTCGTTGCCAAGGTTCCAACTGACGGACTTAGTGGCAAGACAGATGAGGAGAAGCTTGGCTTCACTTACGAGGTTCTCGACCGTTACATCAGAACAGGTGAGATCGATGACCCTGCAACTAAGGAGAGAATCGATACACTCCATAAAAGAAACCTCTTTAAGCTAAGATTCATGGATTGCTTTAAATATGAGGGCTAATTCCGAAGATTCTAATATGTAACACTAAAGCTCCGCTGGCATGCGCCACGCGGAGCTTTTTCATATCTGTTATTCTATTTTTCTTCCTGTCTCATTTTCATCCACGCCGGAACGAGTATTGCAAGCAAGATTATTGTTGATCCAAGCAGCTTATTCCAGGTCATATGCTCTCCGAGAAACAGCAGTCCGAGTACTGCGGCAGTTACCGGATTCAGAAGAGACAGCACGCCGACACGCTCAGGTGAGGTGTACTTCTGTCCCAGTGGCTGAAGTGTGAAGCCGACTCCGCTACAGATTAAAGCGAGAGCCAGGATTGACATCCACTCTTCGCCGCTCGATGGAAGTCTGATATCCTCGAAGAAAAAGGCCCCTATCATTGAGAAGATTCCAATAAACAGCATCTGCATGATTGCGATGACTGCCGGATCATCTGTCTTGGAATACTTATCGGTGAAGATTACCACGAGGGCGAACCAGAAGGTTGCCACTGTGATTATAAGCTCGCCGCTGCTGAATCCAAGGTGTCCGCCCTTGAGTGTCAGGAGGCCTACACCTACAAGTGAGCAGACTGCTGTTATTACTGTAACCTTATCTGGCAGCATGCGGTGTGTGACGCAGGTAATGATTGGAACCATTATTACGATAGTTCCTTCGATGAATGCGGTTACCGAAGTGTCAGTGGTCTGAAGGCCCTTAAGCTCTAGGCCGATTGAGAGAACCGAAAACAAACCGATAATCGCGCTGTGAAAAAGCTCCTTTCGCGTCGCTCTTCTCACAACTTTATTAAATATAAGGCCTATGACAACAAATGCTATAAGAAATCTCGTTCCCATCAGCAGGAATGGTCCCATAGTTCTAAGAGCAATCTTGCCGAACATCAGTGATGTCGCCCTAAGACAAAGAGCTATGCCTACGCAAAGCTCTCCGAGTCGTTCGTTCATCTGAAATCCCTTGTGTTTCATCTGGATTTCGCTTCCATTTACTTCGAATTCATGATCGATCCCTTTGAATTCTTTATGCATAATATCTCCTTTATCTGTGCAATCGCACCCTCCACAGATCCGTTGTTTTCTATCGAAACATCGGAGAAATTCTCATACATTGGACGCCTCTTGGCGTACAGAGCTTCAAGCGACCCAGCCTTTGACAGCGGGCGTCCTTCAGTCGGAAGAAGCTCAAGATTTCTCTTAACCCATATTATAATACTGTTCCTGTGCAGATGTTTATAGTTTTCTGGAATTGTTACGCAGCCGCCACCTGTCCCAAGAACTGTGCCGGTGTAGTTTCCATATTCCTTAAGCGCCCTGGTCTCGCAAATTCTAAATGCTGCCTCGCCATCCTCAGTAATAATCTCGGCAGGAGTCCTTCCAGTCATCTCAAGCACCAGATCGTCACAGTCATACGACGGAATACCAAGCTCAGCTCCGAGAGCGTGAGTAATGGTTGTTTTGCCCGCGCCCGGCATGCCGATAATCGCAATATTCATGGACTTGTGCTGCATCATCCTCGCGATTTCCTGAATTCTAGAATCACTCACCGTAATGTCCGCGAACTGCTCAGAGCTTCTCGCAGCCTGTCCGACAAGCATCTCCATTCCGCCAACAGTCTGAATTCCAAGCTCCTCCGCCTGCATCATCAGATTTGTTCTTGCAGGGTTGTAGATTATATCGATTACCGCAGAGAGGCGGCCAAAAGGTTCTAGGTCCAGCGGTGCTTTATCGGTGTCCGGGTACATTCCGACCGGAGTGGCATTTATTATAATGTCGGCGTCATAGTGACGCTCGAGGTTATGATAATTATCATAACCAGTTCTCGAAATTGTAACGATTTCTCTGGCGCTGCGAAGTCCAAGCACATATCTTATAGCAACTGACGCGCCGCCGCTTCCGAGAATCAAGCACTTCTTGCCCTCTACAGGTGAATCCAGTCTGTCAAGGAGAAGGCCAAAACCATATGCATCAGTATTATCTCCATACAGCGTTCCGTCTTCACGTCTCACTATCGTGTTAATGCTTCCAATCGCGCGGGCTCCATCCGAAAACTCATCACAGTACTTCATTACTGTCATTTTGTACGGAAGGGTGACGTTGATTCCGTCCCAGCAGGCGTCAGCAAAGAAAGCATCGAGCTCGTCCTCGCGCCTTTCGAAAATTCTGTATTCATAATCTGCCAGCTCGGCATGAATGGCCGGTGAGAAGGTGTGTGAAAGCTTCTCACCAAGAAGGCCGCAGATTCTTTTCTTCATTAAAATATCCTTTTGTTATATATATTGGGGATGTTTGTCATCCTCATGTATGACCTGTGCCTGTCTGAGTCTTGAAAGCTGCATAATATGCGAGTAAAGCGATACTACATATTCCTCATATTCAGGATCGACTCGAGATGCCACATCCTGAAGCTTCTCATTCTCGCGCTCCTCATCATAAATTGCCATGTCGCGCGCTTCCTTGTATGCCGCAACATATTCAGATATCTTCATTCTTCTGGCAAAAAGTGTGACCATCTCGCTGTCAATCTCGTCAATGACTCTCCGGCATTCCGCAAGTGACAGCTCTCCCTGTTCGTCAAACTGATATCGATGCCTGATCCTGCGCTCTTCCTCAAGCATCATATCGAGCATCACAATAGCAGTTGCTGCCTCTACAACAGGCAGCGCTCTGAGGACAATACATGGATCGTGACGACCTGTAATCTCGATTTCTGCATTTTCCATAGTTTCGAGGTTTACAGTTCGCTGCTTCTTCGCAATCGATGGTGTTGGCTTAAACGCAACATTCATTTGAATCGGCATTCCGCTGCTGATTCCTCCGAGGATTCCGCCGGCATTGTTAGTTTCTGTTACGACCTTGCCGTCTTGCACTGCGAAAGCATCGTTGTTCTCGCTTCCACGCATTCCAGCTGCACGAAAACCCGCTCCAAAGCTTACGCCCTTAACGCCTGGTATCGCATAGAGCATCTTAGATAACTCGCCTTCTATTCCATCGAAGAGCGGTCCTCCTATTCCTACCGGCATGCCTGTAATCTCACACATAACGATGCCGCCAACTGAATCACCCTCCGATCTTGCATCAAGGATTGCCTGCTTCATCGCAGGCACATCATTTGTAATGCCTGCTACGCTACGCACCTTCGCTGTGATCCTGATGCCGCGCGCAGCAAGAAGCTGCTTCGCTATCCCGCCGGCAATGCAAAGCGGTGCGGTCATTCGACCTGAGAATTGTCCACCGCCGTTTGGATCCCAGTCATCCTGGTACTTAACCTCGGCGGTATAATCTGCATGACCAGGACGTGGAGTCTTACGAAGCTGCTCGTAGTCTTTAGACCTGATATCTGTATTTCTGATAATTGCTTCTAAAGTCTTGCCATCGAGTCTTCCGTCTTCATCAAGTCCTGATAGGAAAATTGGCTCGTCCGGCTCGTGTCTGGACGTACTAAGCTCATTCTGTCCTGGTGCCCTTCTCTTAAGGAAGGCTTTAAGTTCTGCAATGTCAACCTGCTCACCTGCAGGAAAGCCATAAGCCGCTACTCCTATTTCAGGCGCATGGGATGTGCCCCTAATTGCCATATCAATTGTTCTTCCGTGATAAGTACTCATCCAGATCCTCCCAGAATCCCGGGTACGACTTCGCTACGCACCCCTTATCAGTAATAGTTACTTCGCCATCAGCAACAACTGAGGCAATACCCGCCGCCATAGCGATTCTGTGATCGCCATACGAATCAACCACACAGCCGCCCTTAAGGCGCGGCGCTAGCGGATGGCGCGCGTCTGATGCGCTGTCATGCGCGCCCCTGCCGGTAATCACGATGCCATCCGGCAGCTCGGCAGCGTCCGCGCCGAAGGCGCGGGCCATCGCAGCTGTGCTGCGAATGCGGTCAGACTCCTTGAGTCTGAGCCGCGCTGCCGAAACAAAATCGGTGCGGCCTGCCGAGCAGGCCGCTACCACAGCCAGTGCCGGCACAAGATCTGGAACCTGTGATGCATCGACGACGGTTCCCTTAAGCATTCCGCCCTTAACTTCATATCCATCCTCAAGCTCTGTAACAGAAGCGCCGAAATCCCTAAGGATTTCTACCACCTTCCTGTCGCCTTGCGATGAGCTCGTATTGAGTCCGCTCACGCGGATTCCATCATCAGTAATTGCCCCAAGACACATCCAGAAAGCTGCCGCCGAATAATCGCCCTCAGCCGTCACTACCTGCGGAAGCCTGTAGGTCTGCCCACCGGGAATCTCGTAGCAAATACCCTCAGCAGTCTCGGTCTTACTATAAATAATCCCGGACATATCAAGAACATCAGTAGTTATATCTATATAATGAGCCGACTCAATCGGTTTAGTCACAATAAGGCGGCTTCCTCCTTCAAGAATTGGCAGCGTCAGCAGCAAGCCGGTCACATACTGTGATGACACGTTGCCAGGTAGCCTGTACTCACCTGCCTTAAGCTTTCCTCTTACATAAAGCAGGCTTCCTTCCTTATGGATATCCAGGTTGTGAGCCATAAGCTCCTCATCATATGGCTCAAGCGGTCTTTCCGGCAGGCGCCCCTCCATATGAAAAGTTACCCTCGCTCCAAGGGCGCCTGCTACCGCAAGCATAAATCTAAGCGTAGATCCGGACTCACCAACATAAAGATCCCCGCCGCCATTTCTAAGCGCCTCGAGACATCTCTTCGTCGCACGAATATCCCCTGACTCACCCTTGTATTCAACCTCTACGTCGCCATCGCACAAAGCTGCCGCAATCAGCAGTCTATGCACCTCTGACTTTGATGAAGGCACCTCTATACGCACCACTTATCTAAATCCTCCAGCTTCACCTTAATAACTCTGCAGCGCCCAATTTCCTCCGGCACCACGAGACTGATAGAATCTCCAGTCGCCTTTTTGTCCGTAAGTGCAGCCTTAGCAATCTCATTCGCCGCGAAATCTGTCTCTGTCGGCAAACTGTACTGCTCGCAAATCCTCTCAATCATATAGGGCACATATTCAGTACAGATGCCGTGTCGCATCGCCGCACGCGCAATCATATTCATACCAATCGCAACTGCCTTCCCGTGTGACATCCCGTAATCACTAAGCTTCTCGACAGCATGACCTAAGGTATGGCCCAGATTCAGAAGCATCCTCTGCCCCTTGTCAAACTCGTCTGCCATCACGAAATCACGCTTCATCGATACGCAGGCTGCGATCACGTCCTCAATATTTTCCTCAACCATGACCTCCATTAAAGATTCGAACATCTCTTCATCGGCCAAAACAGCATACTTTATCACTTCCGCGCATCCGTCTCTGAACGCGTCGAATGTCAATGTCTCGAGAGTCTCCGTGTCACAGAGTACCAGCGAAGGCTGATGGAACGCCCCTGCGAGGTTTTTGCCCGCGGGAAGATCAATCGCAGTCTTACCGCCCACAGAAGAATCGACAGCCGCAAGCAGTGTTGTCGGAATCTGCACATAACGGATTCCGCGCATATAAGTCGCAGCAGCAAAGCCCGCAAGGTCTCCGACCACACCACCGCCAAGTGCGATTATTGCATCATTTCGACCGAGCCTATTTTCAGAAAGCACAGAGAGAATCTCGCCATACGTCTCAAGATTCTTGTGCTCCTCGCCAGCCTTGATTACATGTGTTATAACATCAAACCCCGCATCTGCCAGGCTTGCTTCTACCCTCGCGCCATAAGTCGGATACACATTGCTGTCAGATATCACAGCAAGCGTCTTCGCGTCAGAGACCGCTCTATTTATATACATACCCGCATCTGCAAGCAGTCCTTCTCCAATTAGCACCTCATATTCAGTTGATGCATTTATTCTCACATTAATCATAAATTCTTACCATCTTCGAATAGCTTGTATTGCTTCGATATCCTTTGCAAGCTCACCGTACTGCTCAGGCGTAATAGACTGCGCTCCATCGCACAGCGCATTAACAGGATCGTTATGAACCTCAATCATCAGTCCATCAGCACCGCACGATGCAGCAGCTCTCGCCATAGGTCTGACAAGCTTCGCTATTCCGGTTGCATGACTTGGATCCACGATAACCGGCAGATGTGTCAGTTCATGAAGAACCGGAACTGCAGACAGATCAAGCGTATTTCTCGTATAATCACTAAAAGTCCTGATGCCTCGTTCGCACAAAATTACATTCTTGTTTCCCTCATCCATAATGTACTCTGCTGCAAGCATAAGCTCCTTAAGTGTTGCACTCTGCCCTCTCTTCAGAAGAACAGGTCTGTCCATTCTGCCAAGCTCTCTTAGAAGGTCAAAATTCTGCATATTCCTTGCACCGACCTGTATCACATCTATATCGCCAAAAAGCTCAAGATCTCCAACACCCATAATTTCCGACACAATCGGAAGTCCTGTTACTCTTCTTGCTTCTTTCAGATATTCAAGGCCAGTCTCCTTAAGTCCCTGAAAATCATAAGGCGAAGTTCTAGGCTTAAAGGCTCCGCCCCTCAGCATATTAGCACCAGCCCTCTTGACAGCTCTTGCAATTTCAATGACCTGCTCATCACTCTCAACAGAGCAAGGACCTGCAATCATCACAAAATTGCCGCCGCCAACCTTCACCGCGTCAACCTTCGTGCCATCAGCTAAAGCTCTTCCGCCAATCTCAATTATAGTATCCTCAGGATGGAACCTTCTGCTGCTGCACTTGTAAGGATCTGTAATTCTTTTAAGTGGCTTTGTTCCATTCTTCAGGTTAATAATCATATCTCAAACACCTTTCTGCCAGTTGTTTATCTATACATATATAACTATATAACTTTATCACTATTTGCCGAACTCTCACAATATTGCGATCAGTACATTTTGCGTTTTTTATGGATTTTATACTTATCTAGAATCCCACTTGCACACAAGAGCCCATATCATGACGGTTCCAACTCCTGTCATCCAGCCCACGGCAATTACAGTATCTCTAAAGAACCCAACCGGTAACAGATTAATCAGATCATCAACTTCAGGATCGATAAGCCACAGGTCATTATCGAAAAACAGCTTATGAAAACCAATAAAAGCTGCATCAAAACTTCCGCCAGCAGCTGCCCACACAATAAATGCAAGCACGCCTATCACAATAACCGCATATGCAAGTCCACGGAACCTAAGGCGAAGCCCAGCGTCACTGGTGCCGCATGTCTGCTCACTCTCGTGATTTTGTTTCCTCTTACACATCGCCACACAAATAAGGAATCCAGTCACGCATACAATTCTGACAAGCTTAAGCTTATCAGTTATTTCTCTGCAATCCCTAAGATGCTCTGCTACATCATTACTCAGAAACTGTACCCGATCACCATCGCGCACATACTCAATATCAAGCGAGCCAGAATCACCAAGCATGTAATCCATAATATCTGACATAACATCGCAAGCCTCACCCATATCTAGCTCACCGCGCACATTCTCAAGCACACTGTATTTAGAAAACTCATGCCTGAACCATGCGTCACCGAATGTTACCGTCAGCAGCTCTGCCGATGTCAGCAGAATAACAACAATAAGCAGCAGTGCCGCAACTGTCGACAAAACAGCACTTTCCCCATTATAAAAGCGGCCGCAGTCGGCGATTCTATTCCTGCATGAATCGCCGCTTGGGTCGCATCTATCAGTTCTGTTTAATTTACTATTATATCTCTTCATATCGTTCAAGCTCACTCCGGCACATCGCCGCAGGCGCTTGCACCATATTCTACTTAACATCCTCTTCGAGCATCTGTCTTAATGAGTTGTCTCCGAAGAATGTATTTGCGTTGTACAAAAAGAGTACATCACTTATACCATCGATGTCAATTATGTCCTGAACGCTGTCAAAGTAGTATCTTGGATCCACTACAGTAATCTCAGTGTAGTACTGTGTCAGATATGGGATTACGCTGTTAGCATATGAGTCCTTGATAAGAAGAAGTCTCTTATTTCCCTTGACTGGAGTCTTGATAGTGTACATCGCGTGGTTGGTTCCACCGAATACACTGTACGCATCCTTAGTCTTAAGATTCTTCATTCTGTAGTATTCAGTAGTCTTCTTCTTCTCATCTGGGAAGTAGTATACCGAATTCTTGTTCTCACCCTTGTCTCTTGAAGGAACAGCAATCATATCCTTACGGCCTACAGTGAAACCACTCTTCGACGAAAGAGTTCCAACGAAGCTGTTCGAAACAGGATAGAGCTTGAAGTCATACTCATCGCCAAGCTTCATATTCTCTCTAATCGCATCAAACGCAAGCGCTGCACCATTGCAGTTCCAGTGGTGGTCAGTCTTGTAATAAAGCTGAGTCTTGTCAGCTGCAGCCTCATTAAACGAATCTCTTACATCAATTGTATTTATTCCTGCATTCTTGATACCTGCATAGAACTCATCCATGTACTTATTCTGATCAACCGGATTAGCACCGAAAGGAAGCTTCTTCTTCATGATGTTTACAGCATTCGGTGCAAGAAGGAAGCTCATCCTTAGATTTGAATTCTTCTTCTTAAACTTCGCAATTGCTGAAACTGTCTGGTCCATAAAGTCATCAGCAGGAACAGTTGTATCCTCAATAAGATATCCGCTTCTTCCCTTCCACACACCATTTGACTTGACTACACCTGCAACTGAATCAAATGCTGACTTTACGCGGATAAATGCATCTCTTAGCACGAACTGGTCACTCGCGTACTTCTCAAATTTACTTCCAAGAGTTCCATTAAGATACATCTCTGAAGTAACCTTAGGGACACTCTGAAGCATTCTATTCTCATTCTCAGAGAAATCTCTATCCGGAACAATAATTGTTATTACGAAAACGAACATAATCAGCGCACAGAAAAATGCAGCCGAAAGTGCATCTCCACTTCGCTTGATTCCAGCCTGCTTCTTGGAAAGCTTAAATCTCTTCTTCGAATTCTCATCCTCGTCACCAGAATCTCCTGAAGCTTTCTTACCTGATTCATCCCCAGACGTAATAAGAGTGTTCCATGAATTCCTCTCCGCACTATCTGCAACGATCAGAGTATTCCATGAATTGAGTGAATCCATCGAACTCCTGGCCTGATCATCTGAAGAGGCAATCAGTGTATCCCACGATTCCTGCTTTGCAGCCCGTTTCTGCTGATCAGCCAGTCTATGCAGTTCTTCCGAAACCTGCTGCTCCACAGCTTCCTGTTCCACAGGACTCTTCTTCTGAGCCATCTGCTTCTGCTGCTTCTGATAATTCTGCTTCTTTTCCGCGTTCTTATTCTTTTTTCCTGAATTCTTCTTTTTACTCACCTGTCAGTCTCCCACTTAGAATCTGAAATACAGGAATGGATTGTACGAACCGAAAATCAGGTATGAAACCGATATAGTCAGTACAACGAAAATATACGCCACTCCGAACCAGCGGAAATTCTTCTGCATTCTCTCGAGTTCCCCCTTCATAACCTGTGTGCTGCCAAAAGCAGAAACAACCAGAAGTATAAGGTTGCTCCTCAGAAGGAAGAGTGTTGTCTTGTCGGCAAATCCCGCCGCGCCGATACCGAACATTCTGCCAAGGTATGCAAACGCCGCATTGATGTCTGTGATGCTGAAGAATACCCAGCTGACAATTACAATTAGCATTGTGTAAACGTGCTGAGTCCATGACGGAAGCTTCGCAAGAGCCTTACCGAATACGTACTTCTCTAAGATAAGAAGTACTCCGAAATATGTACCCCAGGCTACGAAGTTCCAGCTCGCACCATGCCAGAGACCTGTAAGTGACCAAACTATCAGAAGATTGAGGATATGTCTCTTAACAGGAACCCTGTTTCCGCCAAGCGGAATATAAACATAATCTCTGAACCAGCTGGAAAGTGACATGTGCCATCTTCTCCAGAAGTCAGTAATACTCTTAGCTATATAAGGATAGTTGAAGTTCTCAAGGAACTCGAATCCGAACATTCTTCCAAGACCGATGGCCATGTCAGAATATCCACTGAAGTCGAAATAAATCTGCATAGTATATGCAAGAATTCCGATCCACACTGTAACTACTGTCATCTTGCTGTCAGGAAGTGAGCTTACATAGTCATACAAAGCTCCGAGGTTATTAGCAAGTATAACCTTCTTACCCATTCCGACAGAAAATCTGAACGCGCCCTGTCCGAACTTCTCAGCACTACATGTTCTGTCGTCAAGCTGAAGCTCGATATCTCTATAATTAACGATAGGTCCTGCAATCAGCTGTGGGAACAGCGCAAGATAAAGCGCAACCGACAGCGGATTCTTCTGAACCTTAACCTTGCCTCTGTAAACATCAAAGATATACGACAGACCCTGGAATGTATAGAACGAAATACCAATAGGAAGCGGCAGAGCAGTGTAGCTAAGCGACAGTCCTGTAATTCCGTTGATCGTATCCATCAGGAATCCGAAATACTTAAAGAAGCCGAGGATGAGAAGATTCATCACAAGGGCAAAAATCATATTTCGCTTACCTGTTCCGCCCTCCGTCTTCTCACGGTCTATCTCCTTGGCCATATAGTAGTTAAAGGCAGCACTGTATATCATAAGGATGATATACACAGGCTCGCCCCAGCCATAGAAGAATAGACTGGCAATAAGAAGCCAGATATTACGCCAGTTAAGGCGTGACTTCGGAATCAGGAAATAAACTGCAACCGTAATCGGCAGAAAATAGAAGAGGAAAATAATACTACTGAACAGCATTGTCAAATACCTCCTCGTACTTCGCAGCGTTATCGGATGTGCAATAGAAATAATACGGACCGACCCTGTACTTGATACAGTTTTCTAGCTGAGCTACCTGCGCAGGTCCGTAGCTTGCATACGTGTCTATCTGTGACTTGACTCTGGACTCAACAGCCTCACCGATTGCATTGGCTGCTGATGTTGAATCAGTCTTTACAATAAGAAGCTCCTCAACTGCAAGCTCCTTAGTGCTCCTGTAGTATACAACCTGCTTCACACTCTCAGCATCGATTCCAAGGAATCTTGCAAGGTCTCTATCTGATGCCTTCGACATCTCCTGGTTCAGGTTGCACTCCTTAACAATTGTCTTCTCAAGCTTGCTAAGATCTACATCATTAGTTCTGTTAGCTCCGTAAATCAGAGCAAGAAAAACAATCAGGGCAAGGATAAAACCTGCCTTGATTGCCTTGTGTTTATCTATTGTAAAGCCCTGAGATGGGTCTTTACCTTTGTTCTCGTTTCTAAATTCACCACTCATTAATACTCGTTGTCTCCGTCTATAGTCCGCTCTCACTGACAACTCTCTTCATCCAGTATGGATAGTACTCAGGCTTAGCATGAATACCATCACCCTCATAGAGATTCTTGTGAGTCTCGAGAATGTCAGTAACGTTAATGAAATTGTAACCCTCGTCCTTGCACATCTTCTTGATTGCCTTGTTAAATCTCTTATATGCTCTGATGGACTTGTTACCCTTCTGTGCAGCAGCAGTTGGGGCTGTGATGCTGCAGACATTTATCTCTGTATCAGGGCTGATCTTACCGAACTGCTTAAGCAGCTTGCTGTACTGCTTTACAAAAGCAGTCTCATCACCGGCATAGTTACCCATATCATTCATTCCATACGCAAAGAATGCGTGCTCAGGAAGTGTCTTAGCCGCCTTCTTGAATTTCGCCTCACCCTGTGAAATGCTTCCACCGATATCAGCATAAACAACTGACTCAGGAAGCCAGCCATATACAACCAGACCCTCAGTAAGAGAATCTCCAAGGATGATTGAATCTGCAAACTTTCTTCTGTACTTAACCCTGATTCCGGAAGAGCTGTCGTGCTCATAGCTTGCTTCCATCTGCTTAACTGCAGTCTCTACAGACTTAACCTCTGCAGTCTGAATCGCCTCTACAGTCTTGATATTATCCGAAACCTCTCCATCCTTAACAGACGCACTGAGCATTGGTCTTAACAGGTTGAACAGAAAAATCAGCACAAAAATTATGGCCAGAACGAAGATTATCAGTCTGATATTAGTCTTCTTGTCGTTCTCTTTAAGTGTTTCAAGCACTTCTTTCTTCTTATTTCTATCTACACGAGCCACGTCGCTGTCTCCTTTCATACCTATTGCACCGTTATATTACAGTCAATGTGTTGATTTATTATTGAATCTGGATAATGAATTTCCAATTTTTCTTTAATCATACTGTTCATACGGTCTTATATTTTAACGCACTTCACATAATACAACAACATACAGATGTGTAAAAATTGAGTGAAGAATTCGTCACATCTGTCCCCCTATATGATCAGCTGCAGCGCAAGCAGATGAATATGCGAACTGCAGATTGTACCCTCCAGTTGCACCATCGACATCAAGAAGTTCTCCAATAGCATAGCATCCAGGCACGCCAGCAAGTTCGAGAGTCTTTGGATCAGCTCCACATTCCTTATCTAGAGGAATACCTCCGCGTGTTACCATCGCCTTGCGAAGATCAGCCTTCGCATCCGACACCTTAAAGGAATCCTCTGTCACAAGCTTAGCGAGCTTTTCTGGTGATCCCGCTCTTTCGGCCAGAGCGCTTGCGAGTCTTTTCGGAATACCAAGCTCCTCAGCTGCGATTGTATGGAGTGCTTTGCCACTTCTTTTCATTGCGCTTCTGATTATTTCAAGCGCACGCTCAGATCTTTCAATATCATTTCCTGCAGTATAGTTAATCAATATCTCTGCTCCAGCCTCCGAAGCACGCGACGCCGCAAGCATAACAGGGCCGGTAAATTCTCTATGAGCAAGTAGCATATCGCCTGTCCATGAAGCATCCTTCTTGCCATGTCTCTTTACTGTGACCTTAACCCTAGGAATCGAAAGTCCTGCCAGTTCAGCATAAGGATATCCTTCCACTTCAACAGGTCTTAGTGCAGGCACCAGAGATGTAACTTCAATTCCTAAATCTCGCTTCACAATTTCGTGAAGGCTTCCATCTGAGCCAGTGCCTGGGTAAGTGATGCCGCCTCCAGCAAGAATAACCCTGCTGCAAGTAAGCTCGTCACCCGAAGCAAGTTTAATTACAATTTCATCGTCACCTGGTTTAATTGAACAAACCTTCGCGGAGGTTCTGATTTCCCATCCATTTCTCTTCGCACGACGCACGAAAACATCGAGGATATCCTGTGACTTCATCGAAGCGGGAAACACTCTACCATCTTCGTCACTTTTGACCGCGACTCCTTCGGACTCAAGAAGATTGATGAGCTCCTCGTTGCTGTGACGATAGAGAAGCTTTCTGACCTTCTTGCCGTTCTCGCCGTAAGCTCCAACGAATTCCTTGATGGAGCCGTCATGCGTGATATTGCAGTGACCTCCGCCACTCATCAGAAGCTTGGTTCCAAGCCTGCTTGTACCTTCGAGAATTATTCCCCTTTTATTCAATTTAAGTGCGGAAGCCGCCATTAAGCCTGACGCACCTCCGCCTATAATAATGCATTCGTATTTCATATATTACTCTTCTTCTATGAGAAGCTTCTGTATTGCAGTAATCTCTTTATTCGACAGGCCGCAGTCCTTGGCGTATGCCATTGCGCAGTCTTGAAGTGATGAGCTCTCGTCATCCTGATAACGTCTGAGCTTGTCTGCAAAATTCTTCATGCTGACAATGCACGTCTCTGCACTTCTCTTAGTGTAAGCACCGCTGCTCAGAAGTGAAAGCTCGTAGTCCTTCATAATCTCATTCTCACTCACGCCAAGAAGAGCCTTAAGGACAAAAGTCAAGGTTCCTGTTCGATCTCTTCCGTAAATGCAGTGCATTACAATCGGATAGTTATCCCTGTCTGCAAAAGCCTTCAGTTCCTGACCCATTGTATCCTTGCCCTCGCCTGAGTCAATTGCTTCTGAATACTCAACACCACTTATATTAATGTAGTTAACATTATCTCCAAGTGGTGAGCCGTATCCGGCATTGCCCTCGCCATACTCACGAAGGTCAAGATCTGTCTTGACACCGTAGGTCTTCACAAGATACTTGATTCCTGAATTCTTGATGTCATCAAGCTGTCCGCTTCTCAGAATCATTCCAGTCTTAACAACGCCGCCAGTAGTTCCGCTATCTCCCTCGCCTGCAGGCATTGCAGCAACCTTGTCACCGCCAAAATCTCTGATGTTCGATACTCCTGCAACTGTAGGAATCATAGGTCCCTCCTCAGTCTCAAAGAACTGAGTATCTGATTCATGATCACCGTCACTTCCTGTTGCCTTTACATTCCAGTAGTATCTTGTACTCATGTCAAGATTGTACAAATCAAGCTCAGATTTCTTCACCTTGAATGTCTTTGGGTCTGTCATGTCCTTAGATGTGCTGATTGATACAGTGTATTCTTCTGCACCATCAACATCTTCCCAGTTAAGCTCTACAGGAACTGAATTGTAGTCATCATCCTTATTGTAGTACTTCTCTGAGGCTCCGCTCTTATAGTTCTTGTATAATTTACGAACGGACTTGTTAAGCGTGTCAACATGTTCGCCATCCTCAGGAATGAGAATCGTAATCGGGTATGCGGTATCCTTCGCATCTCCATCATCGCCCGTTTTGTCCTTGACACTGCACGCAGAAATGGTAAGAGCAAGAACCATCATCATAACCGCCAGCGCGGGCACTAATTTTAACTTCTTCATACGCACCTCTCGTCTAAAGCTCAATAGTATTTCTGCTTCTTAGCCTTAGCTTCATCTTATAATCTTCGAGCCACTCTCTTGTCGCCTCTTCTGCGCTATCAATCTCACGTCTGAAGGCCTCTGGTGAAACAGCTGTAGCGTTGTTATTCATAACAATAATCTGTTCCGCAACGTCCTTAGTCACAACTCTGACTCTGTATTTCTGTTTCTTAATCTCGAAGGTCTCCCTTTCGATAAACGCATCTGCAGACTCTGCCTCACCAGTGTAAACCACCCTGATGTTTCGCTGCATCTCGTTTCTTCTCTCGCCACCGCTTACTCTGTACGCGTCAAAAACAACTATAATCTCGCTGTCTATTGTTCCTCTGTAGTTACAAAGTATCTCAATCAGAGCCTCTCTTGCCGAGTCGATATTTGATTTCGCAAGTTCGCGAAGCTCCTCCCATGCAAAAATTACATTATATCCGTCTACCAGTATGTACTCTGGCAGAAGTTCAAATGGCTTCGTCGGTTTCACATTCTCCGTCGGTCTGACGAATGCTGCTCCGCCCGATTTCTTCTTCTCCGGGCCATAAGTTCTTTCAAAAATCTCTTTAAGCGTCTCGTCTTCTGATTTATTATTCTGTGAACCTGCTACCCTACTGCCTGTTGGCGCTTTTGCTGCTGCAGGCCTATTCTTAACCGGTTCAATATGAACATGAAGCGGAACCTCATCCCATGCCACATTCACTCCTGCTCCGTGCGAGCAGAATACTGAATCCGCAGTGTTTTCAATATCGCGGTCTGCATCATAGCCGATCTCAGAAATAACCTCAGCAGAATTATGACATACATCGTATCCCGCACTTCTAAGAGCAATGGTTCCGTAGCCCTTTGTAAAAGCCGCCAGTTCCTTGGCATAAGATCTCATCTCAGACACCGGAGCTCTACCGTTTAGCTTCGAGATACCAGCCGCCGAAGTAACTGGTGGTTCGAATTCACCAGACATCCTTCTTACATCAGTCATAGCACGTCCGATAAACTCAGATGGAACCGAAAGCGAGAACTCATACCATGGTTCGAGAAGCTCTGCCTTGCCCTCTGCTGCTGCAGTTCTAAGAGCCTGCCTAATTCCTCTGTATGTCGCCTGTCTGAAGTCGCCGCCCTCAGTATGCTTCTTATGAGCTCGTCCGTCAAGCAAAACTAGTCTCACATCAGTAATCGGAAATCCCGCTAGCGTTCCGATATGTTCCTTCTCAGCAAAATGCGTCAGAACCAGTCTCTGCCAGTTAAGGTCAAAACTGTCTTCGTCTGCCTCAGTCGCAAACTCCACGCCTGATCCCTTTGGCAACGGATCGATCCTGAGTGCAACCTCTGCATAATGTCTTAATGGCTCGAAATGCCCGTATCCATAAACACTATCTGTTACAGTCTCTCTATACGCAATCCTTCCATCGGTAAACTCGCAGCTTACGCCAGTTCTCTCGCGAATCTGTGTCCTGATAATGTCGAGCTGAACCTCACCCATCAGTCTGAGCTGAACCTCCTGAAGCTGCTCTGACCACTGAACAGAAAGCATCGGATCCTCTTCCTCGATAGTTCGAAGCTTTGTAAGAAATTCCGATACATTAACGCCCTCTGGCAAAATAATTCCATAGGAGAGCACCGGTTCAAGCACCGCCTCGTGTGCATCAGCTTCGCATCCAAGTCCCTGGCCGGCCCAGGTTCCGTTAAGTCCTGTGACCTGCACAATCCTTCCAGCCTCTGCAGTCTCTACTGTTCTGAATTTATCACCTGAATAAATCCGGATCTGGCTGACCTTCTCTCCGATCTGTTCGATATTTTCTCTTACAGACAAGCTGCCGCCGGTAAGCTTCATGTGCGTCAGTCTCTCGCCCTTCGCATCCCTTGTTATCTTAAATACCTTCGCTCCAAAATCTACCTTCGAAGGCTCCTCAATTGTAAGTTCATCAATTGCCTTGATAAGCTCGTCCACACCATCCATCTTAAGAGCTGATCCGAAGAACACCGGGCAAAAGCTTCTTCGTCTCATCGCCTCTGCTATCGACGTATCATCGATTCTGTCATTCTCTATGTACTCGTCGAGAAGTCCCGCTTCGCACATAGCAATCTGCTCGTAGTCATCTCTTCTAGCAATGTTCTCCGAGAGGTTCTCTCGGAGGTCATCTAAAATTGTATCCGGATACGCTCCATCCATATCCATCTTATTGACCCATATAAATGTAGGAATACTGTAAGTCTCAAGTAGCTTCCACAGTGTCACAGTGTGCCCCTGCACGCCCTCTCTTCCGCTTACAACCAGCACGGCATAATCAAGTACAGACAGCGCTCTCTCCATCTCCGCACTGAAGTCCACGTGTCCTGGTGTATCGAGCAGAATAACCTCGGTATCTCCACAGGTAAGCTCCGCCTGCTTTGAGAAAATAGTAATTCCTCTCTCTCTTTCAAGCTCAGCTGTATCAAGGAATGTATCCTTATGGTCTACACGCCCTGCCTGTCTTATTGCACCACAAAGATACAGCAAAGACTCTGAAAGGGTAGTCTTTCCTGCATCTACGTGTGCAAGTATTCCGATAGTTATTCTTTTGCATGAATTCATATACATATATTACCATTTATAATATAATAAGTTGAATTATAATATAATAAATATGATGATATTTTTGTGAAAAATAAGGAGATTTCTATGAGCAAGCTCATAATCAAGAAGAAACAGAAGCCTGTAGTCTTCGGTGTCCTCGCAGTTCTTGCAATTCTGGTCATCGGACTTGGCTACTACACTCTCGGTTTAAGATGCGTTGACAAGAACGATAAGGAGAGCATCACCGTAAGCATTCCGACAGGAACTGGCGCCAGCCAGGTAGAATACATCCTCGACGAAGCGGGACTCGTTCGAAACACTTTTTGCGCGAAGGTCAACACCAGGATTGGAGGATACAATTCTCTTCAGGCGAACACATATGTTTTTAACAAGAGCATGTCATTCCCTGAGATGATGAAGGCGATTAACACTGGCGACTTTGAGTACGTGTCAAAGCAGAGCATCAACATTATCGCCGGATACAGAATCCCGCAGGTTGCTGAGGCGATGGCAGCGGAGCTTCCTTACACCAAGAAGGAGATTCTGAAGAAGTGGTCAGACAAGAAGTTCCTTAAGGAGCTCATCAAGGAATACTGGTTCCTGACAGACGACATCCTAGACAAGGATATTCTCTATCCGCTTGAGGGCTACTTCTACGCTGACACCTACTTCATAACTGACGAGAATTCAACTCTCGAGGGAGCAACAAGGATGTTCCTAGACAGAATGGATAGCGAGCTTACACCACGTAAGGCTGACATCAAGAAGCTTGGCTTCTCAGTACACGAGTTTCTGACAATGACATCAATCGTCACAAAGGAAGGCGGAGATATCGACAAGGATCTTCCAACAGTAGCTGGTGTATTCATGAACAGACTCAAGAAGAAGATGTCACTCGGAAGCGACGTAACAGTAAACTACATCTACCAGGAGGACAAGGTTAACCTAAAGCAGAGTCAGCTAGATAACGACTCTCCATACAACACCAGAAAGCATGCAGGACTTCCACCAAGCCCAATCTGTGCAGTCCTCGACTCAAGAATAGATGCAGTAATCAACTATGATAAGACAGACTACCTGTTCTTCTACGGCTGCCCAGACGGCACAGTAATCTTCTCTAAGACACAGGCCCAACACGACAAAGCTGCTAAGGACAACCCATGGCCGGAAGACAAATAAATAATTAAGACGAAAGCACCCGCACGGGTGCTTTTGTATTGCTGCTGGCTGCTGGCTGCTAAGTACTCTGAACTTTGCTAGGTGTGGAAGTTCGAAAGGGTTAGTTGTGGCTATAATTGCTACTTTCATAAATATCTGGACAGCGCTCTTGTCCAGATCTGTATCTTCCTTTAATTCTTGGACACCCCTCCTGTCCAGATCCGCATAATTCATAGTTTCTTGGACATCGAACAACCTGCAATTCTTTATCAAAAGGCTTTGTTTGAGGTGCACCCCAAAAAGTAGAGTCATAAAAAAGATGATATACTACAAATAACATGGAGGTGCGAAATGGATAG